>NZ_CP028129.1:1241555-1862333 GCF_004011095.1 Rathayibacter rathayi | reverse complement strand
CCGAAATGATGACGCAGGTCGTTCGATCGGCCGGCCAGGACGACACAGAGGCCCGGTCTGCCCGACGAGATCAGCCGCAGCAGCGACTGGTCGGAATCGTCCCAGCGCTCGGCGTCGTCGAGGAGGAGCAGCACGGGGCCGTCCTCCATCAGAAGCGACCCGAGAAGAGTCCGCAGCTCATCCGCGCCGACGGCGAGCCGGTCGAGGTCGGCGCCCGCCAGCGGGGACCGGCGATCACACGCGCCCCAGACCGCGACGGAGCCGGCGACCCGCGCCGCTTCAGCCAGGGCGAGTAGCACGGTCGACTTGCCGGATCGCGCGGGGCCGGTGACGGTGATGTGCTCACCCTCGAACACCTGGAAGGCCAGTGGGGCGAGGTCCGATTCGCCCAGACCGATCGGAAGCAGCCACGGTTCTTGGTCGAAGCGGGCGTTGAGCCCGAGCGCGCTCACTGCGACCCGCTCGGGTAGCGTGCCGACCGCGCTCGTCTTGCTCCCAGCGTCCGGCCACCGGGCCACCACCTCGGCGATCGCCCGGTCGAGACCGACCGCTGCGGTCGCGACGTGGGTCTGCAGGAGCGACGCGACCAGGACGCAGCGACCCGGTACCGGAGCGGGCGCATACGTTGGCTTCACGCCCGAGACGGAGTAGTCCTGCGGATCCGCGAGGCGGAACAGCCACTTCTGCGTCGTCACCTCCTCCATCACGGAGGGGATCGCCTTCGCGCGGCTGGTCGTCACCGCGAAATGCAGGCCGAGCTCCGGCCCATCGGCGTAGGCGCGAGAGAACGCTTCCATCAGGGCCAGGCCCTCCCAGTCGCCGAACTCGTCCTTCAACGTCGCGAGCCCGTCGATGAGCACCAGCGCTCGACGATGCTCACCGGGTGACGCCCGGCGCCTGCGCACCTCGTCGCGGAGGTGACGGAGGAAACGGGTTTGTTTCTCGTGGGCACCGGCACCTGCGCCGACGTAGGAGACGGTGTGCGGGAGGCGCGCGAGCGGGGCGCCGTCGCGGGAGCCGGCATCGAGGACGTACAGGTCGAGGTCGTTCGGGGAGAACTGGCGGGTCGCGGTGAGAGCGATCGAGGCGAGAGCCGTGCTCGTGCCGCTGCCGGGGATGCCGAGCAGGAGCAGATTCCCCTCGCCGAGGTCCCAGCCGGTCGCGACCTGGCGCTGGCGGTCCGGGTCGTCCGAGAGAGCGAACTGCAGGACGTCGTCGACGACGCGGCCGAGATCGGACTCCTCCGCACCGAATCCGCCGAAGGGCACAGTGTCGCCAAGTGGCGCCGGCCAGATCGGACGAGGCGGCGCGAAGGCGGCATCGGCGTTCGCGGCCACCACCGCGTCGATCAGGAGGTCGAGATCGGTCGGGGTCGTCTCGTCGGCCGTGACCAGAGCGGATTCCTCGAGCGGCACCCCCGTGAATCCGACCAGCCGAACCTCGATCGCTTCGACCGCCGCCGCCTCCGCGCGCCCGGTGACCAGCGCGGTCTGCACCGGGGAGATGTCGTTCTGGCCGAGCTTCACGTAGGCCCGACCTGTTTGCGAGCGGGAGATCTCGGCAGCGCTCGAGACTCCGATCACGTTGGCGGAGTCGTCGCGGCTCTGCACTCGGAGAGCGACGCGGAGGTTGGTGTTCGCGAGGATGTCATCGTTGACCACGCCCGCGGGTCGCTGGGTCGCGAGGATCATGTGGACCCCGAGTGTCCGGCCGACGGCCGCAACGCTGACCAGCGAGGTCAGGACGTCGGGATGCTCCTTCGCCAACATGGCGAACTCGTCCACGACGAGCAGGAGTCGTGGCATCGGCTCCGCCGGCGACGTGGCCCAGTAGGCGTCGAGATTGTCGATGCCCTCGCCCGCGGCGGCGAAGATCCGCTGACGCCGCTTCATCTCGGCCTCGAGGGCGCGCAGGGCACGGTCGGCGAGCTGGGCGTCGAGGTTGCTGATCGTGCCGATCGTGTGCGGCAGCCGCTCGCAGGCCGCGAACGCCGCTCCGCCCTTGAAGTCGATCAGCACGAAGTTGAGACGCGTTGGATCGTTCCAGGCGGCCAGGCCGGCGACGAAGGAGCGGAGGAACTCGCTCTTCCCCGAGCCGGTGGTGCCTCCGACCAGGCCGTGTGGGCCGTCAGCGACGAGGTCGAGCACGAGGGGACCGAGCTCCCCGGCTCCGACGGGCGCACGGACACCTCGGGCGCTCGACCACCACGTCCGGACATCGGCGGCCGTCGGATGATCGGTTCCCAGGAGCGGCGGGAGCCGCACGAGCACGGGCAGAGCCGCGCCGGCGGTGACGAGTTCGGGGTCCTCGAAGCGTGCCAGGTCCCGCGCGCAGCGCTCGGCAGTGGCGGTGGTGAGTCCGGCGAGCACCACATCCTCGACGGTGGTCCGCTCGTCGGGACGCGAGAGGACCGCCGACGCGTCCGCCCCGACGCGCACGACGACCGTGCAGGAGGCGGGGAGCTGCTCCTCCGATGCCGCGAGGACAAGACCGGAGATGCGGGTCGCGGGCTCGCGCTCACCGCGTCCGAGCCCGAGGAGTTCGCGTGCGGGAGCGTCGCGGCCCTCGGTCAGCACGTCCGAGTCCAGCACCAGAAGTACCCGCGGCGCGCGGTCATTGCGAAGACCACGGAGGAGTTCGGTGCTGCGCTCGCGCCGGTCGGAGAGACGGCGCTCGCCGCCGACGAGCCGGGTGTGGGGGAGCCAGGAGGCCCAGCTCCAGTCGGAGTCGCGTCCCCGATCGCAGAACACACCGACGGCGAGGTCGGCCGGCCCGCAGTGGACGGCTGCTTGGCAGAGCAGGCTCCGTGCCAGGGCGAGGCTGCCCTCGCGGTCGCCGACGATGCCGACGACACCTCCGTCCGCGAGATTGATCGACACGGGTGCGCTCGGGACGATGCTCTCCGCGAGGATCGCGCGCACCTGCTCCTCGAGCCGTGACACTCCGCGCTGGTCGAGTGGGGGAGACCACGGGACATCGCCGACGCCGATGTGCAGGCTGAGCACGTCCGGGGAGGTCGCGCGCCGCTGCCACAGCGAGGTGGCGGGTAGCGCTGCGCGACGGATCGTCGTCGCCGGATCGGGCGCATCCTCCTCGAGGCGGGCCCGCTCGAGACGTGCCGCGCGGGCGACGTCGTCACGGAGCGTTTGCAGCGCCTCGCCGAAGCGCTGCTCCTCGGTTCGGATCGCTCGGGTGTGCCGGTGCTTCTGCTCGAACCACATGCCCACTCCGGCGACCGGACTGAGCGCGGCGAACAGGGCGTAACGGGCGTCGCCCATGATCAGGACCATCGCGAAGGCGAGGACCAGCGGCGCCGCGACGGTGATCACACTAAACTTCGTGGCGGACGCGACCTCGACGCGGCCGGGTGGGACGACCGCTTCGGCGGTGGCTGGTCGCCCTGGCCGCGGCGGCCGGTTGAAAGGCACGGTCGCATTCGCGGTCACGTTGTTCAGGCTCCCCGGTTCGGGGGCGAGGGGCTCGCGCGGCGCGGCGCGGAGCATCAGCGCCGCGCCTCCGGCGATCACGACTGCGGCGTCGGTGACGAGGACGCCCTCGCCGCTCGCGGGGACGCCGTCGACCAGCGTGCCGTTCGTGCTGTCCGTATCCCGAACGCGCAGGGCATCGCCCTCGCGGGTCACGGAGAAGTGTTCCCAGGATGCGCTCGCCGTGTCCAGGACGATATCGGCGTGCGGGGATCGGCCGACGGTGAGCGATCTGCTCCGCGGGATCTCGATCACGGGTCCGGCGCCGAGCCCGCCGGAGAGTGTGGCGGTCCAGCCGCGGACCGCCGAGGGCCGCGGCTCGGGAGAGCGGGCGATCCGGGTTCCCTCGAGCAGAAGCAGGTCGACCAGCTTGGTGTCGATCGGGTGCAGGGCGGAGTCGACGGCGAGCGTCGTTCCGGTCGGCGGACGATGCCCGGTGACGGCACCGACGAGATCGCCGAGGGTCGCCGAGCTGCGGTAGCGCCCGAGGTCGATGTCGGTGCGGGCGTCGTCGAGGTCGAGAAGGAGTCGCATCGGGGCTCTCAGGTTCGGGTCTGCCCGGCGAACCAGAGCAGTGGCGGGTCGGTGGGCCGGAGGCCGAGGTCCTGCGGCGACGCGTGCAGGGGAACGACCGCGCTGGTGAGCACGCTCGCCGCACCAAAGTCGAGCGTCGGCCCGACGAGGCCGTCGGCCGGCCCAACCGTGGATCCGGCGAGAGCGGCGGTGACCGCGGAGGGCGTGCTGCTGCCCGCTGCGGCCGCGGCTCTTACCAGCGCAACCACCGCGTCGTGGCTGGATGCATCGGCGACTGCGGCGACATCGTCGAACTCACGATCGCCGAGGAGGGTCATCCCCGCGGAGTCGTCGGCGGTCATCCGCACGGCGCCCAGGAACGCGGAGGCCGCGCGGCCGCGCTCATCGCCGCGCAGGGCGACTGCATCACCCGAGTCCGCACCGACGGTGGTGAGATCTCCCGAGAGAGTGCCTCCGGCGGCGATGAGCGCGGGGGCGAAAGCGGGGCTGAGTGCATCGGGCGTGAGGAGGACGGGCGCGGTCGACCCGGCGGCCTGTAGAGCAGCGACCGCGACCGCTTGAGCGGCGGCGGGCCCGGACACGACCACGCGGTCCACCGTCTGCGTGCCCTCAAGGTGAGGCCGCGCGGCAGCGATCAGGGCGTCAGCGGTGGCCCCCGGATCGGCGGTCACCGTCGCAGCGGGCGAGAGACCGTGTGGGGTGCCACCACCGGCATCGACGAGGAGCACTCGGGCGTCGGCGCCGGCCGCCTCCACGAGCGCCGCGTCCGCCGCCGCGGTGTCCGGCGCGGTCAGCCAGGCACCGTCACCGGACCCGGCCGGGTCGCCGCCGTAGGGGAGGACGAGGGCGATCCCCGCGGCGCGGGCGGCCTCCAGCGCGGCGCCGGTGTGCCCTCCGCGGGTCGCAAGCACGATCCCCGACACCTGCTCGCCTGCCAGCTGCTCGATCGCGGCACGCGCTCCCTCGGGTGTGCCGTGATCGTCGGCGGCGACAAGACCGACCTCGCACCCGCCCATCTCGAACCGGCGCGCGGCAACGACGGCTCCGTTCGCCGCATCCTTCCACTCCGCGCCCTCACCCGGAGCCGCGCTCAGGGAGACGACGACTCCGAGCTTCAGTTGCTCGGGCACCCGGGCGCAGGAGAAGCCGACGGGGAGCGCGGCGACCGAGGTCGTCGGCGCCGATCGCGGGGGGAGGAGCGAGACAAGTACCCCGCCGAGGGCCAGTAGTGCGCAGACCACCGCGCTGATCAGCAGGATCGTTCGTCGGTTGGGTCGGGCACGCGGCGCGGCACGGCGCGCGGGGCGGGTCATCGCTCCTCCCCGATCCGGAAGGAGTAGACGGTCTGCGTCCGTGTGCCGTCGGGGAGCTCGAGGTGGAACGCCGGCAGCGCGTCCCCGGCCTGAATCGAGGCCCGCTCCTGCGCCTGGGTGAGGAGGATTCCGGAGACGTTTTCGGAGCGTACCGCGGCGTAGCCCTGAGCGCTCTGCGAGGCGAGGGCGAGCTGCACGTCCGCCGTGCCGACCTTGGCGGCGCTCGTCGTCATCGACCCGAGCAGACCGGAACCGCCGACGCTCCGATCGCCCAGGTCGAGGAGCACTTTGTGCAGATCGGCGGCGAGCAGAGCGGAGGCTGCGTCGGTGTCGCGGGTGGAGGCGTCGATGGTCGTAGCGATCCTCGCGAGCGAATCGCGGGTGCGCTCGGAGACAGCCTCCCCGATGCGGGCCTCAGCGGTGCTGAGTGCCTGGTGCTCGGCATCGACGGTCGCCGCCGCGTCCGTGCGAATGCCGGCCGCTGCCCCGTGCAGTCCTGATACCGACCGGCCGAACATCGCGGTGACCGCCTCGGCGTCGACCTCCGACTGGGTCGACACCTGCCGCACCTGCTCGTCGAGGAGCGCGCTGACCGCGGAGGAGGCGGCCGCGTCGGCCTCGGCGAACGCCTGCTCGATCGCCGGAGCGAGGGCGTCCTGCTGAGCGCTGAGAGCATCGACGCGCACACCGAGTGCCTCGCGTCGGGCGGTCAGCGCAGCGGCATCGGTGCGAAGCGCAGCGAGCAGCCCCGTGAGGCGCGCATCGTCGGAGCCGGCGGTCGCACCGGCTGCGGCCACGTCGCTGCGGAGCGTGGCGAGCGCAGTCCGCAGCGTGGTGAGGTCGGCGCCGGCGCCCGTGTCGCCGACGGTCGACGCGACCGAGGTCCACGCCTCAACCTGCTCCTTCAGCCGGTCGGCCACGGGGGCGGAGTAGCCCTTGGGGGTGTCGAGGTGCCCCTTGCCGGAGCAGGGAGTCGCGGTGAGATAGGCCCGAAGCTCCTCGACGGAGCTGCGCGAGATTCCGGTGGAAGCGCTCGTCGGGCGCGGGGTCGGCGACGGTGTCGGAGTCGTCGCGTTTGGAGTGGCGGGCAGCAGCTCGCAGAGCCGATCGGCCAGGTCCTGGTTCTGCGCCGACAGCGAGCCCGCGGTACTCGGCGTGCCGAGCTCGTCGAGCGCGGTCGTCGCGGCCTTGCCGACAGAGGTGACCGCCTTCTCGAGTTCACCGGTGCCGGTGTCCAGCCCGTCGAGGGTCGACGACAGCCCCGCGAGGGCCTCCGCGACGGATCCGTTCGGATCCGCGAGAGCGCCGATTGCGCTCGAGGTCGCATCAACTCGGCTCGAGAGCGCGGCGTACTCGGCTTGTACTCCGGCCATCAGCTCGGGCTTCAGCGAGTCCACGAGCTCCTGCCCGCGAGTGAGGAGCCCGACCAGCACCGCGTCAACGGCAGCGCCGGAGGCGGCGAGCGAGCAGGTCATCGAGGGAGTGGTGCAGGTTTCGGCGGAGGGCGCCTCCGGCCCGACGGCGCTGCGAAGCGCGGTGACGACCTCGTCCCGACAGGATCCGGTGGCCGTCCCGTAGGCGTCGAGTTCGCTCGTCAGCCGCAGCAGCTCCGAGTGGATCGAGCCGGAGCTGCTGCCGCCGCCGCGCTCGACCGCTACGGCGCAGCCGCTGCCCGAGAGCTTTGGCGTCGGCACCGCCGCGGACGTGTCGCCGAGCATCGCATCGACCGCGTCGATCGCCTGGGAGAGCTGCTGCAGCAGGCCGGACTCGGTGCCCGAGACTGTCTCCGACAGCTGGGACTTCAGCGTGGTGAGCTGCCCGGAGAGGCCCTGCATCGAGGCCGCCGTCGAGGCGCTGCTGGTGCGCAGCTCCTCTGCCGTGCGGACGCCGAGCGTCTCGGAGGTCGCGTCGAGCGAGGTCCGTACTTCGGCGACGGTCGTGCCCGCCTGGGTGAGCAGGTCGTCGACCGAGGTGATCACCTCGATCGTGCGACGCTCGAGCGCGAGCGGCGAGGCGGCTCCGGTATCGAAGGCCGCGTCGAGGGCACCCGCGATCGTCGGATCGGTGCTCAATCCCGGCTGCACCGCCAGGTCGAACGCCGGGACGGAGAAGTCCGCGACGTCCGCCACGAGTGTCAACGTGGCGGTCGCGCCTCCGCCGGGCGGCGCGAGGAGGGACGCCCACTGCACGACGGCGTCGCCTCGGTCGTCGCTGCTCAAGACGCCGTTCGTGACGGCGCCCGACTCACTCGTGGTGACCACGCGGCTCGGTGAGACGCCCGGCAGGACCGTCGAGGCGACGATCGTCAAGGGAGCCCCCACGAGCGCCGAGCGGCTCGCCGCGCGCCCGGCCACGTCGAATCCGACCTCCTCAGCGTGCACCGTCAAATTCTCGATCGCGAGCGAGATCTCGACCCGACCGGAGCGGCCTGCGAGCTCGGCCAGATCGGTACCCGAGGCGTCGGCGGTGCGCCAGGAGGCGCGGATGCGCACCGGGAGGTCGGCAGCGACGGCGTGGGGGTCGTAGGCGGTGGTCGTGACGGTGGCGTCGGATGGGTCGTCGCCGACGCCGAGGGCCGTTCCTTCGATCGCCCGCACGCCTCCGTCGGTCGAAGCGGACACGCTCACCGATTGCAGCACCCGCGACGCGGTGAGCGGCGGCGGCGCCGGTGGTGTGCAGCCCGCCAGCAGTCCGGTCACGGCCGCGATCGCGGCTCCGACGAGCGTCCTGCGAATCCTCGTGCGCACCCTGTCTACCCCTCGTCTCGACGGGGCACCGACGGCGCCGCTCTCATCGACATGAGCGATGCTCGCAGAGACGACGGGTACAGGAGGCGTTTGGCGCGCGCTGACCGGCACCGCGCGCCAGGGTCAGATCAGCTTCAGCTTCTTCCGCAGTGCCTGCACATGCCCGGTCGCCCGGACCCCGTACTGAGCGAACTCGAGCGCGCCCTCGGCCCCGACCACGAAAGTCGAGCGCAGCACGCCGACGACCGTCTTGCCGTAGAGCTTCTTCTCGCCCCAGACCGCGTAGGCACGATGGACCGTCATGTCGGGGTCGCTCAGCAGCGGGTAGGTGATGCCCTGCGCGTCCGCCCACCGACGCAAGGCCTCTGGGGTGTCGCGCGAGAGCCCGAGCACCTCATAGCCGGAGTCGCGCAGCGAGGCCGCGTTGTCGCGGAAGTCGCACGCCTCCGTGGTGCAGCCGGGGGTGTCCGCCTCGGGGTAGAAGAAGAGGATGACGCGGCGCCCGCGGTGCTCCGCGAGCGAGACGGGCTCCCCGTCCTGGTTCGGCAGCGTGAAGGCGGGAGCGGTGTCGCCGGCGGCGAGGCGCGCCTCGGTCGGGAGGGGGGAGAGGTCGGTCATCGTCTGCTTCCGTCGGTCGTGGCGAAGGTGGTCAGGAGGCGCTGGAGCGAGTCGAGGCGCTCCGGTCCGCTGGCGCCCAGCAGGCCGTCCTCGACTGTCTCGATGATCGCGCAGTCGGGGGAGTCTGGCAGGTGCGTGCAGCCGCGCGGGCAGTTCTCCGCGATCACCGCGAGGGTCGTGAAGGCGCCGAGGATGTTGTCGGTGTTCACATGGCCAAGCCCGAACGAGCGGACGCCGGGGGTGTCGATCACCCAGCCGTGGCGGTCGCCGCGTTGCACGCGCAGTGAGACGGTGGAGGAGGACGTGTGCCGGCCGCGACCCGTCACCGTATTGACGTGCCCGGTGGCGCGGTGCGCGTCCGGCACGAGCTTGTTCACGAGGGTCGACTTGCCGACTCCGGAGTGCCCGACGACGACGCTCTCGTGGCCCAGCAGGGCCTCGGCGATCTCATCGACGGGCGGCTCGTCCTGGCTCGAGAGGAACACGCGCAGCTCGAGCCCCTCGAAGTTGCGCAGGAACGGGGCCGGATCCGCGAGGTCGGTCTTGGTGATGCAGAGCATCGGAGTGATCCCGGCGTCGAAGGCCGCGACGAGGTAGCGGTCGACCAGCCGGGTCCGCGGCTCGGGGTCGGCAGCGGCCACCACGCAGAGCATCTGGTCGGCGTTGGCGACGATCACGCGCTCGATCGCGTCGGTGTCGTCGGCGCTGCGGCGCAGGAGCGTGGAGCGCTCACGGATGCGGACTATTCGCGCAAGGGTCCCCTCGTCCCCGCTGGAGTCGCCGACCACGTCGACACGATCGCCGGCGACGATCGCCTGACGCCGCAGCTCGCGGGCCCGAGCTGCTGTGAACTCGTGCTCCTCCGGCGTCCCGTCGCCGATCATCACCGTGTAGCGGCCGCGGTCGACTCCGAGCACCATCGCGCTCTCGGCGTCCTCGTAGGCGGGACGGTTCTTGGTGCGCGGCTTGGTGCCCTTCGGGTTCGGCCGCACCCGCGCGTCCGACTCGTCGTAGCCGTCGAAGTCGTCGAGAGCGCCGTCCGCGTCGAGGCCGCTGTCCGTCCACCACGACACGGGTCAGACCGATCCGGCGAGGGTCGTCCACAGCTCCGGGAACTGGGGGAGGGTCTTCGCGGTCGTGGCGATGTTCTCGATCACGACGCCGGGGACGACCAGCCCGATCAGCGCGCCGGCGTGCGCCATGCGGTGGTCGGAGTAGGTGCGCCAGCGACCGCCGTGCAGGTCGGCGGGCTCGATCCGCAGGCCGTCCTCGAGCTCGGTGACCGTGCCGCCGAGGCCGGTGATCTCGGCGGCCAGAGCGGCGAGCCGGTCGGTCTCGTGGTGGCGGATGTGGCCGATGCCGGTGAGCGTGCTGGGGGTGGAGGCGAGCGCCGCGAGTGCCGCCAGGGCGGGGGCGAGCTCGCCGCCCTCGGAGAGGTCGAGGTCGACGCCGAGGATCTCGTTGCCGCCGGTGACCACCAGGTCGTCCCCGTCGCGCTCGACGAGGGCGCCGAACAGCGGCAGGATCCGCTCGAGGTGGGCCCCGACCTGCGTCGTGGCGGTCGGCCAGTGCCGCAGGCGGACCCGGCCGCGCGTGACGAGGGCTGCGGCGAGGAACGGCGCCGCGTTCGAGAGGTCGGGCTCGATCAGGACGTCGGCGCCCGCGATCCGCTGCGGCGCGAGCGTCCACTCGCCGTCGGCCGGGGTGCCGATCTCGACTCCGCGTGCCGCCAGAGCCGCGATCGTCATGTCGATGTGTGGACGCGAGGGCACCGTGCTGCCCTCGTGGCGCAGGTGCAGCCCCTCCTCGAAGCGCGCGCCGGCCAGCAGCAGGGCCGAGACGAACTGGCTCGATCGGGAGGCGTCGACGACGATGTCGCCGCCCCGGACGGATCCGGAGCCGTGCACGGTGAAGGGGAGCGCGCCTCGTCCGTCGTCGGCCACGTCGACGCCGAGCGAGCGGAGGGAGGAGATCGTGGCCCCCATCGGCCGCTTCGCGGCGTACGGGTCACCGTCGAACGTCGTCGGGCCGAGCGCTAGGCCGGCCAGCGGCGGGACGAAGCGCATCACCGTGCCGGCGAGGCCGCAGTCGATCGTGGTCGAACCGAGCAGCTCCTCGGCCGGCTCGACGACGAGGTCGGGACCGAAGTCACCGGTCGTGCCCGCTTCGCGGATCGTCGTGCCGAGCGAGCGCAGCGCCTCGATCATCAGGGCGCTGTCGCGGGAGTGCAGCGGCGCCCGAAGGGTCGAGGGCCCGTCGGCCAGGGCCGAGAGGACGAGTTCGCGGTTGGTCAGCGACTTGGATCCGGGGAGACCAACCTCCGCGTCGAGCGCCCCGGCCGCGAGCGGTGCGGGCCAGGCGTCGTCGCCGGGGAGCGCACGGGCGTCGCCGTACGGATCGAACTCGGGAGCGGAATAACGCGAGAAGACCATCGGTTGTCAGGATAGTCGGCGCGCAGGGCGTCGGCAGGAGCGTGACGGAGGCGGAGCATGACGGCAGCACCCGCGACTCTCCGACCCGCCACCCGCAGGCGTCCGCGACCCGCAACCCCGGTCCTCCGCCGCGCCGCCGCTCTAGAATCGCTCGTGATGACTCGCGACGACGAACCCCGCACCACCCCCGCCGACGAGGCTCCCGCGCCCGCCGACGCGGAGCAGACGATTGTGGAGACCGTCGAGGAGTCGCTGGACGACGCCCCGGTCCAGGCTCCCGTCGATCTCCGCTCCCTCTTCGAGCAGCAGGCGCTGCCTTTCATCGACCAGCTTTACGCGGCCGGTCTGCGGATGACGAAGAACCCCTCGGACGCGCAGGACCTCGTGCAGGAAACGTTCGCGAAGGCCTTCGGCGCGTTCCGCCAGTTCGAGCAGGGCACGAACCTCAAAGCCTGGCTGTACCGCATCCTCACCAATACGTTCATCAACTCGTACCGCAAGAAGCAGCGCGAGCCCTACCAGAGCGCGATCGACGAGCTCGAGGACTGGCAGTTGGGCGGCGCCGAGTCGACCACGGCTACCTCGAGCCGCTCGGCCGAGGCGGAGGCGATCGACCACCTCCCCGATACCGCGGTGAAGGAGGCGCTCCAGGCGATCCCGGAGGACTTCCGGCTCGCCGTCTACTTCGCGGACGTCGAGGGCTTCTCCTACCAGGAGATCGCGGACATCATGAAGACCCCCGTCGGGACCGTCATGAGCCGGTTGCACCGCGGCCGGCGCATGCTGCGCGAACGACTCACCGACTACGCACGCGAGCGCGGATTCCGCGCCGCATTCACTTCCGGGAGCACGAAATGACCGACAGCGGCTGCACGAAGGCGAAGGCCGAGCTCGAGGAGTACCTCCACAACGAGCTGTGCAAGGAGGACGCCGCCGACATCCGCGAGCACATGGCCGGGTGCGTCGACTGCGCCGACGAGGCGAAGGTCGGCGTTGTCCTGACCGTCGCGGTGCAGCGCGCCTGCAAGGAGACCGCACCGGAGGACCTGCGCGCCCAGGTGCTCGGGATGCTCCGTGACGAGCACGCTGCGCACTCGTCCGCTTCTGCGCGCCTCTAGTCGAGCCGCTCGGAGCACCGCCGGCTCGCGAGAACAGGTTCGGCCCGCCGGACCGTGAGGTTCCGACGAGCCGAACGGGATGTCGCGAGCCCTGGTCAGCGGGTGAGCGCCCGCGACAGCAAGTCGGCCTGCTCGGAGGCGTGCCGCTTGGCCGAACCGGCCGCGGGCGAGGCCGCCGCCGGACGCGAGACCACGCGGATCGCGCGGCCCAGCTTCGGAGCCACCTCGAGGGCGATGAACGGCCAGGCGCCCTGGTTCTCGGGCTCGTCCTGCACCCAGACGAACTCCGCGTCGGGGTAGCGCTCGGCGATGCCGCGCAACTCGTCGATCGGTGCCGGGTAGTACTGCTCGACCCGGACTAGCGCGATGGCGTCGTCCGGCTTTTTCTCCAGCTCGGCCTTGAGGTCGTAGTGGACCTTGCCGGCGTGCAACAGCACGCGCTGCACGGCCGAGGCGTCCTGGATCCGCGCGTCGTCGATCACCGGTTCGAAGCGTCCCGAGGTGAAGTCCTCCACGGGGCTCGATGCTCCGCGCAGGCGCAGCATCGCCTTCGGAGTAAAGACGACGAGCGGGCGGCGCGGACGCGAGTAGGCCTGGCGGCGCAGCAGGTGGAAGTATGACGCTGGCGTCGACGGGCGTGCGACGGTCATGTTCCGCTCGGCGCACATCTGCAGGTAGCGCTCGATCCGGGCCGACGAGTGGTCGGGCCCCTGGCCTTCATAGCCGTGCGGGAGCAGGAGCACGAGCGAGGAACGCTGTCCCCACTTCTGCTCGGCCGACGAGATGAACTCGTCGATCACGATCTGGGCGCCGTTCGCGAAGTCGCCGAACTGCGCCTCCCACAGCACGAGCGAGTCGGGCCGCTCGACCGAGTAGCCGTACTCGAACGCCATCGCCGCGTATTCCGAGAGCAGCGAGTCGTAGATCCAGAGCCGCGCCTGCTGCTCGGACAGGTTCATCAGCGGCAGCCACTCCTGACCGTTCTCGCGGTCGTGCAGCACGGCGTGGCGCTGGACGAAGGTGCCGCGGCGGGTGTCCTGGCCGACCAGGCGCACCGGGGTGTCCTCGAGCAGGAGCGAGCCGAGCGCGAGCAGTTCGCCGAACGCCCAGTCGATCGAGCCGGAGCGGCTCATCTCTTTGCGCTTGGTGAGGAGCTGCTGGAGCTTCGGGTGCACGGTGAAGCCCTCGGGCGGAGTGGTAAAGGCGTCGCCGATGCGGGTGATGACCTCGTTCTTCACTCCGGTCACCTCGGGCTCGCCCGGATAGTCCTCGCCCTGCTGCGCGTCGGGCAGTTCAAGGTCGGCCACGGAGTCACCGTTGGCGGTGATCACGGGGATCGCGCCGGTCTGCGCGGCGTGGGTCTCGGCGAAGGCGCGCTCCAGGCGGTTCTGGAAGTCCTGGTGCGCGTGGTCGTACTCCTGCTCGGTGATGTCGCCGCGACCCACGAGCGCCTCGGTGTAGAGCTTGCGCACCGAGCGCTTCGCCTCGATCAGGCTGTACATCAGCGGCTGGGTCATCGAGGGGTCGTCGCCCTCGTTGTGCCCGCGGCGGCGGTAGCAGATCAGGTCGATGACCACGTCGCGGTGGAAGCGCTGGCGGTATTCGAACGCGAGCTGGCCGACGTGCACGACGGCCTCCGGGTCATCGCCGTTCACATGGAAGATCGGTGCCTGGATCGACTTGGCGCCGTCGGTCGAGTAGATCGAGGTGCGCGCCTCGTGCGGCGGAGTCGTGAATCCGACCTGGTTGTTGATGTTGATGTGGATCGTGCCGCCGGTGCGGTACGCGCGCAACTGCGACATCTGCAGGGTCTCGACGACCACGCCCTGACCCGCCATCGCCGCGTCACCGTGAACGAGGATCGGCAGCGTGGTGAAGGTGCCGATGGGCTTGCGGTCCTGCTTGGCGCGGACGATGCCCTCGAGCACACCGTTGACGGCCTCGAGGTGGGAGGGATTCGCCGCGAGGTACACGGGGATCTCCTCGCCGGCCGCACCGCGGAAGGTGCCCTCGGTGCCGAGGTGATACTTCACGTCTCCGGAGCCCTGGACCGTGCGCGGGTCCTGCGTGCCCTCGAACTCGCGGAAGATCTGACCGTAGGTCTTGCCGGCGATGTTGGTCAGGACGTTCAGGCGACCGCGGTGGGCCATCCCGATCGCGACCTCGTCGAGCTGCTCGTCGGCCGCGCCCTGCAGCACAGCGTCCAAGAGGGCGATCAGCGACTCCCCGCCCTCGAGCGAGAAGCGCTTCTGGCCCACGTACTTGGTCTGCAGAAAGGTCTCGAAGGCTTCGGCCTCGTTGAGCTTGCCGAGGATGCGCAGCTGCTCGTCGTGGCCCGGCTTCTCGTAGCCGCGCTCGAGCTTGTGCTGCATCCACGCGCGCTGCTCTGGGTCCTGGATGTGCATGTACTCGACGCCGACCGTGCGGCAATAGGAGTCGCGGAGGATGCCGAGGATGTCGCGGAGCTTGAGCTGGCGTTTGCCGCCGAAACCGTCCGTGACGAATTCGCGGTCGAGGTCCCAGAAGGTGAGTCCGTGGCTCTCGATGGCGAGGTCGGGGTGCGAGCGCTGCACGTACTCCAGCGGATCGACGTCGGCCATCAGGTGCCCGCGGACGCGGAACGAATTGATGAGCTCCTGGACGCGGGCGGTCTTGGAGACGCGCTCGGCCAGGTCGACGGCGATGTCGGTCGACCAGTGGATCGGGTCGTAGGGGATGCGTAGAGCGGCGAAGATGTCCTCGTAGAAGTCGCGACCGCCGAGCAGCAGCTCGTGCACGATCCCCAGGAACTCGCCCGAGCCGGCGCCCTGGATGACGCGGTGGTCGTAGGTCGAGGTCAGGGTGATGGTCTTGCCGATGCCCAGCTCGACCAGCGTCTTCTCGGACGCGCCCTGGAACTCGGCCGGGTACTCGAGGGCACCGGCGCCGATGATGCAGCCCTGGCCCTTCATCAGGCGCGGGACCGAGTGGACCGTGCCGATGCCGCCGGGGTTCGTCAGCGAGAGCGTGGTGCCCGCGAAGTCGCCGGCGACGAGCTTGTTGCCGCGGGCCCGCTTGACTAGGTCCTCGTAGGCCGAGAGGTAGGCGGTGAAGCTGAGTGTGTCCGCGCGCTTGATGCTCGGGACGAGCAGGGCGCGGGTGCCGTCGGGCTTGGGCATGTCGATCGCGATGCCCAGGTTGACGTGCGCGGGAGCGACGACCGCCGGCTTGCCGTCGACCTCGTCGTAGAAGACGTTCTGGCTCGGGAAGTCCTTGAGCGCGCGGATGAGCGCCCAGCCGATGACGTGGGTGAACGAGACCTTGCCGCCGCGGGTGCGGCGCAGGTGGTTGTTGATCACGATGCGGTTGTCGATCATCAGCTTCGCCGGGATCGTTCGGACGCTCGTGGCGGTGGGGATGCTGAGGCTGGCGTCCATGTTTGTCGCGAGGCTCTTCGCCATGCCGCGCAGCGGAGTGACGACGTCCTCGTTCGGCGTGGAGTCCTCCTCAGCAGGCTTGCTCACCGGCGCGTCGGCCGGGATCGGCTGGGCTTTGGGCTGCTTGGACGTCGTGCGGGATGCGGGGGCCTGCTCGGAGGACGTGGGGGCGGGATGGGTCACGGCACCTCCGCCGCTCGAGGAGATCCGCTCGGCGACCGGTGCCTGCTGTGCCGCGGCGGGGCGGGCGCCGGCGCGGTCTTGCCGGAGTTCGCGAGCTGGGCGCCGTAGCGCTCCAGGATGGGCCACCAGGACTCGTCCACCGAGGCGCGGTCGGCGCTGTACTGCTCGTACAGCTCCTCCACGAGCCACTCGTTGGCTCCGAAGTCCTCCGCGCCCTGCTCTGTTCCTGCTCCGGTCAACTGGCTCGACACAGCCGATCGCCCACTCTCTCCGTTGATTCATCATTGATCATCCGGACGGGCCCGTCGCATCCCTCGGCGCCTGCTACCGCAGCGGAGGAGGTCGTCCTCGCACCACGGGAACCGGTGCCGTCGCCTGGTCCCGTCCCGATCAGCAAGCCTAGCCCCGTTCCCTCCGCGCCCAACCCCGTTCCCTGCACGGCCGACCCGGGGCCGCGCCGCAGTAGCGTTTCCCCATGCGTTTCTCCGGCGGCACACCCTCAGGCGACCTCACCTACTCGGACGTCTTCCTCGTCCCCGGCCGCTCATCTGTGACGAGCCGCCTGGACGTGTCGCTCGCTCCGGGCGACGGCACGGGGGCGACGATCCCGATCGTCTCCTCGAACATGAACTCGGTCACGGGTCAGCGTCTGGCGGCGACGCTGGCTCGCCGCGGCGGCCTCGGCGTCCTGCCGCAGGACATGCCCCTGCAGGCCCTGGACGCCGCGATCCGCTGGGTGAAGCGCCAGCCGGTCGCCTTCTCCGGTGCCCTCACCGCCTCGGCGGCCACCACTGTGGAGGAGGCGCTGCGCATCCTGCCGGCCGTTGCCGGCCACGGTTTCGTGGTGCAGGAGGAGGGCGGCGCGATCGTGGGCTGCGTCCCCGCCTCGCGTCTGGCGACCGCCCTGCCGGAT
Source organism: Rathayibacter rathayi (assembly GCF_004011095.1). Classification (GTDB taxonomy): domain Bacteria; phylum Actinomycetota; class Actinomycetes; order Actinomycetales; family Microbacteriaceae; genus Rathayibacter; species Rathayibacter rathayi. The sequence continues at coordinate 1,845,574 of NZ_CP028129.1, read as the reverse complement.
GCGCGGCTGGGCGACCTCGTGCACAGCGCCACTGCCTCCATCGACGCCGACGACGTGCCCACCGCGCGCGCCGCCTTCGACCTCATGGTGGCCGCCGACCTCGACTTCGCCCCGGTACTGCACCACGGCGCGCTGGTCGGCACGCTCTCGCGCACCGGCGCGCTCCGCTCCACGATCTACGACCCGGCCCTCGACGCCGACGGGCGGCTGCGCGTCGCGGCTGCGGTCGGCATCAACGGCGACGTCGTGGCGAAGGCGCGCGCGCTCGTCGCGGCGGGCGTCGACGTCCTGGTCCTCGACACCGCGCATGGCCATCAGGAGGGGATGCTGCGGGCGCTGCGGACGGTCTCGGCGCTCGATCTCGGGGTGCCGATCGCAGCGGGCAACGTCGTCACTGCGGACGCGGTGCACGATCTCGTCGACGCCGGGGCAGACATCCTCAAGGTCGGTGTCGGCCCCGGCGCGATGTGCACGACCCGGATGATGACCGCGGTCGGCCGCCCGCAGTTCTCGGCGGTCCTCGAGACGGCGGAGCGCGCGCAGGAGCTGGGCGCCCACGTCTGGGCGGACGGCGGAGTGCGCTATCCGCGCGACGTCGCCCTCGCTCTGGCCGCGGGCGCCGCCTCCGTGATGATCGGCTCCTGGTTCGCGGGCACGATCGAGGCGCCGGGGGAGCTGCGCAGCGACGCGGCTGGCCGGGTCTACAAGGAGAGCTGGGGCATGGCGTCGGCCAAGGCGGTGCAGGAGCGGTTCGACCGCCTCGACGCCTACGAGCTGGCCCGCAAGCGCCTCTTCGCCGAAGGCATCTCCTCCTCCACCATCTACCTCGACCCGCTGCGCCCCTCGGTCGAGGATCTGCTCGACATGATCACCTCGGGCGTGCGTTCCTCCTTCGCCTACGCCGGCGCCCGGAGTGTGGCCGATTTCCACGAGCGCGCCCACGTCGGCCTGCAGTCGGCGGCGGGCTACGAGGAGGGCAAGGCGCTGCCGGTCAGCTGGTGAGCGTGCGCCGCGTGCTAGAACCGAGCCCATGACCATCGTCGACAACGCCGTGTACGTCGACGGCCGCCGCATCCGCAACCCCGACTCGCTCGAGGACACCTTCGAGCTGATGCGGGACGAGCGGGGGATGGCCTGGATCGGGCTGTACCGGCCGACCCGCGAGGAGGTCGAGGCGGTCGCCGAGGAGTTCGGCCTGCATCCGCTCGCCGTGGAGGACGCGCTCAGCGGGCACCAGCGGGCCAAGCTCGAGCGCTACGACGACGGGCTCTTCGTGGTCCTGCGGCCCGCGCGCTATGCGGACGCCGCCGAGACCGTGGTCTTTGGCGAGTTGCACGTCTTCGTGGGCCCGGACTTCGTGGTGACGATCCGGCACGCCGACTCGCCGGACCTCGCCCGCGTGCGGCGGCGGCTGGAAGAGGACCCGGCGCTGCTGGCCCGCGGACCGGAGGCTGTGCTCTACGCGATTCTCGACCAGGTCGTCGACGAGTACGCCCCCGTGGTTCTCGGCGTGCAGGGCGACGTGGACGAGATCGAAGATCAGCTCTTCGGCGACGACTCCGACGACGGGCTGTCGGAGCGCATCTACCGGCTCTCGCGCGAGGTCATCCACTTCCAGCGCTCGGTACAGCCGCTGACCGCGCTGGTGCACGAGCTGCTGCAGGACTCCACGCCCGCGGAGGGCGAGCCCTCGCCCTCGCCGGAGCGGATCGAGCTGCGTCGCTCGCTGCGCGACGTGCTCGATCACACGATCCGCGTCACGGAGGCGGTTGACTCCCTCCGCGCGATCCTGGACAAGGCGCTCACCGTGCACTCGACGCTCGTCTCGCGCCGCCAGACCGAGGCCGGGCTCGCCCAGAACGACGTCATCCGCACGATCTCCTCGTGGGCGGCGATCCTGTTCGCTCCGACGCTCGTGGCCGGCATCTACGGGATGAACTTCGACGACATGCCGGAGCTGCACTGGCGGCTCGGCTACCCCTGGGCGCTGGGTCTGATGGTGCTGTTCGGATTCGTGCTGTATGCGGTGTTCAAGCGAAAGAAATGGCTCTGACCGGGCACAGCGGAGCAGTCCCGTCCCTCGCCCCCGCCCGGTAGACTCGACGCCACAATGGACGCCCCTCCCTCTGCGCATCCGCCCTGTGTTGACTTCTCCTGTGCTCCCGCTTTTCTCGTCGCTCCCGCTTTTCTCGTCCGGCTCATCCGGTACGGCTCGCACCTCCCTCTCGTGACCGGGAGCGACCATCGTGGGAACTGAGTGGCTCCTTCTCGGAATAGGTCTGCTGCTGACGCTGGGCACCGGCGTCTTCGTGGCCAGCGAGTTCGCGCTGGTCAACCTCGACCGCGCCGACCTCGAGGCCCGACGCGACCGCGGCGAGACCCGCCTCGGGCTGACGATCGCGGCGCTGCGCGTCACCTCCACGCATCTCTCGAGCGCGCAGCTGGGAATCACGCTCACGACGCTGCTGACCGGCTACACGATGGAGCCGGCGCTCTCGACGCTGCTCCAGGAGCCGTTCAGCGGACTCGGCATCCCGGAGGAGGCGCTCGCGCCGGTGATGACGGTCATCGCGATCGTCATCGCGACGCTGCTGTCGATGATCTTCGGCGAGCTGGTGCCGAAGAACTTCGCCCTCGCGCTGCCGCGAGCGACCGCGAAGCTCGTCGTACCGCTCCAGACCGCATTCACGACGGTGTTCCGCCCGGCCGTCGCCCTGCTGAACGGCAGCGCGAACGCCCTACTGCGCCTGGTCGGCATCGAGCCGAAGGAGGAGCTCTCTGGCGCCCGCAGCGCCGAGGAGCTCTCGAGCCTCGTGCGCCACTCCGCCAGCGCGGGACTGCTCGAGGAGGACACGGCCGACCTGCTCGGGCGCACCCTCCGCTTCTCCGCTCTGACCGCGGGCGACGTGATGACCCCGCGCCTGCGCCTGTCGACGGTCGAGCGCGCGAGCACGGCCCAGGATGTGCTCGACCTCGCCCGGACCACCGGGTTCTCGCGGTTCCCGATCACCGACGATGACATCGACGACATCGTCGGAGTCGTGCACGTCAAGCAGGCCGTCGCCGTGCCCCGCGGAAAACGCTCGGACGTGCCGGTCACAGCGCTGCGCTCGGAGCCGCTGCGCGTCCCCGAGACGATGAAGCTCGACGTGCTGCTCACGGAGCTGCGCGGGCGGGGCTTCCAGCTCGCGGTCGTCGTCGACGAGTACGGCGGAACGGCGGGCGTCGCGACGCTCGAGGACCTGGTCGAGGAGCTGGTCGGCGAGGTCGCCGACGAGCACGACCGCTCGCGCGCCGACGTCGTGAAGCTCCCCGGCTCCACCACCTTCCCCGGCATGCTCCGCCCCGACGAGATCCTCGACCGCGCCGGCGTGCACATCCCCGAGGAGGGCCCCTACGAGACGGTCGCCGGCTTCGTGATGAGCGAGCTCGGCCGACTCCCCGCCGTCGGCGACCAGGTCGACGTCGAGGGCGGCTCCCTCCGCGTCGAGCGGCTCGACGGCCGCCGCATCGACCGCCTCCGCTTCACCCCCGACCCCGAGGCGGAGCCCGAGGGCAGCCCCGACCCGCTCGCCGACGTCGGCCGCGGACACCGCGGTCGGAAGGAGACCGCCGATGAGTGACTGGGCCGGAATCGCCTGGCTCGTGGTGCTCCTCGCCGCGAACGCCTTCTTCGTCGGAGCGGAATTCGCGGTCATCTCCGCGCGCCGCTCCCAGATCGAACCCCTTGCCGAGAGCGGGCGCCGCAGCGCCGTCACCGCGCTCGCTGCGATGGAGCACGCCACCCTCATGCTCGCGACCACGCAGCTGGGTATCACGGTGTGCTCGCTGTTGATCCTCAACGTCAGCGAGCCGGCGATCCACCACCTGCTCGAAGTGCCGCTGCACGCCGTCGGCATCCCCGACGAGTTCTCCGGCACCGTCGCCTTCGTGATCACCCTGCTGATCGTGTCGTTCCTGCATGTGGTGCTCGGCGAGATGGTGCCCAAGAACATCTCGTTCTCGATGCCCGACCGCGCCGTGCTGCTCCTGGCGCCGCCGCTGGTCGCCATCGCCCGAGTACTCCGGCCGATCATCGTCGCGCTCAACGCGACCTCGAACGGCGTACTCCGCCTCGTCAAGGTGGAACCGAAGGACGAGGCGAACAGCACATTCACGCTCGAGGAGGTGCAGACGATCGTCGACCAGTCCACCCGCGAGGGCACCCTCCGCGACTCGACCGGCACCCTCCTCGCCGCGTTCGAATTCACCGAGAAGAAGGTCCACGACGTCGCCCTGCCCCTCGACGGCATCGTCAGCCTGCCCAGCGGAGCGACCCCCGCCGACGTGGAACGCGCCGTCGCCAAACACGGCTTCTCGCGCTACGTGATCCTCGGCGCCGACGGCACCCCCGAGGGCTACATCCACCTCAAGGACGTCCTCGACCTCGACGGCGACACTGAAGGCGCGAAGTTCCGCCTCCCCGTCCCCGCCAAACGGATCCGCCAACTCGCCTCGATCTTCGAAGCCACCGACCTCGAAGACGCCCTCGCGATCATGCGACGCACGGGAGCCCACCTCGCGCGCGCGTTCGACGAGGAGGGCCGCGCCACAGGAGTGCTGTTCTTGGAGGACATCATTGAGGAGATTGTCGGCGAAGTCGACGACGCCACCCGTCGCTAGGCGCGGGCGCTGGAGGGGGCATTCGCGGCGTTGTCGTCGGGCGCGATACCGCCGGTATCGCTTCCTCCTCCGCCTTGCGACTGCCCCCTCCAGCACCCGCGCCACCCCTGGAGGGAGGGGGGGGTGCGGCTGCGCCGGCACGGTGAGAGGGGGGGCGCGGCTGCGCCGGCACGGGGCGGGGGCGCACGTAGGGTGGCGGGATGGGTGAGCGGGTCGGGATGGCGGAGGCGGCGCGGAGCGTTCGGGTGCCTCGAGAGGATGACGACAAGTACAGGCGGGGGGTGCTGGGGGTCGCGACGGGGTCGCAGCGGTACCCGGGAGCGGCGGTGCTAGGTGTTGAAGCGGCGGTGCGGACGGGGATCGGCATGGTTCGGTACCTCGGGCCGGAGCGACCCTCGGGGCTTGTGCTCGCGCGGCGACCGGAGGTGGTGACCGCAGTGGGACGCGTGCAGGCCTGGCTGGTCGGCTCCGGAACCAGCGCGGACGACCGCGACGACGACCAGCGGCGCACGCTGATCGAGCAGCTGCACTCGGGAGTCCCGGTGGTGCTCGACGCAGGTGCCCTCGACCTGATCGACGAGGTCGCCGGAGCGGTCGTCATCACGCCGCACTACCGCGAACTCGCAGGAGTTCTCAGCCGGACGGGCCTGGACGTGGACGCCGCCACGATCGCGGCCGCCCCGGGGGAGTGGGCGCGCCGCGCGGCCGACCGCCTCGGTGCGTGCGTGCTGCTCAAGGGCAGCACCACCCACATCGTCGCCGGCGGTACGGAGTTCGAGGTGACCGGATCCACGCCCTGGCTCGCGACAGCGGGTAGCGGCGACGTCCTCGGTGGTGTGCTCGGCGCGCTCGCCGCCGGCCGCGCCGCCGACGCCGAAGCAGCAGGCACGACGCTGAGGGCCGAGGACCTCGCTCCGCTCGCCGCCGCCGCCGCGGTGCTCCACGCCGAGGCGGGCCGCGCCGCCTCCGCGGGCGGGCCGATCGCGGCCCTGGACATCGCCGAGCACCTGCCTGGAGTCGTCGCGGCGGTCCTGGGCTGAAACACCTCACCGGCGAGCACCGAACCGAAACCGAAGTGAGCGAACACTGAACCGAAGCGGAACCGCCACCGTTGTCCTGGGGGAAGCGACGCCCGCGATCCGGCTCACCGGGTCCGCACCGCCGCCTCATCACATGCTCGAAGTGAGTGCCCCTACTGTCGGATCCGCCGCGTCCGCCTTGACCAGGAGAACAGACATGACCGCGAAGACCATGACTCCCGCCCGTTACGCCCTGACCCTCCTCGCCGGAGCCGGCACGCTCGCCGCCCTCGCCGCCTGCTCCAGCCCCACCGCGACCGGGAACGATGCCGACGCGGCGACCGCCACGTCTCCGACCACCGCCCCCGAGTCGACCGGCGACGCTGCCGCAGCGAGCGGCAGCAGCTACACCGACGGCACCTACCAGGCCGAAGGTTCCTACACCTCGCCCGGTGGCAACGAGAAGGTCGGCGTGTCGCTGACTCTCGCGGGCGGAGTGGTCACCGACGTGACCGTGACCCCGGAGTCGGAGAACCCGACCGGCCAGCAGTACCAGGGGCGCTTCGCCAGCGGTATCTCGGGCGAGGTCGTCGGCAAGCCGCTCGATGACCTGAAGGTCTCGAAGGTGTCGGGATCCTCCCTCACCTCCGGCGGCTTCAACGACGCCGTCGAGACCATCAAGGCCGATGCCACGGCCTGATCCGGCGCCCGCCCTCGGCCACGAGTGGCGATTCGACGCGATCGGCACCACCTGGCAGATCGACACCGCCGAGCCGCTTGGCGCGTCCCGGCGCGCCCGGGTGACGGCGTGCATCGAGGATTACGACGGCACCTGGTCGCGCTTTCGCGATGACTCCGCCGTCTCGCAGCTGCGGCAGGGGGGCGAGCACGTCTTCACCGCCGAGGCCGATGAGCTCTTCGCCCTCTACGACGTGCTCGACGAGCTGACCGGCGGCGCCGTGACCCCGTTCGTCGGCGGCCCGCTCGAACAGCTCGGCTACGACCCCGCCTACACCCTCGTGCCCCGCGGTCCGGCGGCCCCGGCCCCGGCTTGGGCAGCAGCCCGCTACGGCGCGGCAGGACTCCGGATCGAGCCGGGCACCGTCATCGACATCGGCGCGGCCGGCAAAGGGCAGCTCGTCGACCTCGTGCTCGACGAGATCTCCGGAGTTGGGCCCGCCCTCGTCGACGCCAGCGGCGACCTCCGCGGCACGGGCGCTGGAGACTACCGGGTCGGCCTCGAGCACCCGTGGGACGCCAGCAGCGCGCTCGGCGTGGCGCTGCCCGGAGATCGCGCGCTCTGCGGCTCCGCGAGCAATCGCCGCGCCTGGGGCAGCGGCCTGCACCACGTCCTTGACGGGCGGACCGGTGCTCCGGTCGAGAGCATCGTCGCCACCTGGGCGGTGGCCGACACAGCCCTCATCGCTGACGGGCTCGCGACCGCGCTGTTCGTCTGCCCGCCCGAGACCCTCGCCGAGCGCTTCGACTTCGAGTTCGTCCGCGTCCGTAGCGACGGCACCCTCCACTACTCGCCTTCCTTCCCCGGAGAGGTCTTCCGATGATCGGCACATTCGACCGCGCCCTTGGCCGCGTCACCACCTACCGGCTGGTCTGGGTGACGCTCGTCACGCTCCTGCTCCTCGCCGTCGGCTACGCCTCCGCCGGCCTGATCTTCTCGACTCCGCTCGAGATCCTCGGCAGCACTCTGGTCGCGGTCGCCTCGACCACCCTCGTGAGCGCGGTCCTCGCGAGGCTCTTCCGCAGCCGCGCGCACCTCGAGTCCTCCCTTGTCACAGGCCTGCTGATCGCCTGCATCCTCTTCCCGACGGCGGATCCGCGCGGGCTAGCGGTGATCGCTCTCGTCGGAGCGATCGCCGCCGCCTCCAAGTACGTCCTCGCCTGGCGCGGTCGGCACCTCTTCAATCCGGCCGCGGTCGCCGTGCTGATCATCGGCTTCACCGGGCTTAACGCCGGAGCCTGGTGGATCGCCAGTGGCGCGATGTGGCCGTTCGTCGTCCTGGGCTCTCTCCTGGTCGTTGCGCGGGTGCGCCGCTGGGCTGTCTTCGCCGCCTTCGTGCTCGTGGCGGGCGGAGTCTCGGTGCAGCAGGCCGTGCTGAACGGTCAGGACCTCGGCGCCGCGGCTGCCCTGGTCCTGACCGCCTACCCCTTCGTCTTCGCCGGCGCCTTCATGCTGACGGAGCCGCTCACGCTCGCACCCCGCCGCTCGCAGCAGCTGATAATCGCAGTCGTCGCTGCGCTCCTGGCGAGCGTGCCCTTCCACATCGGCGTGATCTCCGCCACTCCGGAGCTGGGCCTCGTCGTCGGCAACGTGCTCGCCTTCGCTGTCGCGTACCGCCAGCGCCGCAGGCACACGCTCGAGCTGGCCTCCACCCGCGTGCTCGCCCCGGGCATCGCGGAGTACCGTTTCCGCTCCCGCTCGCCGCTCCCGTTCGAGCCGGGTCAGTGGCTCGAGCTCGACCTCCCGCACCGCGCCGACAGCCGGGGGAGCCGGCGCACGTTCTCCGTCTCCTCCGCCCCTGCGGACGGCGAGATCGCGATCGCCCTGCGGATGCCCGAGAAGGCGAGCAGCTTCAAACGGGCGCTCGCCGCCCTGGAGCCCGGTGACTCGGTGCGCGCGACGAGCGTCGGCGGGGACTTCGTCCTGCCGGTCGACCCCTCCGTGCCGCTGCTGCTGGTCGCCGGCGGAATCGGGATCACCCCGTTCGCCAGCCAGCTGCGCTCGCTCGCGGGCGGCCCGGAGCGGGACGTCGTCGTCGTCGTCGCTGCGCCGAGCCTCGCGGATGTCGCCTACCGCGAGCTGCTGAAGGAGTCGGGTGCGCGGGTCGTGCTCTGCTCGAAGGAGGTCCCGGCCGGTCTGCCCACCGGCTGGTCGCATGTGTCCGGACGCCTGAGCGCCGAACTGCTCGCCGACGCCGTACCGGACGCGGGCCGACGGGTTGGCTACGTCTCCGGATCGCCGTCGTTCGTCGACTCGGTCCGCGGTGCGCTGCGGGGTGCGGGGGCGAAGCGGATCCGCACCGACGCGTTCCCCGGCTACTGAGGTGTTCCCCGGCTACTGAGGTGTCCAGGAAGCGCCGCTTCCCGCGCGTGCAGTGCTGCTGCCAGCGTCCCGAGCAACGGCCCCTCTACAATGACGCGGTGCTGTCCTCCCCTCCTCTAGCGTTCTCTCGGCCCCTCGCCCGGCTGCGCGAGAACCGCGATCGCGTCGCCGTGCTCTGGGGTGGCTTCGCGCTCGTGCATGTGTTGCTCTCGCTCCTGGCGCTGTTCGCGCCGGGCCGGCCGATGGGCGACGTCAGCATCGTCTACCGGGAGTGGATGAGGACCGCCGTCGACGGCGGCGGCATCGCGGGAATCGACATGGGCTGGGTCTACCCGATCCTCGCCTGGGGCCCGATCGCCGCCTCGTGGCTCTTCGGCGCGGCAGGCTACGACCTGGTGTGGCTCGTCCTCGTCGCCCTCGCCGACGCCGCCGTGTTCGCCCTCCTGCTGCGGCGCCGATCGGCCCCGCGCCTGGCTGCGGCGCGCTGGTGGCTGCTGTTCCTTGTCCTGCTCGGGCCGATCGCGGTCGGGCGGATCGACGCGTTTACCACGCCTCCCGCGATCGCCGGGATGCTGTGGGCCGCGACCCGGCCGGGCGTGGCCGCGGCGCTGTTGACGATCGCCACCTGGATCAAGGTGTGGCCCGCCGCGATCCTCGCCGCCGCTGTCCTGGTGCTGCGCGGCCGCGTACGGATGATCCTCGTGCCGGCGGTCATCTCTGTGCTCCTTGTGCTCGCGGTCGTCCTGGTCGGCGGCGGCGACCAGGTCTTCAGCTTCGTCACCGACCAGACCGACCGTGGCCTTCAGATCGAGGCCGTCGTCAGCACGCCGTGGATGTGGCTGTCGGTCGTCCCGGGCACCGGCAGCTACGTCTATTACGCGGCCGACATCAACACCTTCGAGATGCACGGCCCCGGCACCGAATTTGCGGCGAGCCTGATGACTCCGCTGCTCGCCCTGGCGATGCTGGGCGTGGCTTTGCTCGGAGCGCGGGCCCTCGCGCGGCGAGCGGACGCTATACGGTTGTTCCCGCTGCTCGCGCTGACCTTCGTGGTCGTCTTCATCGACACCAATAAGGTGCTCTCGCCGCAATACATCGTGTGGCTCGCGCCGCCGGTGATCGCGGGGTTAATCGCCTGTCGCGACGGCTCCTTCGACCGACCGGCGAAGCTGACGATGCTCACGGCGGCGCTGACCCAGGTGGTGTACCCGTACCTCTATCTCTTCCTGCTCTGGTCGCACTGGTCGATGGTGCTCGTGTTGAGCGTTCGGAACGTCCTGCTGGTGGTGCTGCTCGGCTGGCTGCTGCGCGAGCTGTGGCGGATCGGTTCGGCGCGCGTCGTGACGCTGTCGGAGCCGGCGCTGACCGGAGAGACGCGCCTCGCGGCCCAGAGCTCGTAGGCTCGGACGGAGCGCGGCCGACTCGCGGCGGCGCAGTCAGGGAGGCTCCCATGCTCGTCGCATTCTCGGTCGCACCGTCCGGGGGCGAAGCGCCCGACGCGTCCGTCCACGACGCGGTCGCCGCTGCCGTCCGCATCGTCCGCGAGAGCGGGCTGCCCTCCCGCACGACGTCGATGTTCACCGAGATCGAGGGGGAGTGGGACGAGGTCTTCGACGTGATCAGGCGCGCGACGGAGGCGGTGGGCGCGTTCGGGACCCGGGTCTCGCTGGTGCTGAAGGCCGACATTCGCCCTGGGTACTCGGGTGAGATTGACGGCAAGATCGCTCGGCTGAACGAGGCGCTCGGGGAGTAGCGGCGCAGCGCCGGGCGCCCCGTCGCGCGTGCGGCGCCTTCAGGCTCGAATTAAATCGTCATTCTGACGATCCCTCGGTAGCCTTGTCCGGTGACACTCTCGCCCGCTCGGACCCGGCTCGCCCTGCTCGCCCTCGCGATGGGGGGCTTCGGTATCGGCTCGACCGAGTTCGTGGCGATGGGGCTGCTCCCGCAGCTGGCCGCCGACCTCCTGCCCGAGGTCTCCGCGGCGAGTCAGGAGCAGGCCGTCTCGCAGGCCGGGATGCTGATTTCGGCCTACGCACTCGGAGTGGTGGTCGGGGCGCCGACCATCGCGGCCGCAGCGGCGCGCTGGCCGCGCAAGCGCCTCCTCCTGATTCTCCTGGTCGCCTTTACGGTCGGCACGATCGGATCGGCGCTGTTGCCGAGTTTCCCCCTGGTCCTCGCGGCGCGTTTCGTCGCTGCTCTTCCGCACGGCGCCTATTTCGGTATCGCCTCTCTGGTCGCCGCCGATCTGATGGGGCCGGGCAACCGCGGCAAGGGCGTCGCTTTCGTTCTCTCCGGCCTCACGATCGCCAATGTGCTCGGCGTGCCGGCTATCACCTGGGTGGGCCAGGCGGCGGGCTGGCGTAGCGCTTACCTCGTGGTCGCCGCGCTTTTCGCGCTCACTGTCGTGGCCGTGCAGCTGCTCGTGCCCGCCCAGCCCGGAAATCCCGCCGCGACCGTCCGCAACGAGTTGCGCGCCTTTGGCCGCCTACAGGTCTGGATGACGCTGCTGGTAGGCGCCATCGGCTTCGGCGGTCTCTTCGCGATGTACAGCTACATCTCGCCGCTCGCCACCGAGGTGACCGGACTTCCGCTGGGGGCGGTGCCGTGGATCCTGGTCGTCATCGGCCTTGGAATGACGGTGGGCAACCTCGTCGGCGGTTGGGCGGCCGACCGCGACGTGCGCCGCGCGCTCGTGGTGTTCTACGCGGGTGTCGGTGTCTCGCTGATCGGGCTTGCGCTCTCGGCGTCGTCCGTGGTCGGCCTGGTGGTGTTCGCGTTCCTCGCGGCGGGCTTCTCGGCGGCCGCGTCACCGGCGATCCAGACTCGGTTGATGGATGTCGCGCGCGACAGCCAGACCATCGCGGCGGCACTGAACCACTCCGCCCTGAACATCGGCAATTCGATCGGAGCAGCGCTCGGCGGCCTGACGATCGCGGTCGGCCTGGGCTATCTCTCGTCGATCTGGGTCGGCGTGGGCCTCACCGCGGCGGGCATTGCGCTCGCGCTGACCAGCATCGCCATTGATCGTGTCCGCGGGACTGTGTATCCGGTGCACCGCGAGGCGCCTGCTCCAAGCACCGACGGTATGCCCGTCGACGCGCTGTAGGGCGTCTGCTGCGCTGCGCTGCGGTGCGCGATGGCGCGCTCCGTGGACCGCGCTCTCCGCCGACCCTCCTCTGGGCCGCACCCTCTCTGGGGGATGGACCGATCGACTCTCTATCGTGACGAATCCTCGGAGAGCCAGTACGGTGGAGCGCGTCCGCACCGCGCGGCCGATCCGGAGGAGGACATGATGAAGAGAAGAACTGTGGCACTAGCGATGATGACACTGGCGATCGGCGGCGTCGTCGTCCCGGCGACGTCAGCATCCGCCGACTCGGGCCCGGTCTCGGGTAATAAGAGTTGCTCATCACCAACTCCCTACGTGCAGATCAATTCAACGTCGAAGGGGCGGATCAATCACGAAGCGGGCGGCGGGACCGTTGGGCACTGGAACAATGGAAGCACCTACACGGACCGTTACTCGGCGACCGACTACACGTCTGCTTACTGGCGGGTGTTTCTGACGGGCTCGGGCGGAGACATCTCGTACGCCAACGCGGTCTGCCATTCGTGAGTCGTGTCGCGAGTGCTGTGATGCAGGCTCTCATCATCGGTGCAGTCGCGCTGACGGCGGTGGCCTGCACCTCGGCACTTCCCAAGCCCACTCCAGAGCTTGCACCAACCTCGACAGAGACCCGTGACGGTGACATCGACGAAGCGACACAGGCGTATCTCGAGGAGACCTCTGCTGCGTTAGCCGCCCAGCTCGGAATCGTCGACCCTCCGCCGGTGACGCCGGTGCGGTTGATCACGCTGAACGAGTACGCCGACACGCAACTGACGTGTCTGACCGACGCCGGATTCGACGTGACGCTCACGGCGGACGGCCAAGGCCTGGTTTATCCGAAAATCGACGACGAGGGCCTTCAGCAGGCCTTCGATCGCGCTGTCTACGTCTGCGAACTCGAGTATCCGACGCAGCGGAAGTACATGGAGCCACTCTCCACAGCAGCGCTCGAACAGCTCTACGACTACAGATCCGGCGAGTTGGTGCGATGTCTTGCAGACCGAGGATTCGGCTCCGCCTCAGAGGCACCGAGCAAGACGGTCTTCGTCGACAGCGGTGGAGTCTGGTCTCCGTACAAGGGACTCTCCATCCCCGAATCCGACGCTGCGCAGGTGTACGACGAGTGCCCTCAAACGCCTGATTCGCTGTACGGATCGTGAGCCGCCCCTCGATGACGACCGACGAGATCTCCCCCCTGACAGATGCTCTCGACTTCACGGTCCTGCTTCGAGAAAGGAGTAGTCGACGAAGAATCGCGCCGGTGATCGGCGGGGTCCTACTGATCCTTCTCGTTGGAGCCGGAGTCGGGTGGTCCGCTGCGAGGGTACTGGCGCCGGAACCGCCTACCGCACTGGATATCGCGCCGTTCACCTTCGTTGCCGCGTCCACGGGGCAGGTCGGACAGGCACTATCCGTTACGGCGACCGCCCAATGGAATTCGAGCCCCGCCGGCACCAACCGGGCGGTGGGAACGGTCACAACAGTCGAGATCGAGGCTGGAGAAGAAGTGACGGACGGCGCCGAGATCTACTCGGTCGACCTCCGACCCGTTGTCATTGCGCAGGGCGAGATCCCCGCGTTTCGCGATGTGACTGTCGGATCCGTCGGCGCTGATGTGCAGCAGTTGCAGGCGATGCTGGCGGCACTCGACTTCTACGATTCCCCAAACGACGGGGTATTCGGCGTGAGCACGAAGAATGCTGTCCAGGCATGGCAGAGGTCGGAGAGAATCGATACCGACGGGATCGTCAAGGCCGGCGACATCCTTTACCTGCCGACCCTGCCCGCGCGTCTCTCGCTCGACACCGACAGAGTGAAACGTGGCGCTTCGCTGGTCGGCGGGGAAGAACTGGTCCAGAGTCTCCCGGAGAGTCCAGAATTCACGATCGTGATGACTCCGGCTCAGGCGCAGACGACCCCACGAGATACTCGAGTCGAGATAGGAGGTCCTGTGGGTCACCAGTGGCAGGGCTTCACCTCTGATCGGCGTGGGGAGACGTCGGACGGGAATGTCCGCATCACTCTGTCGGGCGCCGAGGGAGCGCCGATCTGCGGTAACGACTGCGCGTCGGTCCCCGTCACGGGCTCGGCGCTCCTCTCCTCACGGCTCATCACCGTCGAGTCGGTGACGGGGATCACCGTTCCGACGGCGGCACTCCTGACGGACGCTGACGGGTCTATCGCGGTCACCGACGACCAGGGACTCGAGCATGCTGTGACCGTCACGGCGAGCGCACGAGGAATGTCGGTGGTCGACGGCGTTACCGAGGGGCTGCCGGTGCGAGTACCTGCGCAGGGACAGTGAGCGTGCTCTCGGCGCAGGGAGTCGACTTCTCGTACGACTCGAGAACGCCGATCCTGACGAACTGGAGTGGTCGCTTCGACCCCGGGGAAGTGGTCGCTATCACGGGAGCGTCCGGTCGGGGCAAGTCGACCTTGCTATATCTTCTCGGGCTGATGCTCCGGCCGCAATCCGGCTCTGTACTCGTGGGCGGAGTGAGTGTGGCGGGAATGAACGATGCCCTCCGATCGCGTCTGAGAGCCGAGGTCTTCGGTTTCGTGTTCCAAGACGCTGCTCTAGACCCGACGAGAACCGTGCTCGACAACGTCCTGGAAACCACCCTTTATCGACACGAGCGCCGGGCCGAGGCGATCCCTCGGGCGAGGGAACTCTTGACTCGATTCGGCGTCGATCTTCGTGCGAGCGCCACGCCCGGACGTGTTTCGGGCGGACAGGCACAGAGAATAGCCCTCTGTCGGGCACTACTGAACCGCCCGAAGATACTCTTGGCGGACGAACCGACCGGTAATCTCGACCCTGTGACGGCGAGAGCGGTGGTCACTGCATTCCATGAACATGCACGAACCGGCGCGACGGTCATCGTCGTGACGCACGATCCGGAACTCGTTGCTCGCTGTTCGCGAAACGTGATGCTATGACCCACGCCCTCTCCATTGTCCGCGAAGCCGTTGCGATCGCCCGCGCACAGCTTCTTCCCTCACTCATCACGATGATCGTGGTGGGTGGGCTGTGCGCGACTGTTCTGCTGACGACGGGTCGCACGGTCGGTGCGCAGCGCTCGGTCGTGCAATCAGTCGATGCGATCGGTACGCGTGCGATCGTGATCCACGCGGAGCCGAATGCCGGTCTCACGCCGGATGTGGTCGATCGAATCGCATCGGTCGAAGATGTGGAGTGGGTAGGCGCTTTCAGTAGCGCGACCGATGTCACGAACGTTGCGATAGCCGGCGGGGCGAAGGTTCCTGTTCGCCGGCTCTGGACGAACGACGCGCAATCGTTAGGGATCAGCCGCGCCGGGACACCGCCCGATGAGGATGCTTGGGCTTCTCCGCGCGCGCTCGCGACGCTCGGAATGCGCCTGCCGAGTGGTGGCATCGTCGCAGCGGACGGCGATGGTCATGCGGTGGTCGGGCGGCTGTCCGTGCCGGATTATCTGAGCGACTTGGAGCCGCTTGTCGTTCTTCCGCACGAGGCGTCGCAGGGGCGCGACGCTGTCAGTCGACTCGTGGTGATCGCGGGAGAGCCCCAGTCGGTCGCTGCCGTCTCAGCCGCGGCACAGTCGCTCCTCGCCGCCGACGACCCGAGCGCCGTGACGGTATCGACAAGCGAGACACTAGCGCGGCTGCGTGGAGTAGTGGACGGGCGACTAGGGGATTTCGGTGGTGGGCTGGTCGCAGGAGTCTTCCTGCTCTCTGCTGTCCTCGAGACCGCGGTCCTTTACGCCTTCGTCATGATGAAGAGGAAGGACTTCGGGCGCCGCCGTGCGCTCGGCGCATCTCGCTCGCTCATCGCCGGTCTCGTGACGACGCAGGTGGCCCTTCTGAGTGTGATCGGCGTCTGTGTGGGAAGTGCCGCCGCACTGCTCAGTCTTGTGGCGTCCGGCGATCCGCTGCCCGATGCGGAATTCTGCGTCGCAGTCGCTGTTCTCGCCATCGCGGCGAGCACTGTCGCCGCCCTCGTTCCGGCGACCGTGGCGGCACGAAGAGAACCGGTGAAAGAACTGCGAGTCCCTTAGGTCGGCACTGGCTGCGGCCGGCCCTGGCTGCGGTCATCGGCGATAGCGTCAGAGCGCTGCTCACACGGCCAGGGCGCGCCAGAATCCGAGGACTGTTCCTGGTGCTCTGGAACACTGGCGTCATGCGCGCCATCAGTTACTCCTCCTTCGATGCCCTCCCCGAGATCATCGAGGTCCCTGATCCGGTCTGTCCCGTCGAGGGGGCCGTGGTCCGGGTCGCCGCGACCGGGGTCTGCCGGAGCGATTGGCACGCGTGGAAGGGGCACGACGACTCCGTCGTGCTGCCGCAGATCCCCGGCCACGAGTTCGCGGGGACGGTGTCGGAGGTCGGGTCCGCCGTCACCCGTGTCGCGGTCGGCGACCGGGTCACCGCTGCGTTCGTGTTCGCCTGCGGTGAGTGCGAGCAGTGCCGCGAGGGCGCGACGCAGGTGTGCCTCCGCCAGGAGCAGCCGGGCTTCACTCTCGATGGGTCGTACGCTGAGGCGCTGGTCGTGCCAAACGCGGACCTCAACCTGGTGCGTCTGCCGGACGCCGTCGGCTTCATCGAAGCGGCCGGGCTCGGCTGCCGTTTTGGGACTGCCTACCACGCGCTGCATGTGCGCGGGCGGGTCGCGCCGGGGGAGTGGGTGGCGGTGTTCGGCTGCGGCGGGGTGGGGCTGTCCGCGGTGATCGTCGCGCTGGCGGCCGGGGCCCGGGTGGTGGCGTCGGACGTTTCGGTGGCGGCGCTCGAGGCCGCTCGAGCGCTCGGTGCGGTCGTCGTCGCGGGCGGTTCAGGAGCTGTCGACGCGGTCCGGGCGGCGACGGGAGGAGGGGCGCATCTCGCGATCGACGCCGTGGGTAGCAGGGTCACGGCGGAGGCGTCGATCGCCGTGCTGCGTCCGCGTGGCCGGCATGTGCAGGTCGGTCTGCTGCTCGGGCCCGAGGCGGCGCCGGCGATTCCGCTCGGCCGCGTCATCGCCCTGGAACTCGAGCTGCTCGGCAGCCACGGAATCGCCCGCGGCGGCTATACCGCCCTCCTCGACGACATCGTCGCCGGCCGCCTGCGCCCCGCCGACTCCGTCGGCCGCACGATCGCCTTCGAGGATCTGCCCGCCGCCCTCGCCGCGATGGATGCTTCCGCCACCACCCCCGGCATGACGGTCGCTGTCCTCACCCCCTGAGGCGCGCTCCGGAGCCTGCCGTTCCTGCCCGGTGGCTGAGCAAGGTGCTCGTGAGTTGAGGAGCTCTTCGCCCGCCCGAACGCTCCGTACCGATACCCGCCGCGAGATGCCACTTATGACGCCGACACGCCGACGAGGCCCGTCATAAGAGGCATCTCGCGGAGGGCCAGCCGGCAGTTCGAGAGCCGCATCACGTCGAGACGCCGACTGCGCCGCGGCGGGCGGGGTCCGCCGCGGAATCGGACTCAATCCGTCTCGATCAGGATCCCATCGTGGATGGCGCGCTTGCGCAGCGCGACCTTGGTGCCCACGTCGATGCCGACGACGCGGTACTTCTCGCGGATCCGCTTGAGGTAAGACTTCGCCGTCTCCTCCGAGATGCCCAGCTCGAACGCGACCGACTTCACCGGTTCGCCGCCGCCGTAGAGGGCCATCACGCGCCGTTCCTGAGCACTGAGCTTAGGGGCTCCGTCGGAGTCGCCAGTGGAGAGCGCCATGTCGAGCTCGTGGGAGATGTAGGAGTGGCCATCCTTGGCCGCGCGGATCGCTTCGACGATCATGTCGGCGTCCTCGGTCTTCACCAGGTAGCCGAGCGCGCCGGAGGCGAGTGCTTCGCGCACCACGGCAGGCTCGGAGTAGGTGCTCATCAGGACGGTTTTCACGCCGGTGGTTTTGAGTGTCGAGAGCTTCACCGAGATCGGGATGTTGTCCTTCAGGTCGAGGTCGAGGAGGACGACGTCGACGGGGAACTCGGGGTGCGTGAGCAGCTCGGGCCAGGAGGCGACTGCGGCGACCAGCTGGATGTCGGACGCGGCTCCGCGGATCCACTCCGTCAGCGCCCCGAGGAGCATCTTGTGGTCGTCCACGACTGCGAGCGTGATCTTCGATTCAGCGGTGGGTGTCATCGGTGTCCTTCGGTCGTCGGTCGTCGGTCGTCTACGGCCTTCCGGCGGCTGCTCATCGGTCGGCAGGGTTGTCGACCAGGCAGTCGATTTCGATCCTGAGTTCCCCGTCACGCGAGGTGTCGCGGAAGACGCCGACCTGAGCGATAGCTTCCCACGTCGCAGGATCGACTACACGCAAGGGCGCGCCTGAGGAGTGAAGAATGATCGGAACGAGGAGGCTATGGGTCGTCGTTTCGGCTCCCGAATCACGGGGCCTGCCCGATTCGACGTGCAGAACGACGGCGAATCCGGTCGCGCTGTCGGCAATCAGCCAGATCGCTGAGAGAAGCCCGTCGCGCTGGTGGTGGCCGAGGAGTCCGGCGGTTCCGTCCGGGTCGTCGAGGTCGACGAGGGGCGAGAGTAGCTCCGATTCGAGGACGGCGTGGTGCAGCCACGTCTCGCGGCGTCCCTCGATCAGGTGGAGACGGAGCTGCGTGGCAAGTGAGGTCGCGTGCGCGGCGCGCGGCGAGTCGAGGGGGAGGCGCACCGAGCCGTCGCCGACCTCGGTGAGGAGACGCTCGGCGGCCAGGTCGAGCCGTGCCAGCTCTTCGGAGGCGAGCATCCCGACCGCGTAGCGGGGGCCGAGGGTGGTGCTCTGAACGAGCGCGCGGTCGGTTTCAAACTGCACCATTCTGCGGAATCCGCGCATCATCACGACGAAGACGACAGCCGGGGCGATCGTGACGATGAGCGCGCTGATTCGCACCGAGAGCACACCGGCTCCGCCGGATTCCATCGAGAGGAACACCACGACCTCGGCGATCGAGACGAGCACGCCCACGACGAGGACCTCGGCTCCGCGCCGGTGGACGATCAACGCGGCGTGGGCAACGGCCGCAGCGACGGCGGCAGTGGGGACGGTGCGCGCGGAACCGGAGCCGGCCACCGCCATCAGATCGAGTCCGACGGCGACGCCGATCGTGAGGAGGAAGCAGAGGTAGACGGCGAAGGGAAGGCGTCGGCCGCTCACGCGGATCGCGAGCACGGTGGAGCCGAAAGCGAGGATCACGAGGATCCAGGCGACCGCGGCCGGTGCGACGGCGCTGTAGCGGGCCGAGGTCGAGAGGAAGATCAGCAGCTCGTAGGCCAGGATCGCGGCGGCGATGCCGTTCAGGCCGCTGCCGAGGTAATTGGTGCCCAATCCCTCCTGCTGACGGCGCGCCGACCGGGTCGAGCGTCTCGCCCGCGCGGAGCCGTCCACCGGCGGCCCGGCCCCGCCTCCGCTGAGCAGCGGTGCGGGCGTTCGGGGTTCCGCGCTCACTTGGGCACTTCCAGCACCACCGTGGTCCCGGATCCCGGCGCGCTGAACAACCGGGTGCGCCCGCCGACATCGCCGACTCGCGCGATCACGGATTCTTTCAAGCCGAGCTTGGAGTCCGGGACGGTCGCGATGTCGAAGCCGGCACCGGCGTCGGTGACCATCGCGCGGACGGTCGTCTCGTCCTCGGTGATCGTCACGTCGGCCGAGGCGACCCCGGAGTGGCGGCGCACGTTCTCGAGGCATTCCGCGAGGGCGAGCACGAAGGAGTCGAGCGCGACCCCTGTGAGCGCCACCTGGCCGGAGCCGTGCCAGATCACGTCGAGACCCATCCGGCCGAAGCGGTGGCGGACGGTTTCGAGCGTGTTGGCTGCGGGAGCGGTGGTCACGCTGGTCAGCTGGTAGGAGCCGGAGGCGCTGGGCGTCGGTGTCCCGCCGAGCCGCAACTGGCGCAGGAGCTGCGCGTCCTGGGCGGCCTGCTGCCGGAGTGCGTCGACCGACACTCCGCGGCCCGAGTGCGCGAGGAGGGTAAGCGTGGCCAGGACGGTGTCGTGCAGGAGGCGAGCACCCTGTCGGCGCTGCGCCTCAGTCTCGCTGGCCTGGCGCTCGACGCGGTGTGCGTTGCCGATGCTGTCGATGCGCCGCACGACCCGCGGGACCGCCGTGCTGATCCAGAGCGCGAAGCCGCACAGCGTGCCCCAGGGCAGCAGCGACTGGAAGACGACGGCGGGAATCATGGTGCCGCTGGAGACGACCATCGAGGCGATCACGCTCGGGATCAGCACCGGCAGTACGATGACCAGGCGGCGCGGCGACGTCGTCACCACCACGGCGATGCTCGCGGTCACGGCGTTCGCGGTATTGACCAGGACGAACCCGGCGAAGTCCGCGCCGGGTTCAAGTCCCAGCGCGAGGCCCCACACCAAGAGCACACCGCCGACCGCCACGGCGATCACTCGGCTGCGGCGCCCTGTTCGCGCGAGTTCGACGTGAGCGGCCATCATTCCCAGGAGGAGGGTGACGGCGAAGGGGACAGCGGCGGGCTGCAGAGTCCCGGGAATGAGTGCCATGCCCAGCGCCCCCGCGTCGGTGAGTAGGCCGATTCCGCAGGCGGAGTAGCGCAGTAGCCGGTCGCGCTCGCGAGCACTGCGGATCATCGGCACGCTCTAGCTCCCTCCGATCGTGGCGGGGCTGCCCCCCGTCACACGATAGCCACTGGCCGGGCCGATCGGAGCGGATCGTCGACGTGCGCCGGAATCAACGGGAGAGCCTGTCGCCGCAGTGCGCGAGCAGCCGGGCGAGGTGGGCGCCCACAGCATCGTCCTCGATCAGGAAGCCGTCGTGGCCGAACGGCGACGTGATCACCGCGACCGTTCCGTCGTCGAGGGCGCCGGGAGCGTGCGCGGCGATGATCCGCTGCCCCTCGACCGGGAAGAGACGGTCACTGTCGATGCCGAGCACGAGGGTGGGACTGGTGATCCGCGAGAGGGCCGCCGCCTCGCCGCCGCGGCCGCGACCGACGTCGTGCGAATTCATCGCCTCGACCAGCGTGATGTAGCTGTTCGCGTCGAAGCGACGGGTGAACTTGTTGCCGTGGAAGTCGAGGTACGACTCGACGGCGAATCGGCCGCCGCCGCCGAGTGGGCTCAGGCCCGACTGCCAGCTGCGCTCGAAACGGTCGTTGAGTTCGGAGGGGCTGCGGTAGTTGAGCAGCGCCATTCTGCGGGCGAGCGCGAGGCCGTGGTACGGCCCCTGTCCGTCGCCCGCGTCGTAGTAGGCACCGCCCGCGAAGGCCGCATCGTTGCGGATCGCCTCCAGCTGCACGAAGTTGAGCGCGATCTGATCGGCGGTCGCGCGCGGGGGAGCGGCGAGGACCGCGAGGCGGGCGACGCGCTCGGCGTGGTCGATGCCCCACTCCAGAGCCTGCATCCCGCCCATCGAGCCGCCGATGACCGTATGCCAGCGCTCGACGCCGATCAGCTCGCTGAATCGCACCTGTGCCCGCACCTGGTCGCGGATGCTCGTGTACGGGAAGCGTGCGCCCCATTCGTGCCCGTCGGGAGCGAGGGACGCGGGGCCGGTGGAGCCCTGGCAGCCACCGAGCATGTTCGGGGCGACCACGAAGAAGCGGTCGGTGTCGATCGCAAGCCCTGGTCCGACGAGTCCGGACCACCAGCCATCAGTGGCGTGCCCCGGCTCGCCGCGGCCGAGTAGGTGGGAGTCGCCGGTCAGCGCGTGCAGGACGAGAATCGCGTTGTCGTGCTCCGCGTTCAGCTCTCCCCAGCTCTCGTACGCGATGCGGGCGTGGGGGAGGTGACCGCCGGCCTCGAAGTCGAACGGGCCGACATCGACGAAGCGGCGGCCACCCGGGTGGTCGCCGCGCGCCACGCGCCGGTGGCGGGCGGTTTGCCGATCACCGAGAGGAGCTGATGCTCGGTGATGAAGGCCGATGGGACCGTGTCCTCGAGTGTCTGCTGCCAGTCCATACCGCTGCCCATCGTGTCACGCCCTGCCCGTACGCCTACTCCCCTCCTTCGGGTCCGGTGCGCGGTGGATCCCCGGGCAGGGGGGATCCACCGCATCGGCGGATACTCAGGCGTTTGCGCGCGAGGCGTCCACGACGGCGCGCGCGGCGCGGAGGGCCTGGTCGAGGTCGGCGCGGAGGTCGTCGACGTTCTCGAGGCCGACCGACAGCCGCACCAGGCCCGGCGTCACGCCGGCCGTGAGCTGCTGCTCCGGCGAGAGCTGCGAGTGCGTGGTCGACGCGGGGTGGATGACCAGCGAGCGGACATCGCCGATGTTCGCGAGGTGCGAGAACAGCTTCAGCGAGTCGACGAAGACGCGACCGGCGTCCACTCCGCCCTTGAGCTCGAACGAGAGCACCGCGCCGACGCCCTTGGGTGCGTAGCGGTTCGCCGCGGCGTACCAGGGCGAGGTCGGCAGGCCCGAGTAGTTCACCGAGGCGATGTCCGAGTGGTTCTCGAGGTGCTCCGCGATCTCCTGCGCGTTCTGCACATGGCGCTCGATCCGGAGCGAAAGGGTCTCGATCCCCTGAATGAGCTGCCAGGCGCTAGCCGGGGCGATCGAGGCGCCGAAATCGCGGAGCAGCTGTACGCGGGCCTTGATGATGTAGGCCAGGGAGTCGCCGACCGCCGCGGTGTAGATGGCACCGTGGTACGACTCGTCCGGAGTGGTCAGCCCGGGGAAGCGCTCGGCGTTCCCGCTCCACGAGAAGCGGCCGCCGTCGACGATCGCGCCGCCGATGACCGTCCCGTGCCCGCCGAGGAACTTCGTCGCCGAGTGCACGATGATGTCCGCGCCGTGCTCGAAGGGGCGGATCAGATACGGCGTCGCGATGGTGTTGTCCACGATCAGGGGGACGCCGGCGTCGTGCGCGACATCGGCGACGGTGCGGATGTCGAGGATATTGATCGTGGGGTTGCCGACGGTCTCGGCGAAGAACAGCTTGGTGTTCGGCCGGACGGCGCGCCGCCACTCCTCCCGGTCGTCCTGGTTCTCGACGAAGGTCGTCTCGATGCCGAGCTTGGCGAGGGTGTATTTGAAGAGGTTGTAGGTGCCGCCGTAGATCGAGGACGACGAGACGATGTGGTCACCGGCCTGCGCGATGTTCAGCACGGCTGCGGTCTCGGCCGCCTGGCCCGACGCGAGCAGCAGGGCACCCGAGCCGCCCTCAAGAGCCGTGAGGCGCTCCTCCACGACCGCCTGGGTCGGGTTCTGGATGCGCGTGTAGATGTTGCCGAACTCGGCCAGCGCGAACAGGTTCTGCGCATGCTCGGCACTGTCGAAGACGTAGGAGGTGGTCTGGTAGATCGGTGTCGCGCGGGCCCTGGTCACCGGGTCCGGTGCGGCTCCCGAGTGGATCTGCTTGGTCTCGAACTGCCACTTTTCGGAGTCGGTCATGATTCTTCCCATCGGATCGTCGGGGGTGAAGGACGGGGCCGTTCTCCGTCGCGATGAGCGTACGCGCGCCCTTGCACGGCGGCCAGGGTCCCCGAAACACGGGGTAACGCTGGTCAGCGTCGCTCGGGCTGCCGGTCGCGTTTGGCTTCGGTGGGGTCGGCGCGGTTCGGTCGCGGTGGCTGCGCGTCGGCGTCCGGAGCGAACAGCCACGCCGCGCGGGGTTGGACCAACCGGTGGAAGACGCTGCGCGTCCAGCCCAGCGAGAGGGCGATCGAGACGCCGATGCAGAACAGGACCATCAGCACCAGCGCGAGCGTGCTCTCGGTGTGGGACAGGACCCCCGACTCGCGCAGCGGATAAAGCACGAAGCTGTGCAGAAGATAGACGTACATCGTTGACTGGCCCCACGCAGTGAGCGGCGTGCGTCGGCGCGGAACGAGGGCGAACAGCGCGAGCGAGAGTACAACGGCGGCCGCCATGAGCGTCAGGCGCACGAGGCCGGCCCACCACTGCGTCTCGCCGAGAGCGTCGTAGGGGCGGTCGTAGAAGAACCAGAACCGTAGGTCGGCCGCGCGGAACGCCTCGATGTTAATGGTCATCACGACCGCGGCGACCGCGAAGAGGAGGACAGCGGCGATGCGGGTTCCGAGCACGCGCGCGGGCGGCTGTGCCAGCCACCGCTCGACGACGCAGCGGCCGCCGAGCGCGAATCCGCGTATCCGCCAGCCGAAGACGAAGAACGGCAGGATCCCGATCGCGCGCGCGAGCGAGAAGGTCGAATCACTGTTGTCGTACTAGCTGACCCCGACAGCGAGCACCACGCTGATCAGTAGCGGCCAGCGCAGCAGCGCCAGAGAGGGGAGGACCAGGCGGAAGATGCCCAGAGCGAGCAGGAACCACAGTGTCTAGCTCGGCGTGGTCGGATTGAACTCCTGCTTGCCCTCGACCAGGAACTGCACGAGCGTCCAGATCGTCTCCATGATCAGGTAGGGCAGCAGGATGTCCGTCAGCACCCGGCGCATGACCCGCGCGCTCGGCGCGCCGCCCTGGGAGAAGTAGCCAGAGATGATCGCGAACGCCGGCATGTGGAAGGCGTAGATCGTCAAGTAGACGATCAGCGAGGTGTCCGAGTGGGCCGTCAGCCGTTGGATTCCGTGGCCGACGACGACGAGGGTCACGCAGAGAAAGCGCGCATTGTCCCAGAGGGGCACGCGGCGCTGGGGGGCAACGGCTGTCCCGGCGGTCGCGGGAGCCGAGTCGGCGGGCGGCACGCGGCCAGACTAGCGTGGGGGTGCGACGACAGGGTCGACGGTGTCCGAGGCGTGACGGAAGGAAACGGGCGTGGGTCGACGCGTTGTGGTAACAGGAGCGAGTTCAGGGATCGGAGCGGCGACGGTTCGCCTGTTCCGGCAGCACGGCTGGGAGGTTGTCGCTGTCGCGCGCCGTCGCAACCGTCTGGAGGCGCTCGCCGCCGAGACCGGCGCCGGGTTCTTTGTCGCCGACCTCACCGACGCTGCCCAGGTCGACGCGCTGCGCGACCATCTCGCCGCGTCAGGGCCCGTGCACGCCCTGGTGAACAACGCGGGCATCGCGCTCGGACTCGATCCGATCGAGACGGCTGACCCCGAGGACTGGCGTCGCATGTTCGAGATCAACGTGCTCGCGGTCAAGCTGGTCATCAGCGCGCTGCTCCCGCTGCTGCGCGCGGGGATCGAGGAGGGCGGCTCCTCCGCCGACATCGTGACCGTCACCTCGATCGCCGGGCACACCCCCTACGAGGGCGGAGGCGGCTACAACGCCTCCAAGTTCGCCGCGCACGCGCTCGTCGGCGTGCTGCGGCTCGAGCTGGCTGGGGAGCCGATCCGTGTGATCGAGATCGCTCCCGGGATGGTCGCCACCGACGAGTTCGCGCTGCTGCGCTTCCGCGGCGACCGCGAGCTTGCCGATGCCGTCTACGCGGGCGTGACGGATCCCCTTGTCGCCGCCGACGTCGCCGCCGCGATCGTCTCCGCCGTCGAACTGCCCGCCCACGTCAACCTCGACCTGGTGACCATCAAGCCGGTCGCCCAGGCGGCCGCGCACAAGGTGACGAGGAGACCCCTGGCACCGCGCGCCTGACCGATGTGACGCGAGGCCCCGCGACGGCTTAGCCTATCGCTCATGGTTTCCGACGCCGACGACTCCGCCGCCCTCCTCGCCGCCACGCAGAAGGAGGTGCTCGGCTGGCTCGAGTTCGGTGATGCAGCACGGCACTTGGCCGACGACGTGGTGGCATCGGCCTACCGCCCGGAGCTGGTCGTCGCCATCGCCCGCGGCGGACTCCTGCTCGCGGGCGCCGTGGCGTATGCGCTCGGGATCAAGAGTTGCGGGGCGCTGAACGTCGAGTTCTACACCGGTGTCGAGGCGCGTTTGACGGAGCCCGTGGTGCTGCCGCCGGTGCTGGATGAGGCGTCGGTGCACGGCAAGCGCATCCTCCTGGTTGACGACGTCTCCGACTCCGGCCACACCCTTGCCCTCTCGGTGAAGCTCATTCGTGCGATGGGCGCCGAGGTGCGCACCGTCACCCTATACACGAAGCCGCGCACGGTTCTCGAGCCCGACTTCTTCTGGCGCCGCACCCCGCGCTGGATCGTCTTCCCCTGGTCGGCTCTGCCTCCGGTGGACGGAGCCTTTGCCGAGGACGACGAGTGAGCGTCCACCTGATCGGCGGCGGAGGCGGCGCCGAGCACGACCAGCAGTTGTACGGAGCGTTCCTGGCGGAGGCGCGCGCGCACGCGGTCGATGCCGGTCGCATCGAGGGCCCGCGCATCGCCATCGTCGTCGTCCACGACGGCCTCGGCCCGGAGGCCTACTCGGGGTACGCGGCGCTGCTCGCGACGGTCGGTCCGCTCGACCCGTTCGCCGTCATGAAGCTCGAGGGCGACCGGATCGACCCCTCGGTCCTCGACGATGTCGACGGGATTTTCATCGGCGCAGGGCTCACCCCCGCCTACCGCGATGCGCTCGAAGACTGCTTCCCGCGCCTGCGCGATCTCGTCTCCTCTGGAGTGCCCTATGCCGGCTGCTCGGCGGGAGCGGCGGTCGCGGCGGACCGTGCGATCGTCGGCGGGCACCGGATCGGCGCAGTCGCGGTGGCCCCGGAGGCGGCGGCGGAGGAACTCGACGAGGTGACCGTGCTCGAGGGCATCGGCTTGATCGACGTCTCGGTCGACGTGCACGCCGCGCAGTGGGGCACCCTCGGGCGCCTGGTTGCCGCTGTCGAGGCGGGCCTGGTCGACGGTGGCGTCGCGCTCGATGAGTCCACTGTGCTGATCGTGGGCACCGGCACACTGCGGGTGGGCGGCGCAGGATCGGTGTGGCGCGTGACCGGGAGCGACGCCGGAGTCGTCGTCGCGACGCTTGCGGCGGGCTGACTCGATGGACCTGAAGGAACTCGCCGCCGCGGGACTGATCGACGAGGGCTGGGCCGACGCGCTCGCCCCCGTCGCCGGGAAGATCGCCGCGATGGGTGACATCCTCCGCGCCGAGGTCGCGGCCGGCCGGCCCTATCTCCCCGCGGGTAGGGACGTCCTCCGCGCCTTCGCCGCGCCGCTCGCCGACGTGCGCGTCCTGATCGTCGGGCAGGACCCGTATCCCACGCCGGGGCATCCGATCGGCCTCTCCTTCGCCGTCGAGCGCCATGTGCGCCCGCTGCCGAGAAGCCTGCAGAACATCTACCGCGAGCTACGCGACGACCTCGGCGTCACACCGCCTCCGCACGGCGACCTCAGCGGCTGGACCTCGAGCGGAGTGATGCTGCTCAACCGCGTGCTCACCGTCGCTCCCGGAGCTCCCGCCTCGCATCGCGGCAAGGGCTGGGAGGCGGTCACCGAACACGCCATCCGCACCCTCGCCGCGCGGGAGACGCCGCTCGTCGCGATCCTCTGGGGTCGCGACGCTGCGTCGCTGCGACCGATCCTGGGAGAGGCCGGGGTGATCGAGAGCGCGCATCCAAGCCCGCTGTCGGCGTCGCGCGGCTTTTTCGGTTCGCGGCCCTTCAGTCGTGCGAACGCGTTGCTCGTGGAGCGCGGCGCGGAGCCTGTCGAGTGGGGCGCTCTCACATGAGCCGCTCGGCCGCGACGGGGCCGCTACGCTGGCTCGGATCACTGGGCGGAGCCGAAGGGGACACGGATGCTTGAGGAAGAGTACGAGCGCAGGCGCGTCTTGCCGCCGCACCTGCGGAAGGCGCCCCCGCCCGAGCCGGGCTTCTCGTTCGAGATCCGCGAGGCACGGGACGCCGACCTGCCAGACATCCGCGAGATCTACAACCACTACGTCCGCAATACGGTGGTCACTTTCGACGAGGACGACTCGACGCTGAAGGAGTGGCGCACCAAGTTCGCGCGCAATCACAAGCTCGGGTTGCCCTTCATCGTCGCCGTCTCGCCGTCGGGTCAGATCCTCGGCTACGCGATGGTCTCACCGTGGTCGTCCAAGCGCGCCTACCGCTTCACTGTCGAGAACTCGATCTACCTGCGCGCGGCATCGACGGGCAAGGGTCTCGGCAGGGCGCTGATGACCGAGCTGCTCGAGCGGGCCAAGGCGGTCGGCATTCGGCAGATCATGGCCGTCATCGCCGACAAGGGGGCGGAGGCGTCGCTCGCAATGCACGCACAGTTCGGTTTCGTCGAGGTCGGCCGGATGGGTCGAGTCGGCTTCAAGTTCGAGCGCTGGCTCAGCACGGTGCTGCTGCAGAAAACGCTCAAGTAGGGCAGACCCCGCCCCTGCGAATGCGCCTCATCGACAGGTGGCGGGCACCGCGCGCTCCCTACACTGGAGCGCATGGAATGGCTCGTCCCGCTCATCGTCGTCGTCGCGCTCGTCGTCATCCTCGGGGTCTACCTCTGGGCGACGTACAACTCGCTGGTCACCCTCAACGTCCGAGTAGACGAGGCGTGGAGCGACATCACCGTCCAGCTGAAGCGGCGCGCCGACCTCATCCCCAACGTGATCGACTCGGTGAAGGGCTACGCCACGCACGAGCGGCAGGTCTTCGAGTCGGTGACACAGGCGCGCGCCGAGACGCTCCAGGCGCAGGGTCCGGCGGAGGCCTCGGTAGCCGAGGACCACATGCAGAGCGCGCTGAAGTCGATCTTTGCGGTCGCGGAGGCGTACCCGCAGCTCCAGGCGAGCCAGAACTTCCTCCAGCTGCAGGGCGAGCTCGTCGACACCGAGGACAAGATCCAGTCGGCCCGTCGCTTCTACAACGGCGGAGTGCGCGAGATGAACACCAAGGTGAAGGTGTTCCCGAACACCCTCTTCTCGCGTCGGCTCGGCTTCTCGGAGCGCGAATTCTTCGAGGTCGGCGATCTCGCCGCGATCTCGGAGCCCCCGCGCGTTCAGTTCTAGGCGCGTCTCGTGTACCGCGCCATCGCCCGCAACAAGCGCAACACCGTCCTGATCCTTGTCCTGTTCTTGGCGATCATCGGTGGCCTTGGCGCCCTTGCCTCCGCGGTCTACCGCAGCGCGGCGGTCGTGGTGGTGGTGCTCGTCGTCGCCGCCGCTTACGCGCTGTTCCAGTACTTCTTCGCCGCCGGTCAGGCGGTCGCCTTGAGCGGGGGCGTGAGCGTCGAGAAGGCGGACGAGCCGCGGCTGTACCGCATCGTCGAGAACCTCTCGATCGCGACCGGCACACCGATGCCGAAGGTCTACCTGATCGACGACCCTGCGCCCAACGCCTTCGCGACCGGTCGTGATCCGGAGCACGCCGTGGTCGCTGCAACGACCGGTCTCCTCGCGATCATGGACGACGCCGAGCTGGAGGGCGTGATGGCGCATGAACTCGGTCACGTCCGCAACTACGACATCCGCGTCTCGATGATCGTCTTCGGGCTCGTCGTGGCGGTCGGCTTCCTCTCGGACGCGTTCCTGCGTCTCGCGTTCGTCGGTCGCGGCGGCACCAACAACGGCGGAGGCAACCCGGCGCTCCTGATCGTCGGACTGGTGTCGATGGTCCTCGCGCCGATCGTTGCGACGGCGGTGCAGCTCTCCATCTCGCGTCAGCGCGAATACCTCGCCGATGCGACCAGTGCTCTGACCACCCGCCATCCCGATGCTCTCGCCCGCGCCCTGCTCAAGCTAGAGTCCGCGGGGCGGCCGATGCAGCGCCAGAACAGCTCGATGGCCCACCTCTGGATCGCCGATCCGTCGAAGCCGGGCGTCGTCGCACGCCTCTTCGCGACCCACCCGCCGATCGCGGACCGCGTCGCCCGCCTCTCCGAGATGGGCTCGCGCTTCTAGGAGGTGCCTCCTCCCACGATCTAGGACCCGGACCGGACCTCGCCCGCCCAGCTCACACCGATCGTGCCCGCGATGACCGGGCTGGGCAGCTTGAGAAACGCCGGGACGTGTGCAGGGAGTGCTCGCACTCCCTGGAATCACAAGAAGTACGCCAGCGCCGTGCCCATCGGTGTCAGGTGGATGTACCCGACGACGTTCACGAGCGTGAGGCCGGCGTCCGGCAGCGGCTCGAACACAGCGCTCAGCGCCGCCAGCGGCAGCCCTCCCGCCAGCAGCTGTCACGACGTCGTCACCAGCGGCGGATACTCCGAGCCCCACCGCTTCCACCTCCACAGCCCTGCAACGGCGCCCGACACGGCGGCCAGGACGAGCACCGGGTCCTCGACGACTACCTCAAGCAGACCGCGTCATCGGGAAAAACCTCCGCCGCGCTGGTCCGGGAGTGCGCGCGGCGACGGAGGATCTGTCCAACGGCGCCAGGGTCGCCGGACGCGGCGCGGCCCCAGGCGGAATCCTCGGGACTGAGTGCCGTCTGTTCTGGGCGGGCCGGACGCCGACTACGGGTGGTCGATCGCGTGAGGGCAGAGTTTAGCGAAGCTCAGAGGACGATCTCGCCCGCGGGGCGGGTCTTTAAAGACGTTGAGCGAGCCGATGGTGTTCTGGCGCAACCGCCCACTTTCAGTGGTCGGGGTAAAGGTCGAGGCGGCGCGCGACGACCTCGGCAGCGACGTCGCGAAGGGTTCGGGAGTGGCTGTAGGCGTATGCGCGCAGGATGAGGAGCGCATCGTCGGGGGTGGTTCCTGTCTGACTCAGGACCATGCCGGTCGCCTGGTGTACCTCACGGCGTGAAAGCGACGCGTCCCGTTCCGCTATGCCGGACTGCGTCTCGGCGAGAGCGCGGAAAGTCACTGTACGTCCCACCAGCGTCACGATGCTCTGCGCCATTTTCACTGCTGCGTCATCAGCAGGTTCCGCCTCAAGGGCGAAGAGCGTGACGGCGCCGATGTGCAGCGGCCCGAAGGCCAGGGGTAACGCGAGCACCGAGCACACGCCGGCACGACCGAACGAGGACGCGAGGAAGGGCCACTCGGGCTCCCTCCCACTATCGGCGACAGAGGCGCGGACCGGCCTGCGGGTGTGGAAAGCGTCCCACGCCGGTCCTTCGCCGAGGTCGAGCTGCGCCTCGTCCAGTGACGCGGCGCGGACACTGCTCGACGCGAGCGTTTCCACATCGAACGGGGCGCCGAGAGAGGACGCGGCGGCCTCCTCGAAGGGAAGCACCGTGACCAGCGAGGCCAACAGCACCGCGAGATCCTCGGTGTCGTTCACTGCAGCCGCGTCATCGGCGCGGGGCGTACGCAGGGCCGGTCATCGGCGCGGGGCGTACGCAGGGCCGGTCATCGGAACGGCGGCGTATCAGGCCCACCGCCTGGACGTGAGTGCGAAGCCGGTCGTCGGAGTCGAACGAGCGTTGGTCGTCGTGCAGAACGCCCATCCCAGGACCTCTCGTCTCAGCGGACTTGCCGGGGTCACGGGCGGAAGTGACCCAGTGTGGCAGATGAATGGTCCCTGCCCCCGAAATCAGGTGAAACCGGTGGCCTCAGCGCCCCTGACGTCGCCGCTGATCACCGAGGGACGATCAGGAGCGGAGCCGTGAATGTGATACTGACCCGGCCGGATCCACTGAGCACCTCAGCCGTACCGGAGAGAGCGGACGCTGAGAGCGTCCTTGTCCTTTGACCGGGGAAGGCGCGAAGCATTCCGCCGCGGGCCGCATGGAGCAGCGGTACCCGGTCGATCGACGACTCCGACACGGTCACGTTCCACGTCGCGGCGGACGACGGCGGCTGGACGAGCGGAGAGGCGTTCGGTTGAACAGCGGCTGGGGATGGAGGAGTCGAGCCAGTGCACCGCAGAGCGCTAGGACGCCCTCCCCCTCAGCGCGACGGCGAGGGCGGCGGCGAGGTCGCCCCGCCCGACGACCTCGACGGCGTCGAGCTCCTGCCAGGCGGCGGCCTCGGCGAGGAGCACGGCGAGCCGCTCGGCAGTGTCGGCCGGCGCCCCCGGCTCCCGCCACGCCGCCTGCACGAGCAGGACCCGACGCCGCCGATCGCTCTTGAGGTCGACTCGGGCGGCGATCACGTCGTCGAGCAGGACCGGGAGGACGTAATAGCCGTGCACGCGCTGCTCGGCGGGCGTGTAGATCTCGATCCGGTAGCGGAACCCGAAGAACAGCTCGGCGCGCGGACGATGCCAGACGACGGGGTCGAACGGCGAGAGCAGCGCGTCCGCCCGGAGCGAGCGGGGGCGGCGGGCGTCGACGTGCCGCCACAGCGGGATCGGGCGTCCGCCGCGTTCCCAGCCGCGAACCTCGACGCGCTCCAGTTCGCCCGCTTCGACCAGCTCGTCGACCGCGACGCGGGTGGGTGCCCGGAGCAACCGGTGGTAGTCGGCCAGGTCGCCGAGGGTCGCGATGCCGTGCGCCCGGGCGGCCCGCCGCACGAGTTCACGGACGGCGTCCGGGAGGGCGACCTCGGCCTCCAGCACCTCGCGCGGAAGGAGCTGCGAGGCCAGGCCGTAGGAGCGCTCGAAGCGCGTCCGCCCGGCCGTCACCACCTCGCCCCAGCGGAACAGGACCTCGAGGCCCCGCTTGATGTCGGACCACCCCCACCAGGGTCCGGTGCGGACGTTGGCCTCGTGCTCGATCTCGGAGGCGCGCAGCGGGCCATCGACGAGTGCCGCCCGCAGCCAGTCGAGGGTCGCACGGTTCTCGGCGGCCCAGCCCTCGTGCTCGGGGAGGCGGACCCGGCGGTAGTGCTGCATCCGCCAGCGGTAGAGCGGGAAGTCTTCGCGGCGGACGAGGGCCGCCTCGTGCGCCCAGTATTCAAGGTACTGACCAGCGGGTGAGAAAGCGGCCGCATCGAGGAGGGAGCGGTCGTAGGAGCCCAGGCGCGCGAACAGAGGCAGATAGTGGCTCCGCTCGAAAACGGTGACCGAGTCGAGCTGCAGCGGGCGGATGCGGTCGACGGCGGCGTGGATTTGCCGCACACCCACTCGCAGGGGCCGGGGTGCGCCGAAGCCTTGCGCGACCAGGGCGATCCGGCGCGCGAGCGCGGGCGGGAGCTGCTCGGTCATGGTCTGCCTACGCTAGCGAATGCCTCCGACATCGTTGTCACCGATTCGGTGCCGGGCGTTCGCCCGGCATTCACCGGCGCGCACCCTCGTCGTCTCACGCCGCGCCTATCGTGCCCGAGGCCGTCCCATCGGGCTGGCCCAGCCGACTCTGGAGGACCCTTGACCATTCAGCGACTCTCGCGCACTGCCGCCGTCACCGCGGCCGGCACCGCGCTCATCCTTGCGCTCTCCGCCTGCTCCGGTGGCGCGACCGCCTCCACGGGAGGCTCCCGCGAGGCCGCCGCGTCCGCCACCTCCGCCGCGGACCTGGGTGGACTCGACTCCCTGGTCGCGGCCGCGAAGGCCGAGGGGCAGCTCAGCGTCATCGCCCTGTCCGACACCTGGGCGAACTACGGCGAGCTGATCAGCGGCTTTGAAAACAAGTACGGCATCACCGTGAATTCCGCCTCCCCTGACGACTCCTCGGCCGAGGAGATCAGCACGGCGAAGAACCTCGCCGGTCAGGACACCGCTCCCGACGTGTTCGACCTGGGACCGGCCGTCGCGCTGGCCAACACGGACATGTTCGCGCCGTACAAGGTCGAATCGTGGAACGACATCCCGGAGAAGAACAAGGAGCAGTCGGGCCTCTGGGTCAACGACTACACCGGGCTGATGTCGATCGGCTACGACGCGGGGGCCGTGCCCGCACCGAACTCGCTCGAGGATCTCCTCGGCTCCGACTACCGCGGCTCCGTTGCGATCAACGGTGACCCGACCCAGGCCGGCGCCGCCGCCGCAGCGGTGCAGCTCGCGGCCCTCCAATCCGGCGGGTCCGCCGACGACGTCCAGCCGGGGATCGACTTCTTCCACAAGCTCAACGACGCCGGGAACTTCCTGCCGCTGGACCCGACCGACGCCACGATCGCCTCCGGGGAGACCCCGGTGGTCTTCGACTGGAGCTACAACAATCTTGCCGCGGGGACGGCGAACGCGGGTAGCCGCGACTGGAACACGACCGTTCTTCCGGGCGCGGCCGTCGGCAGCTACTACAGCCAGGCGATCAACGCGGATGCCCCGCACCCCGCGGCGGCCCGGCTCTGGCAGGAGTACCTCTACTCCGACGCGGCGCAGAACCTCTACCTCGCTGCCGGCGCCTACCCGGTGCGCCTGGCCGCGATGACCGAGGCCGGCACGCTCGACCAGGGCGCGCTCGCCGCTGTCGGCGCTGCTCCCTCCGACCTGATCCAGTTCACGGTGGAGCAGACCAAGGCCGCCTCGTCGCTCCTGGCCGAGAAGTGGGCTGCGGCGATCCAGTGACGAGCGCTCGTGCCGACGTCCCCGCAGCGCCGATCATCCGGGGACGGCGCAGCGCCCCGGCCGTGCTGGGTGTCGCCCCCTTCGCGCTCTACGTCCTGCTGTTCCTCGCCGTGCCCACCGTCCTCGTGGTGACGACCGGATTCACGGATGGCGAGGGCCGCTTCACGCTCACGAACCTCCAGGCGCTCGGCGATCCCGTCGTGCTCTCCGCCTTCGGAGCGTCGCTCGGGCTCTCGGCGGGCACCGCCGTGGTGGGCGCGGTAGTGGGCGCCGTCGTCTGCCTGGCGCTGCTGGGTGCGGATCCGCGCGGCCCGCTGCGCACCGTAGTCGATGCGGCGGCGAGCGTGCTCGCGCAGTTCGGCGGCGTAATGCTGGCGTTCGCGTTCATCGCGACCATCGGCGCGCAGGGGCTGGTGACCACCCTGCTCGCGGGAGCCGGCGTTGACCTGTACGCCGACGGCATGTGGCTCTATCAGCTCCCCGGGCTCATGCTGCCCTACCTCTACTTCCAGGTCCCGCTGATGGTGCTCACGTTCCTTCCCGCGCTCGAGGGGTTGCGCCCCGAGTGGGCCGAGGCGAACGCCGTGCTCGGCGGCGGCCGGCTCGGCTACTGGCTCCACATCGCGGGTCCGGTGCTGGCCCCCTCGTTCCTCGGCTGCGTGCTGCTGCTGTTCGCCAACGCGTTCTCGTCTTTCGCCACGGCGGCGGCGCTGATCAGCCAGGGCGCGCAGATCGTGCCGCTGCAGATCCGCGCGTCGCTGGTCAGCGAGACGGTGCTGGGCCGGGAGAACCTCGCCGGCGCGCTCGCGCTCGGGATGCTCGCGGTGATGGTCCTGCTGATGTCCGGGTACGCGCTGCTGCAGCGCCGGGCCCGGAGGTGGCAGCGGTGAGGCCGTCGCGGCTCCTCGCGCGGACGGTGCTCGCTGTCACCGGGCTCGTCTTCGCGGCTCCGCTCGTCGCGATGGCCGAGTTCACCCTGCGCGGCCCGGGCGGCTATGACCTCTCGCACTGGACGGCGATCCTCGATCCCGGGCACGAGCGGGCGTACCGCTCCCTCTTCCAGGGGATCGGCGACTCGCTGATCCTCGCCGTCGTCACCGCCGTGATCGTCCTCGTGCTGCTGGTGCCGACGATGCTGCTCGTCGAGCTCCGGCTCCCGCGCCTGCGCCGTGCCCTGGAGCTGGTGTGCCTGCTGCCGCTGACGGTGCCCGCGATCGTGCTGGTCGTCGGGCTGGCGCCGGTCTACTCCGTCGTCACTCGGCTCGCCGGTTCTGCGCCCTGGACGCTTGCGCTGGCCTACGGCGTGCTCGTCCTGCCTTACGCCTACCGGGCCGTGGCGGCCGATCTCGCCGGACTCGACGCTGTGACGCTCTCGGAGGCCGCGCGCTCGCTCGGCGCGGGCCGCTCGCCGTGCTCGGGCGGGTGCTCCTGCCCAACCTGCGCCGCGGACTGGTCGCCGCCGCACTGATCACGGTCGCGGTAGTCCTCGGCGAATACACGATCGCCTCGCTGCTCAGCCGCACGACCCTGCAGACCGCACTGGTACAGGTCTCGAAGTCGGACGCCTACGCCGCCGTGATCTTCTCGCTGCTCTCCCTCCTCTTCGCCTTCGCTCTCCTGCTCGGAATCGGTCGCCTCGCGCGAATTGGTCTGCCGGTGAGTGCGGCGCGCTCCTCGAAAGGCTCCTCGTGACCGCTCCCACCCTGCCCGGCGCCCGCGTGCGCTTCGTCGACGTGAAGCGGCACTACGGCTCAGCCCGCGCTCTGGACGGCGTCTCGTTCGATGTGGCACCGGGGGAGTTCATCGCCCTGCTCGGCCCGTCCGGCTGCGGCAAGACGACGGCGCTGCGGGCCCTCAGCGGTCTCGAGCGGATCGACGCGGGCCGCATCCTCGTCGACGAGGTGGACGTCGCGCACGTCCCTGCGGCCAAGCGCGACCTGGGCATGGTCTTCCAGTCGTACTCGCTCTTCCCACACCTGCGGGCGTGCGAGAACGTCGAGTTCGGGCTGCGCACCCGCGGAGTGGCCGCACGGGAGCGGCGCGCAGCCGCGCAGGAGGCGCTGGACGTCGTCGGCCTCGGCGGGCTCGGCGAGCGCTACGCGCACGAGCTCTCCGGCGGACAGCAGCAGCGCGTGGCGCTCGCACGCGCCCTGGTCACCCGGCCCCGGGTGCTGCTGCTCGACGAGCCACTGTCGGCGCTGGATGCGAAGGTTCGGGTGCAGCTGCGGGACGAGATCAAGCGGCTCCAGTCCGAGATCGGGATCACCACCTTCTTCGTCACCCACGATCAGGAGGAGGCTCTCGCCGTCGCCGATCGGGTCGCGGTAATGAGCGCGGGCCGCATTGAGCAGCTGGGTGCTCCCGAAGACCTCTATGCGCGTCCGGCAACGGCGTTCGTCGCCCATTTCGTCGGCCTCTCGAACGTCGTCGCAGGCGTGGTCGCCGAGGGAGCGGTTACCGCGCTGGGCACCCGCCTGCCGCTGGTCGACAGGGCCGCCGCGAACGGCGCGGTCTCGGTCTTCCTCCGCCCCGAGGATCTCGAGATCGTCGCCGAGGGCGCCCCGGACGCGCTGGTCGGCGCGGTCCTCGCCTCGAGCTTCCTCGGGCCGGTTCGCCGCTCGAGAGTGTTGCTGTCCACGGGCGAGGAGGTGGTCGTCCAGCATCCGTCAGGGCAGCGGCTCGAACCGGGGCAGCGTGTCGGCGTGCTGCTCGCGCGCCGGCCGGTCGCGGTCCGCGCTCACCGAGACCAGATGCCGTCGGCCGTCACCGGATGAGCACGCGGCGGGGATACCGCGCGGGGAATGCACCGGGGCCTAGTCTGGGCAGATGAGACTCGGCAGGTCCCGCCGCACTTCCGGCCCGCGCGCCGTCGCGCCTGTCGCGCCTGTCGCGGCCAGCCGGCCGGCCCCGGTCCCCGACTCCGCCTTCGTCAGCGATGGGATGCGCGTCGCCGGTGCCTGGGCGTGGCGCGTCCTGGTCGTGGTCGCGGCGCTCGCGGTGCTCGCGCTGCTGGTGATCGAGCTCCGGCTGATCGTCATTCCGCTGCTGGTCGCCATTGTGATCGCGGCGCTCCTGATCCCGTTCTCCAGCTTCCTCCAGCGCCATAGCTGGCCCAAATGGGTGGCCGTCGTGGTCGCGGAGCTCGGGATCGTGCTCGTGATCGGCGGGCTGCTCTTCCTCGTCGTCACCCAGGTCTCTTCCGGCTTCGACGACCTCAGTCGGCAGACGGTGCAGTCCTACGACGACTTCACGGCCTTCCTCCTGGAGTCGCCCCTCCACCTCACCGAGACCGACATCAACGGGTACGCGCAGCAGGCCCTGACCGCTCTCCAGCAGGACTCGGGGATGTTGGTCAGCGGGGCGCTCAGCGTCGGCTCCACCGTCGGTCACCTGCTGACCGGGGTCCTGCTCACGCTGTTCTCGACCCTGTTCATCCTGATCGACGGCCCGAACATCTGGAGCTGGGTGGTTCGCCTCTTCCCGTATCGTGCTCGCGGAGCCGTCGATGGTGCGGGGCGTGCCGGCTGGGTGACTCTCACCAACTTCGTGAAGGTCCAGATCCTGGTCGCGTTCGTCGATGCGGTCGGCATCGGCCTGGGAGCCTTCTTCCTCGGCGTCCCGCTCGCGATCCCGATCGGCGTGCTCGTCTTCCTCGGCTCCTTCGTACCCGTGATCGGTGCTGTGGTGACCGGGGCGCTCGCCGTGTTCATCGCGCTGGTCTACAACGGCCCGCTGATCGCCCTCATCCTGCTGATTGTCGTGCTCGGCGTGCAGCAGCTCGAGGGCCACATCCTGCAGCCGCTGATCATGGGCTCGGCGGTCAAGGTCCATCCGCTGGCCGTCGTGCTCGCCGTGGCCGGAGGATCGATCGTCGCCGGAATCGCGGGCGCGTTCTTCGCTGTGCCCTTCGTGGCCACGCTCAACGTCATGGTCAACTACGTCGCGAGCGGAGCCTGGCGCTCGCCCACCCGAACCCCCGAGAGAGTTGCCGCAGAGCATGCAGACTAGCCACGTCGTCGGACCCGCGCTGCACGAGTATGAAGCGGCCCGCACAGTCCTCGCGCCCGTTATCGCCGCCACTCCGATGGAGACGAGCACATTCCTCGCGCAGGTCCTCGGCTCGCCCGTGTTCCTGAAGTGCGAGAACCTCCAGCGCACCGGCTCGTACAAGATCCGCGGAGCGGTGTTCCGGATGTCGCGACTCACGGCGGAGGAACGCGCCCGCGGCGTCGTTGCGGCGTCGGCCGGTAACCACGCCCAGGGGGTCGCCTTCGCGGCGAGGGAGCTGGGGATCAAGGCCACGATCTTCATGCCGATCGGCGTCGCGCTGCCCAAGCTTGCGGCCACCCGCGACTACGGAGCAGACGTCGTGCTGAGCGGTCACATCTTCAACGAGGCACTCGCGGCGGCTGCCGAGTTCGCCGAGCGCACCGGCGCCGTGTTCGTTCCGCCGTACGATCACCCGGACGTCATCACCGGGCAGGGTACGGTCGGCCTCGAGATCCTCGAGCAGGCACCTTCTGTGGAGACGATCGTGGTGCCGATCGGCGGCGGCGGCCTGATCGCCGGAGTCGCGTCGGCCGCCAAGCAGAAGGCGGCTCGGGCGGGGCGCACCCTCCGCGTGATCGGCGTTCAGGCCGCCAACGCGGCTCCGTATCCGCTCTCACTCGCGAGCGGAGAGCCGACCGCGATCACGATCTCTCCGACCATCGCCGACGGCATCGCGGTGGCAAAGCCGGGCCAGCTGAACTTCGCGATCATCCGCGAGACGGTGGACGAGATCATCACCGTCGAGGACGACGACATCGCCCGGGCGCTGTTGGTGTTGCTGGAGCGGGCGAAGCTCGTGGTGGAGCCTGCCGGTGCCGTGGGCATCGCGGCGATCCTGACGGGGAAGATCCGCGACGCAGGGGCGACCGCGGTGATCCTCTCCGGCGGGAACATTGATCCGCTGATGATGGAGCGGGTGATCAGCCGGGGCTTGGCCGCCTCGGAGCGTTACCTCAAGATGAGCATCGGCCTGCCGGACCGACCAGGCCAGCTGTCGCGCATCGCGGGACTCATCTCGGAGGCGAACGCCAATGTGGTCGAGGTATTGCACACCCGACACGGCCGTGGCCTGCAGATCAGCGAGGTCGAGATCGAGATCAGCGTCGAGACCCGCGGCCCTGAGCACGCCGACCGCGTCATCCAGGTCCTCACCGACGCCGGCTACTCGCCCCGCATCTCCCGCAACTGACCCCCGCGCGAGCTCCTGTCGCGGCGCTCCGCCGGTCCGACCGCGCTCCCACCGAGGCGCGCGAACCGCCGCCGCCCGTCCTGTAGGCGCGCGAAGCGCCGCCACCCGTCGTGTTCGTGGGTGGGCTGATCGTGCGTCGCGGTGTTCTCCGCAAGGCGGAGGAGGAAGCGATACCGGCGGTATCGCGCCCGACGACAACGCCGCGGAGGACGCCGCCGCCCGTCGTGTTCGTGGGTGGGCTGATCGTGCGTCGCGGTGTTCTCCGCAAGGCGGAGGAGGAAGCGATACCGGCGGTATCGCGCCCGACGACAACGCCGCGGAGGACGCCGCGACGCACGATCAGTGGCCCGACCAGGTTTCGACGTTGGCGACGCGGACCTCGATCTCCCGCCCGTTCGGTGCCGTGAAGCGCGTCGTGTCGCCGACTTTCAGGCCCATGATCGCCGCGCCGAGGGGGCTCTGCGGGCTGTAGATGTCGAGGTCGCTCTCGCCCGCCATCTCGCGGTTGCCGAGGAGGAAGCGGGACTCGTCTCCTGCGATGTCGGCGGTGATGATAGTGCCGGCCTCGACCACTCCGTGGCTCTCGGGGGGCGTGCCGATCTCGGCTTCGCGCAGGAGCGAGGTCAGCTGGCGGATGCGAGCCTCGATCTTGCCCTGCTCGTCCTTCGCGGCGTGGTAGCCGCCGTTCTCCTTCAGGTCGCCCTCCTCGCGGGCGACCTCGATGCGCTTGGCGATCTCCTCGCGTCCGGCGGTGGACAGCTCGGTGAGTTCCGCCTCGAGGCGGTCGTACGACTCCTGGGTCATCCAGGTCACCTGTGACTGGTCCGTCATGGTGGGCTCCTGCTCTGAGGGCCGCGCTCGCAGCGTCCGGCAGCACTGTGCGGAGGTATCCGCGTCCGGCGGTCGGGACGGCCGGCGTCAGGCGGCGGTGGGAATGGCGACGCCCCGACGAGTCCGTCAGGGCCTCAGTCAAGCCTAAGGGAGCCAGCAGGAGGAGATCAAACCTGTGTTCGCGAGCTCGGTGGTGCGCACGGTTTCGGTGTGCGAGTGGAAGCGTTCGGTCGAGGCGGGGTACTTCACCACCAGCCAGCCGACGACTGCGGACTGCTCGTTGAGAGCCTGGACGGCGCAGGCGACCTCGCGGCCGGCGGGCGCGGTGAGGTCGAAGGAGACGCTCACGGTGCGGTCGTCGACGACCTGGTGCGCGGTGTCCTGCACGTCCACTCCACCGCGGGCGCCGTCGAGCCCTGCCCAGATCACCCAGGCCGCGAAGACGGCGACGAAGGTCAGCGCGACGCCGCCGAAGAGCCAGCGGTTGTTGCGGCGGGTGCTGCTCGTGCGGCCGTAGCGGGTGGCGAGGGGCCCGGCGGCGCGGACCGCGTCCGGATCGAGTGCCGGCGCGGCAGTGCCCTCGACGTTTTCGGAGGTGCGGGTGGCCACTGAACTCCCTGGATGATGCGTCTACTCTGGACGGACGGCGCGCGTCCACTCTGGTACACGAGCGCCGATCCCATTAAACCCCGAGGAATCGAGCGATCGTGTCCCAGGCCGATGAGGTCTCCGTCGATTCGGAGGCGCAGGACACTCCGCGCCTCCTCGCCGTGCACGCCCACCCGGATGATGAGTCGAGTAAGGGTGCCGCGACTCTGGCGGCTTATGCCGAGCGGGGCGCCGAGGTCATGGTGGTCTCCTGCACCGGGGGCGAGGCCGGTTCGGTACTGAACGAGGGTCTCGAGGCCCGTGCTCACGCCGAGCGCGACATCGGAGGCCTCCGCCGCCACGAGATGGCCGCCGCTCGTGATGCTCTGGGTGTCCAGCACACCTGGCTCGGCTTCGTTGACTCGGGGATGCCTGAGGACGGGAAGGTGGACGGCGCCTCCTTCGCGGGCCGGCCGCTGGCGACCGCGGCCGCGCCGCTCGTGCGCCTGGTCCGCCGGTTCCGCCCGCACGTCATCATCAGTTACGACGAGAACGGCGGCTACCCGCATCCCGACCACATCCGGGCACATCAGGTCGCGGTCGAGGCGTACCGCGCAGCCGGCCTCGCCGAGCAGTACCGCGGCACGGGCGCTCCCTGGTCGGTGTTGAAGCTCTATTACGACCGCGTCTTCAGCGGCCAGAAGCTACGGGCGATCGCCGAGCACCTGCGCTCGATCGACCCAGAGGACCCGCGCTTGTCGGTCTTGGATGAGATGAAGCGCTGGAACGAGGACACCCCGTATCTCGCGACCACACGGGTCGTGATCTCCGGCTTCCACGACCGTCGCGACGCGGCCTTGCTCGCCCACGCCAGCCAGGTCGCTCCGGACAACGTCTTCTTCTTCCTTCCGCACGAGGCGATCGACGCCGCCTGGCCGACCGACGACTTCCAGCTCGTCGACAGCCGCGTCGACGCGCCCACCCCCGAGACCGACCTCTTCGCCGGTCTCGGTCTGGCGGAACTCGCCCCGGGTCCGACCGCCGTCGTCCCGCCGATCGCCCCCGACTCCGAGGTTTCGCACGACGCCCCGGTGACTCCGGAACCCGACGGATCCGGCATCGCCGTCGTCGACGAGGTGTGCGCGTGATCGCCGCGCTGCTCGAGAGCGCCCAGCGCGCCGTCGTTCTAGCCGCCCCCTCGAGCCCGGTGCCGACCCCGGGTCCGGATTTCAACGAGGACACGGTCACCCCCGGCCTCTTCGGCTTCGTCACGATGCTCGTTATCGCCCTCGCCGCGGTCCTGCTCGCGCTCGATATGGTGCGCCGTGTACGGCGCACCACCTACACCGCGCAGGTGAAGGAGCGGCTCGACGCCGAGGAGGCGGAGCGCAGCGACGGCTGAGCCCGTCTAAGCGTTGTAGGCCGGATGCAGCGTGACGATCAACGCCGCCGTCCAGTGGCAGAGGAACGCCACGGCCGTGAGCGCGTGGAAGATCTCGTGGAAGCCGAAGACGCCCGGCACAGGATTGGGTTTCTTGATGCCGTAGATCACGGCACCCGCGGAGTAGCAGAGCCCGCCGACGAGGACGAGCACCATCATCGCCGCGCTGGCCTCGAACAGTGGTCCCAGGTACATCACGGCCGCCCAACCCAGCAGCAGGTACAGCGGCACGTACAGCCAGCGCGGGGCGCCGATCCAGAAGACACGGAAGCCGATCCCGAGCAGCGCGCCCGCCCAGACCAGGACCAGGAGCAGCGTGCCCTGCGCGGGCGGTAGGGCGAGCACGGCGAGCGGCGTATACGTGCCGGCGATCAGCAGGAAGATGTTCGCGTGGTCGATCCGCTTCAGGATCATCTTCGTCCGCGGCGTCCAGTCGAAGCGGTGGTACAGAGCGGAGTTGCCGAAGAGCAGGAGTGACGTGGTCGCGAACACCGCGGCCGCCCCTGTCGCGGCGGTTCCGTCCGCAAGGACGACCAACACCACTCCGGCGACGGCCGCGAGCGGGAAGATCCCGGCATGGATCCAGCCGCGCCACGTCGGGCGTACCTCGGCTGCGGGGCCCTGCTCGATCGCATCCTCGACCAGGGGGAGCGCAGACAGGTCCGCTGCGTCGGCGGCGTGTGCGGAGGGATCGGACGGGGGAGGCGTCGGCCGCGAGCTCATGGCGGACAGACTACGACGCGATCCCGGTATGACACCGAGCGCCCACCGTCATCGAGGACCGCTCCGGGTCGGCTACCGTGTCACTGTGCCGAACCCGAGACTGCCTGTAGGGAGGGACCTTCTCTACGGCGTCTACAAGAAGCGACTGCGCTCGAGTCTTCCCCCCGACTCTTTGCCGAACCACGTCGCGATGATCATCGACGGTAATCGGCGCTGGGCGCGGCAGCGGGCCCTCGAGACGGCGGCGCACGGCCACCGGGCGGGCGCCGCGAAGGTGCACGAGTTCCTGCAGTGGTGCGATGAGCTCGGCGTGCGGCACGTCACCCTGTACCTGCTCTCGCAGGACAATCTCGTCGGCCGGGACAGCAGCGAGCTGACCGAGCTGATTGCGATCATCGCCGACCTCGCCGAGGAGGTCTCGCAGCAGCCGGATTGGCGCGTGCAGCACGTCGGCTCCGACGAGGGCCTGCCCGCCTCGCTCGTCACCGCCCTCGACACGGCCGAAGCCCGCACTGCCTCGCACACCGGCCTGCATGTGAACCTCGCGGTCGGCTACGGCGGCCGGCACGAGATCGCGCAGGCCGTGCGCAGCATCCTGGAGGAGCACGGCAAGCGCGGCTCCTCGATCGAGGACGTCGCGGGCCTGCTGACTCCGGAGCTGATCGGCGAGCACCTCTACACGAGTGGGCAGCCCGACCCCGACCTGGTCATCCGGACCTCGGGGGAGCAGCGGCTCTCGGACTTCATGCTCTGGCAGAGCGCGCACAGCGAGTTCTACTTCATGGAGGCGTTGGGTCCAGACATCCGCGAGGTCGATTTCCTCCGTGCGCTCCGCGACTACGCCGGGCGCCACCGCCGCTTCGGTAGCTGATCTCGCGGCTCCTGCCGCACCACCGACCGGAAGGGCAGGCAGGAGTTCGAACGGGCCACCCGCCTCACCACGACCGAGGACTACCTCGCCGGATTCGGCGAGGAGACCGGCTACCTCGACTTCGGCCGCGTGGGCCCACTCTCGGCGACGTTGCGCTCGTGGCGGAGCGGGTCAGCGCGATCGTGGATCTGGCCGACGAGTTCGGGCTGGCGGTCGTGGGTTCCCGCGACGAGCACGAGCGTGCGGGCATCGTCGTCGTCGAGCCGGAGCCGTGTGAAGCATTCCCTGTCGGACCGCGAGAGCGCTGGTCCGCAGCTGCATTACCCGAGCGGGACTGCTCATCTGGTCAGATCAGTAGTGGCCGCGGCACTGCGCTATCTCGAGGTCCCCGGCGTCAGAAACCCGGTACACGAGTCGGTCGGCCAAGGTGATGCGGCGTGAATACCAGCCCTCGAGCTCATACTTGAGCGGCTCAGGATCGCCCAGGCCCTCGTAGAAAGATCCGCGCCGAATCTCCTTGATAAAGCCGTTGAGCTTCTTGAGGTCCTTCTTACGCTGAGGTTCGAGCCACTCCTGGTACTCCTCCC
The DNA here is from genome assembly GCF_004011095.1 of Rathayibacter rathayi. Classification (GTDB taxonomy): domain Bacteria; phylum Actinomycetota; class Actinomycetes; order Actinomycetales; family Microbacteriaceae; genus Rathayibacter; species Rathayibacter rathayi. The sequence goes on along the minus strand of NZ_CP028129.1, from coordinate 1,801,410 downwards.
ACGCATCTGCGGACCAGATGATCCTCAACGAGTATCGTGTTCGCGACCCTCGCCGCCGTTGAGTTCGTCGATGCTGCGCAACAGACGCTCGCGGTTGCCGCTGGAGAGCAGAAACTGCGTGGTGTCCTGACCGGGCGCCGGCCCTCGGCGAACGACGCGCCCGCGTCCGCTCACTAGAAGAGCGACCTGCCCGAGCACTCCGGGACGGCTGCGGTCGGAGCCGTGACGGTGGGTGATGGTGGTCATGCGATGCTCCTTCCGAAAGCGGCTGTAGCCCGAAGGACTACGGGCGTGGTCGGGTTAGGCCGCGATTGTATCGGCTCAGGTGTGGGGATGGCACAAAGTGCACCAGACTCGCGGACCCGAAGCCAGCGCGTTGCACTCTCACTCTCAGATTCCGCTCCACGCAAGAATTCACCCTCGAGCCGATGCTACTGTGCGGCTGTCTCTCGCGTCAGTCACTTCGGGCGCCTGTTAGGTCGTCGAACGGATCTGCGCTCCACGCGGGAACACTCGCGGGCACTCCGGAGGCCCTTCGCCGTTCGATGGTCTCGAGGGCGCGCTTCGCGTACCGGGCACAGTTGTACGTCGACAGCGCCGCGGTCCACGCCCACCCAGTGCAGTCCCGCGCGCCTGAGCGCAGTGCGTTCGTCGTCGTGGACGAGCTGCTTGCGGTCGCGGGTGATGATGCCGTCGAAGTCCTCCTGTGCGAGGCGTGCTAGGAGATCGACGTCGGACGCCCCGCGGGTGTGCGAGTCCTGGGCGATCAGGCCGGATTCCGCACGTTCACACACTGGTTACACATTCGTCGCGGTGGGAAACACACGGATGTCATTCGCCGGGTTAGGTTCAAGTCATCAGGTACAGCGCCTGGTCGAGACGGCCGCAGACGTAGGGCTCGACATCGCGCAGACGCCGAAGGGATACTGCGCGGTGAACGTCAGACACCGAAGAGGCCGGCTCGAGGACATGAGCCGGGGGCTCGGCCCCCGGAGTGTGGAGAGTCGTCGTGACAGTTCCCCAGGGCATGAATCCGCAGACCGGCGCGCAGGGGAGTCTCCACCGCCACGCGCAGAACGGCTCCGCGGAGCCGACCGATCAGCTCCAGCGCACGTACGTCCTGGACACCTCGGTCCTGCTGTCGGACCCCTCCTCGATGTTCCGGTTCGCCGAGCATGCGGTGGTGCTGCCGATCGTCGTCATCAGCGAACTCGAGGGCAAGCGCAACGACCCCGAGATCGGCTACTTCGCGCGGCAGGCTCTGCGCCACCTCGACGAGCTGCGGGTGCAGCACGAGCGGCTCGACTTTCCGATCGCGGTCGGCCGGGGTGGCACACTCCGGGTTGAGCTGAACCACTCGAACATGTCGGTTCTGCCGAGCGGGCTGCAGATGGGCGACAACGATGCGCGGATCCTCGCCGTCGCCCTCAACCTGCAGAGTGAGGGCGCCGCGGTCACCGTCGTGTCCAAGGACATGCCGATGCGCGTGAAAGCTGCGTCCATCGGTCTCGCCGCTGAGGAGTACCTCGCCGAGCAGGCCCCCGAGTCCGGCTGGACCGGCATGGACGACGTGACGCTCGGCGGCGACGCGATGAGCGAGCTGTACGACCGCGAGCGCCTGTTCACCGACGTCGTGGCCGACATCCCGGTCAATACCGGACTCGTCGTCCACTCCGACCGCGGCTCCGCCCTCGCCCGGGTCACCGGGAAGCGGCAGATCACGCTAGTACGCGGCGATAAGGACGTGTTCGGCCTGCACGGGCGCTCGGCGGAGCAGCGGCTCGCGATCGACCTGCTCCTGGATCAGGAGGTGGGGATCGTCTCGCTCGGCGGCCGAGCCGGCACCGGCAAGTCGGCGCTCGCGCTCTGCGCGGGGCTGGAGGCCGTGCTTGAGAAGCGCCAGCATAAGAAAATCATGGTCTTCCGGCCGCTCTACGCGGTGGGCGGTCAGGATCTTGGCTTCTTGCCCGGCGACGCTGCCGAGAAGATGAATCCCTGGGCGCAGGCGGTTTTCGACACACTCGGCGCGCTGGTCTCGCAGAACGTGCTCGATGAGGTGATCGAGCGGGGCATGCTCGAGGTGCTGCCGCTCACCCACATTCGCGGACGCTCGCTGCATGATGCGTTCGTGATCGTGGATGAGGCGCAGTCGCTGGAGCGCAACGTTCTGCTCACGGTGCTCTCGCGCGTCGGCCAGAATTCCCGGGTGGTGCTGACTCACGACGTGGCGCAGCGCGACAACCTTCGGGTCGGGCGGCACGACGGAGTCGCCTCCGTGATCGAGACGCTGAAGGGGCACCCGCTGTTCGCGCACGTCACGCTGACCCGCTCGGAGCGCTCGGCGATCGCGGCGCTGGTCACCGAGATGCTGGAGTCGCACGAACTCGCCTGAGCGGGCTTTCGGCTCGTCGGGGAGCTTCCGGCTCGGAGGATCCGCTGGTTCCTGCGAGCCGGAGGCGGTTCCGCGAGCCGCAGGCGCGGGGCGTAGCGTGGGGCGGGTGAGCATCCTCGACGACGCGCTCCTCGAGCGCTTCCGCGGCCGTGCGGCCGACTACGACGAGCGCAACGCGTTCTGCTACGAGGATCTGGAGGAGTTGCGCGCGATCGGCTACCTCGCGCTGCTCGTTCCCGAGGACCTCGGCGGTGTGGGCGTCGGCTTAGAACAAGCGGCCGCTGAGCAGACGCGCCTCGCGACCGCGGCCCCGGCGACGGCGCTCGCCGTTAACATGCACCTGGTCTGGACCGGGATCGCACGCCTCCTGCTCGACCGCGGCGACGACTCCCTCCGCTCGGTGCTCGTCGAGGCTGCGGCGGGTCACGTCTTCGCCTTCGGCAACAGCGAGGCGGGAAACGATCTGGTGCTCTCGGACTCGCTGACCCGTGCGGAGCCGGTCGGCGACGGCGGCTACCGCTTCACCGGCACGAAGGTCTTCACGTCCCTCGCGCCCGTGTGGACGCGGCTCGGTGTCTTCGGGCGCGACGACAGCGGCCCCCAACCATGCCTCGTGCATGGCTTCGTCGACCGGGAGACCCCGGAGACGCCCGTCGCCGGACTCGAGGTTCACGACGACTGGGACACGCTGGGCATGCGCGCGACACAGAGTCGCACGACAGTGCTCGACGGAGTCGTTGTCCCGGCCGAGCGGATGATCCGCTCGCTGCCCGTCGGACCGAGCGCCGACCCCTTCGTCTTCGCGGTCTTCGCGGCGTTCGAGCTGCTGATCTCCTCGGTCTATCTCGGTGTCGCGCAGCGGGCGCTCGACGTGGCCGTCGTCTCGGTGCAGCGCCGGACTTCCCTCCGCTCGGGCGGGCGGCCACTCGCCGAGGACCCCGATGTGCGCCACCGGGTCGCCGCGGTCGGGATGCTGCTCGACGGACTCCAAGCCCCGCTGCGCTCAGCGGCGGCGGACGTGGACGCGCTCGTCGACCGGGGTGCGCGCTGGTTCCCCTCGCTCGTGGGCGTGAAGATCCGCACCACGGAGGGGGCGCTGCGCGTGGTCGAGAGTGCCGTGCGGATCGCGGGCGGTTCGGCCTACGCGCGCCGGTCGGAACTCGGCCGCCTCTCTCGCGACGTGCTGGCGGGGCAGTTCCACCCCTCCGACGACTCGTCGGCGCACGGCGCCTGGGCCTCGCTCCTGCTCGGACCGCTGCCTCCGACAAGCTGACCACGCGGCGGCGGGCGCCAGGGCGAGCAATCCGGCCGATTCCCTCCCTAGGGCCATCGCCGGCGGGCCCTGTGGAGAACGGTGACGAGCGGATGGCAGTGCGTTCTAGTCTCGGCGGATGATCCGCGGACCCCTGCTCGACCGCGCGGCCGTCCTGCTCGGCGCCGCCCTGCTGCTCGTGATCGCGGCACCGCGCCTCGGGGAGGTGCCCGGCCTCGTCCCGGTGGCGCTCGTGAGCGTGCCGCTGGTGCTGGCGGACGTGCGCGGGAGGCGTCTCCCGAACGCGATCACTCTGCCGTTGTTGGCCACGGAAGCCGCGCTCGCGCCGACGCCGGAGACGCTCATTGCCCTCCTCGCGACGGCACTGGGCCTCGGCGCCCTGCACGCGGGGGGAGGGCTCGGCCTCGGTGACGTGAAGCTCGGAGCGGCGCTCGCGCCTCCGCTCGCCGCCCTCGGACCTCACCGGGTCGCCGCAGCACCGGCCCTCGCCTTCGTGCTGGCCGGAGTGTGGGTGCTCGCATTACGAGGCCGCGGACACGTCGCGTTCGGCCCGTTCCAGCTCGCGGCGTTCTGGCTGATGCTCTGATGGCCCGTCCCGCCGGGAGCGCAGGGACGGGCCATCAGGGGGCCGGGCTCAGCCGGGGTGCGTCATCGACATGACGTCGAGGGCGCTGTCGAGCTGCTCCTGCGTCACCTCGCCGCGCTCGATGAAGCCGAGGTCGACGACCGACTCGCGGACCGTGATGCCCTTGGCGACTGAGTTCTTCGCGACCTTGGCCGCGGCCTCGTAGCCGATCACCTTGTTCAGCGGAGTGACGATCGAGGGCGAGGACTCGGCGAGGGCCCGCGCGTGCTCGACGTCGGCCTCGAGGCCGTCGACGGTCTTGTCGGCGAGCACAACTGCCGAGTTCGAGAGCAGTCGGATCGACTCCAGCAGCGCCGTGCCCATCACCGGGATCGCCACGTTCAGTTCGAAGGCACCCGACGCGCCGGCCCAGGCGATCGTGGCGTCGTTGCCGATCACGCGCGCGCACACCATGAGGACCGCCTCCGGGATCACCGGATTCACCTTGCCGGGCATGATCGAGGAGCCGGGCTGCAGATCAGGGATCCGCAGCTCGCCGAGCCCGGTGTTCGGTCCGGAGCCCATCCAGCGCAGATCGTTGTTGATCTTCGTCAGACTCACCGCGAGCACCCGCAGCGCGCCGGAGGCCTCGACCAGCGAGTCGCGCGCCCCCTGGGCCTCGAAGTGGTTGCGGGCCTCGGTGACGGGCAGCCCCGTCTCCTCCGCGAGACGCGCGATGACCTTCTGCGGGAAACCGGCGGGGGTGTTGATCCCGGTGCCGACCGCGGTGCCGCCGAGCGGAACTTCGGCGACGCGGGGGAGCGCCGACTGCACACGCTCGATACCGAGGCGGATCTGCGCAGCGTAGCCACCGAACTCCTGCCCGAGCGTCACCGGGGTGGCGTCCATCAGGTGCGTGCGACCGGCCTTGACGACCTCGGCCCACTGCTCCGCCTTGACCTCGAGCGACTCGGCGAGCTGCTCGAGCGAGGGGATCAGCGATTCGATCAGCGCGCCGGTGACGGCGACGTGCACGGAGGTGGGGAAGACGTCGTTGGAGGACTGCGAGGCGTTGACGTGGTCGTTCGGATGCACGGTGCGGCCGAGAGCCGTGGTCGCGAGCGAGCTGAGGACCTCGTTCATGTTCATGTTCGAGGAGGTGCCCGAGCCGGTCTGGTAGACGTCGATCGGGAAGTGCGCCTCGTAGCCGCCGCCGACGACGAGGTCGGCCGCGTCCGCGATGGCAGTCGCGACGTCGGAGTCGAGGACGCCCAGCTCGGCGTTCGCGAGCGCCGCGGCCTTCTTGATGCGGGCGAGGGCCGCGATCTGCGCCGGCTCGAGGCCCGCACCCGAGATCGGGAAGTTCTCGACCGCCCGCTGGGTCTGCGCGGCGTAGAGGGCGTCGCGCGGGACCCGCACCTCGCCCATCGTGTCGTGCTCGATCCGGAAGTCGCCGGAGTCGTCGGTCGGGGAGTGATCCACCACGCTGTGTTCGTCCTTATCTGGTCGGTTGCTGCTGTGCTGTCCGGAGCCGCTCATGCGGGATCCGATCCCACCGGGCTCGGAGCGGCGGAGGGGGTCGAGCTGGAGTCGCGCTCCAGCTCGGAGAGATAGGGGCTGAGCTCGGGCGGCTCGATCCCGAGCACGACGTCGGATATGACGGTGCCGTCCGAGAGCCGGTAATTGGCGCCGACCAGGGCGAGTTCCCCGGTGGCGACCGCGTCCGCGATGAGCGGGGAGCGCTGGAGCAGCTCGCCGACGGTGTCGCGCAGGTGCTCGCGGCCGACGGCCAGCGCGTCGATCGCCGACGGGTCGACGAGCACGCGGCCGTCCGGCTGCACGCCCACCTGTCGGCGGACGGCGGGGATGATCGGCTCGATCAGGTGCTCGATGTGCGGCGGGAGCCGCTCGGCTCCGGGCGCTTGCGACTGGATCGCCGCGCGGACCGCTCCGCACTCGTCGTGCCCGAGCACGAGCAGTACTTTCACACCGAGGACGGCCACCCCGTACTCGAGCGAGCCGATGATGGAGTCGGCGATCACCTGGCCGGCGTTGCGGACGACGAAGAGGTCACCGAGGCCTAGGTCGAAGATGATCTCGGCCGCGAGGCGGGAGTCGCTGCAACCGAAGAGCGCGGCGAGCGGAGCCTGAGCGGCGGCGAGCTCGGTTCGGCGCTCGACGTCCTGGCGGGGGTGGCGTGGTTCGCCCGCGACGAAGCGCTGATTGCCCCGGAGCATTTCCTTCCAGACCCACGCCGGCGGGCGCGACTCGCGGGGGACAGTGCTGGTGGTGCCGAGGCTCATCGGGACTCCTCCTGGCCGATCTGCGGGGCGATGGCGTCGACGACCCGGCGGATCTCGTCCGTCGGGGCCGTGCCGTAGACGAGGTAGGTGCTGGAGCCCTCCGTCGTCGCGAGTGCGTAGGGCGTGTTGCCGGTGTCGGCGCCGGAGTCGCGGTGGTCGTAGACGGTCCAGTCGCGACCCCCGATCGTCTCGACCCCCGTCGCCGCCCGGCGGTCCAGCTGAGTCGCGACCCAGGCCGGGTCCGCGCCGAGCCCTTGGCTCAGGCCGATGTAGCCCGCCTTGGGGGTGATCAGGCCGACGTACCAGTAGTCGGTGCCGTTCTCGCGCCGGAGCTCAGCCGCGTTGGCCTTCCAGCCCTCGGGCAGGCTGGGTACGGCCAGCGTCTGCTGCTCGCCGAGCTGGACCTGCGCGGCGACGCGCGGGACATCAACCGAGGAGAAGTCGACGGTGTCGCCCCGGGGGACGAGCAACACGATCAGTGCCACGGCGCCGACGGTGGCGAGCAGCGAGAAGACGAGATTGTTGACCGTCTTGCGCTGGCGGTAGAGGCGGGAATTCTCGGCCTTGCGGGCGGCGGTCTCCGCGGCGGTCTCCGGACGTCCGAGCTCGGCGACGACCCGTGCGGGCTTGCTGCGGCTCATCCGGCGCTCGCCCCTCCCGAGCGGGCCGCGTCCAGCCGGGCGCGTGCTCCCCTCAGCCACTCCTCGCAGCGGGCGGCGAGGGATTCGCCGCGCTCCCACAGGGCGAGCGAGCGCTCGAGCGTGGAGCTGCCCTGCTCCAGTTCGGAGACGACACGGACGAGCTCGTCACGCGCCTGCTCGTACGAGAATCCCGAGACGTCGGAGTCGGTCGCCGGGGCGTCGGGGGAGTCGGGCATGGGGGTGATCCTATCGACCGGGGCTGAGGGATGAGGCGGGGCTCGGCGTGCTCAGCAGCGGCCTGCCGGATCGCCGACGGGGCCCTCGGAACGTGCGCCGACGGCTCCCTCCGCGAGTGTGAGGACGAGCGCGCCGCCCGCGGGAGCATCCCCGGGCACGCGGACGACATGACCGGCCGCGTTGTGCACGATCGCGTAGCCGCGGTCGAGGGTGTGCTGGGGGGAGAGGGCACGCAGGTGACCGTGGAGGCGCTCGACCTCGAGGTGCGCGCGCTCGAGGCGGCGCTCGACCAGTTCAGCGCCGCGCGCGACCCAGCGGGTCAGCTCCTCGGCGTGGCGATCCACCAGCACCCGCGGCTGCGCGAGGACAGGGCGCGAGCGCAGCTGCGAGAGCCGGTCGATCTCGTGCGAGACCAGCCCGCTCACCCGGCCGGTCATCCGCAGTCGCGCCTGTTGCACCCGCAGCAGCTCGTCGGAGACGTCGGGCACGACCCGCTTGGCCGCGTCGGTGGGCGTGGAGGCGCGCAGATCGGCGACCTCGTCGAGGAGTGGGCGGTCGGCCTCGTGGCCGATGGCGCTGACGACCGCAGTGGAGCAGGCGGCGACCGCGCGCACGAGGGCCTCGTCGCTGAAGCCGAGGAGGTTCTGGAAGTCGCCGCCGCCGCGCGCGATCACGATCACGTCGATGTTCTCATCGGCGTCGAGGGTCCGCAGGGCCGCGAGCACCTCGGGCACCGTCCGATCGCCCTGCACCGCGGAGTGGACGACCCGGAAGCGCACGGCGGGCCAGCGCAGCTGCGCGTTCCGCAGCACGTCCTTCTCGGCGTCCGAGTCCTTACCGGTGATCAGGCCGACTCCGTGGGGGAGGAACGGCAGCGGCTTTTTCCGGGACGCATCGAACAATCCCTCCGACGCGAGCTGGCGACGCAGCCGCTCGAGTGCCTCGAGCAGGTCGCCGAGGCCGACGTGGCGCATCTCGAACACCTGCATCGAGAGCGTGCCGCCCTTGACCCAGTAGTTGGGCTTCACGAGCGCGATGACGCGGTCGCCCTGCTTGAGGTCGGCCGGGAGCCGGCTCCGCACCGACGACCAGACCGTGAATCCGATTGTCGCGTCGCCGGAAAGGTCTTTCAGCTTGCCGTAGACGTTGCCGCCCGAGACCCCCCACTGGGTGATCTCGCCCTCGACCCAGGCGGTGCCGAGCCGCTCGATCCAGCCCTTGATCTTGCTGGCGAGCAGGCCGACCGGCCAGGGGGCGTCGGCGGTGGGTGGGGCGTCGGTCATCGCTGCCTCTGCTCGGTGGGACGGGGGAGCGGAAGTGCCCTCCCGCGCTGACCACGGTACGGGATGCCTCCGACACGGGGACCCCCCCGGGCACGGGATACAGCACGTAAGATCGGGGGGTGAGTCACGTCCCGATCAGCCTGCCCATGCCGCGCATGCCCCGCGCCACAGGGCCTCTGCGTGACGTCCCCGTCGACGGAGCGAAGCGCGTCCTCCTCGCCGCCCCCCGCGGATACTGCGCCGGCGTCGACCGCGCGGTCGTCGCGGTCGAGAAGGCCATCGAGCACTACGGGGCCCCCGTCTACGTCCGCAAGCAGATCGTGCACAACCTGCACGTCGTCTCGACGCTCGAGAGCCAGGGGGCGATCTTCGTCGACGAGGTCGACGAGGTACCCGAGGGCTCGCACGTCGTCTTCAGTGCGCACGGAGTCTCGCCGGCGGTCGTCCAGGGCGCGGCTGACCGCAATCTCCAGGCAATCGACGCGACCTGCCCGCTCGTGACCAAGGTGCACCGCGAGGCCGTCCGGTTCGCGCGCGACGACTTCGAGATCCTCCTGATCGGCCACGAAGGCCACGAGGAGGTCGAGGGTACCGCGGGCGAGGCGCCCGATCACGTCACCCTCGTGGGCAGCCCAGACGACGTGCCGAATATCGTGGTGAAGGACCCGGACAAGGTGGTCTGGCTCTCGCAGACCACGCTGTCGGTCGACGAGACAATGGAGACGGTGCGTCGCCTCCGCGAGCGCTTCCCCAACCTCCAGGACCCGCCGAGCGACGACATCTGCTACGCCACCCAGAACCGCCAGGTCGCGATCAAGAAGGTCGCTGCGGGCGCCGAGCTGGTCATCGTCGTCGGCTCCGCCAACTCTTCCAACTCCGTCCGCCTGGTCGAGGTCGCCCTCGAGTACGGCGCGAAGGCGGCCTACCGGGTCGACTACGCGAGCGAGATCAAGCAGGAGTGGCTCGAGGGCATCCGCACCGTCGGCGTCACCAGCGGCGCCTCGGTGCCCGAGCTGCTCGTGCAGGAGGTCCTCGACGACCTGGCCGCCGCCGGCTACGGCGAGGTCGAGGAGGTCAAGACTGCCGAGGAGGACCTGATGTTCTCGCTCCCCAAGGAGCTGCGGAAGGACGTTGCCGGCAAGCGCGACGCCCGTGGGGTCGGCGGCCGGATCAGCGCGGGAGCCGGCGCCTAACGCGCCGCCTCCCGCAGCGTCCGGAGACCCGTCTCGAACGACTCCTCGAAGCGTGTGATCTCGCCCGGACGCGCGCCGTTCGACCGTGCGACGTCCTGCCAGTCGGAGAGAGCTCCCACCACTGCGAGCAGTTCTGCCCGGAATTCACCGGGAGCGAGTCGGCACTGTTCCGCCAGGACGACCAGACCCTCCGCCTGATCCGCTCCGTTGTCCGCTCCTGCGATCGACGTCTGCCTCCTGGCCGGCTCGGGTTCGGGGTTGATATCGAATGCCGGGCTGAGCGTCCATCCGGGTCCCTCCCGCACGAAACCGTGATTCCGGAGATGATCGTCCGTGTTGTTCAGGCCGACGTTGACGGCGGCTCGACGGAACAGCTGACGTGCGTCATCGCTCGCGCGGATGCTGGTCTCCGGTATCCGCTCGGCCAGGTCGAGGTAGTCGCCTCCGTCTCCGTCCCGCCGCTCAAGGAGGGCCATAGCGCTCAGGTAACCCACTCGGTCGCTTCTGCCCCCTCGCCGTGAGCGGCGGTCGAAACGTCGAAGGAGGAGGAGGCGGCGTCCGTCTACTCGGATAAGCCGATGCTCGGGAACGCGCACTCCCGCCGAAAAAGCGAGGTCGAGTGCCGTCCCCTCCCAGAGCATGACGTCCCACTGATCACCGGAATGCGGGAACTTCGCCATCAGAAGATCGCCGTTGTCGTCGCGGACGGAGGCTTTCGGTCGAGCCCCACCGAGAGAACCAGTGCCTGCGTCAAGGAGCAGCGTCACCGACTCGAATTCGTCCTCGTCGCCGGTGACGGCTTCGGCGGCGCGCAGCAGCGCAGGCAGTTGGAGCAGTCGCGGTACGCCGTCGTCCGGATTCAGGAAGGCCGCCTGGTGAGAACCACGGAATCGGAGGGCGCCCTGCCTCGTCGTGTCGGCGACTCCCGTGAGGAAGTCGACGTCGTCGAGAGCGCGAGGCGTCCGCGACTCTTGCCGGGCTAGCGCACGCTCGCGCTTCATGATCAGGGTGCGGCCCCAGCGATCGGGGGCGGAGTCGGCGAAGGCACCCGGCACTCCGGGGGTCTGCTGAGTGCCAACGAAGAGGTCGAGCCGCGGGTCGAGCGCGTAAGAGTGTGGCAGAGCGAGGTAGTCGGGCTCGTACTGGAAGGTCGTCGACGTGAGGGATCCGCGGCCGCGATGAAACTGCGCTCGGCCTGCGAGCACAGTGGCGCCGTCGATCTCGACATGGACCTCGAGTGAGTCGTGTGCGGTCATCGGACGCGCTTTCGCAGGAGGAGGTCAGCGCGCGCGCGTCCCAGATCGGTCTTCAGGGGATCGAGTGCAGCGGTGAGGGTTTCGAGAACGCCGAGAGCGCGGGCGACGCGGAGGAGGACGTGGAAGCCGACGGTCGAGTCGCCGTGTTCCACTTTGCGGAGGGTCACTCGGGTCACCCCCGCGCGGTCCGCGACCTGTTCCGCGGTCAACCCGAGGATCTTCCGCCATCCGGCGAGGTCGGCGCCGATCTCGACCGCTGAGGCGCGTACTGCTGGGGGAAGGTCTGCGGTCATGGTTGCGCTCCTGTCCAGGTCAGTACAGTATCCGCTAAACCTCCATAGGGTGTGTCTGCTTTCCTTTAGTGGTCGCCGTTCAGTCGGGTCGCCATCCACAGGAGTGGCGTCGACGGCCACCACGACAGTAATGACCGGCCCCTCAGCCGTCGCAGAGGGAGCGTCGCCACGAGGACGCGACAACGATCGGCGTCGGAGCCCGCGAGCGGTCGCCTCTGGTGGTCAGGCAGCAGTCGACGCGCCGCTCTGCGAGCTCGTCATGCGGGTGACGTACTCCGCGAACGTCGGATCGCCCAGGATGGCGATCGCGGCGATGATCAGGGAGAGCAGCACGGTCGCCGCGATGCCGAGAATCGGCACGAGCACGGCGCGCTTGCCGGCGCGGAGCCGTCGGATCGAGATCCACACTGCGAAGGCGACGATCAGCGACTGGGCGAGCGCCACGACGACGCCGAGGATACGCGCGAACTCGGGCGACGCGTACGTGCCGATGCCCTGGGTGCGATAGAACTCCTGCAGTGTTGTCGCGAAGCTCGACGGATCGAGCAGCCTCGGTACCGCGAAGAACACGCCGAGCGCGAGCAGCACGATCGTGAGCAGGCGGTCGACGGGGTGCGCGACGGTTGTCGCGGCCGCTGCGGTCGAGGGGCGCGGATCGGTCTCGGAGCCACGCGGATCCGGGACGAGAACTGCGTCCTCCGGCGGCTGCCACGACCAGCCGGGCGGCGCGTACTCGCCGTACTGCGGCTCCGGACGTCCGGCGCCCGGCTGATCGTGTGCGTTCGTCACGAAGCGGAGCCCTACTTCCCGGAGTTCCCGGCCGAGCCGAGCTGGCGGGTGGCCTCGGCGACGCGTGCGGCCATCGCGGTCTCGGCGATCTTACCCCAGGAGCGCGGGTCGTAGACCTTCTTGTTACCGACCTCGCCGTCGACCTTAAGGAAGCCGTCGTAGTTCTTCAGCACGGTGTCCGCGATCGAGCGGCTGAACGCATACTGCGTATCGGTGTCGATGTTCATCTTCACGACGCCGTTGCGGACCGCCTCGGCGATCTCTTCGTCGGTCGAGCCCGATCCGCCGTGGAAGACGAGGTCGAGCGGGAGCGTGTCGGTGCCGTACTTCTGCTGCAGGCCGTCCTGGATCTCGCGGAGCAGCTCCGGGCGCAGGCGCACGTTGCCGGGCTTGTAGACGCCGTGCACGTTGCCGAAGGTGAGGGCGGCCATGTAACGGCCCTGCTCGCCGAAGCCGAGCGCCTCGACGGTCGCGATCGCGTCGTCGAGGGTCGTGTAGAGGTGCTCATTGATGTCGTGCGAGACGCCGTCCTCCTCGCCGCCGACGACGCCGATCTCGACCTCGAGGATCGCGTTGATGTTCTTCACCCGGGGGAGGATCTCCTTCGCGATGGCGAGGTTCTCGTCGAGCGGGACCGCGGAGCCGTCCCACATGTGCGACTGGAACAGCGGCTCGCGACCGGCCTTGACCTCCTCCTCGGAGGCGGCGATCAGCGGGTAGACGAAGCCCTCGAGCGCGTTCTGCGGGCAGTGGTCGGTGTGCAGAGCGACCGTGACCGGATAGTTTTTGGCGACCTCGGTCGCGAACTTCGCAAAGGCGATCGCGCCGGCCGCGCGGTTCTTCACGGTATGACCGGCGAAGTAGTCCGCGCCTCCGGTCGTCACCTGGATGATGCCGTCCGAGCCCGACTCGGTGAGGCCCTGGAGGACCGCGTTGATGGTCTGCGACGAGGAGACGTTGAACGCCGGGTAGGCGAAGCCGCCCGCCTTCGCCTTGTCGAGCATCTCTGCGTACTGGTCCGGGGTAGCGACGGGCATGGCATCTCCTTTGACGGATGAACGAAGGGGGTCGGGCGAGGCCCGCGTCGCGGACGAGTCTAGCGAGCCGCCCCTGCGCACTCCCTCCTGCGGCGGAGAGGCCCTGGACTAGGCTTCCCGTGGGATGGGGATCCGCTCCGCGGGTCCTGCGACGACGTGCACGAACTCGACGACGAAGGACTCCGCTCAGTGACTGATCACGACCCGACTGACAACGACTCGCTCTACCTCCACCCCGACCGCAACCTCGGCATGGAGCTCGTCCGTGCTACCGAGGCCGCCGCGATCCGCGCCGTACCGTTCATCGGCAAGGGTGATAAGAACGCCGCCGACGGTGCTGCCGTCGATGCGATGCGCACCTTCCTCGGGACAGTGAACTTCGACGGCGTCGTCGTGATCGGTGAGGGCGAGAAGGACAACGCGCCCATGCTCTTCAACGGTGAGCACGTCGGCAACGGCTCGGGGCCCGCCGCTGACATCGCGGTCGACCCGATCGACGGCACCTCGCTGACTGCCGCCGGGCGTCAGAACGCGCTCTCGATGATCGCGGTCGCCGACCGCGGCGCGATGTTCGACCCCTCCGCTGTGTTCTACATGGAGAAGATCGTCACCGGGCCCGAGGGCGTCGGCATTATCGACATTCAACGCCCGATCGGCGAGAACATCCGTGCGCTCGCCCGCGCCAAGCGCAAGCCTGTGGAGGAGATGCGGATCGCGGTGCTGGATCGTCCCCGTCACGCTCAGCTCATCGAGGACATCCGCGCGGCCGGAGCCGGAACCCGGCTACTGCTCGACGGCGATGTCGCGGGTGGCATCAACGCGGCCCGCCATGACTCGCGGCTGGACATGTGCGTCGGTACCGGAGGCACGCCCGAGGGAATCATCACGGCGTGCGCCATCCGTGCTCTAGGAGGGGTCATTCAGGGGATCCTGCGCCCGAAGGACGACGACGAACGCCAGCGCGCCATCGACGCCGGCCACGACCTCGACCGAGTGCTGCACGCGAACGACCTGGTCCGCAGCGACAACACCTACTTCGTCGCGACCGGCGTGACGAACGGCGGGCTCGTGAAGGGCGTACGCAAGGAGGGTCACGTCATCACGACGGAGTCGATCGTCCTGCGCTCGCGTTCGGGCACCATCCGCCGTGTCACCGCCCAGCACCTCGCGGAGAAGTGGGTCTGAGCCCCGCCGCTCGGCCGGCCCCGCCTTCTTACGAGTTCCGTTCCCCATCCGTCTCGTCCGTGAGCAGCTCGACCGCGGTCAGGCGGCGCGGGGAGGAGGTGACGCCGGCGACCGGGGCGATGACCCTCGACTCGTCGAGGGAGTCGAACTGGCGTGCGGTGACGAGCACGCGACTCTCGAGTGAGCCGGCGAAGGCGTTGTAGGAGTCCACCGTCTTCTCGAGCGAGCGGCGCAGGCCCTCGGCGTGGTCGGCGAGCGTGCCGAGCCGCGCATAGAGGGTCTTGCCGAGGTCGAGCAGACGTTTCGCGTCGTCGGTGAGCACGTCTTGCTGCCAGGTGTAGGCGACGGTCTTGAGTACGGACCAGAGGGTGACCGGCGAGGCGAGCGCCACGCGCTTGCGGAACGCATACTCAAGCAGGCTCGGGTCGGCATCGAGCGCGCTGGCGAGCAGCGGCTCGCTGGGCACGAATGCGATGACGAACTCGGGACTCGCCGCAAGTCCCGTCCAGTAGGAGCGGGCGGCGAGCGCGTCCACATGGCCGCGGAGCGCGCGAACGTGGGCGCGCAGGAGCGCCGCGCGTCGAGCCTCCTCCTCACCGACGGCCCCGGCGGGGATCGCGCTGGCCTCGAGGTACGCATCGAACGGGACTTTGGCGTCGACCGCGATCGCCTTGCCACCGGGGAGGCGCACCACCATGTCGGCCCGGCCGCGACCTGCTTCTCCTTCGAGCCCGAACTGCACGTCGAAGTCGACCCGCTGCGTGAGCCCTGCGGCCTCGACGACATTGCGGAGCTGGGTCTCACCCCACGCGCCGCGGCTGGTGGTCGAGCGCAGCGCGGTGGCGAGGGTCTCGGTGGTCGAGCGGAGCTGCTCGCCCGCCGCCCGCTGGCCCTCCAGCTGCTCGGTGATCGCGCCGAACTGGGCGGCGCGCTCGCGCTCGAGCCGGCCCACCGCCTCCTGCATGCCGCGCAGGCTCTCGGCGACGGGGGAGAGGGTCTGCAGGATGCGCGCGTCGTGCCGCTCGCGCTCGGCAACGACGCGCAGCTGCTCCTGCAGCTCGCGGATCTGATCGCGCGCGGATCCGAGATGCTCACGGTGCTGCTCGACGACGGCCTCGTGGCGCTCCTCCAGCCCCTCGGCGCGGGCGCGGGTGGTCGCGAGGTCGAGGGCGAGGGCGGCGTCGGGTGTGCGGGAGCGGGCGAGGAGTGCGGCGACGACTCCCGCGAGGAGCGCGCCGACCACCAGACCGAGAGCGAAGGAGACATCCATGCCGCCGATGACACCACGCACCTCCGACATCCTCGAATCGACGCGCCATGCCCCCCAAAAGAAGGACACGAGGTCGCCCCACGGCCTCGTAGACTCCGCGATCATGGGGAACCACCATCGCTCGTCGCGCCTGCTCACTGCCGCGCTCGCCTTCGCCGTTGGGCTCGGCACCGCCGTCGTCCCGCTCACCGTCGCCTTCGCAGCCGAGGACGCGCCATCGAGCGTCTCGGTCGAGACCGGCTCCCTCGATCCGGCGCTGGATCGCGCCGACCACGGCCTCCCGGACCAGTCGAGGCAGTACGACGCCTCGGAGACGAGGAGCTTCCGCGCCGGCTTCATCATCAGCGACGCACAGTTCTTCGACGGTGATGCGCTGAACATCGGGCAGGTGCAGTCGCTCCTGAACGAGAAGGGCAGCCGGTGCGCGACCGACGCCGGCATGCCCTGCCTTAAGGACTTCTCGCAGGCGACCCCGTCGAAGGCGGCGGATGCGATGTGCAGTGCCTACCAGGGCTCGGGGAGCGAGTCGTCGGCCTCGATCTTCACGCGCGTCGGAGCGGCCTGCGGGATCAACCCGCTGACGCTCGTCGTCCTCGTGCAGAAGGAGCGGAGCCTCGTCACCACCACGAATCCCAGCCCCGCCGACTATGCCAAGGCGACCGGGTACAACTGTCCGGACACCTCGGCCTGCGACCCCGGCTCCGCCGGTTTCTTCACGCAGGTCCACAGCGCGGCCCGCCAGTTTAAGCGCTACGCCAACCCGCCCGGCTCGGGCTCCAACTTCACCGCCTTCGCTCCGGGTACGACGCCGTACATCCAGTACACCCCGAGCACCGCGTGCGGCTCCTCGCCGGTGACCATCCGCAACCAGGCGACGGCCGACCTCTACTACTACACGCCGTACCAGCCCAACGCTTACGCGCTCACCAACTCCGGTGACGCGAACTGTGCGACCTACGGCAACATCAACTTCTGGTATCTCTTCAGCGACTGGAACCCGAATGGGACCCTGGCGAACGCCGGGATCGCGCCCGCCGGCCGCGTCGATGCGCCGCGCATTTCGGGCAGTACCCTCAGCGTGTCCGGCTGGGCGGTCGACCCGACCACGCAGCAGGCCGCACTGAGGACGACGGTCACCGTCATCGCCCCGGACGGCAGTCGCACCGTCCGCACGCAGACTGCGAACGGCGACCGCGGGGACATCCCGGGCGACTACCCGGCCGCAGGCCGCGCCCACGGCTTCGGAGCGACGACGCCGGCCTCTGCGCCGGGCACCTACCGGGTGTGCGTCGCGGCCGACTCCGTCGACTGGAACCGGTGGGTGGGCTCGGGAGACTCCCGAGGTCCGGGCGCGAAGGACCTCGGCTGCTCCAGCGTGAGCACGTCCGCGGGAATCGACGTCACGCGCCTCGCCGGCACTGATCGCCAGGGCACCGCCGTCGAGATCTCGAAGGCGGTCTTTGGCGCCAATGTCCCCGTCGTCTACGTCGCGACCGGCGCGAACTTCCCCGATGCGCTGAGCGCCGCCCCCGCCGCCGCCAAGCAGGGCGGACCGCTCCTCCTGGTCGACCGCGACTCGATGTCGCAGCCCGTCCGCGACGAGCTCGCCCGGCTCAAACCCGCGAAGATCGTGGTCGTCGGCTCCTCCCTGAGCGTCGCCGACGGCCTCCTGAACCAGCTGCGATCCTTCTCCCCCCAGGTGCAGCGCATCGGCGGCCAGGACCGCTACGACACGTCGAAGCAGATCATCCAGTACGCGTTCTCGGGAGGTTCGGCGCGGGCCTGGCTCGCCACCGGTGAGAAGTTCCCCGACGCGCTCGGTGCGAGCGCAGCGGCCGGCTCCGTCGACGCGCCCGTCATCCTCGTGAACGGCGGTCTCGGTAGTGCCGACTCGACCACGCGGGCCATCGTGTCGGGCCTCAAGGTCCAGAATCTGACCATCGCGGGCAGCGCGCTCTCGGTGAGCGACGGGATCAAGAGTTCCCTGTCGGGGCCGACGATCACGCGGATCGGCGGCGTCGACCGCTACGACACCTCGGAGCAGCTGAACCGCGCCGCCTTCTCGAGCGCAAAGACGGTGTTCCTGGCGACGGGCGAGAACTTCCCCGATGCGCTCGCCGGAGCCACGGCGGCGGGCTACTCAACGAGCCCGCTGTTCGCCGTGCCGCCGACCTGCGTGCCTCGCGCGGTCCTGACGGATATCGCGACGTCCGGAGCGAAGCGGGTCGTCCTTCTGGGCGGTCCGACCACTCTCTCGGAGGAGGTCGCGCGGCTCACGCCCTGCGGCTGATCGCGACCGCACCGCCACTAGCGTGGACCAATGATCTGGACCGCACCGCCCCCGACCGGCGTCCGACGCCGGCGGGGCGGTGCGGTCGTCGTCATTCCGGTGCTGGCCTCGTTCCTGCTCGGGGGGCTCCGTCGATGACATCCTGGCGGCCGACTCGCGGGCGCCGCGGACCGTGCGGCTGACAGGGCTCAGGCGGCACCGACTCCGGCGGCGACTCCGGCGGTACCGATTCAGGCGGCGACGGGAGCCTTGGGGAGCAGACGCTTCACCGAGACGCCCGCTAGCTCGCCCAGCTCGGCCATGCTCGCGGCGCCGTGCCGTCGTGCCGCGTGCACGACGATCGCGGCGCACGCTTCCGCGTCTGCTGATGCGTCATGGTGTCGGAAGTCCTCGAAACCCGCGGCCATCGCGACGACGGGGAGGCGGTAGGAGTCGAGTTCATAGGTCTTGCGGGCGAGCTGGAGCGAGCAGAGGTAGTCGTACTCGGGGTGCTTGAGGGCGGTGGCCGCGCAGGCCGCACGGATGACGCTCATGTCGAAGCCGGCGTTGTGCGCGACGAACACGTCCTCGCCCGCGAAGGCCGTCAGGTCGGCGAACTGCTCGACCCAGGTCGCGGCCGCGTGCACGTCGTGCTTGCGGATGCCGTGAATCCGCGTGTTCCACTCGAGGAAGTCGTCGAAGCCCACCGGAGGGCGGATCAGCCAGCCGGCCCGATCGACGACGCGGCCGTCGCGGACCTTCACGAGCCCGACGGAGCAGGCGGAGGCTCCGTGCGAGTTGGCGGTCTCGAAGTCGATGGCGGTGAAGTCGATGGGCACGCTCCAGCCTCTCACGCACCTCCGACGCGGTCCTGAGCGGCACGCGGCACGGGGTGCGGCGATCCCTTCCGGCCCGCGCGGGTCAGCGCCGGGCGTCTCCCGTCCCATCGCTTCCGCACACCCCGGCCCGCCCGCTGCCACGCCGTAGGATGGATGCCCGTGGCTCTCACTATCGCAATCGTCGGACTCCCCAACGTCGGCAAATCGACGCTTTTCAACGCGCTGACCAAGAACACGGTGCTCGCGGCGAACTACCCATTCGCGACGATCGAGCCGAACGTCGGCGTCGTGAACCTGCCCGACCCGCGCCTCGAGGTGCTGGCCGGGATTTTCGGCTCCGAGCGCATCCTCCCCGCGCCCGTCTCCTTCGTCGATATCGCCGGCATTGTGCGCGGCGCGTCCGAGGGCGAGGGCCTGGGCAATAAGTTCCTCGCGAATATCCGCGAGGCCGACGCCATCGCGCAGGTTATCCGCGGCTTCGAGGATTCGGACGTCGTCCACGTCGACGGCAAGGTCGACGCCGCGAGCGACATGGAGACCATCAACACCGAGCTCGTCCTCGCCGACCTCCAGACGCTCGAGAAGGCCGAGGCCCGCTACGAGAAGGAACTCAAGGGCAAGAAGATCGAGCCGATCGTGGTCGAGACCGCGAAGAAGGCGCGCGAGTTCCTCGACTCCGGCAAGCCGCTCTCGGCGTCCACGCTCGATTTCGAGCCGATCCGCGAGCTGGGCCTGCTGACCGCCAAGCCCTTCATCTACGTTTTCAACGTCGATGAGGCCGTGCTGACGGACGACGCGCGCAAGGCCGAGCTCTCGGCCCTCGTCGCCCCCGCGCAGGCAATCTTCCTCGACGCCAAGATCGAGTCCGAGCTGATCGACCTCGACGAGGCCGACGCCGCCGAGATGCTCGAATCGACCGGCCAGACGGAGTCGGGTCTGAACCAGCTCGCCCGCATCGGCTTCGACACCCTCGGCCTGCAGACCTACCTCACGGCCGGCCCGAAGGAGACCCGAGCCTGGACCATCGGGAAGGGCTGGACCGCCCCTCAGGCCGCGGGCGTCATCCACACCGACTTCCAGAAGGGCTTCATCAAGGCCGAGGTCATCTCGTTCGATGACCTCGTCGAGACGGGGTCGATCGCGGAGGCGCGGGCGAAGGGCAAGGCCCGTATCGAGGGCAAGGACTACGTGATGCAGGACGGGGATGTGGTGGAGTTCCGCTTCAACGTGTGAGTCGGGCCGCGATCGGCTCGCGGCGGTCACGCGGTTCAGCGAGCCGGGCGTGGTCGTGCAAGCGGGAGCGGCGGGGCGCCGACGACACCGAGAGTGGGCCGGCCGGGGAACTGACGCAGCTGTCGGCGTCCGTCACGATCGGTGATCCGAGCACTCCGGTGAGCAAGCTCGTCGGCGTCCCTGGGAGGGCGACAGTAGGGGAGGGGAGACTGACCGCATGGAGTTCACGGTGCCGCTGATCCTCACCACTCGACATCTCGACATTACGCGCTTCGACCACGGCGATCTCGACGATCGTCTCGCGTACCAGTCGCGCGAGGACGTCGCCCGCTACCTCTACCGCGAGCCGCTGAGCCGGGACGCCTGCGCGGTGGGCATCGAGCGGGCCATCGCGACGACGGCGCTCGAGGCCGACGGCGACACTCTGGTATTCGCGGTCCGGGTGCACGGGGAGCGCCGCGTCATCGGGGAGGTCGTTCTCACCCTGTCGGATCATCGGGCCTCGCAGCTCGAGATCGGCTGGGTCTTCAATCCCGAGGATGCGGGTCAGGGCTATGCCACCGAGGCCGCGCGGGCGATCGCCGAACTCGCCTTCTCGGAGTACGGCGCGCATCGGCTGTTCGCCCGGCTCGATGCCGAGAACGAGCGTTCGGTGCTCCTGTGCCGACGGCTGGGCTTCCGACAGGAGGCGCCCCTCATCGAGAACGATCGACGCCTGTCGGGGGCGTGGGGGAGCGAGTTCGTCTTTGCGGCGCTCGAGGAGGACCTCATTCGCGACGATGCCCAGCGGCGATAAGCTACGACGGCTCAGCCACCGATATCGCCCGAGTCCGGCTCACGCCGTCGCCGATTGGGGAAGCCGTCCTCAGCCGGAGGGCGTTGGGTGCGACTAGGCGTTGCGTCACGCGGGCCGGGCACCTCCGTGTCGGCCCCGGAAGCGGATCGGATCGACGAGCGTTGCAGCGAGCGCCTACTCGCGCGGTCAGAACCGGCCGACCTGTACCGTGAGGCGCGGCGAGAGTGCCAAAAGCGGACAGCACGGGGGACAGGATGAGCAGTATCGACAGCGTGGACTTCACGAAGTGGGACTGGCTTCCCCGCGCGGCGGAGGAGATCGAGGGCTATGTGCAGCGATTGCTCGCCGAGTCGAGCATCCAGCCGCACGCCGTCTCGGCGCGGGCAAAGTCGATAGCGTCCTTCCAGCGGAAGCAGCGGGCGAAGAAGTACTCGGACCCTATGGGGAAAATGACGGACATCGTTGCGATCCGCATCATCACCTACTCCATTACCGATCGGGACAGAGCCCGTGAACTGATCCTCTCCCGGTTCGCCGTCGTGAGCGGCGAGGACCGGAATCCGGGAAAAGAGAAAGAAGAGAAGCTGCCACACCTGCGCGGATACGACTGTCTGCACATCGTCGTGTCGGGAGAAGTCGACGGCCATGATTCCGACTGGGTCGTCTCCGGCGGAGAACTTGAGCGCTACTTCACGACGTTCGGAGGGCTGGAGATCCAGATCCGCACCGTGGCCGGACACGCGTGGGCCGAATTCGAGCATGCACGCCGATATAAAGGCGCGCAGTACGAGGCAGTCGGCGAGCAGGACAGAGTAACGATCGACCAGCTCTTCGGAGCGGCGTCCGACGCTCGTCGAGCGCTCGATGAGACGTTCGTGGCGATCGACCGGATTCTCGCGCGGCCGTCGGTCGACGAGGAGAGCCGGCACGACCAGGTCCGTATCGAGCCGGCGGCTGGCCTGGGGGAGACCGCGGCGACGCCTCTGGACGTCCGGACGCTCTGCGAGTTCCTGGAATCGAGGTTCCCCGATGACACGGACGGCAGCGAGAAGGGGATCGAATTCGGAATCGAGCTCGCACGATGCTGCGGGATCGACACGGTCGACCAGCTGGAATCGGCCTTGGAGGACGTCGACAGCGAGCAGGTGCGGGCGCTGATGGAATCGGGTGGTCCGGTCACTCGGGTCCGGCGTCTCGACGACGAGCTGCTCGCGCGCTTCGGGCAGGATTACATCGAGAAAACCACGAATACGGGGACCGCTCGTCATCGCGGCCGGCAGCTCGAATGGCGTTACGATCGGTTGCGAGGAAAAACGCAGTACTGGACCTATCGCCTGCTCAGCCGTTCTGTGCTCGGCCGTTCTGGTCGGACGGAGTTCGATGCGGGGCCGTACACAGCAGCCGGTGCTCTACGGGAAGTCGTGCGAATCGTCGCGAGTGAATGTGGGAGGGAGGCCGTCTCTCATCAGGGAGTCGTCGTCTCAGAATCCGATCTACCTCCAGGGACGAGGGCCAAGCGGATCTCGGTCGACGACGACTCGGACATCTGGGTGATCTCGAATCTCGGTCGCGAGGCGGTGGAGGGAGCTATGGCGGACCTGCTCTCACGGGTCCGCCCCTTCGACCTCCGGGTCGTGCGGGGCGATGTCGTAGTCGCCGACGGCCGGAGCGAACGCCCCCAGTGAGAGGCGGACACCACAGAGTCCGACCAACGCCGATGATGCGATTCGATCGATGTTGCCATCCGGAGAGCCTCGCTCAGTTCCGCACGCCCCCGATGATCCAGCTCGACAGCCCACCAGGGTGCAGACGCCGACGACCACCCAGGTGACGGTGCGGCCGTGCACCCAGGGGTCGGGGAGATTGACGGCTTTCGCGGCCTGGAGGGTGGCTCGACCTTCAGCGGGGAACCGCGGAGAGAGGCATAGGCGGCGGCGGTGAGGCCGAGGCCGGCGAGATGGCCGAGGGTCGGGGTGACATCGGCCGACAGCGTCGGCGAGAGCTCGCCGACGGGCTCGCCGTCCAGGCGCAGTTTCACCACCTCTCCGGTGCTGTGCGCGAAGGCCCTCCTCGCCTCGCTCGACTCGCAGGCGCGCAGTGGTGACGGGGACGGCTTCGCTCGCCACGACCCGGTCGAGGGCGGCGCGGTGGGCGGAGGCGTTGGGCAGGTAGCCGAGGACGCGGCCGTCCGCGCGGACCGAGACGGCGTCCTGTCGTGTCGCATCCTCGTCCCGCGCGGACTGCCGCGCCTCGGTGAAGCGTTTGCCGTCCCACCAGCGCATCACCGCCGCATCGCTCTGGTCGCGGTACCAGCCCGCGGGCGCACCCTCGTCCATCGGCCCCCCCGTTCCTCCGGCGAACGAATCTACGAGGAGGGCGGGAGTGTCAGAGGCCGGGGTCGGTCACGGCGGGATCCTCGGGAGCGACCGCGGCCGCGGGTTTGCCGGAGGAGGGTCCACTCCACGCTCCGGATTCGCGCGGCCGGTGGCAGGCGATCCACTCCAGCGCCTCGCGGAGCAGCGCCCGCAGGTGCTGGGCGTGGCCGGGATTGACGGGGGCGGGATCCTCGAGGATATCGAGCAGACAGCGGAGTCGGGCACGGCTCGGCGGTCGGGGCATATGCATCACGGTAAGCGGCCGGGGCTACTGACGGTAGTGCCGATCCGCGCCAGCACACCCGTCTAGGCTCGCCACATGACTCGTCTCGAGGGTGCCGTCGTCCTCGTCCTCGGGGCCTCCGGTGGCCTCGGCCGTCTGCTGGCCGACTCGCTGGAAGCGCGCGGTGCTGTGGCAGTGCGTTCCGGGCGGGACTCCTCCGCGCTCGGTGAGGCTCCTCTCGTCGCCGACCTGCGCGGAGAGGACGAGCCGCGCCGTCTGATCGCCGAGGTGCTGAAGCGGCACGGACGCCTCGATGGCGTGGTCGTGGCGGCGGGCGTGGTGGCGTTCGGCCCCTCCGCAGAGCTCGACCCGGCTGTGCTGGAGGAGCTGATCGAGGTGAATGCGCTTGCGCCGATCCGCGTTCTGACCGCGGCCCTGCCGTCGCTCGTCGCGTCGGCTGGCACAGGTGGCGAGCCGTTCGCGCTGACCATCAGCGGAGTGGTGGCGGAGGCGCCGACCGCCGGTCTCGCGGCGTACTCGGCCTCGAAGGCGGCGCTGCACGCCTTCGTGAAGGCCTCGGTGCGCGAGTATAAGCGGGCCGGCGTGCTGCTGCTCGACGCGCGGCCCGGGCACATCGAGACCGAGCTGTCGCGGCATCCGCTTGCGGGTGACGCTCCGCGGTTCGGTGCGGGTTTGGCCCCGCACGCGGTCGTCGACCGGCTGCTCGCCGCCCTGGCCGGCGGCGAGACCGACTTGCCGCCTGCCGCCTTCTCCGCCTGAACACGTCCGAAACCGAGGTTGAGAGCGCTGATCGGGTCCTAACGGCCTGGATCGGCCGATCCGACCTCGGTTGGCTACGGCTCTCATCGCGTCGGACGGCGTGCTGCTGCCGAGGAGGGGAAGGCTGAACCAAGGAGTGCAGGCGCGTAGGGCGCACGTCACCGCCCGTTCACCGGGGCGTCACACGGGCGCACTAGCGTTCCTCCATGCCCGACACTGCCCACGACGCCCTTCGCCTCACGCCCGAGCTGCCCCGCACGCTCACGCCCGCTGACGCGCGAGGGCTCGACGAGGACGATGACACGGTGCTGCTCCGCCGCGACGGCACGCAGATCGACACCTGGCGCTGACGAGCTGATCGGGGGGAGAAAGATGGGGGAGTCGGGGATCGGCGCGGAGCTGCCCGGCGTGCACCTGCGCTGGCTGGCGCTGGATGAGCAGACCCTGGATGCGCGACGGCTGCTGCCGCTGCTGAGCGCACCGGAGCGGGAGCGCTACGCCAGCACGGTCGCCGCGCCGGTGGCTGAGCGGTTCGTCTTCGGGCGGGTGCTGCTGCGGATGCTCGCCGCCGAGCTCACGGGCACGCGCGCGTCGGAGGTGCGGGTTGTCGCCTGCTGTAGGCGCTGCGGAGCAGCGCACGGCCGGCCTCGCCTGGAGGGGCGGGAGACCGCGCTGGAGCTGCTCTCGGTGAGCATCGCGCACTGCGCGGGCGCGGTGGTCGTCGCGGCGAGCAGCGCAGGAGTGGTCGGTGTCGACGTTGAGCCGTCCCTCGGGACATCGGAGCGCGACGAGCACATCACGCGGATCGCGGGGGCGCCGTTCGCGACGGGCGGTATGCGCCCCGCCGACCCCGTCCTGCACTGGACCCGGATCGAGGCCGCGCTGAAGGCGGACGGCCGCGGACTCGAGCTCGACCCGCGCCGCGTACATGTGCACGAGTCGCGGCACGCGGTAGAGGCGCGGATCGGCGAGGTCCGCTTCCGGTTGGCCGAACCGCGGCTCGATCCGGCGCTGCGGGTCAGCGTCGCCCTGGGGCCGATGGGGGACACGGGTGCCGGACCGATCATCGGCTGGCGGCGCGAGCACGGCGACGCTCTCGCGGACTCGCTGGTCTCAGCGGGCGGGCGGTAGCGGCGGCAGCTCCTCGTCGAGGAGCCAGGCGTCGAGCAGGTCGTCCACCCCGTCGCCGAGCAGCTCGGTGCAGAGGTCGCGGAACTCCTCATCGGTGACGGCGGCGAAGGCGTAGCGGGAGGTCCAGGCGCGCAGAAGGCGGAAGAAGGGCTCGTCGCCGACGGTGAGCCGCAGCGCGTGCACGGTGAGCGCGCCGCGTTTGTAGACGCGGTCATCGAACAGTGCGACCGGCCCGGGGTCGGCGAGCACCAGATCCTGCGCCGCAGCCCGCAACACCGCGTGGTGGCGGCGGGCGCAGGCGTCCGCGGAAGCGCGTCCCGACTCCTCGGACCACAGCCACTCGGCGTAGCAGGCGAAGCCCTCGTTGAGCCAGATGTGCCGCCAGCGGGCGATACCGACGCTGTTGCCGAACCACTGGTGCGCGAGTTCGTGCGCGATCAGGCGCTCCGACCCGCCGCCGCCGTCGGCGTGGTTCGCTCCGAAGACGGCCATCGCCTGCGCTTCGAGCGGGATCTCGAGCTCGTCCGCGGTGACGACGACACAGTAGCGGGCGAAGGGATACGGCCCGAAGAGCCGGGTGAAAAGGGCGAGCATGCGTTCCAGCGGAGCGAAGTCGTGAGCGACCCGCGCGGCCAGGGCGGCCGGACGGGCGAGGGTCACCGCGACTCCGGCGAGTACCCGCTCCTCGAGCACGTACCGGCCGATCTGCACCGACGCGAGATACGCGGCTGTGGGCTCGCGCTGCTCGTAGAGCCAGGTGCGGCGGCCCGAGCGAGCGCTCGAGTCGAGGAGTACCCCGTTCGCGAGCACGGCGTAGCCCTCCTCGGCCGTGACGCGGAGCCGGTAGGGCGCCTTCTCTGCGACATCGTCGTTGCAGGGAAACCAGGTGGAGGAGCCGGAGGGCTGCGAGGCGACGAGTACGCCGTCCGCCAATTCCTCCCACCCCAGCTCGCCCCAGTGGCTCGCGCGCGGGGCGGGGTGGCCGCTGTAGTCGATCTCGACGATGATGCGCTCGCCGGCGACCAGGGGTTCGGCCGGGGTGACCCGCAGCTTGTGCGGTGCCTGCTCATGGCGGGCGCGGCGCCCGTCGATCCGCACCCGGGCGACGCGGAGTCGGGAGAGGTCGAGGGAGAAGCGCCGCAGCGGCTGGAGGGCGAGGACGTGCAGCGTCGCCCGGCCGGCCAGCCGGTTCGAGGCGACGCGGTAGTCGAGGTCGAGGGTGTACGACTCGACGCGGTAGCCGGTGTTCCCGATGCCCGGGACGTCCGGGTCGCCGGCCGTCTCGAGCCCGATCAGGCCGGGGCTCACGCGATGGGCGCGTGGTAGTCGGCCACGCGCACCTCACGCCACGGGCCGATCGGGTTCCCGCTCCACCGGCTGCCCGCGGGCACCAGCTCGCCGCGCATGACGAGGGAGGCGGGGCCGACTGTGCCGTGCTCGGCGATCCGCGCGGCGGGGAGGATCACGCTGTGCGGGCCCAGGGTGGCGCCGGCGTCGAGGCTCACGAGATCCATGCTCATGATTCGATCATGGAACAGGTGGGTCTGTACGACGCAGCCCCGATTCACGGTCGTGCCGTCGCCGAGGGAGATGAGATCGGCTTCGGGGAGCCAGTAGCTCTCGCACCAGACGCCGCGCCCGATCCGCGCGCCCAGGCTCCGCAGCCACCAGACCAGCGCCGGGGTCCCTGTGGCCGCATGGGCGAACCAGGGTGCGGCGACCATCTCGGTGAAGGTGTCGGCCAGCTCGCTCCGCCAGACGAAGGAGCACCACAGCGGCTTCTCGCTCGGCTCGACGCGCTGGATCAGGAGCCACTTCGCGGCAGTGGAGACGGCCGCGGCGAGGGCACCGGCGGCCAGGAGCACCACGCCGCCGGCGAGCGCGGCGAGGACCGGGCCGAGCGCCAGGATCAGCGCGAGCAGTCCTGCGACGACCCCGAGGCCGATCGCGATCGAGACGACCACCGGGACGAAGCGGCCGAGTTCCCAGATGATGCGGGCTGCGCGAAGCCGTCGCGCCGGGCGGAAGGTGCGCGCCGACTCCGCCTCGAGGACGGTGCGCCTCAGCCGCACTGGCGGCGACCCCAGCCAGGACGAGCCCGGTTTCGCCTTCCGCGGCGCGGAGGAGAGCACGGCCACTAGTCCGCCGGCGGGCACGGTGTGGCCGGGAGCCGCCATGCCGGAGTTGCCGAGGAACGCGCGCTCGCCGATCTCGGCGCGGGCGAGCCGCATCCACCCGCCGCCGAGGGCGTAGGAGGCGACGAGCGTGTCGTCGGCGAGGAACGCGCCGTCGCGGATGGTCGTCATCGCGGGCAGGAGCAGCACGGTGGAGGCTTCGACGTCGCGGCCGACCCTCGCGCCGAGCAGCCGGAGCCAGACCGGGGTGAACAGGCCGGAGTAGAGCGGGAAGAGCAGGACGCGCGCGGAGTCGAGCAGCCGCTCCGTCGACCACACCTGCCAGCCGATCCGCCCGCGCACCGGGTGCGTGCCCGGCTCGACGCCCCGACCGAGCAGGCGCACGAGGACGACCACGAGCGCGGCGAGGACGACTCCGGAGACGACGACGGCGGGGACGAGCGCCGCGACGGACGGCCCGAGCGCGGCGCCGAGGTCGGCGGAGTGCTGTGCAGCCAGGGCAACGACCGCGAGTCCGGCCGCGAGGGCGAGCACCGGGATCGCCGCGAGGCCGACCGCCGATACTCCGTAGGCCCAGACCCACGCCGGACCTCGCGCCGGACGCTCCGCAGGGAATCCGGCGTTGGCCCTGCCGAGCCGCTGGGCGGGGGAGCCGCCCCAGCGCTGCCCGGCCGGCACCCGCCCGAAGACGGCCGAGCCGGGCTCGATCTGCGCGTGCTTGCCGATCCGAGCGCCGGGGAGCAGCGTGCTGCGCGCCCCGACCGTGCTGCCGGCCCCGACCCGGACGGCGCCGACGCGCAGGACATCGCCGTCGATCCAATAGCCGGAGAGATCCACCTCGGGCTCGATCGCCGCGCCGCGGCCGAGCGTGAGCATGCCGGTCAGCGGCGGGAGCGAGTGCAGGTCGACGTCGGCGGCGATCCGGGCGCCGAGCGCGCGGGCGTAGTAGGCGACCCAGGGGGCCCCGGCGAGGCTCACGGCCTTCAGCTGG
This sequence comes from Rathayibacter rathayi, assembly GCF_004011095.1. Lineage (GTDB taxonomy): Bacteria > Actinomycetota > Actinomycetes > Actinomycetales > Microbacteriaceae > Rathayibacter > Rathayibacter rathayi. The sequence continues at coordinate 1,772,921 of NZ_CP028129.1, read as the reverse complement.
AACGCGATCTGCTCGGCCAGCCACAGCCGCAGGTGCACGCTGCCGCCGCGCGGATGATCGCCCGCGCGAATCCCGCGCAGCAGGGTGCGAGCGGCTAGGACGGTGAGCCCCATCCGCCCGAAGGGCGTGAGGAAGAGCGCGAACGCGGGGATCAGGGCGGCGAGCGGGGCGGTGGGCAGCCAGCTGAAGCCCGGCACCAGGTTGAGCACGGCGGTGACGGTGAGGATCGCGGTGACCCAGCGGGCGCTACCGAGCGCGAGCAGCGGTGCGCCGAGGAGGGTCTGTAGCACGCGCATCCGGAGGGGGACCGGGGTGATCCGGTGGGCGGAGACCTCCGCGGCGCCGGTCGCGCGGCTCTGGATCTCGGCGGACATCGCGGCCAGGCGCGGGTGGGCGTAGACGTCGGCGACCGTGAAATCGGGGTCGCGCTCGCGGATCCGCGCGACGAGCTGGGCGGCGGCGAGGGAGCCACCACCGAGATCGAAGAAGTTCGCGCGCTCATCGACCGGCACGCCGAGCACGTCGCACCAGAGCCCGGCGAGCCAGGCCTCCTCGGGGTCCAGGGACGCATCTTCGGTGACGTCGGCGAGCGGCCAGGGGAGCGCGGCGCGATCGACCTTGCCGGAGACGCGGGTCGGCAGCTCGTCGACGACGGCCAGCAGGGGCACCAGGGAGGCGGGTAGCTCCTCGCGCAGGCGCGTCAGCGCGGCGTCGCGGTCGAGCGCGCGACCGCCGGTCAGGGCGAGGTAGCCGACGAGGACCTGGTTGCCCGCTGCGGTGGTGCGGACCGCGGCGGCCGCCCCCGAGACTCCGGAAAGCCCCTGCAGCGCCGCCTCGACCTCGCCGAGCTCGATCCTGCGGCCGCCGAGCTTTACCTGGTCGTCGGCGCGTCCCTGGAAGACGAGGCCGGCGCTCTCGAAGCGCACGAGGTCGCCGGAGCGGTAGGCGCGCTCCCAGCCCAGTAGCGGCGCGGGCGCATACTTCTCGGCGTCCTTGACCGGGTCGAGGTAGCGGGCGAGCCCGACTCCGCCGATCATCAGCTCGCCGACCTCGCCCTCGCCGACGCGCCGTCCCTCCGCGTCGACGACGGCGAGTCGCCAGCCGTCCAGCGGCAGACCGATGCGCACCGGGGCGGGCCCGCCGAGTGGGGCGGCGCAGGCGACGACGGTGGCCTCGGTCGGGCCGTAGGTGTTCCACACCTCGCGGCCCTCGACAGCGAGGCGTTCGCCGAGTTCGGGAGGGCAAGCCTCGCCGCCGAAGATCAGCAGGCGGACGTTCTCGAGTGACTCCGCGGGCCAGAGCACGGCGAGCGTCGGCACCGTCGAGACCACCGTGATGCCGTGCGTGGTCAGCCACGGGCCCAGGTCCATGCCGCTGCGTACGAGCGAGCGCGGCGCCGGGACCAGGCAGGCGCCGTGTCGCCAGGCGAGCCACATCTCCTCGCAGGAGGCGTCGAAGGCGACCGAGAGACCGGCCAGCACGCGGTCGCCGGGGCCGAGCGGCTCCTCCTGCAGGAACAGGCGGGCCTCGGCGTCGACGAACGCGGCGGCCGAGCGGTGGCTGACCGCCACGCCCTTCGGGGTGCCGGTGGAGCCGGAAGTGAAGATGATCCAGGCGTCGTCCTCGAGCGTGGGCGGTTGCAGCAGCGGGATCGACGCGGTGCTCGGGTGCGGCGCGGTCGCGGTGAACAGGCGCGCGGCCGGCTCCTCGGTCCCGCTCCGCTCGAAGCGTCCGGAGCCGGTGATCACGCCGCGGACGGCGGCCTCGCCGAAGACGAGGCGGGCGCGCTCCTCCGGGTCGTCCGCATCGACCGGGACGTAGGCGGCTCCGGCGGCGAGGACGGCCAGGATCGCGAGGTACAGCTCGCGCGAACCGCTGGGCATCCGGACGCCGACGCGGTCGCCTTGGCGGACGCCGGCTGCGGCGAGTTCGGCGGCGAGCTGCACGGTGCGGGCCAGCAGCTCCCGATAGCTCAGGGCGCCGGCCGGGTCCTCGAGGGCGGAGGCGTCGGGGTGGCGTTGGGCGGTGTCGCGGAGGACATCGATCAGTGTGCGCGGCGGGGTCGTCGCGGCTGCTGCGTCGAGCACGTCCTGGGGGCGGGCCGTCTCTGTCACGTCTCGTCTCCGTCCCGGCCGCGCGATCGAAGGCCCGGCGCCGGGGCGACACCGTAGCCAGGCGGGGTGACGCGCAGGTGAACAGTCGGGGGCGTGCCGCTCGGCTCAGTGCGCCATCGGCAGCGGCGCGTCCGACTCGGCCGGACGCCGGACGAAGAACGCGGCGACGATCGCGACGGTCGCGATCGAGGCGCCCCACAGGAAAGCGGAGTGGATGCCGCCGGCGTAGGCGGCCGCCTGGTCGGCGCCGCCCTGCGCCAGTTCCGCCGCGCGGATCGAGAGGACGGTGACGAACAGCGCCGTGCCCGCCGCGCCGCCGAGCTGCTGCACGGTGCCGATGATCGCGCTGCCGTGCGAGTAAAGCGAGGGGCGGACCGAGCCCAGCCCGGCCGTGAACAGCGGCGTGAAGACGAAGGCCAGCCCGAGGCTCAGGGTCATGTGCAGGAAGAGGACGAACCAGGGCGACGAGTCCGCCGCCAGCAGGGTGTACCCCCAGAGCGCGCCGGCGACCACGATCGACCCGGGCACGAGCAGCACTCGAGGCCCGAAGCGGTCGTACCCGCGGCCGACGAACGGCGCGAGCAGACCCATCAGCAGCCCGCCCGGGAGCAGCAGTAGCCCGGTCTCCAGCGGGGTGAGCCCCAGCACGTTCTGTGTGTAGAGGGGCAGCAGGATCAGCGTGCCGAACAGTGCCGACATGCTCACGGCCATCATCGCGATCACGATGGTGAAGTTCGCCGAGGAGAAGGTGCGCAGATCGAGCAGGGCGCGATCGGTGCGCTGGAGCAGCAGCTGGCGCGCGATGAAGCCCGCGAGGCCCAGCCCCGCGACGACGAAGGGGATCCACGGCGCGAGGACCGCTGCTCCGCCCTCGCCCAGGCTCGACAGGCCGTAGACCAGACCGCCGAAGCCGAAGACCGAGAGGACCACCGAGAGCGAGTCGATCGGGATGGCGCGCGGCTCCGTAACGTTCTCGACCTTCCGCAGACCCAGCAGCAGCGCCCCGATCGCGATCGGCAGCACGATCCAGAACATCCAGCGCCAGCCGAGGAAGTTGAGAATGACGCCCGAGATCGTCGGTCCGACGGCCGGCGCCACCGAGATCACGATCGAAATGTTGCCCATCATTCGGCCGCGGATCGCCGGTGGCACCAGCGTCATCACGGTCGTCATCAGCAGCGGCATCATGATCGCCGTACCGCCGGCCTGCACCACACGGGCGGCCAGGAGAACGGCGAAGGTCGGCGCGAGCGCGGCGGTGAGCGTGCCGAGGCTGAACAGGATCATCGCGGCGGCGAACAGCGTGCGGGTGTGCAGCCGCTGGATCAGGTATCCGGTGATCGGGATGACGACGGCCATCGTCAGCATGAACGCGGTCGAGAGCCACTGGCCGACGTGCGCCTCGACGCCGAAGTCACGCATGAGATCCGGCAGGGCCACGCTCATGATCGTCTCGTTGAGGATCACGACGAACGCCGACACCAGCAGGAGGCTGATCACCAGGCGGCTGCGCGGTTCGAGGGTCGTGGCGGCGGCGGCGGGTGCGGCGGGCCGCGTTGCGGGAAGGGTGCTGCGCTCGGTCACAGGTGTTCTCCGGTCGTCGGGGGGATCGGTGCGAGGGGGATCGGCGTAAGGGGGATCGGCGTAAGGGGCGCATCGACGGCTCGACTCGCGGTCGCGGATGCGGGGTACGGACGGGAAAACAGTGCCGGACACCTCCGACATTCCCGATCGGCGTGGATCCGCTGCGAAAGGGCTCAGGACTGCGAAAGGGCCCAGGACTGCGAAAGGGCTCAGGCGAGGACCGCGGCGAAGGCGGAGGCGGCGGTCTCCGCCTCCTCAAGCGTGGCGTCCTCGCCGAAGCTGAACCGCACGGCTGTGTGGGCGAGCTCGGGGGCGAGCCCCAGGGCGAGCAGCGCAGGCGAGGGCTCGTCGCGTCCGGCCGCGCAGGCCGAGCCGCTGGAGACCACCACGCCGCGCTCCTCCAGCGCGAGGAGGGTCGACTCACCGCTGCGTCCTGGCACGGCGAACGCAGCGATCGAGGGGAGTCGGTGTGTTGCGGAGCCCAGCGGAACGGCCCGCGGTGCGAGTGCGGCGACCTGTCGGGCGAAGGCGTCGCGCACCGCAGCGACCCGGCTGGCGCGCTCCGGATCGAGCAGGCGCACGGCAGTGCCGAGCGCGACCGCGAAGGCGACGTTCTCGGTGCCTGAGCGTCGCTCCCGCTCCTGGCCGCCGCCGTGCAGCAGCGGCTCGAACGGCAGGCGGCTGCGCAGCAGCAGCGCCCCCACGCCCTTGGGCGCGCCGAGCTTGTGCCCCGAGACTGAGACCGCGTCGGCGCCCCAGCCCGCCACCTCCAGCCAGCCCGCTGCTTGCACAGCGTCCACATGCAGCGGCACGCCCCGCGAACGGCAGAGCGTCGCGATCGCCGGCACGTCCTGCACCGTCCCGATCTCGTTGCTCGCGGCGAGAATCGACACCAGCGCGGTGTCCGATCGGATCAGCGCGGCGAGTGCCCCGAGATCGAGCAGGCCGGAGGCATCGACGGGGGCCACCGACACCTCGAATCCGTGCAGCCGCCGCAGGTAGTCGGCTGACTCGACGCTCGCCTCGTGCTCCAGCGCCGAGAGCACCAGGTGCCGGCCCCGCGGCGCTCCGAGCGCGAGACCCTTGATTGCCGTATTGATCGACTCCGTGCCGCCCGAGGTGAAGAGTGTCTCGGAGGCCCGCCCGCCCAGGAACCGGGCCACCTGCCCGCGCGCCGACTCCAGAGCGCGCGCAGCGGCATCTCCGAGCGCATGGCTACTCGACGGATTGCCGTATTCCCGGGTCAGGAACGGCCACATCGCCTCCAACACCTCGCGGCGCACCGGCGAGGTCGCCGCATGATCGAGGTAGATCACTCGACCGCGATGTCCAGGCCGAGGTCGAGCGAGCGGACGCTGTGGGTCAGCGCGCCGACCGAGATCACGTCGACCCCCGCCTGGGCGATCGCGCGCACGGTCGAGAGGTCGACGCCTCCGCTGGCCTCGACCACGGCGCGCCCGCCGATGAGCGCGACGCCCTGCCGCAGGAGCTCGGGCGTGAAGTTGTCGAGCATGATCGTGTCCGCCCCTCCCGCCAGTGCTGGCTCGATCTGGTCGAGCCGGTCGACCTCGACCTCGAGGTGCGCGGTGTGCGGGATCGAGGCGCGCGCCGCCCGCAGTGCGGCGGTCAGGTCGATCCCGCGGGCGGCGAGCACCGCGAGGTGATTGTCCTTCGCCAGGACCGCGTCCGAGAGCGAGAAGCGGTGATTGCGGCCGCCTCCGCTGCGCACCGCATGCCGCTCCAGCGCGCGCAGCCCCGGCGTGGTCTTGCGGGTGTCGACGATGCGGGCGCGCGTCCCCTCGACGGCGGCGACGTACTGCGCCGTCAGGCTCGCGATGCCGCTCATCCGCTGCACGAGGTTGAGCGCGACCCGTTCGCCGCGGAGCACTCCCGCAGCTGGCCCCTGGATCCTCGCGAGGGTCTGCCCGGCCTCGAAGACCGCACCGTCCTCGACGAGCACCGAGCAGCGGATCCGGGAGTCGGCCTGTCGCATCGTGCCGACGAGTACGGCGCCGCCGCTGAAGACGCCGGGCTCGCGGGCGGTGACGGCAGCGCTCGCGGTGGCGTCCGGCGGGATCAGGGTGTCGGAGGTCAGGTCACCCCAGGGCGCGTCCTCCTCGAGGGCGAGGAGGACGACGCGGTCAATGCTCTGGCGGGTCAGCACGGGAGGGCCGCCTCTCTGGTGGGGGCGGCGGCGCTCGCCGTCGCGGGGTCGGCGGAGTCGGTCCGCAGGTCGGCGGAGTCGGTGCGGTGGTCGGCGGAGTCGGTGCGGTGGTGAGCGCCGACGGAGGCGGTGCGCGCGAGCGCCGCGTCGATCAGTGCGAGGGCGCAGGCCAGCAGGTTCGCGTTCTCGAGGGTCCGCAGCTCCAGCGGGGCGGGTGAGGCGGAGGCGACGAGGGCGTCGCGCGCGGCCTCGAGGCCCGCCGCATCCCGGGCGAGGCCGGCTCCCGCCCACATCGCGCCCTGCAGGGCGGTGCGCTCCAGCGCGACGGGGACGAGGGCGGTCGATGCGGCCACTGGAGCGCAGACAGAAGGAAGGGAGTCGAGCGCTGCCGCCGCGCGCCGGGCGAACACGACACCCTCGAGCAGACTGTTCGAGGCCAGTCGGTTCGCGCCGTGGACACCGGTGCGGGCGACCTCGCCGACTGCGAGCAGTCCGGGGAGGCTCGTGTGTCCGTCCAGGTCGGTGGCGATGCCGCCCATCCAGTAGTGCGCGGCCGGAGTCACGGGCAGCAGGTCGTCGGCGAGGGAGAGCCCGTTCGCGCGGCAGACGGCCGAGATCGTCGGGAATCGGCGGGCCAGCACCTCGCGGTCGATACCCCGCGCGTCCAGGTGCACGGGTAGTCCGCCCTGGAGCCGCATCCGCTCGGCGATCGCCCGTGCCACGATGTCGCGCGGCGCCAGCTCGGCCTCGGGGTGCACGCCGATCAGGAACCGCTCGCCCGCCGCGTCGCGGAGAACCGCGCCCTCGCCGCGCACCGCCTCCGAGACGAGGAATCCGCCCGGCAGGGCGAGCGTGGTGGGGTGGAACTGGTAGAACTCCAGATCCGCCGTCGCCGCTCCGGCCCGCAGCGCCGCGGCGAGCCCGTCGCCGGTCGCCACGGTGGGGTTGGTGGTGTGCCGGTACAGCTGCCCAGCGCCTCCGGTGGCCAGCACCACCGCATCTGCGACCAGGCGCTCCCGCAGCCCGTCGTGCAGGACGTCGACGCCCCGCACCGAGCCGCCCTCCCGCACCAGGTCGACCAGCGCGGTGTGCTCGCGCAGCTTGACGCCCGCGCTGCTCACCGCCGCGACCAGCGCCGCCTCGATCGCGGCACCTGTCGCGTCGCCACCCGCGTGTAGGATCCGCGGCCGCGAGTGCGCGCTCTCGAGCCCGCGGGCCGGCTCGCCGCCCTCGCAGTCGAAGCCGACGCCCCACTCCTGCAGCGCCGCGATCGCCGCCGGCCCCTCGGCGCAGAGCACCTCCACCGCCGAGCGCACAGCGAGGCCCGCTCCGGCCGAGAGCGTGTCCTGCATGTGTAGCGCCACGGAGTCGCCAGGCCCGGTGACTGCGGCGATCCCGCCCTGCGCGGCCCGGGTCGACGACTCCGGGAGCGCGCCCTTGGTGACGAGCAGCACCTCGTGGTGGCGGCAGGCCGTCAGGGCGGTGACCAGGCCGGCGATCCCGCTGCCGACGACGATGACGCGCGCCATGTCAGCGTGCCGGTCCGACGGGCGGCACCGCCGCGAGCATCCGCTCGAGCGCCACCCGCGCCTCGGCCTGCACCGACTGGGCGACCTCGATGCGGTTGAGCACGGTCCCGGCGACCAGGCCCTCCAGCACCCAGGCGAGGTATCCCGGATGGATGCGGTACATCGTCGAGCATGGGCAGACCACGTCGTCGAGGCAGAAGATCGTGTGCTGCGGGTACTGCGCGGCGAGACGCTGCACCAGGTTGATCTCGGTGCCGATCGCGAAGGTCGAGCCTGCGGGCGCCGCCTGGATCGCCTTCACGATGTAGTCGGTCGAGCCGTACTCGTCGGCCGCGTCCACGACCGCCATCGGGCACTCCGGGTGCACGATCACGCGCACGCCCGGGTGCTCGGTGCGCGCCTTCGCGATCTGGGCCGTCGTGAAACGCTTGTGCACCGAGCAGAAGCCGTGCCAGAGGATGACCTGCGCGTCCAGGAGCGTCGCCGTGTCGGAGCCGCCCTGGGGCTTGCGCGGGTTCCACATCGGCATCCGCTCCAGCGGCACGCCCATCGCCTTCGCGGTGTTACGGCCGAGGTGCTGGTCGGGGAAGAACAGCACCCGTTGCCCGCGCGCGAACACGTCCTCGAGCACGGTCGCCGCGTTCGAGGAGGTGCAGACCACGCCGCCGTTGCGCCCGCAGAACGCCTTCAGTGCGGCGGAGGAGTTCATGTACGTCACGGGAACGAGCGGCACGCGGCCGTCCGCGTCTGGCTCGTCGCCGTAGAGCTCGGTCAGCTCGGCCCAGGCGTCCTCGACGGAGTCGATGTCGGCCATGTCGGCCATCGAGCAGCCGGCCGCCAGATTCGGCAGGATCACCGCCTGCTCCGGCCCCGAGAGGATGTCGGCGGTCTCCGCCATGAAGTGCACGCCGCAGAAGACGATCGCCTCCGCGTCCGGTCGGCTGGTCGCCGCCTTCGCCAGTTGGAACGAGTCGCCCACGTAGTCCGCGTACTGCACCACCTCGTCGCGCTGGTAGAAGTGGCCGAGCACGACGACCCGCTCGCCGAGCGTCTCCTTCGCGGCCAGGATGCGGTGGTGCAGTTCGTCGGCGCTCGCAGTCTGGTACTCCTCGGGCAGGCGGCCCTGCACGGGCGCGTCGGCGGGGATCGGGTCGGCCTGGGAGGCGCCGGGGCCGTACGCGGGCAGGCCGAGGTCGAACGACCAGGGGGCCTCGGCGAGTTCGGGTGCGCAGGTGGCGCCGGGCGCGGATCCGCCCTCGATGAGCCGGATGGTGCTGTCGACGGATGTCACGGTGGTCTCCTCGCGAGGCAGTGGGGTGGCGGCGCGGCGCGCTCAGACGGGCAGGGGGCCGTTGTCGACGAGCGCGGCCGACTCGTCGTAGCGGTACAGGCGCGGGGGGCGGTGACGGGTTCCCGTCAGTCGCTGCCCGGTCGGCACCACAGTCCCGGTGCTCTCGATGGTGCGGCGGAAGTTGGCCGGGTCGAGCGGCTTCTGCAGGACGGCCTCGTGGACCTCCCGCAGCTGGGACAGGGTGAACGTGTCGCCGAGGAAGGCGTGCGCGATGCGGGAGTACTCCATCTTGTTGCGCAGGCGCCAGAGGGCGTAGTCGATGATCAGGCCGTGGTCGAAGGCGAGCTCGAGCGGGAGGTCGGTGCAGAGCCAGGCGACGTTCTCTCCCACGATCGCTTCATCGGCCTCGGCGGAGCGCACGAGCGCCCAGTAGACGATCGACACGACGCGGTCCTCGCCCGGGGAGCGGTCGGTGCCGCCGACGGCGTAGAGCTGCTCGAGGTAGCGCGGCGCGAGGCCGGTGGTCTCGCGGAGGGTGCGGCGGGCGGATTCGGCGAGGTCCTCGTCCGGATGCAGCGGTCCGCCGGGCAGCGCCCAGAGCCCCTCGAACGGCTCCCGGATCCGGCGAACCACGGGCATCCAGACGGTGCTGGCGCCGGTCTCGGGGTGGGGTCGCAGGGCGAAGATCACCGTCGAGACGGCGAGTTGCACATCCGGCATTCCTGGCTCCCAACTAAGAGTCGCACTGACTCTAAGTGCTGGAGCAACCTTAGTGTCATCACCACCCGAACACCAAGCACGACCGGCGACGCGAGCCAGACCCGCCCCGCCCGCTAGGCTGACTGCACAACCGAATACCGGGCCGCATTACGCGACGCGGGAGAGCCGACTCCGGTCGGCACCGAAGGAGCAAGCCTCCCCGCCAATCTCTCAGGTCTTGTACCGCGTCGAACGGGCCACTCTGGAAAGCGATCCGCTCGGATCCGCCCACGGTGAAAGCGGACGACCCTCCGGGGCGGCGCGAATCTCTCAGGCTCCACGACAGAGGGGGAGTTCCCACGGCACTGCTGTGCTCTGCCGCATCGGCGGCGCGAGTCCAGCACTGCGACGAATTGGAGAACTCATGTCCGAGACCCCGGCGACCGCGTCGATCAGCCCCGATGCCCGCTACTCGCCCCTACACGAGGTGCACGTCGCCGCCGGCGCGTCGTTCACCGACTTCGCGGGGTGGCAGATGCCGGTCCGCTACTCCGGCGATCTCGCCGAGCACCACGCCGTGCGCACCGCCGCCGGACTCTTCGACCTCTCGCATATGGCCGAGATCCTCATCGTCGGCCCGGAGGCGGTGGACGCCCTCGACTACGCCCTCGCGAGCGACCTTTCGGCCGTCGCCGTCAGCCGCGCGAAGTACACCCTCCTCCTGGAGCGCACCGGCGGCGTGATCGACGACCTGGTCGTCTACCGCACGGGCGAGGACCGCTTCATGGTCGTCGCGAACGCGGCCAACCGGCACATCGTCGTCGAGACCCTGCGCGACCGCACCGCGATGTTCGAGTGCGAGCTGTTCGACGAGAGCGACGACGTCGCGCTGATCGCCCTGCAGGGCCCGCGCTCGCTCGAGATCCTGCAGAACGTCCAGGGCCTGGCCGTCGAGACGGAGCGGGGAGCGGAGTCGGTGCTCGACACCGACGTCGCCGCGCGGCTGCTCGCCGAGCTGCGCTACTACCGCGCGGTCCCCGCGACCTTCGAGGCGCACCCAATCCTGATCGCGCGCACCGGCTACACCGGCGAGGACGGCTTCGAGATCTACGTCGCGCCGGACTCCGCTCCCGCGCTCTGGCAGTCCCTCGCCGAGACCGGGGCCGGAGCGGGTCTCGTCCCCGTCGGCCTCGCCGCACGCGACACGCTCCGCCTCGAGGCGGGCATGCCGCTGTACGGCCACGAACTCTCCCGCGACGTCTTGCCCGCGCAGGCCGGCCTCGGCCGCGTCGTCGCGCTCGGCAAGCCGATCGACTTCGTCGGCCGCGCCGCGAGCGAGGAGGGTCCCTCCGGCGAGGCGCCCGTGCTCGTGGGGCTCGTCGGCGAGGGCCGCCGGGCTGCCCGCGCCGGCTACTCCGTCCTCTCCGGCGACGACGAGGTCGGAGTGGTCACCAGCGGCGTCCTCTCGCCAACCCTCGGCGTGCCGATCGCGATGGCCTACGTCGCTCCCGCTTCCGCCCAGCCCGGGACGGCGCTCGCCGTCGACATCCGCGGCACCCGCCTGGCGATGACCGTCACCGAGCTCCCGTTTTACTCGAGAAAGAAGAACTGACATGGCTGTGCCCTCCGACCTGCAGTACACCTCCGACCACGAGTGGATCCGCATCGACGGAGCCACCGCGACCGTCGGCATCACCGCCTACGCGGCCGACAAGCTGGGCGACGTCGTCTTCGTCGAACTCCCCGAGGCAGGCTCCCGCGTCGAGGGCGGCAGCGTCGTCGGCGAGATCGAGTCAACGAAGTCGGTGGGCGAGCTGTTCGCGCCCGTCGACGGCGAGGTCCTCGAGGCCAACACGGCCGTCGTCGACAGCCCCGAACTAGTCAACTCTGACCCGTTCGGCGAGGGCTGGCTGATCCGGATCCGCTTCGAGGCCCTGCCCGACGGCCTGCTCGACGCCGCGGCCTACACCGAGCTGGTCGGCGAGTAGATGGCGGCCACCGGGACCCCCGGCGCCTTCGAGTCCCGTCACATCGGGACCGACGCCGACGCCCAGCGCACCATGCTCGCGGCCCTCGGCTACGACTCCGTCGAGGCGCTCGTCACTGCGGCCGTCCCCGAGTCGATCCAGGTCCGCGACCTCGCTCGGGTGCTGCCGGCTCCGGCCACCGAGACTGAGGCGCTCGCCGAGCTGCGCGCCCTCGCGGCGCGGAACACCGTCCGCCGCCCGATGATCGGTCTCGGCTACTACGGCACGCACACCCCCGCCGTGATCAAGCGGAACGTGCTCGAGAACCCCAGCTGGTACACGGCCTACACGCCCTACCAGCCCGAGATCTCGCAAGGGCGCCTGGAGGCGCTGATCACCTTCCAGACGATGGTCTCCGACCTCACCGGCCTCGACACCGCGGGTGCGTCGATGCTCGACGAGGGCACCGCCGTCGTCGAGGCGATGCTGCTGGCCCGCCGCGCCTCGAAGGCGCGCACCACTGTCTTCGTCGTCGACTCCGACGCCCTCCCGCAGACGCTCGCGCTCCTGCGCGGCCGGGCGGAAGCGGTCGGCATCCGCATCGTCGAGCTGCCGCTCTCGCGCACCGCCGCGCAGGAGGTGCCGGAGTGCTTCGGCGCCCTCGTGCAGTACCCGGGCGCCTCGGGCCACCTGTGGGACCCGTCGGCCGTCCTCGCCGCGGTCAAGGCGCACGGCGGCCTGGCCGTTGTGGCCGCCGACCTGCTCGCGCTCACCCTCGTCCGCTCGCCGGGCGAACTCGGCGCCGACGTCGCGGTCGGCACGACGCAGCGTTTCGGCGTCCCGCTGGGCTTCGGCGGACCGCACGCGGGATACCTCGCCGTCCGCACGGGACTCGAGCGCCAGCTGCCCGGCCGCCTCGTCGGCGTCAGCCAGGACGCGGACGGCCACCCCGCCTACCGCCTGTCCCTGCAGGCCCGCGAGCAGCACATCCGCCGCGAGAAGGCGACCTCCAACATGTGCACCGCTCAGGTCCTCCTGGCCGTGATGGCGGCGATGTACGCGGTCTACCACGGGCCGGACGGGCTCGCCGCGATCGCCGAGCGCGTGCACGGCCGGGCCGCGCTGCTCGCCCGCCTGCTCCTCGATCGCGGCCACTCCCTCCGGCACGCCGACTTCTTCGACACCGTCGCGGTCGTCGTCCCGGGCGGGGCGGAGGCGGCGGTCGCGCGCGCCCGCGAGGCCGGCTTCGACGTGCGGCTGGTCGACGCCGACACGGTCGCGGTCTCGGTCGACGAGACGGTCACCGACCTCGAGGTGATCGCCGTCGCGACCGCCATCGGGCAGTTGGACTCGTCGTTCGGCTTCCTCGGCGGTTCGGCGCGGAGCATCCCCGTCGAGCTCGACCGGCGGACGCCCTTCCTTGTGCACCCCGTCTTCAGCAGCCACCGCAGCGAGACGTCGATGATGCGCTACCTCAAGCGCCTCGCCGACTCTGACTACGCCCTCGACCGGGGCATGATCCCGCTCGGCTCCTGCACCATGAAGCTCAACGCCGCCACCGAGATGGAGGCGGTCAGCTGGCCCGAGTTCGCCGGCCTGCACCCGTTCGCTCCCGAGGCCGACGTGCAGGGCTCGCTCGCGCTGATCGACCAGCTGGAGGGATGGCTCGCCCACCTCACCGGCTACGACTCCGTGTCACTCCAGCCCAACGCCGGCTCGCAGGGCGAGCTCGCCGGCCTCCTGGCGATCCGCGGCTGGCACCGCTCGAACGGCGACGCCGACCGCACCGTCTGCCTGATCCCCTCCAGCGCGCACGGCACCAACGCCGCGAGTGCGGTCCTCGCGGGCATGCGGGTCGTGGTCGTCGCGTGCGACGAGTTCGGCAACGTCGACCTTGACGACCTGCGCGCGAAGATCGCCGAGCACACGGGGTCCCTCGCCGCGCTGATGATCACCTATCCGTCCACGCACGGCGTCTACGAGCACGAGGTCGCCGAGATCTGCCGCCTCGTCCACGAGGCCGGCGGCCAGGTGTACGTGGACGGCGCGAACCTCAACGCCCTCCTCGGCTTCGCCCGCTTCGGCGACTTCGGCGGCGACGTCTCGCACCTTAACCTGCACAAGACCTTCTGCATCCCGCACGGCGGAGGCGGCCCCGGCGTCGGTCCCGTCGCCGCCAAGGCGCACCTCGCCCCGTTCCTGCCCGGGCACCCGCTCGCACAGCGGCTCGAGCACGGCGTCGGGCAGCAGGGCGAGCGGATCGTGCACGGCGGCGCGCCGGTGTCGGCGGCGCCCTACGGCAGCCCCGGCATCCTGCCGATCTCGTGGGCCTACGCCCGGATGATGGGAGAGGAGGGACTGCGGGCCGCGACCGGCGCCGCCGTTCTCTCCGCCAATTACGTGGCTTCGCGCCTCCGCGAGCACTACCCGGTGCTCTACACGGGCGAGAACGGCCTGGTCGCGCACGAGTGCATCCTCGACATCCGCCCGCTGACGGCGGCGACAGGAGTGAGCGTGGACGACGTCGCCAAGCGCCTCGTCGACTACGGCTTCCACGCGCCGACCATGAGCTTCCCGGTCGCGGGGACCCTGATGGTCGAGCCGACCGAGAGCGAGGACCTCGCCGAGATCGACCGCTTTATCGACGCGATGATCGGGATCAAAGCGGAGGCCGACCGCGTCGGCGCGGGGGAGTGGCCGGTGGACGACAATCCGCTGAGGGGCGCCCCGCACACCGCCGAGTGCCTGGTCGCCGAGGAGTGGACGCACCCGTACACCCGCGAGGAGGCCGTCTACCCGGTCCGCTCGCTTGTGCGCGGCAAGTACTGGCCGCCGGTCCGCCGGATCGACCAGGCCTACGGCGACCGCAACCTCGTCTGCGCCTGCCCGCCGATCGAGGCCTTCGCCTGATCCGCCTGTGCGTTGGTTTGCAACCGAGGGTGAGACGACGAGACCGGCCCTCCAGTCCCTTCTCGCGACTCTTACCCTCGGTTGCGAACACGAACGGTTCTCCACAGGCTGCCGACGGGCTCCGGATTCCTCCTCAGGTCGTCCGAGGGCTCGCGATGGTGCGTGAGCGGCGAACCTGAGGGGCATGGAACGTGTTGTCGAGGTGCTCGCAGGACTCGGCGGGGTCGCCACGACCGCGCAACTCCTCCGCTCCGGGATTTCGGCGCGGACGGTTCGCGACGCCGTGGAGTGCGGTGCTGTCCTGAGACTGCGCCGAGGGTGGTTCGCCCTGCCGAGCGTTGCGCTGGATGAGCGCCGTGCCGTCGCCGCGGGAGGCGTGCTCAGCTGCGCGTCAGCCCTCGCCTCCCGAGGCCTCTGGGTCCTCGACACCGAACAGCTCCACGTCGCCGTCCCGCCCCACTCGTCCGAGCGTCGGGGCGGGAACGGCGTCCTGCTGCACTGGCGCGAGTGGGAGGGGTGCGGGAGCGAGACGCCCTCGCTCGACGGGCTGCGTTCCTCGCTTCTCCATCTGCTCGCCTGCGTCGATGGGGAGGACGCCCTGATGAGCTTCGACAGCGCTGTGAACTCCGGCGCTATCGACCTCGACGATCTCTTCGCACTGCGCTCTCGTGCTCCGGCGGCGAAGCGGTGGGTCTTCGATGAAGTGGAGCCCGGGGCCCAGTCTGGGCTTGAGACGCGGGTGCGCCGGTGCGGTCGTCGGCTGCGGGTCCGGGTGCGGTCGCAGGCGGCCGTCCCGCGGGTCGGACGGGTCGATGTCATCCTCGGAGAGCGGCTCGTGTTCGAGCCGGACGGCCGCGCTTTTCACTCGGGTTCCCACCAGCTCGAGGAGGACTACCGGCGCAGTCTCGAGCTGGCTGCGCAGGGGTACCTCTGCATCCGGCTCTCGACGCGTCAGATCGTCGGTTCCTGGAGCGAGACTGAAGCGGTGATCCGAGGCCTCGTCCGGCGCAAGGGGCACCTGTGGTCGATCCGCCGGCCTGGAGAACGTTCGTCACCGAGGTCAGATCGGTGTTGCGGGCTATCGAGCAGCCCGTTCGCGCTTGCTGACCTCGGTTTCGGACGGCGCAGCCTCACGTAGACCGAGCGGGCGGCGCAAACAGCTCGGGCCAGAGCACGACCGCCAGTGGGTACCCGACGAACGAGACGATGTCGATGATCGAGTGGGCGATCACCAGCGGCAGCGTCCGCCCGAAGCGCTGGTAGAAGAGGCCGAAGACAACCCCCATGACCACGTTCCCGATGAAAGGGCCGATGCCCTGGTACAGGTGGTAGCTGCCCCGCAGCAGCGCGCTGGTCACCAGGATCTGCCACCGCCCCCAGCCCAGATCGCCGAGGCGGGCGTAGAGGTAGCCGATCACGATGACTTCCTCCTGCACTCCCGCCCGGATCGCGGAGAGCACGAGCACCGGAACCGTGTACCACCGCCAGTCCTCCGGCGCTGCGTTGACCGCCACGGTGATCCCCAGCGCCCGCCCGAGCACATAGAGCCCAATGCCCGGAGCACCGATCGTCACCGCCAGGATCGTGCCGGTGCGAAGGTCCGCGAGGGGTCGGCGCAGGTCGAGGCCGAGGCGGCCGAGCGGTCGTCCCGTGCTCTGCCAGAGCAGGAACGCGCAGAGGGCGACGGGCACCAGGTCGAAGAAGAGGGCGAGCAGCTGGTAGACGAGGTCGAAGACCGGACGGTCGCTGAGCGCGCCGTTGATTGTCGCCGTCTGATCGCCGAGGGCCGTGGGGCGGGTCAGCCGGTTCGTGATCGACACGATCGAATACACCGCGGAGGCGCCGAGCGAGAGTCCGAGCACGAGCACGATTTCGATACGTAGTCGACGAAAAGGCCGTCCGGATCTTGACAGGTCGGTGGACACTTCGGGTGTCTCCTCTGGGTTCGATGTGTTGCGCGGTACCCGGTTCTCGCGCAGGTTTCCTGCAGAGCAACGCAAGGATTCCACCTCCCTGTTACCGCTGTGTAACGGTTGTCACCTGCTTTTGTGCAGATAGCGCATGAATACATAGTCTCGAACACGGCATCCGCGCGACGGCCACCAGTCTCGTGCGCCGCCGCCGCCGTCGCCACGCGCACGGCACCCCACGCGTCAGGGAAAACCACTTCTCGCGCGCCCCCACATCACTGGAGGAATTAGTGAATATCAGACGTTACGGATTCGGGGCTCTGGCGCTCGTCGCCGCGAGCACGCTGGTCCTGGCCGGCTGCAGCAGCTCGAACGACACGGGCGGGGGTGCATCGGGAGGCGACGCCGCCGCGATCATATCCACCAACGGCTCCGAGCCCCAGAACCCGCTGGTCCCGACAAACACCAACGAGACTGGTGGTGGCAAGATCCTCGGCGAGATCTTCGCGGGCCTGGTCTACTATGACGCCAAGGGCGCCCCCAAGAACGACGTCGCCGAGTCCATCAAATCCAGCGACGCGCAGAACTACACCATCACGATCAAGTCGGGCCTGACCTTCACCAACGGCGACCCGGTCACCTCCAGCTCGTTCATCGACGCCTGGAACTACGGCGCCAAGCTCTCGAACAATCAGATCAGCTCCTCGTTCTTCTCGAACATCGAGGGCTTCAGCGACACCGAGGACAGCGAGCTGACCGGTCTGAAGGTCGTCGATGACACCTCGTTCACGGTGGCGCTGAAGACCCCGCAGTCGGACTTCCCGATCAGCCTCGGCTACTCGGCGTTCTACCCGCTCCCCGCCGTCGCGTTCGACGACCTGGCCGCGTTCGGCCAGAACCCGATCGGCAACGGCCCCTACAAGCTGGCCGGGGACAACGCCTGGCAGCACGACGTTCAAATCGAGCTGGCCAAGAACGAGGACTACACCGGTCCCCGCAAGGTCCAGAACGGCGGACTGAAGATCGTCTTCTACGCCAGCCAGGACGCCTCCTACGCCGACCTGCTCGCCGGCAACGTGGACGTCATCGACCAGATCCCGGACTCCGCCTTCGGCACCTTCGAAAGTGACCTCGGCGACCGCGCCGTGAACCAGCCCTCGGCCGTGTTCCAGTCGTTCACCATCCCGGAGCGTCTCGCGCACTTCGGCGGAGAGGAGGGCAAGCTCCGCCGCCAGGCCATCTCGATGTCCTTCGACCGCAAGGAGATCACCGACGTGATCTTCGAGGGCACCCGCACCCCCGCCTCCGACTTCACCTCCCCGGTGATCGACGGTTACAGCGACGCCCTCTCCGGCGCCGATGTGCTCGCGTACAACCCCGACGAGGCCAAGGCGCTGTGGGCACAGGCCGACGCGATCAGCCCCTGGGACGGCACCTTCAAGATCGCGTACAACGCCGACGGCGGCCACCAGGGCTGGGTCGACGCGGTGACCAACTCGATCAAGAACACGCTGGGCATCGACGCTGAGGGCGACGCGTACCCGACCTTCGCCGAGGCGCGCACCAAGATCGTCGATCGTTCGATCGCGACCGCGTTCCGCACCGGATGGCAGGCCGACTACCCGAGCCTGAACAATTTCCTCGGCCCCCTGTACGTGACCGGCGGCTCCTCCAACGACGGCGACTACTCGAACCCCGAGTTCGATGCGCTCGTCCAGCAGGGCCTGTCGAACGCCGACGCCAGCGCTGCGAACGCGACGTTCCAGCAGGCGCAGGAGATCCTCCTCCAGGACCTCCCCTCGCTGCCCCTGTGGTACGCGAACGTGACCGGTGGCTTCAGCGAGAACGTGTCGAACGTCGAGTTCGGCTGGAACTCGGTGCCGCTCTACTACGAGATCACTAAGAACTAAGCTCGAACCACTGGGGCGCTTCGCCCGTGCTGTCGGCCACCCGGTCGCGGCACGGGCGAAGCGCCCTGTTTCGGTCACAATCGAATGAGGTCCCCATCCATGCGACTCCGGAACCGGCTGGGCTGACATGCTCGCCTACATCGTCCGACGCATCCTGCAAGCCGTCCCCGTGCTCATCGGCACCACGTTCCTCATCTACTTCATGGTCTTTTCCATGCCGGGGAACCCGCTCCTGTCGCTCTTCGGCGACAAGACGCCGAGCCCCGCGCTCCTCGCCCGCCTCGAGGAGCAGTACCACCTGAACGAGCCTTTCTTCGTGCAGTACCTGTACTACCTGGGAGGCGTCGTCCGCGGCGACTTCGGCATCTCGTTCTCGGGTCAGTCCGTCAACGAGATCCTCGCCCGCACCTTCCCGGTCACTCTGACGCTGGCGATGATGGCGATCATCATCGAGATCGTTCTCGCGCTGACCATTGGCCTCATCAGTGGTCTGCGCAAGGGCAGCTTCTTCGACGCGAGTGCGCTGGTCGTCAGCCTCCTTCTCGTCTCGGTGCCGATCTTCGTGCTCTGCTTCATCGCGCAGTCGTTCTTCGCGATCCAGCTGGGGTGGTTCCCTCCGACCGTCGGAGCCGACGCGTCGTTCCAGAGGCTGCTACTGCCCGCGATCGTGCTGGCCCTGTTCGTGGTCGCCTCGGCTATCCGCCTCACGCGCGGCTCGGTCATCGAGACGGCCGGCTCGGACTTCGTGCGCACCGCGTACAGCAAGGGGCTCTCGCGACGCCGCGTCATCCCCGTGCACGTCCTGCGCAACTCGCTCATCCCGGTCACCACGCAGTTCGGAGCCGACTTCGGCCTCCTGATCGTCGGCGCGACCGTGACCGAGGGCATCTTCAACGTTCCCGGAGTCGGGAACACGCTCTACCAGGCGATCATCCGAGGGGAGCGACCGACCGTCGTCTCCTTCGTCACGGTCATGGTGCTGTTCTACCTCGTGGTGAACATCCTCGTCGACCTGCTCTACGCCGTACTCGACCCGAGGATCCGCTATGCCAAATGAGTTCACCGGCGGCGCGCAGAAGGCCCGCCGCATCGACCACTTCGTGGCGCCGCTCGAGGAGACGCCGATCGCGTCGGTCGACGCGGTCAGCCTCGACGAGAAGCCGAGCAACCTGTGGACCGATGCGTGGCGGGATCTGCGCAAGCGCCCGATGTTCTGGATCTCTGGCGTCCTGATCCTCGTCGTGATCGCGGTCGCGCTCTTCCCGGGCCTGTTCACCTCGGTGGACCCGCGGCAGTGCGCGCTTTCGTTCAGCAACCAGGGCCCCGGCGACGGCAGCCTGCTCGGCTATACCAAGCAGGGGTGCGACGTGTTCTCGCGGATCATCCACGGCACGTCCACCTCGCTGACCGTCGGCCTGATCGTGATCGTCATCACGACGATGTCCGGGGTCATCGGCGGTGCACTGGCCGGCTTCTTCGGCGGCTGGGTCGACACCGTGATCATGCGCCTGGGCGACATCTTTTTCTCGATCCCCTACATCCTCGCCGCGGTCGTCATCATGTCCGTGTTCTCCGAGCACCGGAACGTGTTCGTCATCGCCCTGGCGATCGGCGCGTTCGCGTGGCCGACGACGGCGCGTGTCCTGCGCTCCGAGGTTCTGCGCGTGAAGCAGTCCGACTTCGTCGGCGCCGCGACCGCGACCGGCCTCTCGCGCATGGCCATCCTGTTCCGGCACGTCCTGCCGAACTCGATCGCCCCCGTGATCGTGGTCACGACGATCTCGCTCGGTGCGGCCATCACCGCGGAAGCGACGCTGTCCTTCCTCGGCGTCGGCCTGCCCGGCTCCGTGATGTCCTGGGGCAATGACATCAGCCAGGCGCAGCGCGACCTGCGCACCAACCCGCAGACGTTGATCTATCCGTCGATTGCCCTGACGGTGACGGTGCTGAGCTTCATCCTCCTCGGCGAGTCGCTCCGCGACGCGCTCGACCCGAAGGCGAGGGCCCTCCGATGACCGCGACGACACCAAATCCTTCGCACGGGCCCCTGCTCGAGGTCACCGACCTCGAGGTCGGCTTCCAGACCGGCAGCGGCCTGGTCCCCGCCCTGCGCGGCGTGAGCCTCACGATCGAGTACGGCCAGACCGTCGCGATCGTGGGGGAGTCGGGCTCTGGCAAATCGACGACCGCCGCCGCGATCATCGGCCTGCTCCCCGGCACCGGTCAGGTGACCGGCGGCTCCGTGCTGTTCGACGGTAAGGACCTCGCGAAGGCGACGAGGACCGAGCTGGAGGACATCCGCGGCCGTCGCATCGGCTACGTGCCGCAGGACCCGATGTCCAACCTCAACCCAGTATGGACCGTCGGCTTCCAGGTCGAGGAGACGATCAAGGCCAACGGCCTCGCGAGCGGCCGCAAGGAGGTGCGCGCTAAGGCGATCGAGGTCCTGCAGAACGCGGGTCTCGCAGACGCCGAGAAGCGGCTCAAGCAGTTCCCGCACCAGTTCTCCGGAGGCATGCGCCAGCGAGTGCTGATCGGCATCGGCCTGGCCGCGGCCCCGCAGCTGCTGATCGCGGACGAGCCCACCTCGGCGCTCGACGTCACGGTGCAGCGCCGCATCCTCGACCATCTCGAGACGCTGACGAAGACCGACGGCACCGCTCTGCTCTTCATCACGCACGACCTGGGTCTGGCCGCCGAGCGCGCCGAGAAGCTCATCGTCATGTACAAGGGGCGCATCGTCGAGTCCGGCGCCTCGGTGGAGGTGCTGCAGAACCCGCAGCACCCCTACACGCAGCGCCTGATCGCGGCGGCGCCGAGCCTCGCGTCGCGCCGGATCCAGTCCACGGCTGGTCAGGCCACGCAGACGATCCCCGGTGAGTCGGCGGCGGTCCGGGAGGTCGACCTAGTCGGCGCGGGTGCCGCGCACCACGGCGGCGCTGTCGTGTCGGGTGCCCCGATGATCGAGGTCGACGGCCTGACCAAGGTCTTCAAGATCCGTCGCGGCGGGTTGAAGGCCGAGGACTTCACGGCCGTCGATGACGTGTCGTTTTCGATCCCGAAGGGCACCACCACGGCGCTGGTCGGCGAGTCCGGCTCGGGCAAGTCGACCATCGCCCGCCTCGTGCTGGGGCTCGAGACGGCGACGTCCGGAGCGATCTCGATCGCCGGCCGCCGGACCGAGAAGCTCAAGGGCCGCGAGATGCTGGCGCTGCGTCGCTCGATGCAGCCGGTGTTCCAGGATCCGTACGGCTCGCTCGACCCGCTGTATAACATCGGCAACACCATCTCGGAGCCGCTGCGGGTGCACAAGGTCGGCGACCGGAGCTCGCAGCGCGAGCGGGTCCTCGAGCTGCTCGATCAGGTGTCCCTCCCGCGCGTGATCGCGAGCCGGTACCCGAACGAACTCTCCGGCGGTCAGCGCCAGCGCGTGGCGATTGCCCGCGCGCTCGCGCTGAAGCCGGAGATCGTGGTGCTCGACGAAGCGGTGTCGGCCCTGGACGTCCTCGTCCAAGCGCAGATCCTCCGCCTCCTCGCCGATCTTCAGGCGGAGCTCGGGCTCACCTACCTGTTCATCACGCACGACCTGGCGGTGGTCCGCGTGATCGCCGACGACGTCTGTGTGATGCAGAAGGGTCGAATCGTCGAGCACGCCCCGACGGACACCGTGTTCGACTCGCCGCAGCAGGAGTACACCCGCGAGCTGCTCGACGCCATCCCGGGCGCCGGCATCGAGTTCGCGGTCTGATCGACGGATCCACGGGCCCCGGCCCCACTCGGAACGCCCTGCACAGGGCCGTTGCGAGCGGGGATCCGGGGCCCTTCGCCGTGCGGACGCCTCGCTGCGGTACGATGGATGGTCCCCTTTTTGCACGAGAACACGAGACGAGTCCGTATTCATGGCAAGTGCCACCCGCTCAGACCTGCGCAACGTCGCGATCGTCGCCCACGTCGATCATGGCAAGACCACGCTGGTCGACGCCATGCTCAAGCAGACGAACTCCTTCGACGCGCACGCCCACGTCGACGAGCGCGCGATGGACTCGAACGAACTCGAGCGCGAGAAGGGCATCACGATCCTCGCGAAGAACACCGCTGTCTCCTACAGCGGCAAGCACGCGAGCGACGGTCCCATCACCATCAACGTCATCGACACCCCCGGCCACGCTGACTTCGGCGGCGAGGTCGAGCGCGGCTTGTCGATGGTCGACGGCGTCTGCCTCCTCGTCGACGCGTCGGAGGGCCCGCTGCCGCAGACCCGCTTCGTGCTGCGCAAGGCGCTCGAGGCGAAGCTGCCCGTCATCCTTCTGGTCAACAAGACCGACCGCCCCGACGCGCGCATCGACGAGGTCGTCGCCGAGAGCCAGGATCTGCTCCTCGGCCTCGCCTCCGACATGGCCGACGACGTGCCGGACCTCGACCTCGACGCGATCCTCGACGTCCCCGTGGTTTACGCCTCCGGCAAGGCCGGCCGCGCCTCGGCGAACAAGCCCGAGGACGGCTCGCTGCCGGACGCCGAGGACCTGGAGCCGCTGTTCGAGGCCATCCTCAAGCACATCCCGGCGCCCACCTATGACGACGAGGCGCCCCTCCAGGCCCACGTCACCAACCTCGACGCCTCGCCGTTCCTCGGCCGCCTCGCCCTCCTCCGCGTCTTCAACGGCACGATCAAGAAGGGCCAGACGGTCGCGTGGGTCCACCACGACGGCTCCCACACCAACGCACGCATCACCGAGCTGTTGATCACCAAGGCGCTCGATCGCTACCCGGCGGAGTCGGCCGGGCCCGGCGACATCGTGGCGATCGCGGGCTTCCCCGAGATCACCATCGGCGAGACCATCGCCGACCCCGAGGACATCCGCCCGCTGCCCGCCATCACGGTCGACGACCCGGCGATCTCGATGACCATCGGCACCAACACCTCGCCGCTGGTCGGCAAGGTCAAGGGTCACAAGCTCACGGCGCGCATGGTCAAGGACCGCCTCGACCGCGAGCTCATCGGAAACGTGTCGCTCAAGATCGTCGACATCGGACGCCCCGACTCGTGGGAGGTTCAGGGCCGCGGCGAGCTCGCGCTGGCCATCCTCGTCGAGCAGATGCGCCGCGAGGGCTACGAGCTGACCGTCGGCAAGCCCCAGGTGGTCACCCGCCAGGTCGACGGCAAGACGCACGAGCCCTTCGAGCACCTCACGATCGACGCTCCGGAGGAGTATCTCGGCGCGATCACCCAGCTCCTCGCCGCCCGCAAGGGCCGCATGGACGGCATGTCGAACCACGGCACCGGCTGGGTGCGGATGGAGTTCATCGTCCCCTCGCGCGGCCTGATCGGCTTCCGCACCGAGTTCCTCACCACCACCCGTGGCACCGGCATCGCGAACGCCATCTTGCACGGCTACGAGCCGTGGGCGGGCGCCATCGTCACCCGCAACAACGGCTCGATCGTAGCGGACCGCAACGGCGTGGTGACCCCGTTCGCTATCATCGCGCTCCAGGAGCGGATGACCTTCTTCGTGAACCCGACGGAGGAGGTCTACGAGGGCATGGTGATCGGCGAGAACTCGCGCAACGACGATATGGACGTGAACATCACTAAGGAGAAGAAGCTGACGAACATGCGTCAGTCCACCTCCGACACGTTCGAGTCGATGACTCCGTCGCGCCAGCTGACCCTCGAGGAGTGCCTCGAGTTCGCCCGTGAGGACGAGTGCGTCGAGGTGACCCCCGAGGTCGTCCGTATCCGCAAGGTCGAGCTCGACGCGAACGCCCGCGCGCGGATGACGAGCCGCCTCAAGAAGCAGGGCTGAGCCCCGGGCGCCCCGGCGCCCGCAGACGACGAGACCGGCCGGAGCATCGCTCCGGCCGGTCTCGTCGTCTGCGCCTCCTGACCGCGGCGTCAGCCCGCTGGAGTCGGCGACGGCGACTCGGCGCTGGACTCGGCTTCGAGCGTCGAGCTGATGAACGAGGCGAACGCCGACGCGTCGTCGGGCTTCCCCGTGTACTGCTGAGCGTTGACCAGGACGGTCGGTGTCGAGGCGAGCTTCGCCAGCGACGAGTTCGGCACCGGCTGGGTCGTTGCTCGCGTGGTGGCGGCCGTCACCCACGGGCGGAATTCGCCGCTGGTCATGCAGGCGAGGACGTTGTCGTTCGTCACTCCCGCCCCGACCACGAGCGTCCGTAGCGCGTCGTCGCTCAAGCCCGTCGTCCCCTCGGCCGGCTGCTGCGCGAAGAGCGCCGCGTTCACGGCCAGGAAGTGGTCGGGATCCTCATCGGCGACGCAGGCCGCCGCATTCGCCGCGCGACTGGAGTATGCCGAGCCGGCCGAGGAGGAATCGAGAATCGCGACCGGGTGGATCTCGAGCGTGATCGCCCCCTCCGTCAACCACGACTGCAACTGCTCGGCGTTCGTCTTCTCGAACTGACTGCAGTAGGGGCAGAGGTAGTCGACGTAAAGGTCAACCGCCACCACTCCGCCCGCCCGGGTCGCGCTCTCGTCGGTCGGTACGGGCGAGGCCTCCGGAGCGATCCCGGCGGTCGTCTTCACCGTCACGGCCGACGTGTCGCCCGTGAGTACGATGCCGTCGCTGAGCATATTGGCGGGACCGGCGGTCGCGACCTCCTGCTGCGACCAGATGTTCCAGCACACCAGCGCCACCACGGCGAGCAGCCCGACCACGACTCCGCCGTACCCGAGCAGACGGTTCCGGCGCCGCTTGCGCCTCTCCGTCTCGCGGCGCTCCCGCGCCTCGGCACGGGCGAGCTCCTGGCGCTCGCGTTTGGTCAGACCGTTTCTCGCACTGTTTCCGGACATCACGGGCGACGGTACGCGCGCAGGCTATGGGCCGCCGAGGAGCACGCCCGCTGAATCCTGGGACGGCGTGCGGATCCTCTCAGGGTGCCAGAACGAGGGGTGCCAGAACGAGGGGTCAGACGAAAAGGCCCGAGCCGAGGAAGTCGCTCTCGTCCCGAGCGCCGGGCGGTACCGCGAACACGGCCGAGCCCACATGTTTGACGTACTCGTTCAGCGCATCAATCGCGAGGTTGCGCTGGACAGCGATGAATTGCTCCGGTGAGCGCTGGAAGGAGAGGAAGAACAGCCCCGCATTTAAGCGGCCGAGCTCGTCGTTGCCGTCGACGAAGTTGTAGCCGCGGCGCAGGAGCCGTACACCATTGTTCACGCTGGGATGCGCGAGGCGCACATGCGACTCCTTGTCGATCAGGGGAGCGCCGGTCGCTCCGGCCGCCGCGAAGTCTGGCTCGGCGAACTCCGCGCCGCCCGAGAGCGGGGCGCCGGAGCCCTTGCTGCGTCCGATGACCCGCTCCTGCTCGCCGAGCTGGCTGCGGTCCCAGGTCTCGATGATCATCCGGATTTTCCGCGCAACCAGGTAGCTGCCGCCGGCCATCCACCCCGGGCCGTCGGCGGAGGACACCCAGACGTGCTCCTGCACGGCGTCGGCCTCCTCGGACTTCACGTTCGCGGTGCCGTCCTTGAAGCCGAACAGGTTCCGCGGGGTCGCCTGGGCGGTTGAGGTCGAGGAGGTGCGGCCGAAGCCGAGCTGCGACCAGCGGAGCGAGGCGCGCCCGAACGCGATGCGGCTCAGATTACGGATGGCGTGCACGGCAACCTGCGGGTCGTCGGCGCAGGCCTGAATGCAGAGGTCGCCGCCACCGGCCGCGGGCACGAGCGCATCACCGCGGAAGCGGGGTAGGGCCCGCAGCTGCGGAGGGCGGCGGTCGGCCAGGCCGAAGCGGTCGGCACCGGACTCGTCGGTGAAGAGCGTCGGGCCGAAGCCGACGGTGACGGTGAGCGAGGCCGCGTCGAGCCCGAGCGCCTCCCCGGTGTCCTCGGGAGGCGCGGTGTCCGCTCCGCCCACCGCGCCGGTGTCGCCCACCTCGAGCCCCTGGGTCATCCGCGAAGCGGCGAGCGTCCAGTCCTGTAACAGCTCGATCAGGTCCTCGCGAGTGCTGCCCGCGGCGAGGTCGAAGGCGGCGAAATGCAGACGGTCCTGCGCCGCAGTGGTGATCCCCGCCTGGTTCGCGCCGAAGAACGGCACGGTGCGCGCGGGGGAGGGTGCGGTCGCGCCGGCGGAGGAGGTCGCGGCGAGCGTCCCGCCGACTCCGGCGGCCAGGCCCGCGGTACCCGCCGAGACGAGGCCGAGCAGCCCGCGCCGCGAGAGGCGGTGGGGCTGCTCGGCGGGCTGCTCGTTCTGGTGGTCGGCGGAGCGCTCGGACGCGGGATCGGGGTGCTGCTCGGCGTTCACTCCGCCGTCGGCTCCTGGACACCGAGGACCGTGTGGGTGAGCTGCGAGAGCGGCTCGGAGAGAGCGTTCACCTGGTCCGACAGCTCTTTCTTCTGTTCCGCGGTCAGGGTCGAGTAGGCGACGAAGCCGGAGTCGATGGAGCCGTACTGGGCGAGGCTGGCGTCCAGCTCCGAGAAGCGCTGTGTGATCTGCGCGGTGAGCCCCGCCCCGGCGTCACCGCTGGCGGTCGCGATCGGCTCCACGTTGCCGAAGGCCACTTGCGCGCCCTGCACGTTGGCGGCGAAGTCGGTGAGATCGGTGCTCGACCACCAGTCCTCCTCGCCGGTGATCTTGCCGGCGGCGACCTCGTCGAGTAGGCCAATGGCGCCGTTCGAGATCTCGCCCACCGAAACGGTGAAGTCGGGGGCGTTGACGAGGTCGGCGAGGCTCTGCACATCCGCGACGAGCCCCTGGCCGAACTGGGCGCGCTGCTCGGCCGTGGAGGGGGCCCACTCGAGGAGGGCGCTCGTGCCGTCCGAGTTGAGCGCGCCGTCCGCGGGGACCCAGAGGTCTTTCTCGATGCGGTGGAAGCCGGTCCAGTCCAGGCCCTCAGCGACCGCGTCGACCTCGCGGTAGTCGATGCGCGGGTCGAGATCGCCGAACGCCTCAGCGGTCGGCTCGATGCGCTCGTAGAAGACGCGAGTGGAGGCGAAGAGGCTGCGTGCCTTCTCGTCGTCGCCCGACTCGTAGGCCTGCGCGAAGTCGGCAACCGCGGGAAGCAACTCGCCGACCTGCGACTTCACATACGAGACGTAGTTGGTGACCGCCGCCTGCGTCGCCGCCTTCTCGTCGGCCGACTGCGCGGTCGCCTGCCCGGTGACGGTGAACGCGCTGAGGCCGATCGGGGCGCCGACCTGTCGGAACTTGCAGGCGGTGTAGTATGTGCCCGGTTCCAACTGCGCGACGTACGAGACGCTCTGCCCGGGGGTCACGTTCTCCTTCTCACCGACGATCCGCAGCTTGTCCTCCGCGAGGATCTCGAACTCGTTGACGTCCGACCCGCCGTTGGTCAGCGTGAACGTCACGGCACCCGCTTCGGCGGTGGCCGCCGAGACCTCGCACGCCTCGTCTCCGATCGCGACGTCGAGCGCGGCGGAGGAGGACGCGGGGGTGTTCGGCACGCACCCCGTCAGAAGGAGCGCCAAGGCGCCCGCTCCGGCCAGGCCGAGGGTGATGCGAGGGAGGGTGGGACGAGCGCGCGAGGACATGCTTCTCCTGGGATCGGGGCGGATGCATCGGCGGGGCCGGAGCAGGTCGTGGGAGTGGGACGAACAGGGGCTGGACGGGGTCAGACGGAGGTGGAAGCGGGAGCCGCGACCGGGTCCGCGCTGCCCCGTCGGGGACCGCGGCGGCGGACCTGGCGGACGAAGAGGCCGCCGACGATGACGAGGTAGAGCAACCAGACCACGAACTGCAGGGCCGTCGGCTCGGGGGTGTAGTTGAACAGGCCGCCGAGCACGGCGGTCACGGACGGCGGGAAGATCGGGCCGAGCGAGAACAGCGCGGCACCCCAGCCGGGCAGCAGCGACGCCTCCTGCAGGTCGCCGACTCCGTACGAGAGCACGCCGGCCGCCACCAGGATGAGGAAGGCGCCCGTCCAGGTGAAGAAGCGGCCGAGGTCGATCCGCACGAAGCCTCGGAAGATCAGGTACGACATCACGATGGAGCTGAGAATGCCGAGTAGGGCGTTGATCGTGCCCGCCCACGCATTCGAGCTGGAGGCCGCGGTGCTCGAGGACACGCTCGCCCAGACGAACAGCGCTGTCTCGATGCCCTCGCGGCCGACGCTGATGAATCCGATGGCGACGATCCCCAGCGCCGAGCCGGAGATCGCGCCGTCGAGCTTGGACTCCAGCTCTCCCTTGAGGCTGCGGGCGTTCGCGCCCATCCAGAAGATCATCCAGGTGACCAGGCCGACCGCGAGAATCGAGAGGCCGCCGCCGATCAGCTCCTGCGCCTGGAAGGAGAGGGTCGAGGGCCCCCAGGTGAGGATCGCGCCGGTCGTGAGGGAGATCACGACGGCTGCGGCGATCCCTACCCAGAGCCGCGGCAGCACGTCGCGCCGACCGAGCTTGGTCAGATAGGCCACGAGGATGCCGACGACGAGGCCGGCTTCGAGGCCTTCGCGGAGGCCGATGAGGTAGTTTGCGAGCACGCGTGTTCTCTTGGTCGATGGTGGACGAGGAGGGGGCGACTCCGCCCCGAGTCGATCTGGTCGGCGGGACTCCGTGTTCGGTAAGCCTTGCCTAACCCGGGTCGACTGTAGTCCGCCGCCGGGTCGCTGTCCAGAAGCGCGGCGCGGCGGAGGCCGCGCGGGACGAGAGGCAGAGAGTGGACGCGGGCCGGGACGCAGCAGCGGAGCGGGTGGTGGCGGTGCACGCCCACCCCGATGACGAGACGATCACTATGGGCGGGACACTGGCGCGATTGACGGCACAGGGTGCGTCCGTCACTGTCGTGACCGCCACTCGGGGGGAATGCGGCGAGGTCATCCCCGAGGACCTCGCCCCGCTCGAGGGCTCGGCCGAACTGGCCGCGCACCGCACGACCGAACTCGTCGTCGCGCTGACCGCGCTCGGCGTTGCCGACCACCGCTTCCTCGGTGAGGAGGGCGCCCGAGCTCCCGGGCTGACCCCGCGCCTCTACCGGGACTCCGGCATGCAGTGGGGGCCCGGCCGAGTACCCGTTCCGCTCGAGCCCGTGCACCCCGACTCGTTGACCGCCGCAGCCGAGGACGAGGAGGTGGCCGACCTCGTGGCCGTTCTCCGCCAGGTCGACGCCGACGTCGTGCTCTCCTACGACGCGGGCGGCGGCTACGGTCACCCGGACCACGTCCGCACCGCCCGGGTCGCCGAGCGCGCTGCGGAGCTGCTCGGCCTGCGTCTGCTCGCCGTCCTGCCCGATGCGACCCCCTCTCTGCCCGGCGACATCGTGATCGAGCTCACCGCCGAGGATTTCGCCCGCAAGCGCGCCGCGTTCGAGGCGCACGCCACGCAGCTGGTGGTCGAGGGCGAGCAGGCGCGGCTCTCCAGCGGCCCGTCGTTCCCGATCGGCCGCGTCGAGCGCTTCCGCCCGAGCACGGCGCCGATCCGTCCGGCTGTGCCCGCGCAGGAGCGACCGACGCTCGCCTCGCGCGCGCTGTCCGGAGTCATCGGCGTCCTGGTCGGGGCAGTCGTCGGAGCGATCACCACGGTGGCGCACCAGAGCATTGTCTCGATCGGATCGGTCGTGGTCCCGCTCGGTCTCGCCGCCTCCCTTGCCGGCGTGCTGCTGCTTCTCCTCGGGCTGCGGCTCGTGCTCATCGACCGCTTCGTCGCATTCTGCACCGCGATGGGGCTGCTCGGGATGATCGGGCTGCTCGCGCTGCGCAGCGCCGGCGGCTCCGTGCTCATCCCCGCCAACGGCCTCGGCGTGGCCTGGACCTTCCTCCCCGCGCTGATCGCCCTGGTCGTGATCGCCTGGCCGCGGTTGCGCGCCGTCGCGCCCGCCGCTGAGCAGCTCGCGGACGCCGACTCCTTGTCGGCCCCCGTACGATAGACACACTGTTCGAAGGGATCTGGAGCACCGTGACCTACGTGATCGCACTTCCGTGCGTCGATGTCAAAGACCGCGCCTGTATTGATGAGTGCCCGGTCGATTGCATCTACGAAGGCGAGCGCTCGCTCTACATCCACCCCGACGAGTGCGTCGACTGCGGTGCCTGTGAGCCGGTGTGTCCCGTCGAGGCGATCTACTACGAGGATGACCTCCCCGAGCAGTGGTCGGACTACTACAAGGCCAACGTCGAGTTCTTCGACGAGCTCGGCTCCCCGGGCGGTGCCGCCAAGGTCGGCGTGATCGCGAAGGACCACCCGGTCGTCGCGGCGCTCCCTCCGCAGAATCACTGAGGCCGCCCCGTGTCCCTCGGCGCGCTACCCGACTACCCCTGGGACCTGATGGCGCCCTTCGCCCGGACGGCGGCGGAGCACCCCGGCGGAATCGTCGACCTCTCGATCGGCTCGCCGGTCGACCCGACACCCGACCCGATCCGCGATGCCCTGGCCCGCGCCACCGACTCCCACGCCTACCCCACGACCGTGGGCTCACCCGCCCTGCGCGAGGCGATCGCGGCCTGGTATGCGCGGCGTCGGGGAGTCCCGGGTCTGCGCATCGACGAGGTGCTGCCGACGATCGGCTCGAAGGAGCTCGTTGCCTGGCTGCCCTTCCTCCTCGGCTTCGGTGAGGGCGACGTGGTCGTGCATCCGCGTGCCGCTTACCCGACCTACGCGATGGGGGCGGCGATCGCGGGAGCCGAGGCGCTCGCCTCCGACGACCCCGACGAGTGGCCGGAGGCGACCCGTATGGTCTGGCTGAACTCTCCCGGGAACCCCGACGGCGCCGTGCTCGACGTGCCCGCGCTGCAGCGCGCGGTGGTGAGGGCGCGGGAGCTGGGCGCCGTCGTCGCGGGCGACGAGTGCTACGCCGAGCTCGGCTGGGACGGCCGCTGGGCCCAGGAGCCGATCCCCAGCGTCCTCGACCCGCGCGTCGCGGGGGAGGATCGTTCGGGCGTCCTCGGCGTGTACTCGCTCAGCAAGCAGTCGAATCTCGCCGGCTATCGCGCCGCGTTTGTGGCCGGCGACGCGGCATTGATCGCGCGCCTGGTCACTGTCCGCAAGCACGCAGGCATGATCGTCCCTGGTCCGCTTCAGGAGGCGATGGTCGTCGCCCTCGCCGACGACGAGCACGTCGCCGTGCAGAAGCAGCGGTACCGCTCCCGACGCGACCGGCTTCGCCCCGCCCTCGAGTCCGCGGGCTTCCGGGTCGATCGCAGCGAGGCGGGTCTGTATCTGTGGGTCACCGAGGGGCGTCCTGCCTGGGAGTCCATCGAGCGACTAGCCCGGGTCGGCATCCTGGCCGGCCCCGGCGTCTTCTACGGTGACGGCTTCCCCGAACATGTGCGCCTGTCGCTGACGGCGTCCGACGAGCGGATCGACGCGGTTGTCGAGCGCCTGGCCGGCGGTCTCTGAGCGCTCGTCACCTCGATCGTGGCGGGATGCGACAAAGGCGTCACCCCAGCGCTGGGCAATGTCACAGTGCCCGAACTTTGCCCATAGGCTGTATGCGGTTCGGTCGACGGCGCCTCGCGATGCCTCGGCTGCACCATGATCCAGACCCGGCGCCGCCTGCTCCGCGCGAGCGCTTCCGGGGTGCGACCGCGACGACCTGGGAGGCGTTGTGACCGAATCCGGCACGCAGAGCGACGGAACCGCGACGGCGGGTTCCGCAGAGCCCGCTACCGGGAGCGCCACGACGCAGCCTCCCGTGCCGGGGGCGCAGCAGCTCCCCGAGAAGGTCACCCTCACCTTCGGCGACCAGACCGCAGATTTCCCGGTCCTGCGCAGCGTCGACGGCTCCTCCAGCATTGATTTCTCGACGCTGTCGAAGCAGACCGGATTCATGTCGCTCGATTACGGCTTCGTCAACACGGCGGCGACCAAGTCGCAGATCACGTACATCGACGGCGACCAGGGGATCCTGCGATACCGCGGCTACCCCATCGAAGAGGTCGCCACCAACGCGACATGCCTTGAGGTGGCCTGGCTTCTTATCTACGGTGAGCTGCCGACCGCCGACGAACTCGCGGGCTTCGATGAGCGGATCCGCCGCCACACGTTGCTACACGAGGATCTCAAGCGCTTCTTCGATGCGCTCCCGCACAGTGCGCACCCGATGTCGGTTCTCTCGGCCGGAGTCTCCGCGCTGTCCACCTACTACGAGGACAGCTCCAATCCGAAGGATCCCGAGGCGGTCGAGCTGTCCACCATTCGGCTGCTCGCGAAGCTGCCGGTCATGGCGGCCTATGCGCACAAGAAGAGCATCGGCCAGGCGTTCCTCTATCCGGACAACTCGCTGAGTTTCGTCGACAACTTTCTCCGGTTGAATTTCGGCACGATGGCCGAGCAGTACCAGGTCGATCCGGTGCTCTCGAAAGCTCTTGATCGCCTCCTGATCCTGCATGAGGATCACGAGCAGAACGCTTCGACCTCGACCGTCCGTCTCGTCGGTTCGACGGAGGCGAACCTCTACGCCTCCATCTCGGCCGGCATCAACGCCCTCTTCGGTCCCCTGCACGGCGGAGCGAATGAGGCTGTGCTGACCATGCTCGGCCGGATCCGCGAGTCGGGCGAGAGCGTGTCGACCTTCGTCGAGCGGGTGAAGAACAAGGAGGAGGGCGTGCGCCTGATGGGCTTTGGCCACCGGGTCTATAAGAACTACGACCCGCGCGCCAAGCTCGTCAAGGAGAGCGCATCCGAAGTGCTCCAGTCGCTCGGAGTGAAGGACCCGCTGCTCGACATCGCGATGGAACTCGAGGCCCTCGCGCTCGAGGACGACTACTTCAAGGAGCGTCGCCTCTACCCGAACGTCGACTTCTATACCGGCGTGATTTACAAGGCGATGGGCTTTCCGACCCGTATGTTCACCGTGCTCTTCGCGATCGGTCGCCTGCCCGGCTGGGTTGCGCACTGGCGCGAGATGAACATCGACAAGCAGACCAAGATCGGCCGCCCCCAGCAGCTGTACATGGGATCGCCCGGGCGCCACTGGCCCACCGACCGCTGATTCGGCCCGCCGAGAGCCTGCACGGCGTCGATCTCGGTTGGTTCCTCGCCGGTCGATCGTTTCGACCGGCGTGCTCAGGCGTGCAGGGCGGCGTTCAGCTCGACGCCGGTGCCGGTGCGGGGGAGGACCTCGACGGCACCGGTGAGCGAGTTGCGGCGGAAGAGCAGGTTGGGGACTCCGGCCAGCTGCACCGCCTTCACCGTCTGCCGAGTCCCGTCGGCGCGCGGCGCACCGCCGAGCACGACGACCTTGGTGCCGGCGGTTACGTAAAGGCCCGCCTCGACCACGGTGTCGTCGCCGATCGGGATGCCGACGCCCGAATTCGCGCCCAGCAGCGCCCGCGCGCCGATCGAGACGCGCTGGACTCCTCCGCCCGAGAGCGTCCCCATGATCGAGGCGCCGCCGCCGATGTCCGAGCCGTCGCCGACCACGACTCCCTGCGAGATCCGCCCCTCGACCATCGAGC
Source organism: Rathayibacter rathayi (assembly GCF_004011095.1). Taxonomy (GTDB): domain Bacteria; phylum Actinomycetota; class Actinomycetes; order Actinomycetales; family Microbacteriaceae; genus Rathayibacter; species Rathayibacter rathayi. The sequence continues at coordinate 1,739,480 of NZ_CP028129.1, read as the reverse complement.
TGCCGAGAGTCCCGGCGTTGAAATTCACGAAGCCCTCGTGCATCACGGTCGTACCCGGAGCGAGGTGTGCCCCGAGGCGCACGCGCGACGTGTCCGCGATCCGCACCTTCTCCGGCGTGACGTAGTCGGTGAGGCGCGGGAACTTGTCGATGCCGGTGGCCTGGATGCCGTGGCGTCGGAGCGAGGCGCGCAGGCGGGTGAACGACTCGGGCGAGACCGGCCCGGCGTTGGTCCAGACCACGTTCGGCAGGTGCGCGAAGACGCCGTCGAGGTTGACCTCGTTCGGCCGGACCACAAGGTGGGAGAGCAGGTGCAGGCGCAGATACGCGTCCGAGGTGGACGCGGGGGGCGCCTGCACGTCGATCTGGAGCGTGACCACGTCGATCCGGACGTCGCGGCGCGGGTCCTCGCCGGCCTGCTCCTCGAACTCCGCGGGCACGATCCACGGGTCGCGGCCCGCGGGGATCGTGCCGAGCCGCGGCTCCGGGAACCAGGTGTCCAGGACGGTGCCGTCGGACGCGACGGTGGCGAGCCCGTACCCCCAGGCCGAGGTGGGAACGGAGAGGTCTGCGGGGCGCTCGAGTGGCGTGCCGTTCGGGGTCGTGCCGTTCGGGGTCGTGCCGTTCGGGGTTATGGCGTTCGGGGTCATGGCGTTCAGGGTAGCGCGGAGCATGCTGCCGCTACCCTGGGGCGCATGTCCGATGTGACCGCTGTCCCTCCACTCGATCTGCGCACTGATCCGGTCGCTCTCACCCGGGTCCTCTGCGACATCCCGTCGGTCTCGGGCGACGAACTCGCGATCGCGGACGCGGTGCACTGGGCGCTTGAGCAGTACGAGCATCTTGAGGTGATCCGCGATGGGAACACCGTCGTTGCACGGACGAACCTCGGCCTGACGCAGCGTGTCGTGATCGCCGGGCACCTCGATACGGTGCCGGTCAACGGAAATCTCCCGGTCGTCACCGAGACGATCGACGGCGTCGAGCACCTCGTGGGCCGCGGCACGGTCGACATGAAGGCGGGGGTCGCCCTACAGCTCGTGCTCGCTGCCGAGCTCACCGACCCCGCTGTCGACATCACCTGGATGTGGTACGACAACGAGGAGGTCGCCTCCGACCTCAACGGTCTCGGTCGACTCTCCCGGCACCGCCCCGACCTCTTCTCCGCCGACTTCGCCGTTCTGGGCGAGCCGACCAGCGGAGCCGTGGAGGGCGGCTGCAACGGCACGCTCAGGGTCGACGTGGTCATCAGCGGGGTCCGCGCGCACTCGGCCCGCAGCTGGGTCGGCGAGAACGCGATCCATGCTGCCGCGCCGATCCTCGAGCGCCTCGCCGCCTACGAGCCGCGCGAGGTGGAGGTCGAGGGCCTGGTCTACCGCGAGGGGGTCAACGCGGTGCGCATCAGCGGCGGAGTCGCGGGCAATGTGATCCCGGACCTGTGCACGGTGCAGGTCAACTACCGCTTCGCCCCGGACCGATCCGGCGAGGAGGCACTCACGCACCTGCGGGAGCTGTTCGAGGGCTTCGAGGTGACGGTGGACGATCTGGCCGAGGGTGCCCGGCCGGGCCTGGACGCGCCCCTTGCTCAAGACTTCCTCGCGGCCGTCGACGCGCCGGCGAGACCGAAGTACGGCTGGACCGACGTCGCCCGCTTCTGGGGGATGGGGATCCCCGCCGTGAACTACGGGCCGGGCGATCCGCTCCGGGCCCACGCGGACGACGAGCGCGTGGCGGTGCACGAGATCACGGAGTGCGCCGAGGCTCTGCGCCGCTGGCTCACCGCGACCGCATGACCACGATCACTGCACCCGAGCCGGTTCGCCTGCGCCTGATCCCCTGGTGGGTCCGGGTGCTCGCGGTGTACGTCCTGACCCGAGTGGTCACGACGGTGATCCTGCTGTGGTTCGCGGCGGAGCAGCTCGCCAACCCGTGGACCGGACCCTCGCCCTCCTACTCCGCGTTCGCCTCGCTGTGGGACGGGCGCTGGTACGAGGTCATCGCGGCAGGCGGCTATCCGACGTCCCTGCCGATCGCCCAGACCGGCCATGTCCGGGAGAACGCCTGGGCCTTCATGCCGCTGTATCCGGGTGTGGTGAAGGTGGTGATGTCCGTCACCAGCCTCCCTTGGGCTCCGGCGGCCGTCACCGTTTCAGTGCTCTGCGGGGCCGGCGCCTGCCTCGTCCTCTACCGCCTGTTCCGCCACTCCCTCGGCGAGTCGCAGTCGCTCATGGCGGTGCTGCTGTTCTGCGTGGCGCCGACCTCGCCGCTTCTGCAGCTCGCTTACGCGGAGTCACTGGGGATGCTGCTGACGGCCGTCGTGCTTCTGCTCCTGGTGCGCCGTCGCTGGTTGGCGGTCGTGCCGGTCGTGCTGCTGCTGAGTCTGACCCGGCCGAGCGGACTCGCTTTCGCCGCGGCGCTGGGCCTGTACGTCGTCTTCCGCTTCGCCCGGCGTCGCTCCGAGCCTTTCCCGCGGTCGGAGTGGCTGCCCGCCGTGGGCCTGACCGCCTGGGGTCTCGTGGTCGGCTTCCTCTGGCCCGCGATCGCCTGGGCGGTGACGGGGTCGATGACGGCCTACACCGACACCGAGTTGGCCTGGCGCTCCGCCTACATCGGCTACCAGGAGCTGCTCCCGCTGACTCCGTGGTTCCAGGGCGGCGCCTGGTGGGGCTCGTGGTGGTTCAGCGCTCCGGGAATCGGCATCGCTCTGGTCGTGCTCCTCCTGGCGACCTTCCTCGGGATACTCGCGGCCCCCTGGACGCGCAAGCTCGATCTGTTCAGCCGGGCCTGGGTCGCCGGCTACGGCCTGTACCTGGTCGCATTCTTCTTCCCGCAGTCGAGCACGTTCCGGCTACTCGGTCCGATGTTCCCGCTCGCCGGGGCGCTCGCCGTCCCACGCTCACCGGTCTTCCGCGTCGCGCTGGTCCTGATCGGGATCGGCGGGCAGATCCTTTGGATCTCGATCTGCTGGGCGGTGACCCGCTCCGACTGGACCCCGCCGTGATCGCCGCAACACTTCGGCGCGGTCACGGTTCATCGCGACCTCGCGAATGCACGATAATAGGGCGATACGTCACGAAAGGGGAACTCTATGGCGGCCATGAAGCCGAGGACCGGAGACGGACCGATGGAGGCTGTTAAGGAGGGGCGACTCATCGTCGTGCGTGTTCCGCTAGAAGGAGGCGGACGCCTCGTCGTCTCGGTCAACGATGCAGAGGCACAAGAGCTGCACGACGCGCTCGCGTCGGTGGTCTCTCCCGCCTGATCCGCACCGTCGAGAACGCCCGCCGCACACCGTGCGACGGGCGTTCCCTCGTTCCCGAGGGTGATCGCCCCTCAGGCGCGGCGCTTGTTGGCCTGGAGCAGGCCGTCACCGATCGGGGAGAGCACGCTGACGACCGCGGGGGATGCACACACCTCGGCCACCAGTGTGCGGAACGCGGTCGCGATCTCGTCGCGCTGCGCGGGGTTGGCTACTCGACCGCGCCAGAGCGCGTGTGGCACCAGCACGGTTCCGCCCGGGCGGACGAGCCGCAGGGCGTGCTCGACGTTCTCGATGACCTGCAGCGGGTCGCCGTCGACGAAGACGATGTCGTAGGAGTTCTCGTTCATCCGCGGGAGCACCTCGAGAGCGCGGCCCGGGATCAGCCGGAGCCGGTTGGGGGAGATGCCGGCCTCGTGGAACTGTGCGCGCGCATGCTGCTGGTGTACCGCCTCCGAGTCGATGGAGGTGAGCATCGCCTCGGGTGCGCCGTCGAGCAGCCACAGCCCGCTGACTCCGGTGCCGGTGCCGATCTCGATGATGGATGCGGCGCGCGCGGCCGCGGCGATGAGCGCGGCCTGCGCGCCGATTGAGGGGGAGACGGCGTCGATGCCCAGCTCGACCGAGAGCCGACGAGCCGAGGCGATGCCTTCCGACTCGAGGATCGCGTCCTCGGCGTACTTCCAGTTGGCATCCTTATCGGACACGGGTGGGCTCCTCTGATCGGTGCACCGCGCGGATTGCGCCCGGGCATCGTCAGGCTACGGTGGCGCGCGGGCTCCGCGAGGGAGGCGCGGCGGGTTAGTGTTGTCCTCGTGTTCGGTCTGACGTTCGACAAGCTCCTCATCATCGGGGTCATCGCTGTCTTCGTGCTGGGTCCCGATCGCCTCCCGCACTACGCCGCCCAGCTCGGGCAGCTCGTGCGGAAGGTGCGCGGATTCGCCACTCAAGCCCGGGAGCGCGTCAAAGACGAGATGGGCGACGAGTTCGACGAGGTCGACTGGAAGAAGCTCGACCCGCGCCAGTACGACCCCCGCCGCATCATCCGCGACGCCCTACTCGACGACGACCCGGTCCCCACCGTGAAGCCGCCGTCCGCCGTCGCCGCTCCGGTGGTACCCGGCGGCACCGGATCCGCGCAGGACAGCTACTACACGACCATGCAGCGCTCCGTCGGATCAGGCACGCTCTCGAGCGTCGCGCCACCACCCATCGACTCCGAGGCCACCTGAGCCCTGCTCCTGCGGGAGCGGGCCGGAGGCGTCAGCCGGCGGCGAGCGGTAGTCGGCGCCCGGCCAGCCCTCGCGGCCGTGACGCGAGGGTCGTCGCCAGGGCATCAATCGCCCGCGCCGCCGGATCCTCGGGGTCGCCGACCACGACCGGTACGCCCTCGTCGCCTCCGGTCCGCAGGGACACACTGATCGGCAGAGACGCGAACAACGGCACCGCATCCCCCGCGGCGGAGAGCCTGCGAGCCACCTCGGCCCCGCCACCGCTGCCGAAGATTTCCAGCACCGAGCCGTCGGGCTGAGGGAGTCCGGACATGTTCTCGACGACGCCGATGATGCGCTGACCCGACTGCCGGGCCAGCGCCCCGCTGCGCTCAGCCACATCGGCAGCCGCGGGTTGCGGCGTGGTTACGATCAGCACTTCCGCATGGGGGAGCAGCTGCCCGATCGAGATCGCCACGTCGCCGGTACCGGGGGGCAGATCGAGCAGCAGCACGTCGAGGTCGCCGAAGTAGACGTCGGTCAGGAACTGCGAGATCGTGCGGTGCAGCATCGGCCCGCGCCAGGAGACCGCCGCGCCGCGGATATCGCCGTCGAGGAACATCCCGATCGAGATGACCTTCACGCCGTGTGCTACCGGAGGCAGCATCAGCTCGCCGACGCGGGTCGGACCCGCGATGCGTCCGTCTCGCACGAGTCCGAGCAGGCCCGGGATCGAGAAGCCGTGCACGTCGGCGTCGACCAGGCCGACCGCGAGTCCGCGCCGAGCCAGGGCGACCGCGAGATTCGCGGTGACGGTCGACTTGCCGACGCCGCCCTTGCCGCTGGTGACCGCGTAGACGCGGGTGAGCGACTCCGGACCGAAGGGCATGCTCCGCCGCCCGCCCTGCAGACGCTCGGTGAGCGCCGTGCGCTGGGCCGGCGTCATGACTCCGACCGCGACCTCCACTCCCGTGACGCCGGGCACCGACGCCGTAGCCTCGCGCGCATCGCGCTCGATCGCCGAGGCGGCCGGGCAGCCGACGATGGTCAGCCGGATCGCGACGCGGACAGCGCCGTCGGCGGACGCCTGGACCGACTCGACCATGTCGAGCTCGGTGATCGGCTTGCGGATCTCCGGATCGAGGACGCGGGCCAGCGCCGCCCGCACCGCCGCGTCGAGCGTGGCGGCGTCAGGCATCGCGCCGTTCGGGAGCCTGCGCTCGGTCCTTCTCGAGCTCCTCGAGCAGGCCCCGCAGCTCTGAGCGGATGAAGTCCTTACTCGCCATGTCGCGGATAGCGAGGCGGAGGGCGACAACCTCGCGCGCCAGGTACTCGGTGTCGGCGAGATTGCGCTCAGCGCGCTGGCGGTCCTGCTCGATCTGCACCCGGTCGCGGTCGTCCTGCCGGTTCTGCGCGAGCAGTAGCAGGGGCGCGGCGTATGAGGCCTGGAGCGAGAGGATCAGCGTCAGCACCGTGAAGCCCAGCGCCTGGGAGTCAAAGCGCGAGTCTTCGGGCCCGTAGGTGTTGAACATCAGCCAGAAGACGCAGAAGATCGTCATTCCGACCAGGAACCAGGGTGTTCCCATGCCGCGGGCGAACGACTCGGTCAGACGGCCGAACCGGTCGCTGCTCGGGCGGTTGCGCCGCGAGAGCACGCGGGTGCGCAATCCCTTCGGGGCGTCGAGCCGGCGGTCCTGTTTGCTGTCCCTAGCCACGCGCACCCCTCCGTCCTCGTCGTGCCCTGCCTGTTGTCACAGGTGCCGGCGGCACGAGTGGGACGCCCTGCGTCGCGGTGCTCACCGACGTCCTCGGTTCGTCGTCGTCTCCGTGGCTGCGCCAGTCGTCGGGGAGCAGGTGGTCGAGGACATCGTCGATGGTCACCACACCGACGAGGCGGTGCGAGGCGTCCACGACAGGCACAGAGACGAGGTTGTAACTCGCCAGGATGCGGGCGACCTCGGCGGCTGAGGTCTCGGGCGTGATCGGGTCCATGCTCGCATCGAGCAGGGTACCGAGGCGCTCGTGCGGCGGGTAGCGGAGCATCCGCTGGAAGTGCACCATCCCGAGGAAGCGCCCGGTCGGGGGCTCGTAGGGCGGCAGGGTGACGCAGACAGCGGCGCCGAGCGCGGGCGCGAGTTCGTGCCGCCGGATGAGGGCGAGGCCCTCGGCGACCGTCGCCTCCGAGGAGACAATGATCGGCTCCGTGGTCATCAGCCCGCCGGCGGACTCTGGGGCGTAGGTGAGGAGCATGCGGACGTCGTCCGCTTCTTCCGGTTCCATCAGCCCGAGCAGCGCCTCGCCGCGTTCCTCCGAGAGCTGCGCGATCAGGTCGGCCGCGTCATCGGGTTGCATCTGATCCAGCACGTCGGCGGCGCGGTCGTCGTCGAGTCGGCCGAGGATCTCGACCTGCTCGCTCTCGGGCATCTCCTCGAGGACGTCAGCGAGACGGTCGTCCGAGAGTTCACCGGCCACCTCGAGCATCCGCTGCTGCGGAAGGTCGAGGAGCGTGCTGGCGAGGTCGGCGGGCTTGAGCTCGGAAAGGCTGGCGACGTACTGCTCGGCGGACTGCGCCTCGGTCGAGACGCTCTCGCGGACCTCATGCCAGCCGGCGAACGCCGTCGCACCCTTGGCGAAAGGGGAGGGGCTGGTCTTGGGGCGTCGAACGAAGAGCTGCGCGAGCTCCCATTCGCCGGGGGCGGCCTCCTCGATTGCGACGTCCTCGACGGTCGCGTCGCCGGAGCCGTCGATGAAGCTCACCCGGCGGCCGAGGAGCTCGGCGATGACGCGGACCTCTCCGCCGCGCTGCTCGAAGCGCCGCACATTGATGAGCCCGGTGGTGATGATCTGGCCGCTGCCGATGCTGGTGACTCGCCCGATCGACACGAAGACTCGTCGGCGGCCCGGGATCTCGACCACCAGGCCGACCACCCGCGGGGCGTCGTTCTGCCGGTAGACCAGGAGCACGTCGCGGACCTTGCCAACGCGATCGCCGACGGGGTCGAAGACACTGCATCCGGCCAAGCGCGCGACGAAGACTCTGGCGGAACTCACGGCTACAAACCTAGACCCGCGCGCCCGGACAGACGCCGAGGGTTCCCGGCTCGGCATCGGGCGGTTCCCCCGATCCGCTCAGAAACCTCCAAGTCCGCTGTGCGAGTCTATGGAGGTGACTCAGCAGACGCCGTTCACCGGCCGAGGGCCGGCCTTTCCCACCATCCCGCGCGGGGAGATCCTCGCCACCTTCGACACCTACCAGGAGGCGCAGGCCGCGGTGGATGTCCTCGCCCGTGCCGACTTCCCGGTTCGACAGCTAGCCATCATCGGTAACGAACTCAAGAGCGTCGAGCGGGTGACGGGCAAACTGACCTGGGGGCGTGTGGCCCTCGCCGGCGCGGCCTCCGGCGCGTGGCTGGGGGTGTTCCTGGGCCTCCTGCTCATCATCTTCTCGCCGACCACAGAGTTCTCGTTCCTGTTCGCGGCCGTGCTCCTCGGCGCGGGCTTTGGCATGCTCTTCGGGCTCGCGTCCTACGCCGTCAACCGCCGCCGTCGCGACTTCACCTCGACCATGCAGGTGATCGCAACCAGTTACTCCGTACTCGTGGACCCCGAGGTCGTCAATCGCGCGCGCAACCTGCTCGACGGGAGCGCTGGCTCGGTCCAGACGCCGCAGGCGGCCTGGGCACCGCCTCCCGCTGCGGCCGGCGACCCGCAGCCGCAACCCGTCCGTCCCGAGGACGACCCGCGCTGACGATCCTCCACGAACGCCCCCGGTCCGCCGGGAGCGTTCGTCGCTCCCGGGGGAGGCTCAGGCGGAGCCGACGGGCGGAAGGACGATGTCGACGGCGAGACCGCGGGGGGAGCGGTTGACGAGCGCGACCGTCCCGCCGGCCGAGAGCACCGTCGTGTGGACGAGGGCGAGCCCGAGTCCGCTGCCGCCCGAGGCCAGCGCCCGGGAGTCGTCCGGCCGGGAAAAGCGGTCGAAGGCGACGGGGATGAAGGCGTCGGGCATCCCGGGTCCGTCGTCCGACACGCTCAGCAGCAGGCGCCCGTCTTTCTGCGAGAGGGACGCGACGATCATGCCGCCACCGTTCATCGCCTGGATCGCGTTCCTGACCAGGTTGTCGATCACGCGCCCGAAGTCCTGAGCCGCCACTGCGTAGAGGCGGGCCGGCTCGCGCTCGTCGATCTCGTAGTCGATCTCGACCCCCGACTCCGAGGCGAGCAGGCGGGTGCGGTCGACCGCACCGACGAGCTCGTCGACGAGCTCGTCGAAGGGGGCTGTCGGCCGGACAGTGCGGCTCTCGATACGTGAGATGTCGAGCAGGGCGGAGGCGAGCCGCACGAGGCGGTCGACGCTCTTCTGCGCATCGAGGATGACCCGGTCCACGGCGGCGGGGTCCTCGACCCGGTGGTGCGCGATCTCGAGCTGCGCCGAGAGCGCGGCGAGCGGCGTGCGCAGCTCATGGCTCGCATCCGACACCATCTGCTTCTCGCGGGCCAGCGAGGCGGTCTGCTTGGTCAGGAACGCGTTCAGCGTCACCGCGAGTTCGTCGATCTCGTCGCGCGAGCCCACGACGGGGAGCTGATCGCCGTGGCCGGGCGCGGCCGCGATCTGATCCGCGCGCGCCCGCATCCGGCGTACCGGCGCGAGTGCTGCTCCGGTCAGGATCCACGAGGCGAGACCGAAGGTAACCACGAGGAAGATCGCGGCATAGACGAGGACGTGCGCGAAATCGTCGAGTACCAGCTGCGAAGCCGCCTGGTCGCGCGCAGAGGCGACCTGCCAGACGCCCTGATCCGTGGTGATCGCGGTGAACCGGACCAGGTAGTTGCCACACGCAGTGCTCACCTGGGAATACCGGGGCGAGGTGTCCGCCGGTTCGGCGGCGAGGGCGGTCAGGACGTCGTCGCTGAGGTGCGAGGGCATGGTCGAGGTGCTGACAACGCCGTCCGGCGCGAGGGCGAGGAACAGCTGCCCGATCGACGAGCCCTGGGTGCGGGGCACGTTGCCCGCGGAGATGTCGCGGCGTACCTCGTCCTCGATCGACATCAGGATCGTCCGCTCGCTGCGGTCGACGATGCCGGTGACCACCTGGTAGAAGAGCATCGCCGAGAGGGCGAACAGGGCGGTCGCGAGGGCAACGGTTCCGATGGTGATCCTCGCGCGGATCGAGAGCGCGCCGACCCGGCGGCGTGCAGTGGCCATCCGCGGCCCGGCCTACTCGACCGGGCGGAGGAAGTAGCCCTTGCCGCGGACGGTCACGATGCTGACGCCCGTGTCCTCGGTCGGCAGCTTCTTGCGCAGGTAGCTGACGTACTGGTCGACGATGTTGTTGTCGACGATCTCGCCGCCGCCCCAGATCTCTGAGAGGATCCGCTGGCGGGTTACCACGGAGCCGACGGGGGTGATCAGCAGCTTGAGGAGCTCGAGTTCCTTGGGGCTGACGTGGATGCGCGAGCCGTCGGCCGTCCGCCGGATGCTCGAGCCGTCCACCGTGATCCGGCCGACATCGATCGACGTGGACATCAGTGAGGGGCTGCGACGCAGCAGGGCGCGGAGGCGGGCGTTGAGCTCGGTGAAGGCGAACGGCTTGGTGAGGTAGTCGTCCGCACCGGCGTCGAGCCCGAACACGCGGTCCTCGATGGCGTCGCGCGCGGTCAGGAGCATGATCGGCGTCGGCCGACCGAGCTCGCGGATCCGCCGACAGATCTCGAAGCCGGACATCGCCGGCAGCATGACGTCCACGATGGCGGCCGAGAACTCGGCGTTGCTGAACGCGACAAGCGCGTCGATGCCGTTCGTGGTCAGCACGGAGTCGTAGCCGGCGTCTTCGAGGCCGCCCACGAGGGCGTCGCCCATGGCTGGATCATCTTCGACGAGAAGGATATTCACATGCTTACCCTACGACCCGGCTCTTGGGAAGATGCGCTGTGCCGTCCCTGTATCCAACCAGCCAGAGCGGAGCCCTCCGATCGGTGCCGGGCTACGAAGAAGGACGTATACGGCCCGCGATGGCAGCGGAGGTGGCGCAATCACTGGCGCAGTTCTACTCCTCTGCCCGCGGAGGGCCGATGATATTGTTCGCGAAGTTCACCCCCTAGCGTCACCCGAAGGCGGCACAAAAAATGCTCACCACCTTCTCCATTTGGTCGCGCTTTGCGCTGTCGGTCCTCCTGTGGATCGTCCTTCTCCCCGTCATGCTGATCCTGCTCCCGTTCCGTACCGGCCGCAGCGCTTCACACTCGGCTCTGCCGCCCGTGCAGGCACCTGTGGTGGCGGTCGACTCGCGGGACGTGTACTGACCCCTTCGTTGCATGACGGCGGTTCGCTCTCCACCCCTTGAGGCGTTCTCGCGGGACATGTGCCGTCGTTGGCCGGCGACGCATCGTCACAACCTGACCGACAGGCGTCGGATTCAGCTACCGACCCGGGGGCATCCTCAAGCCCTGCGGGAGTTTTCAGAGAGCCGTACTACAGTGCGCGAAGACGGTTGACCGATCGGAAGGAAGACGGATGGTTCGCCCCACCCTCGGCACCGCTGAGATCCAGCTCGACCCGGCCACGGGATCGCCCGTGCGGGTGGATACTCCGGTTTCGGTGGTGGCGTCGGCCCCCCGGAGCCTGATGTCGCGGATGTTTGGACGCCGTCGCTGCGAGGCGTGTGGAGCTGCCCCGGTCCGCCGCGCCGACGGATTCTGCTCGGCGGCCTGCGCAGGCACCTTCCACCTTTACGAGTGAGAGCGGCCGGCCGAGTGCCGGCGAAGGGTTTTCCCAAGGCCCGTGATCAGTGATCGTGGGCCTGCGTGCTGTGCGCGGAGATCGTCATACGAAGGTGGGCCTCTAGTCTGATTCAGCCTGACCGAGTGCCGCGCTCCCCTTCTTCTCGGGCTGGCGGGCCGGATTGCGTCCGCGCCGGCGGTTCTCCGCCGCGTCAACTTCTCGCCGTTTGCACTTCCTTTGGCGGGGAATTCGGTCAGGCCCGACCGTGGCAAGCGCATCTGCCGTATGAGGCGCCGTCCATCAGCTTTCGCCGTGCATCCGCAGACGATCGTGATCGGCCAGCGAGATCTCCGACGCGACGGACGAATTCCGTCTCCGTGGCGAGCCCACGGGCGGACCGACTGCCGTCCACCGTCCGTCGCCGGGAGGGAATCGAGAAAGGTGGGGTAGAGCGTCATCGTGGAAGAGCGCTGCTTGAGTGTCACGATGACGCGAGTCGGCAGCTCGAGCGGCGTTCAGGCGCAGGTCGCGGGCATGCTGGCGCCGGTACCCTCGACGTATGGAACTTCTCGCTCGCGCCGAGGATCGCCGCCGTGCATCGCTCGCGACTCTCGATCACAGCGGTCAGGCTGTGATGGGGCAGTTCTTCACCCCGGTGCTCGCCGCCCAGATTATCGCGTCCCTTCCTCGAATCCGGGAGCGAGGGACGTTACGGATCCTCGACCCCGGCGCAGGTACCGGCATGCTGACGGCCGCGATCGTTGAGCGTGTGCGACGTGCGGCTCCCGAGGTCCGACTCGCTGTCACCGCCTTAGAAATAGATGCAACATTGCATCCAGCTCTCGCCGACACGCTCGCCGACTGCCAGCGAGCAGGGGCGGATACCGAGTTGATCAATGACGACTTCGTTGCTTGGGCTCTGTCTACGCCAGAGCGATTCGATCTGGTGATCCAAAACCCTCCGTACCGGAAGCTGCAATCGGGCTCGACGACGCACTCGGTACTCCGCGGTGCCGGCATCGACGTGCCCAATGTCTACGCTGCGTTCCTCGCTCTCGGTCTTCGATTACTCGACGACGGTGGCCAGCAGACCTCGATCACTCCGCGCTCGTGGATGAATGGGTCGTACTACAGGGCGTTCCGGCATGACTTCGTGCAGCGGGCCGGCATCGACGCAATACACACGTTCGAATCAAGAAGTAAGGTTTTCGGCGACACTGGAGTCCTTCAAGAGGCGATCGTCGTCACAGCGACTCTCGGGGCCCACCCCGAGGAGATTATCGTTCACACCTCGCAGGACCACCGGGGGGAGGCGAGTCAACGAAGCGTGCCGTATCGTGAGGTTGTCACCAACGATTTTATTCATGTCCCGGCGACGCAGACGGACGCCGATGCGGTGGCTTGGATGCACCGTGCAGTCTGCACTCTCAGTGACCTCGGTCTCTCGGTATCGACTGGCCGGGTGGTTGACTTCCGATCACGTGACCTTCTCACAGCTGAGAGGATGTCGCATAGTGTGCCCATGGTCTATCCGGCTAACTTGCGAGGGACTGAAATTATCCATCCGCAGCCCAGCGCGAGGAAACCCCAGTGGTTCACTGCCGACGCTGCGACTGCGGCGAAGCTGCTCGTTCCAGCGGGTAACTACGTGCTCGTCAAGCGGTTCTCTGCCAAGGAGGAGAAACGCCGGCTGGTCGCCTCCGTATGGACTGGTGAGGAAGCCCCTGCGTTCGACAACAAGATAAACTATGTGCATGATCACAAGCACGGGATAGAGTTTGATATCGCTCTCGGGATCGCGAAGTGGCTGAACTCTTCGCAGGTTGATCGCTACTTCCGAGTATTCTCTGGCCACACCCAGGTTAATGCGGGCGATCTACGTCAGATGAAGTTTCCGACGCTTTCCCAAATCCACGCTTTAGCAGCGTCCACCGAGGCGACAGACGTGGCTGTCGAGCGAATCGTCATACGAGAGACCGTTGCAGCATGAGCACGTTGGCCGAAGCGCGCGCAATACTGACCGCATTCGGATTCGACGCTGCCCGCTCGAACGAAGCCGCCGGGCGCACACTCCTCGCACTTGCAAGCCAGGATGCTGGGACCTCGTGGGCAGTCGCGACGAACAGACGCATGGGCATCCGAGCGATGCTCGATTGGATGCGTGTGCGCTTGGAACACCCCATCGCAGAGAACACGCGCGAGCAAATCCGCCGGTTCGTGATGCATCAGTTCATCGAGTGCGGTTTCTGCGTGCACAACGACGATGATCCTTCGAGAGCCACAAATTCGTCGCTGAACAACTACCGGCTCGCAGATGAAGCTCTTGCCGTCATACGACTTTACGGCACTCCCGCATTCGACCGAGAGGTCACGGATTACCTTGTGGAGGCTCCGGGGCTCGCCGCCAAGTACGCCGCAGCACGCGAGCTCGCACGCATCCCGATCATTCTTCCCGATGGCTTTGAAATCACCCTGAAAGCGGGTGGCCAAAACGGGCTCATCAAGGCGATGATCGACGACTTCTGCGCTTACTTCATCCCTGGCGGAGAGATTCTTTACATCGGCGATGCCGACTCGAAGCTGCTGCACTTCGACGACGAAAAGCTTGAACTACTCGGCGTCGTACTGGATACTCATGGAAAGCTTCCTGATCTCGTCGTTTACCAGCAGGCCAAGAACTGGCTGTTCCTCATCGAGGCCGCATCATCCCACGGACCTGTCGACGCAAAGCGTTACGGCGAACTGGCGACGCTCTTTGCGGGCAGTACGGCGGGACTCGTATACGTGAGCTGTTTCCCGGACCGGGCGACGATGCGGAGATTCTTCGTCGACCTCGCTTGGGAGACCGAGGCCTGGTGCGCCAGTGACCCGACGCACATGATTCATCTCAACGGAGACAGGTTTCTCGGACCCTACGGCGGGTAAGGGCGGTCGCCGGCGCGGCCAGGTCGGACAGTCACGAATCCTGATCAGGCCGGCCCGCGACAAAGACGAAGGCTAACCACGGGATCGCCTGTGCGGGTGGATACTCCGGTTTCGGTGGTGGCGTCGGCCCCCCCCCCCCCGGAGCCTGATGTCGCGGATGTTTGGACGCCGTCGCTGCGAGGCGTGTGGAGCTGCGCCGGTCCGCCGCTCCGACGGATTCTGCTCGGCGGCCTGCGCAGGCACCTTCCACCTTTACGAGTGAGAGCGGCCGGCCGAGTGCCGGCGAAGGGTTTTCCCAAGGCCCGTGATCAGTGATCGTGGGCCTGCGTGCTGTGCGCGGAGAGATCTTGACTCGGCCGTGAACGGCTACGAGGTAGCGGTCGGATTTCGGCGCCTTCTCGTCGCGATCGTGCAGGCCTCGGACGAAGAGGTCGCTTTCTTCAGCGGGGCGCGGGATGATGCGGGTCGTAGTGGATCACCAGCTCATCGTGCGGTCGACTCGCCAGCACGTCAGTCGGCCTAGTTTCCCCTGATCGCTGAGACGACGAGAGCTGTCGCACTTATAGCGGCGGGGAGGAAGCCCCACAACGACATAGCCGAGTAGCCGCTCAGGATGAGGGCGACGCCAGTACCCAGGCCACCGATCATGAGGACCTGCGACCCGATCGTTCCGACAATGACGCCGACGGATTCAGTCCGAGTGAGACGAGTGAGAGCGCCAGCGCGTGCGTGTTCGTTCGCGACGAAAGCGTTGATAACTTTCGACGCGCTACCCGGCACGACCCGCTCGTAGGCCTCGGTCATCGAGACCGGCGGCAACGGTTCGCGGAACGACTCACTCCGCGCGATTGCCCCTACCGTGCCAGAGAGTTCAGACTCTTCTTCGAGTTCCGCCTCGAACACTCGTTCAACGACGCCTCGGTCGGCATCGGCCTGCCGAGGGCCTTCTTCATCTCGCTCGGCCGACGCCGGTTTCCTGCCGCTCCTACGAACGCTCCGTGGGTCGGGCCCCTCATCGTTGCTCGCGCTGTCGGTGTCGTGTACCAGACCTCAGTTCTCTACCTGGGCGAGAGGTAGCTCTCGGTACGTCAATGACGGAGAGTCAAGAGACGCCCCCGACGGCACGCGCTGATTTCTCGCGTCGGCGGACGCTGAACAACCGGGAGCGCCTGGGAGAAGTGCTGCGGAGCGGCGGGTTCCGCCGCCGATGGCTCGACGCGCCTGCGCAGTCGATCGGCCGACCGGGTCCCATGCCTCACGAGCTGAGACACACAGCGCACACAGCGGTGTCCCTCGCGATCAGCGCCGGCGCCAACGCGACGGCAGTTCAGCACCTGCTCGGGCGTGCCTCCGCGGCCGTCACCCTCGACGTCTACGCTGACCTCGTCGAGGACGACCTGGACGCCGTTGAGGCCGCCTGGGTACGTCGATCGGATGCGTTCGCGAGGACGCTGGTCAGTCGTTGAGCAGGAGGTCGTCGCGCGCCTCGACGTGCAGTGTGTTCCCGGCCGCACTGCGGCTGAGCAACCTCATCTGGTAGCGCTTGAACACCTTCGAGACGATGCGGTCGACGGCGACTCCGTGCACAAGGAAGTTCGTGACAGGGAGCACCCCCTCTCGCTCAGCAGCGAGGCGCAACAGCGCGTCATGCGAAGAGATTCCGTGCTTCACAATTCCGCGCTTCACGCTTCCGTGCTTCACGCTTCCGTGCTTCACGCGGTCGAGGGCATCGACGGTCACCTCGTCCCTCCCGCGAGTCGAGGACGTCCCTCCGTTGAGATCGATCGCCAGAATCGACCAGCGATCCCGATCGAGACCGATGACGCCGAAGAGGTCTTCGGAGCCGACGTGCACGTCCTTCTCGGCTGCTGCGGGCTCGAGGTCCTAGCTGTCGTCGATCATCGTCTCCTCTCTCCGTCGCGAGTGGCCCCCGCGCGAGCAACGCTAAGTCAGCGTGCGCGCCAGACGTACTCGGCGCGTTGGTAGTGGTACTCGCCGCCCTGGAAGGTGGGGGCGGAGGGCTGCAGCTCGTAGTCGCCGTCGTACTTCGGGAGCTTGTCGGGGAGCCGGCCACTGGTGGCCCGCCTCGACGTCGCGACGCCCGGGAGTCGGGCCGCCCGGGAAGGTGCAGAAGATCTCATGCATGGATCACGCTAGCGGCGCTCGCGCCGGTCTACTTGCGGTCGCGGCGCTGCAGGAGCCGCTCTTGATGATGCAATCGCTCGCACGATTGTGGGCAAAGTGTGGATAAAGCCTAGATGTGGGTAAAGCCGAGAAACGATGAAGGCCCAGAACCGACGCGATCCGCGTCATTCCGGGCCTTTCGAGGACGTGCCCCCAGTAGGATTCGAACCTACGCCCCTGCCTCCGGAGGGCAGTGCTCTATCCCCTGAGCTATGGGGGCCAGGAGTGCCTGACCACATTAGCACCCGGGCGGAGCGGGCCCGGACGCGGGGAGCGCGCCTGCTGCGTGCCACGATGGAGTCATGCTGCGCACTGTCTCCGCCTCGCTGGATCTGTGTCTGAACGGTCCGACCGACCTGATCTTTCTGGTGGCGGCGACGCCAACGGGCGACTCCTTCGAGGACTCCTTCACCGTCCACCTCGACGGCGAGCCGGTCCCCGTACGGACGTTCCCGGGGCGACACGGGGCGCGGGTGCACCGCGTCGCCGGCATCCGGGGGGAGCTGCGGGTCGAGTACCGGGCGCGGGTTGTCGGCCACGGGGCCCCGGACGAGCCGAGTGAACTCGAGCTTGTCGAGTACCTGCGGCCGAGCCGGTACGCGGAAGCGGACGTGCTCGGCGGGATCGCCCGCCGCGAGTTCGGCCGGGCTCGCGGCTTCGAGGCGCTGACGGCGGTCGAGGAGTGGGTGCACGGGCACCTCTCCTACGTGTACGGCTCGACAGTCGGCACCGGGGGAGCGGCGCAGGTCATCGAGAGCGGGCAGGGCGTCTGCCGCGACTTCGCGCATACGGTCGCGGGACTCCTCCGTGCCCTTGACATCCCCGCTCGGGTCACTGCGGTCTTCGCGCCGGGCCTAGAACCGCGCGACTTCCACGCGGTGACGGAGGCCTGGGTCGGCGGCGCCTGGCATGTCGTGGACGCGACGCGGCTGGCTCCGCGCGGGTCGATGCTCCGCATCTCGTCGGGTCGGGACACGGCCGACACGGCGTTTCTCAGCAGTTACCTGACCGACCTGAGCCTGACGGGCAGGGACGTCGAAGCCGACTGCGACGCCGCGGTCGTCGACGACCACAGGTCGCCGGTTCGACTGGGCTGACGCGCGGGCGCAGCGTCGGCTGTCCACTGCCGCCCGACCGCGGGCTCAGCCGGCGAGCGCTCCGAGCGCCGACCGGACGAGCGGCTCGGGGTCGCCGGGCTCGATGAAGGAGGCGCTGGAGGACTCGATCCAGTACTCGCCGACGAAGGCGTCCGCGACTCCGCGCCCCTCTGTCACCTGGTAGTAGCCCTCGACCTGCGATGGCTCGCCGTAAGTGGGGACCGCCTTGCTCGTGGTGAAGAACTCGTTCTTGAGCGCCTCGATCACGTCGGGGTCGAGGTGTGCGACGGCGAGCTGCAGCTGCGCCCCCGAGTCATCGGACCAGCCGCAGACCAGGCCGTTATACTGCGCGATCTCGCGCGAGACCGGGGTCGGCTCGACGTCGTCCGTCGGCGAGAAGCCACTCCAGAGCCCGCTCAGCGCCGAGACCGGCACCAGCTGCTCGCACGAGAGCGGGATCGGAGTACCGCTCACGGAGCCGCTCGCGCTCGGCTCCGGGTCGGCGGCGGGGGAGCACCCGGCGAGGGCCATCGCGACGAGCGCGACGAGGAGGAGGGGGCTGGGACGGCGCATGCGTGGCACCCTAGCAACGGCTCCCGGCCGAGCGGCCGCGCGGTGCCAGGAGACGGACGGCGTGGGCGCGACGGCCGGTAGAATCGGACCCCGTGACTCCTGAACAGCTCGCCTCCTCTCTGCACGCCCTCGTCCTCGACGCCGTGCAGCGACGAGGGGGCGGCGCGGGCGTCGAGCTGTCGGACGTGGTGCTGGAGCGGCCGAAGAACCGCGAGCACGGCGACTGGGCATCCAACATCGCGATGAAGCTCGCGAAGCGGGTCGGCGCGAACCCGCGCGAGCTGGCGGCAGAGCTGGCGGAGGGCCTGGGCGCTGTCGATGGTGTGGCGACGGTCGAGGTCGCCGGGCCCGGCTTCCTCAACGTGCGGCTCGAGGCGGCGGCGGCGGGGGCGCTCGCGGGTGTGATCGTCGAGGCGGGCGAGGCGTACGGCACCGGCACCGCCTACTCCGGGGTGCGGATGAATCTCGAGTTCGTCTCGGCGAACCCCACCGGACCGATCCACATCGGCGGCACGCGCTGGGCGGCCGTCGGCGACAGCCTGGCCCGGATGCTTCTCGCGCAGGGCGCCGAGGTGACGCGGGAGTACTACTTCAACGACCACGGCGCGCAGATCGACCGCTTCACCCGGAGCCTGCTCGCGGCGCACCGGGGCGAGCCGACCCCCGAGGACGGCTACGGCGGCGCGTACATCGCAGACATCGCCGAGCGCGTGGTCGCCGCCTACCCGGGCGACCTCTCGGTCCTGCCCGAGGAGGAGCTGGCCGAGACCTTCCGTTCGATCGGCGTCGAGTTGATGTTCGGCGAGATCAAGCAGAGCCTGCACGAGTTCGGCGTCGACTTCGACGTCTACTTCCACGAGAACTCGCTGCACATGTCTCGCGCCGTCGACCGCGCGATCCAGCGCCTGCGTGAGCTCGGCCACATCTTCGAGGCGGACGGAGCGACGTGGCTGCGCACCACGTCCTTCGGCGACGATCGCGACCGCGTCATCATCAAGAGCGACGGCGAGGCGGCCTACATCGCGGGTGACCTCGCCTACTACCTCGATAAGCGCGAGCGCGGCTTCGACCGGGCGATCATCATGCTCGGCGCGGACCACCACGGCTACATCGGCCGGATGATGGCGATGTGCGCCGCGTTCGGCGACACTCCGGGCGTGAACCTCGAGATCCTGATTGGCCAGCTGGTCAACCTGATCCGCGACGGCCAGGCGGTCCGCATGTCCAAGCGCGCCGGGACCGTCGTGACGATGGAGGACCTGACGGAGGCCGTCGGCGTCGACGCCGCGCGCTACTCGCTGGTGCGCTCCTCCGCCGACTCGACCCTCGATATCGACCTCGACCTGCTGACCAAGCGCAGCAACGACAACCCCGTCTATTACGTGCAGTACGCGCACGCGCGTACCCGCCAGGTCGCCGCGAAGGCCGCGGGATCGGGGGTGCCCGCCGAGCCGTTCGCTCCCGAGACGCTGGTGCACTCGACCGAGTCGGCGCTGCTGGGCGGTTTGCAGGAGTTCCCGCGGATCGTGGCGCATGCGGCCGAGCTGCGCGAGCCGCACCGCGTCGCGCGCTACCTCGAGGAGATCGCCGGCCTCTACCACCGCTGGTACGACACTTGCCGCGTCGTGCCGCAGGGTGAGGATCCGGTCGAAGCGGTCCACTCGACCCGGCTGCGTCTGAATGAGGCGACCGGGCAGGTGCTTCGCACCGGGCTCTCGCTCCTGGGCGTCGGTGCTCCGGACCGGATGTGAGCGCGGTGGCGCCCCGGCGCAGGCGAGGGCGACGCGCGGCCCTGGTGGTCGTCGTGACGCTGGTGCTGCTCGTGGTCGCGGCGGTGGCCGGCGACTGGATCGCCCGACGGGCCATCGCCGATCGCGCGGCTGCCAGCCTGCGTGAGGCGCTGGCGCTGCCCGCCGACCGGACCGTGGACGTCGAGGTGGCCGGTTGGGCTGTGCTCCCGCAGCTGATCGCGGGGCGGCTGGACCGGCTGGATCTGCGCAGCTCCGATGTCGTGTTCGGCGAGCTCGACGGCGATGTCGCCGCGACCCTGATCGGCGTGCCGGTCAGCGCAGCGGGCGCCATTGACTCCGGCAGCACGATGGTCGCCATCGACGCGGCGTCCGTCGCGCAGCTGGTCACCGAGCGCAGCACCGTGCCGGTCGACGAGGTGACCCTCGATCCTCCACTCATGCGCGTGAGCGCCTCGGTGGACGTACTCGGAGTGACGCTCGGCGCGGGCGTCGGCATGCAGCTGGCCGCCGTGGACGGCGCGATCCAGCTGACTCCGGCCGAGATCTCGGCGGCGGGTGCGACCTTCTCGGTCACCGACTTCCGCGACCGCTTCGGCGCCGTCTCGGGCGACCTGCTCGCTCCGACTCCGCTCTGCATCGCGGATTCGGTGCCGCGCGGGCTGACGCTCACCGGGGTCGAGGTCGCGGAGGAATCGCTGAACGCGAGCTTCGCGCTCTCCCCGACGTTCCTCAGCGACCCGGCTGAGCAGGAGCCGGGCACCTGCTCGTGAGCCGCAGCGACCCGCAGGAGCAGGAGCGGGAGTAACCCACCCGCCCCTGAGCCCGCGCAGGGCTCCCGGCGGCGACCGGTAGGATCGGAGCCCTGTGCCGGCGTCTCCCGCAGGCCAAACACTGACATCGCTGGCTTCAGGGGTCAATCCGGACCCGCTCGCCACGCAGTGACGCTCCCACTCTCTCTTGTGAGGTCTCACCCGTGGACACTGTCGACTCCCGCGCCCCCCGGCATCCGCTCGCTCCCGACTGGCTGCAGACTCCCGACGACGCCGACGCGCTCGTGGAGGGTGTCTGGTCGGACAACACCGTGCGCGATCCCAGCGGCGCCCTGCGCGTCGCCGGAGTGCCGGTCGCCGACTTGGTGCGCGAGCACGGCACTCCTCTCTATGTGATCGACGAGGCCGACGCCCGGCGTCGAGCGGTCGAGATGCGCGAGGTCTTCTCGCGCGAGTTCGCGCGCATCGGCACCGGCGTCACCGTCTACTACGCGAGCAAGGCCTTCCTCTCGACGGAGGTCGCCCGTTGGATGCGCGACGAGGGGTTGAACCTCGACCTCTCCAGCGGCGGCGAGCTGGCCGTTGCCCTGGCCGCGGGCATCGAGCCGGAGCGCTTCGGCCTGCACGGCAACAACAAGTCGCTCGCCGAGATCGACCGGGCCGTCGAGGCGGGCGCGGGGACGATCGTCCTGGACAGCCTGATCGAGATCGAACGTGTCGCGGCGGCGGCCGAACGGCACGGCCGGGTGCAGGCGGTGCGTCTGCGCGTGAACAGTGGAGTGCACGCGCACACCCACGAGTTCCTCGCCACCGCCCACGAGGACCAGAAGTTCGGTCTCGCGCTCGCCGACTGCCCGGACGTCGTCGCGCGCATCCGCTCCTTTCCGTCGCTGCGGTTCCTCGGCCTGCACTGCCACATCGGCTCCCAGATCTTCGGCTCGGACGGATTCGTCGAGTCGGCGTCGCGCCTGCTCGACGTGCACGCATCCCTGCTCACCGACGGACCGGTGCCCGAACTCAACCTCGGTGGAGGCTTCGGCATCGCCTACACCAGCGCGGACGATCCCACTCCGATCGCCCAGATCGCGGCCGCCGTCGCCGACGCGGTCGCCGAGCAGTGTGCGGCGCGCGGGATCCCGGTGCCGCACTTCGCGATCGAGCCGGGCAGGGCGCTGATCGGGCCCGCCGGGCTCACGCTCTACGAGGTCGGCACGGTGAAGGACGTGGTGGTTGGCACCGAAGGAGCGACCGCTGTCCGCCGCTACGTCAGCATCGACGGTGGCATGAGCGACAACGCGCGTCCGGCCCTCTATGGGGCGGACTACACGGCGCGGATCGCCGGCCGCTCCTCCGCCGCCGAGCCCGCCCTCGTGCGTGTGGCCGGAAAGCACTGCGAGGCGGGCGACATCGTGGTCCACGACGATTTCCTGCCAGCGGACGTTCAGTCGGGCGATCTGTTGGCTGTCGCCGCGACCGGCGCGTACTGCTGGTCGCTCGCGAGCAACTACAACTACCTCGGGCGCCCCCCGGTGGTTGCCGTCCGGGACGGGCGCTCGCGCGTCCTCGTGCGCGGCGAGACCGAGGAGGACCTCCTCCGCCGCGATACCGGCATCGAACGAAAGGCCACCTCGCGATGATCGAGTACCGCAGCCTCCGCGTCGCCCTGCTGGGCGCCGGGTCCGTCGGTGCCCAGGTGGCGCGCCTCCTGCTCGATCACGGCGACGAACTCGCTCAGCGAGTGGGGGCGCCGCTGGAGCTCGTGGGCGTCGCCGTGCGGGACGTGGACGCGCCCCGCACTGCCCACATCCCGCCGCACCTGCTCACGATCGACGCCGAGTCGCTCATCCTCGGCGCGGACATCGTCGTCGAGCTGATCGGCGGTCTGGAGCCTGCACGCAGCCACATCCTCACCGCGATCTCCTCCGGTGCGGATGTGATCACGGCCAACAAGGCTCTGCTCGCCGCGCACGGCAACGAGCTGTTCGAGGCGGCCGACCAGGTGGGCGCGCAGCTGAACTACGAGGCGGCCGTCGCCGGGGCGATCCCGATCATCCGGCCGCTGCGCGACAGCCTCGCCGGCGACCGGGTGCACCGGATCCTCGGCATCGTCAACGGCACGACCAACTACATCCTCGACCGAATGGACACCGAGCGCTCCAGCCTCGAGGACGCGCTGGCCCGCGCGACGCAGCTCGGCTATGCGGAGGCCGATCCGACCGCCGACATCGAGGGCTACGACGCGGCCCAGAAGGCCGCGATCCTCGCTCGCCTGGCGTTCCACACCGACGTCCCGGTGACACTGGTGCACCGCGAGGGCATCACCGGCATCACCAAGGCACAGGTCGACCAGGCCCGCGACTCCGGCTACGTGATCAAGTTGCTCGCAATCTGCGAGCGCCTGACCGATGCGAAGACGGGGGAGGAGGGCGTGTCGGCTCGCGTGTATCCCGCGCTGGTGCACCGCTCCCACCCGCTCGCTGCCGTCCACGGCGCCAACAATGCCGTGTTCGTCGAGGCGGAGGCGGCGGGTGACCTGATGTTTTACGGCGCCGGCGCCGGCGGGATCGAGACGGCCTCCGCCGTGCTCGGGGACGTCGTCTCAGCCGCCCGCCGCCACGTCGTCGGTGGTCCGGGCCTGGTCACCAGTGCGAGCTCCGGCCTTGCCGTTCTGCCGATCGGCCACGTCACGACTCGCTACCAGGTGACCCTCGAGGTGCTCGACCGCCCCGGCGTGCTCGCGCAGATTGCCGGCGTCTTCGCCGAGCACGGCGTCTCGGTTGAGACGCTGGTGCAGACCCCGCCGGAAGTCGACCCGTCGGTGGCGCGGGTCGGTGCAGAGCGGCGCGACCCGACCGCTACCCTGGTCATCGGCACGCACGCCGCGGCGGAATCCGATCTGGCGGCCACCGTCACCGCTCTCCATTCGCATGGTTTCGTCGGCGCCGTGAC
Source organism: Rathayibacter rathayi (assembly GCF_004011095.1). Taxonomy (GTDB): domain Bacteria; phylum Actinomycetota; class Actinomycetes; order Actinomycetales; family Microbacteriaceae; genus Rathayibacter; species Rathayibacter rathayi. Next base: position 1,716,041 of record NZ_CP028129.1, on the reverse strand, counting down.
GTCCGTCCTACGAGTTGAAGGAGCCTGAGATGGCCAAGCAGTGGCGCGGAGTCCTGCACGAGTACGCGGACCGCCTCGATGTCACCGAGGCGACCCCGGTCATCACTCTCGGCGAGGGCGGCACGCCGCTCATCCCCGCCGCGGCCCTCTCAGCACGCACGGGCGCGAAGGTGTGGGTCAAGTACGAGGGCATGAACCCGACGGGATCCTTCAAGGACCGCGGCATGACGATGGCGATCTCGAAGGCTGTCGAGCACGGCGCGAAGGCCGTCATCTGCGCCTCGACCGGCAACACCTCGGCCTCGGCCGCCGCCTACGCGACGCACGCCGGCATCACCGCTGCCGTCCTGGTCCCCGAGGGCAAGATAGCCCTCGGCAAGCTCAGCCAGGCCATCGCGCACAACGCTCAGCTGCTGCAGGTGCAGGGCAACTTCGATGACTGCCTCGACATTGCCCGCGATCTCGCCAAGAACTATCCGGTCCACCTGGTGAACTCGGTCAACCCTGACCGCATCGCCGGGCAGAAGACCGCGGCCTTCGAGGTCGTCGAGGTCCTGGGCGACGCGCCGGACTTCCACATCGTCCCGGTGGGCAATGCGGGCAACTACACCGCCTACTTCCGCGGCTACTCGGAGGAGCTGGAGCGCGGCGAGTCCACGCGCCTCCCGCGCATGTTCGGCTTCCAGGCCGAGGGCTCTGCTCCGATCGTGCACGGTGCCCCGGTCCGCCACCCCGAGACGATCGCCAGCGCGATCCGGATCGGCAACCCGGCCTCGTGGGAACTCGCCCTGAACGCGCGCACCGTCAGCGATGGCTACTTCGGTGCGATCAGTGACGAGAAGATCCTGGAGGCCTACCGCATTCTCGCTGGCGAGGTCGGCGTCTTCGTCGAACCGGCGTCGGCGATCAGCGTCGCGGGGCTCCTCGAGCGCGCCGAGGCCGGAGCGATCCCCAAGGACGCGACCGTCGTCCTCACGGTTACCGGTCACGGCCTCAAGGACCCGCAGTGGGCGCTGCGCACGGCCGACGGCGCGGACATCACGCCGACCGTCGTCCCGGTCGACACCGCCGCGATCGCGGAGGTGCTGGGGTTGGCCGGCGCATGACCTCGGCCGTTCCTGTCGGCCGCACCGTCCACGTCAAGGTCCCCGCTACCTCGGCGAACCTGGGGCCCGGCTTTGACACGCTCGGCCTGGCCCTCTCGTTCTACGACGAACTCGACGTGACGGCCGTGGCGGCGACAGGCGCGCGGGTCGCCGTGCACGGGGTCGGCGAGGGCGAGGTCGCGACCGACGAGACGAACCTCGTCGTGCAGGCGATCGCCTACACCTTTGCCGACCAGCGGCAGGAGATGCCCGGCATCGAGGTGATCGCGCGCAACATCATCCCGCACGGCCGCGGGATGGGCTCGTCCGGGGCGGCGATCGTCTCGGGGATCATGGCAGCGAAGGGGCTGCTCGAGGGCATCGTCGAGCTCGACTCGGACGACTTGCTCCGCATCGCCACCGAGATGGAGGGGCACCCCGACAACGTGGCGCCCGCGCTCTTCGGCGGGCTCACCATCGCCTGGGTGGAGCCGCACCCGTCCGGCGCCGATGACTCGCCGCTGCGCCCGCGCTCGAAGAAGCTGATGGTGCACCGCGGAGTGTCCCCGGTCGTCTTCGTGCCCGAGCACACCATGTCGACGCGGCTCGCCCGCTCGCTCCAGCCGCAGAGCGTGCCTCACGAGGACGCGGTGTTCAACGTCTCGCGCTCCTCGCTCCTGATCGCGGCCCTCATCCAGAGCCCTGAGCTGCTGTTCGCGGCGACCGAGGACAAGCTGCACCAGAACTACCGTGCGGCAGCGATGCCCGAAACGTCCGCCCTGATCGCGCTCTTACGTTCGCACGGCTATGCGGCCGTCGTCTCGGGCGCCGGACCGAGCGTCCTGGTGTTGTGCAGCGACCCCGCGCAGCGCCTCGCCGCCGCGAATCTGGTGGAGAAGCAGGCCCCCACGCCGTGGCGCGCGCACATGCTGGCCGTCGACTTCAAGGGTGCTACAGTGGGGACCGCATCCTGAGGAACCGCGTAACGAGCGGAATCTGTCCGACGGATCGTCCCGACAACCACGGCCATCACATCCTGTGAAGGGCGCCCCTGCTTTTCGTGCAGATCGGCGCCTGGTCTCCGGGCCCTCTCTGCGCACTCTTCGGCAGTCGGCCTCGGTGGCCGAGAGCATCGCGTGGATCAGAACACGCGATGGCACCGCACGGTCGATGAGCTCTCCCGGTGAGCACTCGTTCCCGGGGGGAAGGAACCCTCTCCAGTGACAGACGTCAATACCCACGGCTCCACCGTGGATCTCACCGCCGACCTCTCGGCCCTGCGGGTCGCCGAGCTTCAGGCTCTCGCGACCCGCCTCGGCCTCGGCGGTGCCTCCAAGCTCCGCAAGGGCGAACTCGTCCAGGCGATCTCGGACCTCCGTGCCGCCGCCGCGAAGGACGCGCCCGCCGCCGAGGTGATCGCCGATGCAGTCGCCCCGGGTGATGCCGCGCTCGCCCCGGAGGTCGCAGCGGTTGCTCCGGATGTCGACGCCACGGGCGTTGAGGCAGAGCCGGCCGATGTGGCCGAGCAGTCCGCTCCCGAGCCCGAGGCGCCGGCGGAGCTGCCGACGCTCGTCGAGAGCACGGAGGCCGACACGGCCGATGTGCTCGAGCAGGCCGCGCCCACCGTGGACGAGCCGGCCGCGACCGCCGCCGGCTCGGCTCCGGTCGAGCTCGAGCTCCCCGCCGTCGCCGAGCAGGTCGCCGAGCCCGCCGAGCGCACCCCCCGCCGCCGCAGCTCGCGGCGCGCCTCCAGCGGCACGATCGCCGCGGGCGAGCATGTCAACGTCCCCGGCGGGACCGGCGTCGAGTCGCTGATCCCGGACCTCCCCGTCATCGAGCAGGACCGCGACGCTGAGCAGGCCGCGAAGTCCGTGCTCGACATCGAGCTGCCCAATGGGCCGGAGTCGGACGGCTCCTCCCGCGAGGGTGGCCAGCGCGAGCGCCGCGGACGCCGTCGTAGCCGCGGCGGCAGCGTCGAGCAGAGCGAGCAGGCTTCCGCCGAGAACGACGCCGACTCCTCCGACTCCGGCGACCAGCAGGAGCAGCAGGGTGGCGACCAGCAGCAGAACGGCGACCAGCAGGGCACCGGCCGCGGCCGCAACCGCCGCAACCGCAACCGCAACCGCGGGGAGGATCGCCAGAACGATGCGCAGCAAAGCTCTGCGGCGCCGTCTCAGCCGCAGAACGGCCAGGGCTCGCGCGCCGCACAGGCCGAGGGCCAGCAGGTTCCGCAGCAGCAGAACGGCTCCGGCCAGCAGGCCGAGGGCGAGGACGGCCGCCGCAGCCGCTACCGCGATCGCAAGCGTCGTGGCGGCGCGGTCGGAGACGACATCGAGCCCGAGATCGGCGAGGACGACGTCCTCATCCCGGTCGCCGGAATTCTCGACGTCCTCGATAACTACGCCTTCGTGCGCACCACGGGCTACCTGCCCGGGGTCAGCGATGTCTACGTCTCGCTCGGCCAGGTCAAGAAGTACAACCTGCGCAAGGGCGACGCGGTCGTCGGCGCCATCCGCCAGCCCCGCGAGGGCGAGGGCGGCGGACGCCAGAAGTACAACGCGATCGTCAAGGTCGACTCGATCAACGGTCAGACCGTCGAGGAGGCCGCCGCGCGCATCGAGTTCCACAAGCTCACCCCGCTCTATCCGACCGAGCGCCTGCGCCTCGAGACGGAGCCGGGCAAGCTGACCCAGCGGATCATCGACCTGGTCGCCCCGATCGGCAAGGGGCAGCGCGGCCTGATCGTCGCACCGCCCAAGGCCGGCAAGACCATCGTCCTGCAGCAGATCGCCAACGCGATCGTGCAGAACAACCCCGAGGTGCACCTCATGGTCGTCCTGGTCGACGAGCGTCCGGAGGAGGTCACCGACATGCAGCGCACCGTGCGCGGCGAGGTCGTCGCCTCCACCTTCGATCGCCCGGCCGAGGACCACACCACCGTCGCCGAACTCGCGATCGAGCGCGCCAAGCGCCTGGTCGAGCTGGGCCACGACGTCGTCGTGCTGCTCGACTCCATCACCCGCCTCGGCCGCGCCTACAACGTGACCGCGCCGGCCTCGGGCCGCGTGCTCTCGGGCGGCGTGGACGCCTCGGCGCTGTACCCGCCGAAGAAGTTCTTCGGAGCGGCGCGCAACATCGAGAACGGCGGCTCGCTCACCATCCTCGCGACGGCGCTCATCGAGACCGGGTCGAAGATGGACGAGGTGATCTTCGAGGAGTTCAAGGGCACCGGTAACATGGAACTCCGCCTCTCGCGTCACCTCGCCGACAAGCGGATCTTCCCCGCCGTCGATGTGAACGCGTCCGGCACTCGCCGCGAGGAGATGCTGCTCAGCGCCGACGAGGTCAAGATCACCTGGAAGCTGCGCCGCGCCCTCGCCGGGCTCGACCAGCAGCAGGCGCTCGAGATCATCCTGTCGCGTCTGAAGGAGACCTCCTCGAACGTCGAGTTCCTGATGCAGGTCTCGAAGTCAGCGGTCGGCCCGGCTACCGCCGGCCACGGCAACGGCCACCACTAGCGCCCCGACGTCCGCGGTCGCCCCTGTCACCAGAGGCGGCCGCGGACGTTTTCGCGTCCCGAGGCGACGAGCCCCACCCCGAACCACACCCGGAAGCCAGGACCCCATGTTCGAATCCGTCAGCGTCCTCTTCGCCGAGCACGAGGATCTGCAGGCGCAACTCTCCGATCCGGCTCTGCACGCCGATGCCGCGCGCGCGAAGAAGGTGAATCGTCGGTATGCCGAGCTGAGCCAGATAAAGTCGGCGCACTCGGCATGGATCCAAGCCGGCGACGACCTGGACGCCGCACGAGAGCTGGCCCGCGAGGACGCAGCATTCGCCGAGGAGGTCCCCGAGCTGGAGGAGTCGCTACGGGTGGCGCAGGAGAAGCTGCGACGCCTGCTTATTCCGCGCGACCCCGACGACGGCCGTGACGTGATTATGGAGATCAAGGGCGGCGAGGGTGGAGCCGAGAGTGCATTGTTCGCCGCTGACCTGCTCCGGATGTACCTCCACTACGCCGAGGCGAAGGGTTGGAAGACCGAGATCCTCGACCGCGACGAGTCCGACCTCGGCGGCTACAAAAACGTGCAGGTCGCGATCAAGAGCACTGCCACCGATCCGTCCCAGGGTGTCTGGGCGCACCTGAAGTACGAGGGTGGCGTGCACCGCGTGCAGCGCGTCCCCGTGACGGAGTCGCAGGGCCGTATCCACACGTCGACCACCGGCGTGCTGGTGTTCCCCGAGGTGGACGCGCCCGAGGAGGTCGCGATCAACCAGAACGACCTCAAGATCGACGTTTATCGCTCCTCCGGACCCGGTGGACAGTCGGTCAACACCACCGACTCGGCAGTGCGGATCACGCACCTACCGACCGGCATTGTCGTCTCGATGCAGAACGAGAAGAGCCAGCTGCAGAACCGCGAGGCCGGCATGAGGGTGCTCCGCGCCCGCATCCTGGCGCGCCAGCAGGAGGAGATCGCGGCGGCCGCCTCGGACGCACGCAAGACGCAGATCCGCACGATGGACCGCTCCGAGCGGATTCGCACCTACAACTTTCCCGAGAACCGGATCGCTGATCATCGCACCGGCTACAAGGCGTACAACCTCGACGGTGTGATGAACGGGGCGCTCGACCCGGTCGTCGAGAGCGCTATCCAGGCCGACGAAGAGGCGCGCCTCGCCGACATCGGCTCCGACGAGCCGTGAGCGGCGACGCTAGCGCCGTACTCGCCGAGGCTGTCCGCCGGCTGAGGGCTGCTCGCTTACCGTCTCCGGACGTTGATGCGGAGCTGCTCCTCGGGCACCTGCTCGGGCTCAGGCGCGGCGAGCTGCAGGCCCGCCTCATTGCCGGCCTCACGGTGGAGGAGGAGGTGCGGAATGCCTTCGACGAGGCCGTCGAGCGCCGGGCCGCGCGCGAGCCGCTGCAACATATCACCGGAGTCGCGCCGTTCCGCACGCTCGAACTCGCTGTTGGACCCGGGGTATTCGTGCCGCGCCCCGAGACCGAGGGCGTCGCGCAGCTCGCCATCGACGCGCTCCGGGCCGTCGCCGATCCGGCACCCGTCGCGGTCGATCTGGGCACCGGCAGTGGGGCGCTTGCCCTGGCACTCGCGCACGAAGTGCCGCATGCCGCGGTGATCGGAGTCGAGAACTCACCCGAAGCGGTGATCTGGGCGCGGGGAAATCGCGACCGCCTTGGTCTTCAGAACGCACGCATCGTCTTCGACGACCTCGCGCGTGCGCTGCCTGAGCTCGACGGCACCGTCGCGGTGGTCGTCTCCAATCCGCCCTACATCCCGGCCGCCGCCGTCCCGCGCGAGCCGGAGGTGCGCCTGTTCGATCCGCCCGCGGCGCTCTACGGCGGTGAGGACGGCCTGGACGTGGTCCGCTCGCTCTCGGCGACCGCCCTCCGCCTGCTCCGGCCCGGGGGAGTGCTGGTCATGGAGCACGGCGAGCTGCAGGGCGCCGAGATCCGTGCCCTGCTCACCGCCGACGGCTGGCGCGGAGCGACCACGCAGCGCGACCTCACCGGCCGCGACCGCACGACGGTGGCGGTGCGCTGACGGGTCGCGGGGCTCCGGCCCAGCCGCCCCATCCGTCCGATCTCAGTCGCCGAAGGTGATGTCGAGGTAGGGGGTGGTGGTGGATTCGCGGGTTTCGATGCGGACGACGCTGCCTGCTGTTCCCGCGGGGAGGTGGGACTGGTCGATGCCGAGGGAGAGGGTGGGGGTGGCGGTTGCGGCTTTGGTGGCGAGGGCGTCGGTGAGGTCGGTGGTGCGGGTGGTCTTGGTGGTGTCGACGAGGGTGCTGCCGAGGATGGGGCCGAGCGTGGGGCGGTTGGTGAAGGTGAGTCCCTTTTCGGTCCAGGTGGTGGGGGTGTCGTGGAAGTCGAGGAGGACGGGGGATCCGTTGTCGGTGATGGCGGCGGTGGTGGTGAGGGTGGCTCCGGTGACGGTGCGGCCCTGGAGGGCGCTGAGGTTGAAGTGGAGGTAGCCGATGCGGGTGTAGCTCTGGTCGGTGCTGGTGGAGGCGCTGGTCTTGACGAGCATTCCGGTGATGGAGCCGTAGTTGGTGCCGGCTGATCCTCCGCCCTGGACGTAGGAGTCGGCGGTTGGGAAAAGGCGGACCTTCGTCCTGTCCACGACCGTCACCGGGACGCTCGCCGAGCGGACGACCCCGCCCGACTCCACGAGCACGCCGATCATCGCGGTCCCTGCGGCGCGCCCGGTGACCGAGCCCGACCGGTCGACGGAGGCCACGGCGGGATCGGAGGAGCCCCAGGTGAGGCGCACCGAGGACGCGGGGAGTGCCCGTCCGTCCGGCCCGGTACCGGTCGCCGAGGCCGCGGCCGATGCGCCCGCCTGCACCTCGGCCGTGGAGAGCGCCGCCGTCGCGAACGAAAGGCCGCTGTCCGGGACGGGTACGCGCACGTCCTCGGTGAAGCTGTAGATCCTGACCTCTCGCAGCGCCGTCCAGACGTCCTTCGTGCCGTCCCCGTGACCGACTAGGCGGACGAACCGGGTGTCGGAGGGCATCGCCGCAGCGACGGAGGCCCATCCGCCCGTCCCGAGGTAGGACCCGGAAGTCCGGGCGGTCCACGTCCGGCCGTCGGGGGAGCTGAGGAGATCGAACGTCGACACTCGACTAGAGTTGGCGACCCAAAAGAGGTCCAGGCGTTCGACCGTTGTGGCGCGGGCGAGCTGCCAGGTGATCGAGTTGTCGCCCCATGTGGACCAGTACGCTCCCTCTGCCCCGTCGAACGTCACCTCCGGTGACCCTGCCGTCGTCCGGGAGGCGACCGCGCTCTGGATCCGGATCGGGCCCGGAGTGAGGAGGACGCGGTAGGTGGTCGGAGTTCTGCCGGGCTCTGTGACGGTCGTCGAGGCCCACCCGGGAACGGCGGCGGGGGCGGTCGAGCTGACGACCGCTCCGGCCGGTGCCCGCGCGGCGACCACGGGCAGCGGGCCGGTCGGGTCGACCGCGGCGGTGTAGGCGAGGTCGTCGCCGGCGAAGGACGGGAGAGGGGTGCCGCCGACCGTCACGCCGGTGGCTCGGCTCGTACCGACCGGATCCAGCGACCACGCCGACAGGTCGGCCACGGGCACGGCTGTTGCCACGGGGGCATCGCCGCGGAGCGGGGAGAACTGCACGGCGATCCGGACGCTGTCGGTCCCCGAGGCCGTGATGGTCAGCTTCCTGTCGGCGAGGTTCGAGCTTTGACCGGCCGGTCGCGGCGAGGTGGCCAGGGGAGCGGCGTCCATGACGGAGAACCGGAAAGAGTCGTCGGTGACGATGCGGGCGAGCATCCGTCGGCCGTCGCGGTAGAGGGAGGCGCTGCGGCCGTCGTCCGAGACGTCGATCAGGGCCTCGGTGTTCATGGACCAGAGCGCCTGGACGGGACCGGACCGCTTGACCTCGTCCTGCACGAGGAACTGGTCGCGTCCGTCGAAGAGCTTCACGCCCCGCTGCCAGGTGGTGCCGCTCGGGAGCAGGGCGGACAGGTCGCTGACCGCCAGCGACGAGGAGGCGTTGGCGTCCGAGCGGATCATCTTCGACTGCCTGGTCGCGTAGGCGGTCGAGCTCCGGAAGGGGTCGACGAGGAGGGTGCTGTGCGCCTCCTGCCGGTTGCGGTAGTAGGTCCACCTCGACTCGCCCTCGAAGTAGCCGGCGAGGCTGTAGTCGTCGCGTCCGAGGTCGGAGGACCACCTCTGGCCCAGGGCGTCGAGGATGAAGGAGCCGGAGTCCTGGTGCTGGTGCCCGCTCGTGGGGCTGCTGGCCGATCGGAAGGCGACGGAGGTGCCGTCCGCATCCCAGGACGACCGCATCGTGCTCATGCCGGCGGCGGTGGAGAAAGAGTCCCTCGACGCTCCAGGGCCGGGTGAGGCGGTCGTGGCCGCCCGGTACCAGATGAGCCGCTGCGCGTCGCTGCCGGTCTGCTTGCCGTCCACCGAGAGGAAGTCGGCGTTGTCGAACTTCTTCGCCAGGTACAGCTGCGACGGCGGGTTGAGCTGCGTCGAGTCGCTGTCGCCGAAGTCGTACATCGTCTTCGATGCCCCGAGCATCTGCACGGGGAAGTAGCCCGTCGAACTGACGCCGGGCGAGGCCGCGAGGCCCCAGTCCGTCCCGGTCGCGACGTCGAGGGTGCTCAGCGCCGAGGCGAGGTACCGCGTCGCGTACTCCCAGTACGTCGCCCCCTCGGCGTACCCGCCGTCGGGCCCGAACTGCGCGAGGCCGCGCCGGAGACTGGGGGTCGCGTACCCGAGGATCCGATCGGAGAGGCCCGGGTTGTCCTGCGCCGTCGCGACCGCGCCGGCGATCATCCCTCCGTTCGCCACGATGTTCCAGTTGTTGGTGACGACGGCCCAGTTCCCGCCGTACTTGTAGGGGCCCGAGGTGTTCGCCGGCGCGGAGTAGACGGGCACCGACGGCTGGAGGCCGAGCCGCTGGATGGCGGAGCTCAGAGTGCTCCGCTGGGAAGGGGTCCAGCGGGCGTAGAGCCAGTCGTAGCCGATGGCCATCCCCTGCGTCATCTCCGCGGTGTCGAGGAAGTGGTCCGGATTCCAGTCGGCGAACTTCGACGCTGCGTCGAGATCGAGCCAGAGCCGGTCCGCGTAGGCGGAGGACCTCGTCACCAGGTAGCTGATGCCCAGAGTCCGCGCTCGCTGGACGAGGGTCTGCGACGTCTCCAGGATGCGGACGCCGTCCGGAGAGCTCCGCTTCAGGACCGGCTCGGTGAGCATCCGGTCGGCTTCCCCGCGGACGCGGTTCCAGACGGCGGTGACGGCGGGATCGGACGAGACGGATGCTCTCAGATCGACGACCGCCTGCTGGTCGAGCTCGAGCCTCGGGTGCGCCGTCGTGACGTCGGCGGCCGTGGGACCGGTGCCGACCGCGGCTGCGCTGCCGGCCGGTGACACTGTGCCGAGGGCGGCCAGCAGAGTGATGACCGAGGACACCGCGAGCGCCTTGCTCAGACGGAGTACCCGCCCGCGCGAGGAGGAGGGCCGGAACGGCCGTCGGCGGGAGCGGTGGTGCAGGGGAGTCGCTTCAGTGGCGTCGAGCATGATGGCGCGTCCTCCTGGAATTGCCGATGCGGTGCGCTTGCGACGGTATCTACGGCTAGGAGCGATCGGGTGGGAGTGACGAAGCCTCGAGGTCGGTGACCCTCGAAAGGGTAGGAGGAGGTCCGGGCCGTCCTCCTCGAGGCGAGCGCTCAGCGCTTCCGCGCACGGAGTAGGAAGACGATCTGGACGATGAGGACGGCGAGCTCGGTGACGACCTCGGCCGCGAGGCCCCCGGGCGCGCCGAAGGTCCGGGACAGCAGCCAGATGAGCACCGGTCCCGTCGCCGCTCCGACGAGGGCGCTATCGCGCAGCGCCCTCAGGCGTCGGAGAGCGACGAGGCCGAGTCCGCCCGTCGCGCGCGAGATGCAGGTGACGGCGATGACACCTCCGCAGAGAGCGGTGATCGGAAGCGGGAGGGTGATCTCGCCGCTGAACAGGATCTGCGACGCGAAGCCTCCGAGAAAGGCGAAACCCGTTCCGGCGACGATTCCGAGGACGGCGTTGGCGCCCACGGCGCGGGCGATGCGGCGGGAGCGGTCGGCGTCGGATCCGGGCGCCCCGACCCATGCCTGCAGCGCGTTGGGGAAGGCGGCGAGCAGCGCCAGCACCAAGCGCTGGAGCCGTTCTGCGGCGGAGAAGACGACGAGCGCTCCCGGCGAGGCCGCCCCGACGATCGCCACCGGCAGGGCGATGTAGGCCGCGCTGGCCAGTCGTCCCTGGAGGGCGACGTTCTGCGCGCGGACGGCGCGGAGGACCCGGCGCCGGCCCAGTGAGCGCAGGAATCCCAGGCGGCTCCCTGCGGCGAACCAGCCGAGGACCGGAGGCGCGATCGTGCCGACGGCGAGCAGCAGCGGGTAGACCGCGAGCGGAGCTCCCGCGGCACTGATCAGGAGCACGGTCAGCCCGTTCGCGGCCAGCCTGGGCAGGGCATCGAGGAGCAGGATGTTCCGCGGCTGGCCTGCGCCGATGAAGAACCAGGCCGGCGACAGCGTGCTCAGCGCGGTCGCGACGGCGATCCACGAGGCCGCGACCGGATCCACCGGCGCGAGCAGGCCGGTGACGATCACCACGGGGACGGCCAGCGGCAGGAAGACCAGGACCTTCGTCGCCGTCGCAAGAGCGTAGGTCTGCGATCGAGCCCGCCGACCCATGCGGGCGATCCGCTGGGGGCCGTTCAGGCCCCAGCCGAGTTCGACGACGACCGCGGCGGCGGACCCGATGGACTGGGCGACGGCGACGGACGCCCACGCCGTCGCCCCGAAGGCGCTGGTGATGGAAGGGATGACGATCAGCGGGCTCAGGGCGCTGATCAGCGGGATCAGGACGAAACCGAGCAGGCGGAGGATCGGCTTCGAGTGCCGCGGGCCGGTCGGAGTGGCTCCCCGCATCTACTTCTCCACGAGACCGTGGAGGCCCACGATCATCGCGGCGACGTGGGGCCGGCGGCGCGACAGCTCCGCGACCGAAGCGAGGACTCCGCGCGGATCGCGAGCGCTGAGCGCGCCCCGCAGCATCTGCGTGGCGACGAAGTCTGCGTAGGCGCGGGAGTCGAGGGCGTCGCCGTGGCGGGCGAGCCACGCGGCGCTCGCACGCCAGTCCGCCGTCTTCGAGATCGAGGCGGCGGATCCCTGCTGGACGTGCACGAGAGGGAGCGGGACGAAGGTCATCCGCGCGTCGGCCGCAGCCCACCGTGCGACGAGGTCCCAGTCCTGGTGCTTCTTCATCGAGGGATCCCACGGGTGCTCGTCCACGAGGCGCCTGCTCGCGAGCAGGGAGCTCGTCTGGATGTACCCCGAGCCGTGCTTGAGGCCCGGACGCGCGACGAGGTAGGACGCGACGGACTGTCCCGCCGCGAGCTCCCGCGTCGGCAGCCGGCGCACGCCGTCGCCCGACTCGTGGAAGTAGGTGGCGGTATAGCAGAGGTCGGCCGAGGACTCGGAGAGCGCCTCCACCTGGCGGGCCAGCTTCTCCGGCTCCCACCAGTCGTCGTCGTCCAGGAACGCGATGTGCGAGGTCTCGGCCGCTCGGGCTCCGGTGCTGCGCGCGTTCGCCCCTCCCGTCCTGCCCGCCGTCACTAGGAGGACCTCGTCCTCGAGCAGACTCCTCACCTGGTCCTCGCGGGAGGGGTTGTCGAGGACGACGATCGTCCGGCCTCCGGCGCCGGTCTGCCCGCGCACCGACTCCAGAGCGCGGGAGAGCGCCGGCCTACCGAGGGTCGGGACGACGGTGGTCACGTCGCGCGTGGTGATGCTCATCGAGTCCCCGCCCCGCGGAGCGTGTTGCGGAGGATCAGCCCGGCGAGCGCGAACGGCTCCACGAAGTACCGGGTGCAGAGGCGCCGCGGATCGTGGAGGAACCTCCACACCCACTCCAGGCCGACCGAGCCGAGCCAGCGCGGGCTCAGCTCGACGGCGCCCGCGATGTAGTCGACGGCGCCGCCCACGGTGGCGATGTACGCGTCGGGGAGGTCATCCCAGTGCTCCTCCAGGAACAGCTCCTGTTTCGGCATCCCGAGGCCGACGATGATGAGGGTCGGCGCGTGGCTGCGCATCGCGTCGACCACCGACTGCTCGTCCTCCCGAGCGAAATACCCGGATCCTCCGGCGACGTCGTCGACGGCTCGCGCCCTGCTCCAGGCGCTGACGGCCGCGGCGTTGATCTCCTCGGTGCCGCCGAGGATGAAGACCCGGCGGCCGGGCGAGCGCTTGTCGGACCAGAGCGCGTGGATCCAATCGGTCGACCCGATGCGCTCCTCGGTCCTCACCCGGCGCTTCAGGGAGGCCAGGGCCAGGACAGGCCACCCGTCGATCACCGCGATGTCGCTCCGCTCGTAGAACTTGCGGAACCAGGCGTGCTTGAGGTGGAGGTAGCTGCTGTGCAGATTGTGATTGAGGATTAGCGTCGGCTCGGAGGGCTCGCTCGACACGAGGTCGGCGACTCCCGCGGCGGTCATCGGAGTGACCTTCACGGAGAGAAGGGGGACCTGGACGGCTGCCGGTCGTTCATGCACGGTGGGTGCTCTTTCTGATCAGTGCCTTCTTGAGCGCGGTGTCGAGAGTGTCGGCTGTTGCTTCGGGGGAGAGAAGGGTGGTGAACCTCGCCTGGAGTGCTGCTCCCAGCTGTTCCTTGTCGGCTGCTCTGATCGCCGCGAGGACGCCGACGGGATCGGACCAGTCGGTGACGGGCAGGAAGGCGCCGGCCGCGAACTCCTCGATCGGCGGCGTCGGAGTCGCTGCGACGGGAGTGCCGAACACGGCCGCGTCCACGAGCTTTGCGGGGAGCTGGTAGAGCGCTGCCGGGCTGCGGATGTCCATGGGGAGCACGAGCACGTCCACGTCCGCGTAGATCTCGGACAGCGGTGTCGTGGGAGGGCGCATGGTCCACTGCGCCGCCACGTCGGAGGGCGGCGTCCACGACTGGGCGAAGGTGACGATGCCGACATCCGTGTCCGCTCGCAGCAGGGCGTTCAGCGTGTCTGCGCCCTTGTAGCTGCGGACGGTTCCGATGAAGCCCAGGGTCAGACGGCCGTCCGCCGAGGGCGCGCGCGGCCGGTCGCGCGGCATCGACACTCGGGTGTGGGGGATGACGGCGGACGCGTCGCCGAGCTCGAAGCGCTCCGCGTACACCCCGCGAAGTCCTGCGCTCGAGAAGGTGACGAGGTCGGCGTCGCGCGCGATCCTGGCCTGGCTCCGGCGCAGCCGGGACGGAGCCTTCCGGCGGAGCGGATTCGCCTTTGCGCGGTTGAGGAGGGACTCGGACCGAAAGGCCTCCATGATCGAGACGTCGTCGTCGTCGAAGTCCGCGACCACGACGGTGTTCGGGATGCGGGAGAGGCGCCGGGCCAGACGTGGCAGGGGGTCCGTGCCCTTCGAGAACCAGACGATGGTCCTCCGCTCCGATGCTGCCGCGCGGACGTCGCGCTCGATGCGCGACAGATCCCTCCGCCCGAACGGGACGACGTCTGCCGGGAACTGGCCGGCTCCGGCCCAGAGTTCCCCGTCCTCAAAAGCGAGGACCCGCACGGGTCCGAGCTCGGCCGCGGTGAGCGCCATGCTCAGCGCGCGTCCGAGAGAGTTCGTCTTCGTCGAATCGCCGATAACGAAGGTCTCGGTGTCGATGATCTCAGGCATGTGAGCTCCGATCGGCTGGTTTGGTCAGGCCTGGTCTGGTCTGGTCTGGTCAGGTCAGGTCTGGCCTGGTCCGGGAATGGCGCGCTGTCACCGCGCGGGATGGGGGAGGGTCCTCATGTAGGTGCGGTCCCCTCCGCGCTGAGGCCTCAGCGCGCCCCGCCAGGTCGGGGGGCGGTTCCGCTTCGCGGGACGGGGCCGAACGGGCGAGCGCGATCAGGTCCGGCGGCAGCGTCAGCGAGATCACGAAGATGCTCACCGAGACCCCCCAGGTCATCAGGTCGAAGGAGAAGGCCATCGCGAGCAGTACGGCGACCTGGGCCCGGCCGAGACGGTCGGAGTCGACCCACGCGCCCCCCATCGCCAGCACCATGAGGGCCAGTCCGATGCCACCGCTGATCGCGAGCGTCCAGATGAAGTGGTTGTCGATCACCAGGAAGCCGTCCCGCTGCAGCAGGCCCTGCGCGAAGATGCTCAGCTCGGAGAAGAAGCCGCTGCCGATTGCTCCGGTGGGAGAGCCGCGGTGCAGGAGCTGATCCGCGTTCGCCCATCCTTCGAGGCGGTGGCCGAAGGAGTCCGATGTGGCCGCCTGTGTCGCGACGGTGGAGAGCCCGAAGTCGCCGAGGAAGATCGCGACTCCCGCCCCGATGATGATCAGGACGTTCTTCACCCGCGTCCCGGTGGTGGGAGCGAAGAAGAGGTAGACGACGAACCCGACGGCCGCTGCGACGAACGCACTGCGCGTCCCCGAGAGGAGGAGGCCGACGATCGCCGTGCCGAGCGAGAGCAGCCGGACCGTCCGCGAGAGCTTCGACCCGAGGGCGAGGATCAGGAAGAAGCTGAACATCACGATGAGCGAGAAGATGATCGGGTGGCCGGTCGTGCCCTGGATCCGGATCAGGCCGGGGAGGAACGGGTTGTACCGGATCACGGGAAGACCCGCCGTGGTGAGGTTGCGGTAGCCCCAGATCGGCTCGGCCAGGACGGTGAGTTCGGCGATGCCGACGGCGACCTGCACGAGGACGGTGAGCGCCGTCCAGCGCAGCAGCGGTACGAGATCCTGCTCGCCGAGGCGGGACACGACGGGGAACAGCAGCAGCGGCACCACGATGAGAGCGAGGACGGCCGCCGGGGGGCTCGAGGAGATCAGGAGGCTCACCCCGGTCGTCCAGACGAACCAGGCGAGCAGCACGAGCCGGCTGCGCTTCCTCGGCCGCGTCCGCTCGCTGAACGCCCAGGCCAGGATCAGGAAGACCGCCGCGATACCCGTTGAGGCGTAGCGGATGGCCTCCGGCGCCGAGGTGCTCGCCCCGATGCCGAGGACGAAGATCGAGAGGCCGACGGCGTAGCCGCGGAGGCCGACGGCCCGCCGCGGGAAGGTGACGACGAGGAACAGCAGCGCGAGGGCGGCGGCGACGATCATCATGCGGCGCGCCCCGTTCCCGGGAGTCCGGCGGCGCGCCGGTCTCGGCGCCGGAGGGAGGACGTCCCGGCCGAGGGCGCCGGTCCCCGGCGCCGCGCACCGGCCGCGCTCGGGAACGAACCGCTCACGCTGTCCGCACCGCGTACTTGGCTTCGGTGGCGGCTTTGGCGGGGCGCCACCAGTTGTCGTTGGCGCGGTACCAGTCGATGGTGGCGGCGAGTCCGGCGTCGAAGTCGGTGTAGCGGGGTTGCCAGTTGAGTTCGGTGCGGAGGCGGGTGGAGTCGATGGCGTAGCGGAGGTCGTGTCCGGTGCGGTCGGTGACGTGGTCGAAGGCGTCGTTGGGTGCTCCGAAGGCGGTGAGGATGCGGGTGACGACGTCGAGGTTGCTTTTTTCGCCGTCGGCGCCGATGAGGTAGGTTTCGCCGATCTCGCCGCGGTCGATGATGGCCCAGACGCCGGTGTTGTGGTCGTCTACGTGGATCCAGTCGCGGACGTTTGCGCCGGTGCCGTAGAGCTTGGGGCGGATGCCGTCGATGGCGTTGGTGATTTGGCGGGGGATGAATTTTTCGACGTGTTGGTAGGGGCCGTAGTTGTTGGAGCAGTTCGAGATTGTGGCGCGTATGCCGAAGGAGCGGACCCAGGCGCGCACGAGTAGGTCGCTGGCGGCTTTGGTCGAGGAGTAGGGGCTGGAGGGGTTGTAGGGGGTGTGTTCGGTGAAGCGGGCGGGGTCGTCGAGTTCGAGGTCGCCGTAGACCTCGTCGGTGGAGATGTGGTGGTAGCGGACGTCGTGTGCGCGGACCGCCTGGAGCAGCGCGAAGGTGCCGAGGACGTTCGTTGCCAGGAACGGTGCTGGATCCTCTAGTGAGTTGTCGTTGTGTGACTCTGCGGCGAAGTGCACCACGAGGTCGGAGTCGGCCACCAGCTGGTCCACCAGCTCGGTATCAGCGACGTCGCCCTCGACGAAGGTGATCTTGTCCGACACCGGGGCCAACGAGCGGAGGTCGCCGGCGTAGGTGAGCGCGTCCAGGACAGTGATCCGGGCGTCGGGGCGCTCGCGCAGGGTGAGGTGGACGAAGTTGCTGCCGATGAAACCGGCACCGCCGGTGACGAGGATCCGCACGAGTGCTCCTACTGGTTCGAGGAAGGGAGGGGAGGCGTCGGACGCCCGGGTCGCGGTCGACGACACGGACGAACTCCGGCGGACGCTCAGACGGAGGAGGATCCTCGCGCGAGAGTGGGGAGCTGCTGGAGGTAGGCGCCGTAGCCGCTCTTGACTAGGGGTGCGGCGAGTTCGGCGAGGCGGGTGTCGTCGATCCAGGAGTTGCGCCAGGCGACTTCTTCGATGCAGCCGATCTTGAAGCCCTGTCGCTGCTCGATCACGCGGACGAATTCCGTCGCCTCGATCATCGAGTCGAAGGTTCCGGTATCGAGCCAGGCGGTTCCGCGATCGAGGACCTGGACGGTGAGGGTGCCCGCCTCGAGGTATCGCTCATTGACGGTCGATATCTCCAATTCACCGCGCGCGGACGGTTCGATGCTCTTGGCGATCTCGATGACGGAGTTGTCGTAGAAGTAGAGGCCGGGAACCGCGAAGGTGCTTTTCGGAGAAGAAGGCTTTTCCTCGATGGAGACGGCCCGGAACTGCTCGTCGAATTCGACGACTCCGTAGGCTCGCGGGTCGGCGACCTGGTAGGCGAAGATCACGGCGCCCTCGATCGTGGTGTTCGCTGCGAGGGCGGTGCCCAGGGCGGTGCCGTGGAAGATGTTGTCGCCCAGCACGAGCGCGACGGATTCGTCGCCGATGAACTCCTCGCCGATGAGGAACGCCTGTGCGAGGCCGTCGGGGGAGGCCTGCACGGCGTACTCGATCCGCATTCCCAGGCTCGACCCGTCGCCCAGCAGGGCGCGGAATTGGTCGTTGTACTCGGGCGTCGTGATCACGAGGACCTCGTCGATCCCGGCCATCATCAGCGTCGACAGCGGGTAGTAGATCATCGGCTTGTCGTAGATCGGCATCAGCTGCTTCGAGATGCCCTTAGTGATCGGCCACAACCGCGACCCCGAACCACCCGCGAGGATGATGCCCCTCACAGATGAAGCCCTCTTGACGCAGGAGCGGCGAAGGCGCGGAGCGGTTGCTGAGCGGAACAAGTCCCGCCGGCGGTGGCCGCCGGAGGAGAGGAGATAAGCACGGGCGTAACCGTAGCAAGGTCACGTTTCGCCGATGTCGCGGGAGGCCCCGTCAGACCCTGTTTCGGGCTCTAAAGCGTCCCCCGGAGAGGGTAGCTGGAGAAGGAGAATGAATCATCGACGGTCGATCGGGCCCCTTCGCTCCTCTTTTCCCTACTTCTGAGCGGCGTACTTGGCTTCGGTGGCGGCTTTGGCGGGGCGCCACCAGTTGTCGTTGGCGCGGTACCAGTCGATGGTGGCGGCGAGTCCGGCGTCGAAGTCGGTGTAGCGGGGTTGCCAGTTGAGTTCGGTGCGGAGGCGGGTGGAGTCGATGGCGTAGCGGAGGTCGTGTCCGGTGCGGTCGGTGACGTGGTCGAAGGCGTCGTTGGGTGCTCCGAAGGCGGTGAGGATGCGGGTGACGACGTCGAGGTTGCTTTTTTCGCCGTCGGCGCCGATGAGGTAGGTTTCGCCGATCTCGCCGCGGTCGATGATGGCCCAGACGCCGGTGTTGTGGTCGTCTACGTGGATCCAGTCGCGGACGTTTGCGCCGGTGCCGTAGAGCTTGGGGCGGATGCCGTCGATGGCGTTGGTGATTTGGCGGGGGATGAATTTTTCGACGTGTTGGTAGGGGCCGTAGTTGTTGGAGCAGTTCGAGATTGTGGCGCGTATGCCGAAGGAGCGGACCCAGGCGCGCACGAGTAGGTCGCTGGCGGCTTTGGTCGAGGAGTAGGGGCTGGAGGGGTTGTAGGGGGTGTGTTCGGTGAAGCGGGCGGGGTCGTCGAGTTCGAGGTCGCCGTAGACCTCGTCGGTGGAGATGTGGTGGTAGCGGACGTCGTGTGCGCGGACCGCCTGGAGCAGCGCGAAGGTGCCGAGGACGTTCGTTGCCAGGAACGGTGCTGGATCCTCTAGTGAGTTGTCGTTGTGTGACTCTGCGGCGAAGTGCACCACGAGGTCGGAGTCGGCCACCAGCTGGTCCACCAGCTCGGTATCAGCGACGTCGCCCTCGACGAAGGTGATCTTGTCCGACACCGGGGCCAACGAGCGGAGGTCGCCGGCGTAGGTGAGCGCGTCCAGGACAGTGATCCGGGCGTCGGGGCGCTCGCGCAGGGTGAGGTGGACGAAGTTGCTGCCGATGAAACCGGCACCGCCGGTGACGAGGATCCGCACGAGTGCTCCTACTGGTTCGAGGAAGGGAGGGGAGGCGTCGGACGCCCGGGTCGCGGTCGACGACACGGACGAACTCCGGCGGACGCTCAGACGGAGGAGGATCCTCGCGCGAGAGTGGGGAGCTGCTGGAGGTAGGCGCCGTAGCCGCTCTTGACTAGGGGTGCGGCGAGTTCGGCGAGGCGGGTGTCGTCGATCCAGGAGTTGCGCCAGGCGACTTCTTCGATGCAGCCGATCTTGAAGCCCTGTCGCTGCTCGATCACGCGGACGAATTCCGTCGCCTCGATCATCGAGTCGAAGGTTCCGGTATCGAGCCAGGCGGTTCCGCGATCGAGGACCTGGACGGTGAGGGTGCCCGCCTCGAGGTATCGCTCATTGACGGTCGATATCTCCAATTCACCGCGCGCGGACGGTTCGATGCTCTTGGCGATCTCGATGACGGAGTTGTCGTAGAAGTAGAGGCCGGGAACCGCGAAGGTGCTTTTCGGAGAAGAAGGCTTTTCCTCGATGGAGACGGCCCGGAACTGCTCGTCGAATTCGACGACTCCGTAGGCTCGCGGGTCGGCGACCTGGTAGGCGAAGATCACGGCGCCCTCGATCGTGGTGTTCGCTGCGAGGGCGGTGCCCAGGGCGGTGCCGTGGAAGATGTTGTCGCCCAGCACGAGCGCGACGGATTCGTCGCCGATGAACTCCTCGCCGATGAGGAACGCCTGTGCGAGGCCGTCGGGGGAGGCCTGCACGGCGTACTCGATCCGCATTCCCAGGCTCGACCCGTCGCCCAGCAGGGCGCGGAATTGGTCGTTGTACTCGGGCGTCGTGATCACGAGGACCTCGTCGATCCCGGCCATCATCAGCGTCGACAGCGGGTAGTAGATCATCGGCTTGTCGTAGATCGGCATCAGCTGCTTCGAGATGCCCTTAGTGATCGGCCACAACCGCGACCCCGAACCACCCGCGAGGATGATGCCCCTCATCGGAGCCGCCCGGCACGGAGCAGTTCGGCACGGAGCAGTTCGGCACGGACCAGTTCAGCGCCGACCAATTCAGCGCAGGGAGCCGAGGTCTGACGGGCCGCCGGGGCGTGCGCGAGGGTCTGCGAGGCGAGGATCACGGAGCCGACTCTATCCGCCGGGCTGCGGCGCTCGCGCGCGGCACAGCGGCGGTTTTGGCGCTTATGGCGGGGACTGACGCACATCGCGCGGCCCTCGTCGGGAGGTAGCCAGGGGGGTCGGTCCGCACGACGCCGCCGGCTCTGTTTCGCGCCGCTAGCTCGGGCATGGCCGAGCCTCGGGATACCTTCTCCGACGTCCGTGGCTCCGCCTGCCGGGACGGAAAGAGGTACCGCCCTGTGCACGAGGTCATCGACCGTCGAGACGCCGCGCCCCTGCCGACCCTTCCCGGCTCGCGCCGGGGCACCCTGACGGAGAGGAACCGTTCGTGTTGACCATCGGGATCGTCGCCCTCGACTCCTGGCATGCGGCTGAGCTTGAACGCGCCTGGCGCCGCGAGGGCCACCGGGTGATCGTCGTGACCGCCGACCCTGAGGGATTCAGCGGAGCCGAGCTGCGCGCCAGCCTCCTCGGCCACCTGGTCGAGCCGGCCGGGCGGATCGGCATCGGGCCCGTTGGGCTCGCGGTCTTTACGCGCCGCGCCCGAAAGCTGCTCGCCCCCGAGCGGCCCGACCTCGTCGTCGCTCTCCCGGGGACGGCCCTGGAGCTGCTCGGGCTCGCCCCCACGACGGTGCTCCTGGCCGACTCCGCTCCCGCGCCCGGTCTCCCACTCCTGCTCGCTGCTCGCTACGACGAGGAGCGTCGCGGCGCGGTCGTCGTCGCTCCGTCCGACCTGCTCGCCTCGCGGCTGTCGGGCACCCCGGTCGTGGTGCTGCCGGGCCTGCCGAGCGCGTCCTTCCGGACGCCACCCGCGCCGGAGGGACCGGTCCGCTTCACCGCGGTCGGAGGCTCCAGCCGCGATCACGGCGCCGATCGACTCGACCTCCTCGCCCGGCTCGACGGCACGGAGTATGTGAGCGTCGTCGACGACGGCTCCGGACTCGCCGACGACCTGGCTCCCGGAGTGCGCTGCGTCGGTGAGCAGAACCGTGCGGGTGTCGCGGAGGTGCTGAGGGGCTCGCACGCGTTCGCGCACCTGGCCCGCTCGACCAGCGGTGCGGCCGCAGGGCTCCAAGCGCTAGCGAGCGGCCTGCCCGTGCTCACGACGGAGTCGAGCGTCCTCGCGGGTCTGTGCGCGGCGGGTGCGGGCGTGGTCGTCCCCGAGGACGGCCGGCGCCGTGACTACGAGGACGCACTGCTGCGCCTACGACGCGACTGGTCCGCGCTCTCGCAGGGTGCTCTCGAGCTCGCTCGGGAGCGGCCGTGGTCGGTCGCGGCCGGGGAACTCCTCGACCTGGCGGAGGGATGCGCTCGTGTCGCCTGATCCGACCTCGACTCCCGAGACCTTCGTCGTCGCCGCACTTCCCAGCGCTGTCGCGCTGCGGCTAGCGGCCGTGCTCGTGCAGTACACCCTGGACGATTACGGCATCCGCAGCCTGGTCGTGAAGGGCGAGGGGCTGCACCGACAGGGCATCCGCGCGCCCATGACGTCGGCCGATGTCGACCTGTGGGTCGACCCCGATCGCTTCGACGATGCCATCACCCTGCTCGCGGATATGGGCTGGAACCGGCGCGCCGAGGCCCTGAGCTGGACGCTCTTCGTCGACCACTCGATCACGCTCGTGCACCCCTCCTGGCCGTGCGACGTCGATGTGCACCGTTCCTTCCCCGGTGCCTTCGAGGCGGACCGGGTCGTCTTCGAGCGGCTCTGGGCCTCCCACAAGAAGCTGCCGCTCAGCGACGAGGTCCTCCTCATTCCGGACGCCGCCCACCATCTGGTCCTGCACGCGTTGCACCAGCTGCGGAGCGCGCGCTCGGCCTCCTCGGCGACGATTCTCGCCGCGCTGGAGGCTCACGGCGCAGCCCTGCCGCAGAAGGACAAGGAGGCGATCCGCGCCGCTGCCGTGGAGCTCGGAGCGCAGACGCCGATGGCCGAGCTGCTCACCTCCTGGGGTGTGCCCGCCCCGGCCGACGAGCGCCACCGCCGCGCGCAGGCGCTCTGGGACGTCCGGCGCTGCTCCGACCGGCACACCTTCAACTGGCTGCATGCCATCGCCTCCGCCCCCTGGCACCTCAAGGGGACACTGCTGCTGCGCGCCGCCTTCCCCACCCGAGCCGATCTGGAGGCCAGCCACCCCGGCACGACCACGACGCGCCGCCGCCTGCGCCTGCGGTGGGAGCGGAGCGTCCGCGCCGTCCGCGGCCTGCCCTCCGCCCTGTCCGGATTCATCCGGGTGGCGAGGTCGGGAGGCGACGTCGGTCCGACGCCGGCCGCTCCGGCCGCCCCGGCCGAGGAGGTCGCCGAGGCCGCGGCGCCGACGGACGAGACTCCCGCCGTCGTCGAGGCGAGTGCGAACATCGCCGACGCGAGTCCCGCGCCGGTCGACGACTCCGCTCCTGGACCGCATCCGCGCGAGCGTTTCGCCGTGGAGCGCACCGACGAGCAGGCCTACGTGCTCGACCTCTCCCGCCCGGCGTCGCCGCCCGTTGTCCTCTCGCTCAGCGCAGACACCGTCTTCGAGGCCGTGATCCAGCAGCGACGAGCGCGCGACGAGGTCGTCGCGCAGCTCGCCGAGCGCTACGGCGTCGATCCGGAGACGATGGGCCGCGATGTCGACGCCGTCCTCGCCGTGCTCGATGACTTCTTCCCCGACGCCGCCTCGGCCGGGGCGAGCACATGAGGGCTCGGCGCACGTCGTCGCTCCGGGTCCTCCACGTCCTGGACTCGTTTGAGGACGGGGGAGCTCAGCGTGTCGCCCTCTCGCTCGGCTCCTGGAGCAGGGAGCACGGCTGCGCCACCGCCTACTGGGGCAGGCCAGGACCACTCAGCGGCCCTGCGGCCCGGGACTCAGCGGTCTTCGTCGTCCGCGCCCCCGAGCAGCGCTTCTGCGCCGACCTGCGCGATCTCGCGCTGGCCGTTCGGCGCTTCCGACCGCACGTCCTGCACGCCCATCAGCGCCGCGAAGCGCTGCTGGCGCTCCTCGTCGGCTTCGCGCTGCGTGTGCCCGTCGTCGAACACGCGCACACGGAGCTGCCCGCCATCGACCGGCGTGCGCTTTCGTTCCGCTCGCGACGGGTGTTCGCCGTCTCCGCCTCCGTGGGGCGGATGGTCGTCGACGGCTACGGCCGCCCGCCGGCGCGCGTGGTGGTCACCGGCAATACGCCGGCGAACGTGACTGCCGAGCCCGCGCAGGAGTCGGCGCTTGCCGAGCCGGTCGTGCGGGTTGTGGGAATCGGGCGGCTCGCGGAGCAGAAGGATCCGGTGCGCTTCCTCGCGGCGATCGAGGCTCTGGCCCGGATCCGCCCCGTCGCGGCCACCTGGCTGGGCGACGGGCCGATGCTGCCGGTGCTGCGCGAGCGCGCGCGGGCGGCCGGAGTGGTCGAGTTCGCCGGGCCGTCGGGCGACGTGACCGGCGCGCTCGACGCGGCGCATCTGCTCCTGTCGACATCGCGCTGGGAGGGGACGCCCCTCGTGATGCTCGAGTCGATGGCCCGGCGCCGCCCTGTGGTGGCGACCGAGGTGGGTGGGGTGGGCGAGCTCCTCGCCGAGGGCAGAGGCCTGCTTCTGCCCGCGGACGCGGGAGCGAACGAGATCGCCGCGACGATCGCCGCGGCGCTGGACCATCCGGACGAGCTGCTGAGGCAGGCGGATCGGGCGAAGGCCTGGGTCGACGCAGTCGCGTCTCCGGACGCCGTCTTCGGCCCCGTCCTCGCTGCCTACCGTCGACTCGGAGCCCGGCGGTGACCGCGTCGACGCACTCGGTGACCGTCATCGCGCCCTGCTACAACGCGATCTCCCAACTCGACGGCTTCCTTGCCGCGCTCGGCACGACCCTCGGGCCTGGCATGCGTGTCCTGCTCGTGGATGACGCCTCCTCCGACGACTCTGCGGAGGTGCTCGAGAGCTGGGCCGCGGGGCGCGAGGACGCACAGGTCCTCCGCAACGCTCAGAACGGCGGAGTCGCGGCCGCTCGCAATCGAGCGCTCGCCGAGGCCGACTCGGAGTTCGTCTGGTTCGTCGACGTCGACGACGAGTGGGATCCGGCGATCCTGCGGACCCTGGCCACCGAGGCCGAGCGAACGGCCGCCGACATCGTCGTCTGCCGGGCGCTCTACCGGACCCGTCAGTCCGCCTCCGGGCGGGTGATCGACGGCCTCGACCGCCGTGAGCTGATCTCGTCCGAGCAAGCCCTGGAGCGGATGGCGTCCGGGCAGCTGCACGGCTTCCTGTGGAACAAGCTCTTCCGCCGCCGCGTCCTGCAGCAGGACCTCTTCCCGCGGCTGAGCTCCCAGTCCGACTTCATCGGCGTGCTGCGGGCGGTGCAGGCGTCGGAGCGGGTGCTCTTCGTCCCAGAGATCCTCTACTCCTACGTCTACACCGCCGCCTCGATCACCCGCCGTCGCGATCCGGACCTCGGCAACCTCCTCGTCTGTGCGGAGGAGATGCGCGCAGCACTCGCCCGGACGTTCGGGAACGTGCCGAGGCCGCTGTCCGACTGGTTCACGACCTGGTTCTACGCGGTCCCCGTCGCCCTCACCCCGATCCGCCAGAACGCCGACCGCGCGCTGGTGAACTCGGGCGTCCGGCTCGGGTCCGCCGCGCTTCAGGATGTCGACCTGTTCCGTTCCGCCCAGAGACCGCGTCTGCTCGCCCTGGGGCTGGTGCTGAAGCACCTGCCGGCCGCTTTCACCGTCTTCAGCCGGGTGCTCTATGCCGTGCACGACACCCACCGCCGACTCGCCAACCGCAGGAGCACCCGATGAACGGCTTGACCGTCTGCATCACCGCCCGAAACGCCGAGGGGACCATCGGCGCCTCGGTTCGCAGCGCCCTGGCCGCCCTGCCGGCCTCCGGCCGCGTCCTCGTCCGCGACGACGGGAGTGAGGACGCGACCGCGGCGGTCGTCGGCCGTATCGCTGATCGTCGACTTCGCATCCTCGACGACACGTCGCCGCAGGGGATCCCCGCCTCGCGCAACGCCCTCCTCGAGCAGGTCGAGACGCCGTACCTGGCGATCCTGGACGGCGACGACCGCGCTCTGCCGTGGCGCTTTCGCCGTCAGGGCCAGCTCCTGGCGCGCGGAACTGACCTCGTCTTCTCGACCGTCCTCATCCGCAAGCCGCCGATCCCGCTGCTCAAGCCCCAGCTGCTCCCGCGCCTGTCGAGCCGCGCGATCGCCCTCGCCCTGCTCCTCGAGAATCCGCTGATGCACCCGACCATGACGGGCCGCACGAGCGTCGTCAGGGCGCTCGGCGGCTACCGAGCGGTCGCCGCGGAGGACTTCGACCTCTACCTCCGTGCGATCACCGCCGGGCACCGTCTGCTACGCGACACCGTGCCCACCGTCCTCTACCTCCGACATGCGGGTCAGACGACGATTGATCCCGCGTGGATCCGCTCGAAGAGCGATAGCACTCTGGTGGCCGAGGCGTTCGCCGACCTGGGGCGCCGCGAGCTCGGCTTCGCACCCGGCTGGTTCGCGTGGCGCCGCGAGGGCTTCCCGCCGGGGCAGGCGCCCGCCGACCTCCATGTGCAGCTTGGTGCCCTTCTCGACGCCGCCGCCTCGCTGCGGCCACCGGAGCGCCGCCACCTGGCCGGCCTCGCCGCCTCCTTCCGCGCGCACGCCGCGCGGTGACCACCCCCGCCCGCCCCCACTCTTGAGGAGTCCCGGCATGACGTCCTACATCACCGGCCGCATCGAGCGCATGCCCGCCAGCATCACCACGCTCGACGAGGCGGCGGATGCGGTGCTCGAGTTGTCCCGGAGCGGCCGCGACGAGCTCGTCGTCACTCCGAACACGGATCACTTCGTTCGGTGGAAGCACTCGGGTGCATTCCGTCGCTACTACGGCCGCGCGTCCCTGGTGGTGCTCGATGGAACGCCCCTGGTCTGGCTTGCCCGCTGGTACGGGCACCGCTCCGCGAGTCGCGTCACGGGGATCGACCTCTTCACCGAGGTCTGTCGGCGCGCGGCGCTCGAGGGCGCCCCGGTAGCACTGATCGGCGGACGCCCGGGCATCGGCGACCGTGCCGCGGCCGAGTTGCAGCACCGCTTCCCCGGACTCCAGCTGCCGGTCGTCGTCGCTCCCGAGCCCGCCGATCTCGCCGACGACGCCTACCTCGCGCGCCTGGCCGCGACCCTGCGCGCGGACGAGGTCCGCATCGTCGCGCTCTGCCTCGGCTCGCCGAAGCAGGAGGAGGTGCGCGAGCGTCTGCTCGAGGTCGGCGGCACCGGAGCGGTGTGCCTGGGCGTCGGCGCCGCCATCGACTTCCTCGCCGGCGAGATCCCGCGGGCGCCACTGCTGGTGCAGCGGCTCGGCCTCGAGTGGGCGCACCGGCTCAGCCGCGAGCCCGGCCGTCTCTGGCGCCGCTACCTCGGCGACGCTGTACGGGTGCTGCCGAGCGTGGCCGCGGCGCTGCACTACCGGGTGCGTCATGCCTCCCGTTGAGTCCGAGCGCGACCGGACGTCGGAGCGCCCCGTGGTCCTCGTCTGGAAGCGCGCCTGGCTGCAGGACTCGGAGACCTTCGTCCGCAATCAGATGCGCGGTCTTCAGCGCTGGCGCGCCCTCGGCGTCGGCCTTGAACTCACCGGCTCGGGCGTCCTGCGCGACAGCACGGACCTTGTCCTGCACGACCCGATCACCGCGCTCCGCCGCCGGGCGATCCTGCTGCGCTGGTTCGGAGTGTCGCGGCGGCTCGACGCGATCGTCGCCGAGCACCGGCCCGCGGTGATTCACGCGCATTTCCTCGTCGACGCCACCTACATCGCACGCTACGCGCGACGCCGCGGCCTCCCGCTGGTGGTGACGGGTCACGGCTACGACGTCACCAGCTGGCCCCTCGTGAACGGAGCTCCTCGCCTCCTCCGGCCGCTTGCTCGCCGTCAGCGCGCGCGCGCGGCCCGCGCCGTGTTCCGCTCCGCGCACACCCTGATCGGCGTCTCCCGCTTCATCGCCGACGGGCTGGTCCGCCTCGGTGCCGATCCTGCGCGCACTGTGGTCAGCCACATCGGGATCCCGACCTCCGGCGACGGGGCCGCCCCGGACGCCGCCCGCGAGGGAATCGTCTTCGTCGGTCGGCTCTCCGATAAGAAGGGCGTCGCCGATCTGCTCGCGGCGGTGGCGGCCCTGCCCGCTCCGCTGCGCGAGGTTCCTCTCACCATCGTCGGCGACGGCCACCTGCGAGCGACCCTCGTCGAGCAGGCGGCACGCCTGCGCCTGGGGGTGACGTTCGCCGGTTCCCTGCCACCCTCCGAGGTCGCCCGGGTCCTCTCCGGCGCGGCCGTCTTCTGCGCCCCATCGCTCACCGCGGCGAACGGCGACGCGGAGGGATTCGGCATGGTCTTCCTCGAGGCCGCGCTCGCCGGAGCACCCGTGGTGTCGTATCGCCACGGCGGCGTTCCGGAGGCGGTGCAGGACGGCGTCACCGGGCTGCTCGTCGCGGAAGGCGACGTGCCCGCCCTCACGCGGTCACTCGCGGCCTTGCTCAGGGACCCGGAGCGGGCCGTGCGGATGGGCCGTGCGGGCCGCGAGCGCGTGCTCGCCTCCTTCGATCTCGCCGAGCGCATCGGCGACCTCGAAGACCTCTACGACCGGGCAGCCCGCCGGCTCTCGGTGACGACGAATGGAGACCGAGAATGAGCCTCGCCAAGCACGCCGTGGACGAACGCCACCACCGTCAAAGGACCGCCGTCCCCGTCCGCAGCCATTCGACGGCTCCATTCCCGAGCACACGCACGGGCTGGCCGACCTTCTCCGAGGAGGAGTCCGCGTCCGAGCGGGACGCGCACGACACCCGCCGTCGCCGCCTCCACTTCGCGGTCGTCCTGTTCCTCGCCTTCACGATGACCTCGGGCGGAAAGATCGTCGACCTGTTCGTCGCGGGGCGCGCGGCCTCCGACGGCTACTCGACCGGAGCGGTGAACCCGAGCTCCCTCGGCGCCGCGGTTGACCAGTGGGCGCCGACGCTCTTCCTCTTCGGCGTTGCTGTCATCGTCTTCCTCAACCTCCGGCGCAGGCGGGCCAACCTGATCGGTCTCGTGGGTGCGGGCGTGTACCTCGTGACAGCACAGCTGACCAACACGATCGCCGTCGGCGCCGTCAACCCGACGCCGAAGTACTGGGTGATCCTCGCGCTCGTCATCGCGCTCTGGTCGATCGCGCCGCGCTGGGACGACCTGCGCGTTCTCGGTGTGGCCGTCGTCCTCATCGGTCTCGCCAGCCTGCTCACCGGACTCACCGATCAGGGCTGGATGCGCGAGGACGCCCTCCTCGCCGGTGAGACCAAGGCCCTGATCGGCACGCGCCTGCTCGCCGGAATCTTCCCGCAGATGAACGTGCTCGGCATGACGATGGCGCTGGGGCTGCCCTTCGTCCTCCTGTTGCGCACACGCAGGGCCCGCTACTCGGGGCTCGCCATCGTCGTGGCGAACCTGGTGCTCAGCGCGTCGCGAACCTCGTTGATCGCCGCGGGAATCACGATCCTCGTGGCGGTCGTCCTGCGTCTGGTGCGTCACTCGGGCACCCGTCGCGTTCTCGCTGTCGGTGCCGTCGTGATGGCCGCCACCGCCGTGGTGCTGCTCCCGATGGTGGTGCACGATCGTTCGGCGCTCACCAGCCGCGGCGCGATCTGGATGTCGTCGATGAGCGTGATCCCCGACCATCTGGTCTTCGGGCTCTCCACGAACGCCTTCACCAAGGAGGGAATCTTGCCCCGCCTGATCGGCCACACGCCGTGGCACGGGCACAATCTCTTCGCCTCGACGATGGTCTGGGGCGGGCTCGTCCTCCTCGCCGCCCTCGTCGTGTTCCTCGTCAGCGTCCTGGTGCGCTCGCTCACCTACTTCGACCGCTCGATGGTCAGCTACCTCTTCGTCCTGATGCTGCTCGCGTGCTCGCTGGCCGAGATGCCCCTGCGGATCGACGACTTCGATGGAGTCTCGTGGCTGACCTGGATCGCGGTCCTCGCGGTGCTGATGGTGCCGGGCCCGCCGGCCACCTCCGAGCAGGTCTGGCGGAGGCGACGCCCCTCGACGGCGGAGGAGGATGCTCCGCTCACTCCGCGGTCCTCCGGCGCCGGGCGGGTCCGGTGAGCCTGCGCCGGACGACCGTCGATGCCACCACCTGGACTGCGATCTCGTTCGCCGTCGCCCTGGTCGTGCAGCTGGGGCAGTTCGCGTTGCTTGCGCGTCTGCTGGACGCCTCCGAAATGGGCATCATCGCGATCGTCGGCCTGCTGAACGCCTTCGTCGACATCTTCCTCGGCATGGGGGTTGCGCAGGCGATCATCCAGCGCCGTCGCGCGACCAGCTTCGAGCTCTCCTCCGTGTTCTGGCTCAACCTCTCGGTGGGCCTCGCGGTCACTGGCGTCGTGTTCCTGACCGCTGGGCCGATCGCCGCACTGCTCGGCTCCGCAGTGGCAGCGCCGGTCCTCTCTGTCGCCTCGCTCGTCTTTGTCGGCAGCGCCGCTGGGCAGGTCCCGCGGGCGGTACTCGAGAAGGGCATCCGATTCAGAGCGGTCGCTGTGTCCGAGACGGTCTCGCTCGTGGGCGGCTTCGTCGTCACGGTTTTCCTCGCATTCTCGGGCACCGGCGCCCTCTCTTACGCCTGGGGGCTCGTCGCGACGGCGGCGCTGCGCTCAGCCCTCGCTCTGGTGCAGGCTCGGCGCTGGTTCCGTCTGCGCCTGCGGTTCCGGATTCGCGAGACCGCGCGTTTTCTCTCCTTCGGCGTCTTCCAGACCCTCGACGGCATCGTGAACTACCTCGGCTCGAACGCCAGCTCGCTCGCGATCGGCCGTCTGCTGGGTCCGGCTCAGCTGGGCGGATACACGCTCGGCTACAACCTCGCGGTGAACCTGCCCGCGCGCGTCAACCCGATCGTGACGCGCGTGATGTTCCCGGTCTTCTCCTCCATCCAGCACGACCGTGACCGTGTAGCACGGAACTACCTCAGCGTCACTGCCGTGCTCAGCATGGCCAGCATTCCGCCCCTGACTCTGGTGGCGCTGCGCTCCGAGGACATCGTGCGCCTGTTCTACGGGCCGGACTGGGGCTGGATTGCCGGGATGACCAGCGCCCTTACCGTGGTGGGAGCGGTGCGGGCGATCGGCAACCCCGTCGGCTTCATCCTGATGGCGATGGACCGGGTGCGCTTCGGCCTGGTCGTGAACATCGCGAAGACGGCGATCACGATCCCCCTGATCGTCGGCGGGGGAGTGCTGTTCGGACTCGACGGCCTCATCGGCGGTCTGTTGGTCTCGAGTGTCATCGGCTTCTTCGTCACCTATGGCGTGCTGCGGGTCGTCCTCGGAGTGCGCCTCGGCGCCTTCCTGCGTGCGTGCGTGGCGGGCCCGCTGCTCGCGGCGCCGATGGCTGCCGTCCTCCTCCTGCTCCGGCTGCTCCCCGAGGGCTCCCTCCTCCGCCTGTTCCCCGTGGAGCTGGCGCTTGCCGGGCTGGTCCTGGCGGCGACCGTGCTGCTGGCTCCTGGCCGGGATCTCGCCGACGCGCGCTCCCTCGTCCTCTCGCGGCTGCCCGCCCGGTTCCGGCCCCGCTCCACGAATCCGGTCGACGTCGCCGTGGTACTGGCGGCGGAGGAGCGCTTCGACGGCAGCGGCGGAGCCGTGGCGACGTGGGTCCGCGAGACGGTCTCGCGGTCGCAGCTGAGGATCGTCGTACACGCGCCGTGGTCGGTGCCGACGCCGGGCGTCGACGTCCCGCGGCACCTCCTCTACCGACGGGTCTACTCCGCACAGCGGCGCGTGGCCCTGCTCTTGGCCCGTCGACGCGACAGCGATCCCGCCGCGCAGCTGCGCCGCCTGTCCCTCGGTGGGCGCCCCTGGCTGCTCCATCTCGCCCCGTCGCTGCGTCGCGTCCCGACGGTCTGGATCCACAACCGTCCCCGGTACGCCGTGCGGCTGCGCCGCCTGGGTTACCGCGGGCGGATCGTGGCGCACCAGCACAACGACCTCCTCGACCACCTCCCGTCGGATCACGTCGCCGCCCGTCCCTACCTCGACGCCGTGGACGAGTGGATCTTTTGCAGCGAGTTCCTCCGGGAGCGCGCGGTCAAGCGCTACGGATTGCGGGCGACGGCAGTCCTCCACAACGGCGTCGTACCGGCGGTCGATCGCGCGCCGCGCCCGCTCGGCCCCGTTCCGGAGGCGGTCTTCGCCGGGCGGCTGGTTCCCGAGAAGGGCGCCCGCGAGGCGGTCGAGATCCTGCAGAGGCTGAACGCGGCCGGCCGGGAGGAGCTTCGCCTCGTGATCGCGGGAGCCTCGGGCCTCGGTGACGACGCGACACCGACCGCTTACGTCCGAGCACTCGACGAGGCGGTATCCGCCCTGCCCGGGACGGTGCGCCGTCTGCCCTTTCTCCGCCATGAGGACCTGCTGGAGCTCTTCGCCTCCTCGGCGCTGCTGCTCTACCCCTGCCGCTGGGACGAGCCGTTCGGGATGGTCGTGGTGGAGGCGCTCTCCCGGGGGCTCCCGGTCCTGACGGTCGAGCGCGGAGGCATCCCCGAGATCTTGCGTACCCCCGATGGAGTGATCGACGGGTCGGTGCTCGTTGCGCCCGGCACCGGCGAGGAGGTCGCGGCCGCGATGATCCAGGCCCTCCCGCGTCTGCTCGCGGACCTGCGCGATCCGATCCGCCGGGAGGAGATCGCGGAGGCATCGCGCCGTCGCGCAGCCGCATTCGGCTGGCCGGACATCGCGCGTCGGGCCGACGAGCTGCTGAGCGCTCCGAGGGTTTGAGCGCTCCGAGGGTCTGGCGCTCCGGCAGTCTGAGCGCTCCGAGGGTCTGAGCGCTCCGACCCGTCCGGGCCGACCCGTCCGGGTCGGCCCAATCGGCCGTCCGTATGGCGCGGACCTTTATTCCGCGCCATACGGTGAGGATATGTCCGCCGCAGGTAACGTCGGCGCGCTATGTCATCCCGACCCTTCCTCATCTCCGTGTCCGTCCACCGCGACGGCTCGTGCTCCCGCCCCTCTGAGGCGCTCACAGACGGTCTCCGAGCCGTTCCCCTGCGCCGCTACGCCCCTCGGTCTCCTTCCCTGAGTGTCCAGCGTCCCCTCGGGCGCTCGATCGCCCTCAAGCCCCCGTCCAGGCGCCGGTCCGCCCTGCGCTGACGACCACTTCAGCGACGCCGAGAATTCGGACCAACCGACATCTCGCGCCAATCGTGACGATCCTTCGTGGAATGACCGCCGGTTCGTCACCGAGGGCCGCCGCCGTGAGCGCCCGCTCGTCCGCGACGGCGTCGGGGAGGGCCTGAGATGGGTCGCCACGCCGATTCCTTCACCGCCACCGCGGTCCGCGACACCGCCGCCGGCCGCCCGTCCGCCGTCTCATCGACTCGGCGGACCGGAACCCCGGCCCCGCGCCGCGGGTCCTCGGCTCGAGCCAGACCGTCGCGGCAACTGGTCGATCCCGCTCAGCAGCGCCGCGAGAAAGCGCTCCTGCTGTTCCTGGCCGTGCTCCTGGCCCTGAGCGTCCTCCAGCTGTACACGCTCGGCCCGTTCACCGCTCCGGTCGCGTGGAGCCTGCTCTTCCTGCCGTACCTCCTGATCCGGCTCCGTGGCTCTCACGTCGATCGCGTCGTCGTTCTCGTCGCCTTCCTCCTCGTCGCGACGCTCTTCGCCCTGACCTATTCCCGGACCGCTGCGGTGGGCCTGCGCGAGTCCGTCTCGGTTCTCTCGTTCCTGAGCCCCTACCTCGCCGTCCGGCAGCTCGGATCGAGCGCCTGGCGGATCGTCGGGCGCGCGCTCGCGTGGGCGACGCCCGTCTTCCTCGTCCAGGTCGCCCTGACCATCCTGTTCCAGATCGACCCGGTCCAGGAGGCGGCCTACCTGCACTGGCCCGGCGCTGTGCTCTACTCCGACGTGTACGTGCGCGACATCTACACGACTGCCTTCAACAATGTGCTTCAGGAGAAGTCCGGCGGCTTCTTCCTCAACGGCAACATCGCCTCGATGTACATGGCGACCACCGCGATGCTCGCCTTCGCTGCTCGGCGCAAGGGTGGTCCGCGCGTGCTCGGACTGACTGCCGTGGCGGGGTTGGCCGGCGCCCTCTTCACCCTCTCGAAGACGGCGATCGTGCTCGCGATCGTCCTGCCGCTCGCTGTCGCCGCGGTTCGCGGGCTGAAGGGCAGGAGCCTGGGTCCGGTGGCCTGGATGATCGCCCTCCCCGCGAGTGCGGCCGCCGTCTACAGCGTCGCCGAGTTCTTCCCGCAGCTCGCGGAAGCCGGTCTACTCACCCTCGGCGCACGAGGCGACTTCCTTCGGCTCGCGGCGAGCGCCTTTCCGGAGCACTGGCTCCTGGGGCTCGGCTACGGCGGCTGGGAGGATCTGTGGCACCTACGGGCTTCCCAGTTCACGGCCCACAGCGAGGTGCGGCCGCCGCACAACCTGCTGATCGGCGCCTGGGCCAACGGGGGACTCCTCATCGCCGTGCCTGTTCTGCTCCTGCTCGTGACGGCGACGTGGCGGACTCTGCGCCTGGTACTCCGAGTCGAGAAGGGGCAGGCGTGGGCAGCGGGAGGGATAGCGGTGGCGATCCTGTGGACCTTCCTGCACGGAATGGCCGATAACACCACCTGGTTCGGCGACCAGCACTCCCTCGCGACGCTTGCGATCGCCGTCGCGCTCCTCTCCGCGACCGAGGCGGAGACGGGGGAGCTGACCGCGGTGCGGATCCCCGCAGCCAGCGCCGCACCGCGAGTTCCGGGCCGCACTCCTGCGCGCGTTCCGGGCCGTGTTCCTGCCGGATCCGGGACGGTACGCGGCCGGCCGGGGGCGCGCTGACGCGGCCGCTGAGCGCACCGCCGCGCCGCAACCCGTCGGGACACGGAGCGCGCCGGTATCATCGACGCGTTATGGCACGCATATACGACTGCTCCGTCGACACGGACCTCCTGACCGGCACCCGTCTCGCGCGGACGGCCATCGGCCGCGGCGAACTCGTGGTGATCCCCACCGACACCGTCTACGGCGTCGCGGCCAACGCGTTCGACGCCGCCGCGGTCCAGCGTCTGCTCGACGCGAAGGGGCGGACGCGGCAGTCGCCTCCGCCGGTGCTGATCGGGGACGTGGCCGCGCTCGACGCCCTCGCCGAGAACGTGCCGGAGGCGGTGCGCGATCTCGCGCGCGAGTTCTGGCCGGGCGGGCTCACCATCGTCCTGCACGCGCAGCCCTCCCTGGTCTGGGATCTGGGGGAGACGCGCGGCACCGTGGCACTGCGGATGCCCGACAATCCCGTCACCATCGAGCTTCTCGCGGAGACCGGACCGCTCGCGGTCTCCTCGGCGAACCGGACAGGTCAGCCCTCGGCCACGACGGCGCAGGAGGCGTTCGATCAGCTCGGCGACTCGGTCGACGTCTACCTCGACGCCGGTGCCGCCGGGTCGCGCTACAGCGGTCGCCCTCAGGGAGCCAGCGAGTCATCCACCATCGTCGACGCGACGGCCCTGAGCTTCGAGGGCGGCACGCTGCGCATCCTGCGCCAGGGCGTCGTGTCGGCGGAACGGATCCGTGAGGTCGTGGGCGATCTCTTCCCGGATTCGCAGGTGCAGCAGTCCGAGCCCGAGCCGATCGAGGCCGAGTCCGCCGACACCGACCGGGTCGCGGTGGAGATCGACCCCTACGCGTTCGATCGCGGTCCCTCCGCCCGCCCTGCCTGGGCGTCCGGCGCCCGGCTCGAGGACGAGGCGGTATCGGACGACGCGGTATCGGACGACGCGGTATCGGACGGCGCCACGCCGGGCGACGACGCGCCAGACGACGCGGCATCGGGCCCTGCCACACCGGACGACGCCACGCCGGACGACGGAGCCCGCACCGGGTCTCCCGGCGCCGGTCCCACCCGCACCGATCCCGCCGCGGGTGAGTAGCCGGTGATCACCTTCGCCCTCGTCTCGCTCGCGGTCGCGCTCGTGACCGGAGCGCTGTCGTGGGTCATCTGGCGGCTGAGCCTGAAGTATCGGCTTTACCCGAAGATCCGCATTCGCGACATGCACACCCGGCCGACGCCGCGCCTGGGCGGCATTGCGATGTTCCTCGGGATCCTCGTCGGCTTCGGCATCGCCTCGCAGTTGCCCTACTTCCGGTTGGTGTTCGCCACTCCCGAGCCGATCCTCGCCATTCTTGGTGCGAGCTTGCTCATCGTCCTCATCGGGGTTGCCGACGACATCTGGGACCTGGACTGGACGACGAAGCTCGCCGGCCAGCTCATCGCTGCGGGCCTGATCGCCTGGAAGGGCGTGCAGATCGTGTCGCTGCCGATCGGCGGGCTGACGGTCGGTTCGCCGTGGATGTCGCTGATCATCACGGTGCTCGCGATCGTCCTTGTCACCAACGCCCTCAACTTCATCGACGGCCTCGACGGCCTCGTCGCCGGCGTCGCTCTGATCGCCAACGGCGTCTTCTTCCTCTACAGCTACCTGCTGGTGCAGCAGACCTCGCCCACCGACTACTTCAACCTCGCCTCGCTGATCGCCGTGGTGCTGGTCGGCGCGTGCGCAGGATTCCTCCCGATCAACTGGCGCCCCGCCCGGATGTTCATGGGCGACAGCGGCGCTCTCCTGGTCGGGATGCTGATGGCCACCTCCGCCATCGCGGTCACCGGGCAGATCGATCCCGCGCAGCTCGCGGCGAAGGAGCTGCTGCCCGCGTTCATCCCGATCATCCTGCCGTTCGCCATCCTCGTGGTGCCGCTGATGGACTTCGGTCTCGCCGTGATCCGCCGCCTGCGCGCCGGCAAGTCCCCGTTCAGCGCCGACAGGAAGCATCTCCACCACCGCCTGCTCGACATGGGGCACTCCCACCTGCACGCCGTCCTGATCTTCTACGGCTGGACCGCCGTCGTCGCCATCAGCTGCCTGTTGATGTTCGTGGTCGACGTGCTCTGGGTCCCGCTCCTCTTCCTCGGCGTCGGGCTGCTGGTCTGCACCGTCGTCACGCTCGCGCCGCTCAGCCGCCGCAAGCGCTGGGAGGCGGCTGCGCAGTCTGCTGAGGCCTCGCCCGTCCTCGACCCCCTCGACCGTGCGTCCTCCACGGAGCAGCTCCGTCCGCCGGCCGGATTCCCGACCGATCGAGATACGACAGCGCCGATCGTGGCGCAGAAGGAAGCATCATGACCGGAGCGTCGCCGGCCACCCCTCGCCCTCAGCCCGCGTCAGTCCCCGTCCTGCGCCGCGCGCTCGTTGTCGGCGGCCTCTTCGTGCTCGCCCTCGCGGTGCTCGGTACCGTCGTCGGCGGGATCGCCGCCGGAAGAGAGGGCGCGGTCGGTGCCCTCTTGGGCGCGATCGTCGGCGGAGTGATGGTCCTGCTCACGGCCGCGAGCATCCTCGTTGCCAACCGGCTCGACATCGGCGGCTTCTTCGCCGTCGTCCTGGGCACCTGGCTCGCGAAGTTCGTCCTGTTCGTGATCGCGGCCCTGGTGCTGCGCGGCCAGCCCTGGCTGGACAGCACCGCGATGTTCGTCACGATCATCGTCGCCGTGCTCGGCTCGCTGGTGATCGACGTGCTCGTCGTGTCGCGCTCGCGCCTGCCGAACGTGAGCGACATCGCCCGATGAGGATGCGCCGGACGCCCCTGAGAGGACCACGATTCGGCTCTCGCTGCGTTCTGTTGCTACAGTAGGGACGAATCCCGCAGGCGAACGTGTCCTCAGATCGTCTCACTGTTGATGGCGGTCGTCGAGTACGAGCGCCGTCCGAGCGGAAAACCCCACCTTTCGTCGTCGCGAGAGCGTTGCGTCCGAATGATTCGATTCGGTCGGCTGCAACGTGCCACGCCCCGAATTCCAGGAGCTAGCGCTGTTTGCTAACGCTGTGACCCTGTTGGTCTCGTCCTCGACCGGTGAGAGTGACTTCCACACCCCGTCGATCTCCGAGTTCTTCCCGCCCGGTTTCCTCTTCGAGGGAACCGCTTTCGAGATCAACCGCGTCATGCTGGTCCGCTTCATCGCGGTCATCGCACTGATGCTGTTCTTCTGGCTCGGGACGCGCAAGCTGCGCCTCGTTCCCGGCCGCTTCCAGAACATCGTCGAACTCGCGTTCGACTTCGTTCGCGTCACCATCGCGAAGGACATCCTCGGCGAGAAGGACGCGCGTCGGTTCCTCCCGATCCTCGTGACGATCTTCTTCGCGATCATGTCGATGAACCTGACCGGGATCGTCCCGTTCCTCAACATCGCGGGAACCTCTGTGGTGGGCATGCCGCTCTTCCTGGGTCTGGTCGCCTACGTGACCTTCATCTACGCGGGGATCAAGGACCGGGGGATGGGCTTCTTCAAGAACGCGCTGTTCCCGCCCGGAGCGCCGGTTCTGATCTATGTCATCCTCACGCCGATCGAGCTGTTGCAGACGTTCATCATTCGTCCGCTCTCGCTCGCGCTGCGGCTCGTGATGAACATGATCGTCGGCCACCTCCTGCTGGTGCTGTGCTTCTCCGCCACGCAGTTCTTCCTCTTCAGCTCCCAGATCGACCCGGGTTTCAAGCTCTTCGGCGTCGTGACTTTCGCCTTCGGCGGTGCGTTCACGCTCTTCGAACTCCTCGTCGCCGTGCTCCAGGCCTACATCTTCACCCTCCTCGCTGCGGTCTACATCCAGTTGGCCGTCGCCGAGGAGCACTGACCTCACGACTCACGGGCTCCCGCCCGTTCTCACGACCACCACCCGCTTGTTCCTGTTCCCATGACCACCCACTGAAAGGACCCACTCGTGGACTCAGTCACCGTTCTCGCCGAACTCACCGGCAACATCGCGACGGTCGGTTACGGCCTCGCAGCGATCGGCCCCGGCATCGGTGTCGGCATCGTCGCGGGCAAGACCGTCGAGGCGATGGCACGCCAGCCCGAAATGGCCGGCCGCCTCCAGACCACGATGTTCCTCGGCATCGCGTTCACCGAGGTGCTCGCACTCATCGGCCTCGCCACCTACTTCATCTTCGCGGCGTAGTCGTGTTCAGCACCGCTGTGAACATCGCTGCGGAAGAAGGTGACGTCCCCGCGGTCATTCTGATCCCGGAGTTCTACGACTTCTTCTGGTCGGGGGTGATCTTCTTCATCCTGCTGTTCTTCTTCTGGAGACTGGTCCTGCCGCGTCTGCAGAAGATGCTCGACGCGCGCTCCGCCGCCATCGAGGGGAACATTGCCAAGGCCGACGAGGCCCAGCGACAGGCCGAGGCTGCCCTCGAGAAGTACACCGCCCAGCTGGCCGAGGCTCGTGCCGAGGCCGGAGTGATCCGCGAGAAGGCGAACGCCGACGGCAACGCGATCGTGGCGGCGAAGAAGGAGCAGGCGCAGGTCGAGGCCGAGCGCATCCTCCACAACGCACACGCCCAGATCGAGGCGGACCGTCAGGCCGCCGTGGTCTCGCTCCGCTCCGAAGTCGGAACGCTCGCCATCGACCTCGCTTCCGGCGTGATCGGCGAGAGCCTCAACGACGACGCGAAGGCGTCCGCGATCGTGGACCGTTTCCTCGCCGACCTCGAGGCCTCGGAGAAGGCGAACAACTGATGGGTAGCGCGTCACGACAGGCTCTGGTCGCCGCGAAGGCGGAGCTGTCCGCCTTCGGCGGCCAGGTGT
Organism: Rathayibacter rathayi; assembly: GCF_004011095.1. Taxonomy (GTDB): domain Bacteria; phylum Actinomycetota; class Actinomycetes; order Actinomycetales; family Microbacteriaceae; genus Rathayibacter; species Rathayibacter rathayi. The sequence goes on along the minus strand of NZ_CP028129.1, from coordinate 1,677,314 downwards.
CGCTCGAGGCGGCTCAGCAGCTCTTCGAAGCGGCCCGTGTCATCGACTCGCAGGCTCAGTTGCGCTCGGCCCTCTCTGACCCCAGCGTCGACGCAGTGAGCAAGCGCGCCCTCGTGGCCCGCGTGTTCGCTCCGTTCGACGCCAACGCGAAGCGGCTGCTGACGGTCATCGTCGGGCACCGCTGGTCGAACTCAAGCGACCTCGTCGCTGGGATCGAGGAAGTCGGGGTCCGCGCGATCGCCTCCTCCGCGCCCGAGGGCGTGTCGATCGAGCGCGAGCTCCAGATGTTCGGTGCGGTCGTCTCGTCCGACGCCGGCCTGGAGTTGGCCCTGGGCAGCAAGCTCGCCGCGGCCGACTCGAAGGTGTCACTCGTGCAGCGCCTCCTCGAGGGCAAGGCCTCGGCCGAGACACTCGCGATCCTCCGACAGTTGGTCGCGCACCCGCGCGGTCGCCGCATCCCGGAACTCGTCCGCTTCGCCGCAGGCGTGGTCGCCGACCAGGGCGGTTTCACGATCGCTACGGTCTCTGTCGCTTCGCCGCTCGCGCCGCACCAGATCGACCGGCTCCGGTCGGCACTGTCGCGGCAGTACGACCGCCCCGTCTCCGTCAACATGCTGGTCGACCCCTCCCTCCTGGGTGGGATGCGCCTGCAGGTCGGCGACGACGTCATCGACGGCACCGTCTCCGCACGGTTGTCCGACCTGAAGCTCCAGCTCGCGTCCTGACGGGCGCACGTATCCTGAGAGGGCACCGCCCTCGACCCCCGCACCATCCAGGTCAGGCCCCGACGACCTCTTCGGCTCGCACGGACCCAACGAATAGGAATTCCCATGGCAGATATCACCATCAGCCCGGATGAGATCCGCGACGCGCTGAAGGACTTCGTCTCGTCGTACGAGCCGGGCAAGGCCTCCACCACCGAGGTCGGTTACGTCATCGACGCGGCCGACGGCATCGCCCACGTCGAGGGCCTCCCTGGCGTCATGGCCAACGAGCTCATCCGCTTCTCCAACGGTGTCCTGGGCCTGGCCCAGAACCTCGACGAGAACGAGATCGGGGTCGTCGTGCTCGGCGAATTCTCTGGCATCGAGGAGGGTATGGAGGTCACCCGCACCGGCGAGGTCCTCTCCGTCCCCGTCGGCGACGGCTACCTCGGCCGCGTCGTCGACCCTCTCGGCAACCCGATCGACGGCCTCGGCGATATCGCCTCCGAGGGTCGTCGCGCGCTCGAGCTTCAGGCCCCCGGCGTGATGTCGCGCAAGTCGGTCCACGAGCCGCTGCAGACCGGCATCAAAGCGATCGACGCGATGATCCCGGTCGGCCGTGGCCAGCGCCAGCTCATCATCGGTGACCGCCAGACGGGTAAGACAGCGATCGCGATCGACACGATCATCAACCAGAAGGCCAACTGGGAGTCGGGCGACGCGAACAAGCAGGTGCGCTGCATCTACGTCGCGATCGGCCAGAAGGGCTCGACCATCGCCTCGGTGAAGGGCGCGCTCGAGGACGCCGGAGCGATGGAGTACACGACGATCGTCGCGTCCCCCGCGTCCGACCCCGCCGGCTTCAAGTACCTCGCCCCCTACACTGGCTCGGCTATCGGCCAGCACTGGATGTACGGCGGCAAGCACGTCCTGATCATCTTCGACGACCTCTCGAAGCAGGCCGAGGCCTACCGGGCCGTGTCGCTCCTGCTGCGCCGTCCGCCGGGACGCGAGGCGTACCCGGGTGACGTCTTCTACCTGCACTCCCGCCTGCTGGAGCGTTGCGCAAAGCTGTCCGACGAACTCGGTGCCGGCTCGATGACGGGTCTCCCGATCATCGAGACCAAGGCGAACGACGTCTCGGCATACATCCCGACCAACGTGATCTCGATCACCGACGGCCAGATCTTCCTCCAGTCCGACCTCTTCAACGCCAACCAGCGTCCGGCGGTCGACGTGGGCATCTCGGTCTCGCGGGTCGGCGGCGACGCGCAGGTCAAGTCGATCAAGAAGGTCTCCGGCACGCTCAAGCTCGAGCTGGCGCAGTATCGCTCGCTCGAGGCGTTCGCGATGTTCGCCTCCGACCTCGATGCGGCGTCGCGCCGTCAGCTCGCCCGCGGTGCCCGCCTTACCGAGTTGCTCAAGCAGCCGCAGTACTCGCCGTACCCCGTCGAGGAACAGGTCGTCTCGATCTGGGCGGGCACGAACGGCAAGCTGGACGAGGTGCCGGTGCCGGACGTGCTGCGCTTCGAGCGCGAGCTCCTGGACTACCTGGGCCGCAACACTGCGGTCCTCAGCACCCTCCGCGACACGAATGTGCTCTCCGACGACACCGTCGCCGAGCTGAACCGTGCCGTCGACGGCTTCAAGCTCGAGTTCCAGACCGGTGAGGGCAAGCCACTCGCCTCGGTCGGGCGCGAGGAGCACCAGGCCATCGCGGCCGACGAGGTCGGCCAGGAAAAGATCGTCAAGGGCCGTCGCTGACCAGCGGCACCCGACGATTCGCCACTTTGAGGACAACAGGAGACACATGGGAGCGCAACTCCGGGTCTACCGGTCGAAAATCCGCTCGGCCCAGACGACCAAAAAGATCACTCGGGCGATGGAGCTGATCTCGGCCTCGCGCATCCAGAAGGCGCAGAACCGCGTCGCTGCCGCTGCACCGTACTCGAACGCGATCACGCGCGCGGTGTCCGCCGTGGCGACCTACTCGAACGTCGAGCACCCGTTGACGACCGAGCGCGAGAAGCTGGACACGGCCGCGATCGTGATCTTCACCTCCGATCGCGGCCTCGCCGGCGCATTCTCCTCGAGCGTGCTCAAGGAGGCCGAGGAGCTGGCCGTGCTGCTGCGCAGCGAGGGCAAGGAGGTCGTCTTCTACTTGGTCGGTCGCAAGGCGAACGCGTACTTCTCTTTCCGGAAGCGGGCGAGTGTCCGCGTCTGGACGGGCGGCACCGACCAGCCCGTGTTCGAGACGGCGAAGGAGATCGCGGACGCGGTCGTCGAGTCGTACAACCTCGATGACGAGGAGGGCGGCGTGGACGAGATCCATCTCGTCTACAACCGCTTCGTCAGCATGGTCACCCAGCAGCCGACCGTCGTCCGGCTCCTGCCGCTCGAAGTCGTCGAGGGCGTCGAGGAGCAGAACAGCGAACTCTACCCGCTGTACGAGTTCGAGCCCGACCCCGAGACGGTCCTGGACCGCCTCCTACCCGTGTACGTCGAGAGCCGCATCTTCAACGCGATGTTGCAATCGGCGGCTTCGGAGCACGCGGCGCGCCAGAAGGCGATGAAGTCGGCGAGCGACAACGCGGACACGCTGATCAAGACGTACACCCGTCTCGCCAACAACGCCCGCCAGACCGAGATCACGCAGCAGATCGCCGAGATCGTCGGCGGCGCCGACGCCCTGTCCTCCTCCAAGTAGGACGACTCCCCGCAGTTTCGACTCCGCCCTCCGGGTGCGATGAGACCACAGAAAGAAGAAGCAATGACACTGACCGCACCTGAGGCGGCGACGGGGACGCCGGGCGGGGCCATCGGCCGCATCGCCCGCGTCACCGGCCCCGTCGTTGACATCGAGTTCCCCCACGACGCGATCCCCGAGGTCTACAACGCGCTCTACACGCACGTCGAGGTCGAGGGCGTCTCGAGCAAGCTGACCTTCGAGGTCGCGCAGCACCTGGGCGACGACCTCGTCCGCGCCATTTCGCTCAACCCCACCGACGGACTTGTCCGCGGCCAGGAGGTCCACGACACCGGCCTGCCGATCTCGGTGCCGGTCGGCGATGTGACCAAGGGCAAGGTCTTCAACGTGATCGGCGAGGTGCTCAACGCCGACGTCGACGGGAAGATCAATGGCGAGTCGTTCGAGATCACCGAGCGCTGGCCCATCCACCGCAAGCCGCCGGCGTTCGACCAGCTCGAGTCCAAGACCGAGCTGTTCGAGACCGGCATCAAGGTCATCGACCTGCTCACTCCGTATGTCCAGGGCGGCAAGATCGGCCTGTTCGGCGGGGCAGGCGTGGGCAAGACCGTCCTCATCCAGGAGATGATCCAGCGCGTCGCGCAGGATCACGGCGGAGTGTCGGTGTTCGCCGGCGTCGGTGAGCGTACCCGTGAGGGCAACGACCTCATCGCCGAGATGGAGGAGGCGGGCGTCTTCGACAAGACCGCCCTCGTCTTCGGTCAGATGGACGAGCCGCCGGGAACGCGGCTGCGCGTTGCCCTGTCGGCCCTGACGATGGCGGAATACTTCCGCGATGTGCAGAAACAGGACGTGTTGCTCTTCATCGACAACATCTTCCGCTTCACGCAGGCCGGCTCGGAGGTGTCGACCCTGCTGGGCCGGATGCCCTCCGCCGTGGGTTACCAGCCGAACCTCGCCGACGAGATGGGCGTGCTCCAGGAGCGCATCACCTCGACGCGCGGACACTCGATCACCTCCCTGCAGGCGATCTACGTCCCCGCCGACGACTACACCGATCCGGCGCCGGCGACCACCTTCGCTCACCTCGATGCCACCACCGAGCTCTCGCGTGAGATCGCGTCGAAGGGCCTTTACCCGGCCGTCGACCCGCTGACGTCCACCTCGCGCATCCTTGATCCCCGTTACCTGGGCGCCGACCACTACCGCGTGGCGACGAACGTGAAGCAGATCCTGCAGAAGAACAAGGAGCTGCAGGAGATCATCGCGATCCTCGGTGTTGACGAGCTCTCGGAGGAGGACAAGATCACGGTGTCGCGTGCGCGCCGGATCCAGCAGTTCCTCTCGCAGAACACGTACATGGCCAAGAAGTTCACCGGCGTCGAGGGTTCGACTGTGCCGCTGAAGGACAGCATCGAATCGTTCGACGCGATCACCAAGGGCGAATTCGACCATGTGGCCGAGCAGGCGTTCTTCAACGTCGGCTCGATTTCGGACGTCGAAGAGAAGTGGTCGCAGATCCAGAAGGAGAACGGCTGATCATGGCCGGGACCCTGAAGGTCAGCGTCGTCTCCGCGAACGCCGAGGTGTGGTCCGGAGAGGCGAAGCAGCTCACAGCTCGCACTGTCGAGGGTGAGATCGGCATCCTCGTCGGCCACGAGCCGATGCTCGCGATCCTCGCCACCGGCGAGGTGCGAGTCACTGCTGTGGACGGCACTCGCCTCACCGCGCAGGCCGACGACGGCTTCCTGTCCGTCGAGAACGACGTAGTGACCGTGGTCGCCCGTCAGGCGTCGCTGGTCTAATACACCGCCGCGGATCGCGGCGAGGAAGGGGCCGGACGATCATCGCGATCGCCCGGCCCCTTCGCCGTGCGGCCCCTGCCCCCGAGTACTCGAAGGAGTTCCGTGCACGTCCTGCTCCCGCCGTCCGAGACCAAGCGCGACGGTGGCACCGAGCCGTTCGCGCTCGAATTGCTCGCCTTCCCGGAGCTCCAGGTGAAGCGGCGCGCACTCGCGGATGCTCTCATTGCGCTGGCCGCGGACCGAGAACTCTCGGCCAGGGCGCTGAAGCTCGGACCGCGTCAGCTCGGCGAGATCGACCGGAACGCCGCGCTCGCCACGGCCCCCGGGCTTGCTGCGGTTGACCGTTTCGACGGAGTGCTCTTCGACGCTCTCGACGCGCGCAGCCTCGGTTGGGCAGCCCGCGAGGCGCTCGGGCGGACCGTCATCGTGCAGTCCGCCCTCTGGGGGCCGGTCCGCGCACTCGACGCGATCCCTGCCTACCGGCTGTCGCACGACTCCCGTGTGCCCGGGATGCCGCTCAAGCGCTGGTGGGCGGCGGAGGCGGGACGGGTGCTCTCCACTCTCGACGGTCTCGTCCTGGATCTGCGCAGCGAGGCGTACGCTGCGCTCGGGCCGGTTCCGCCGGGCGAGGGGTACTTCTTCGTGCGGGTGCGCTCGCGCGGGGTGGAGGGGGAGCTGCGCTCGCTGAATCACTTCAACAAGCGGGGCAAGGGCCGCTTCGTGCGCGCGCTCGCGGAGGATGGGGTGTCGACGGATTCGCTCGATGTGCTTGCGACGTGGGCGGACGGTCGCGGCTTCTCTCTCATCGAGAACCGGGACACCGGCGAACTCGACCTGGTGGTGCCGGAGGAATAGGGCTCACAGGCGGCGCCAACAGCCCGTGAGGTGGTCGTCGACGACTCCTGCCGACTGCATCAGTGCGTAGGCCGTCGTCGGCCCGACGAAGCGGAGGCCGATGCCCTTAAGCGCTCGCGCCAGCGCGACCGACTCGGGCGTCGTGGCCGGAACGTCTTTCACTCCGATGACGCGGTGTGCCTGCGCCGGGTCGTGGAAGGACCAGACCAGCCGGTCGAGCGCTCCAGCACCCTCCTGCTCGACGAACGCGAGGACGGAGCGGGCGTTGTCGCGCGTCGCGGTGATCTTTGCCCGGTTGCGAATGATGCCGGTGTCTTCCATCAATCGCTCGATGTCGTCGTCGTCGAATCGGGCGACGAGCGCCGGGTCGAAGCCGGCGAACACCTCGCGAAATCGCGGGCGCTTGCGGAGGATCGTGATCCAGGAGAGTCCGGACTGGAAGGCCTCGAGGGAGATCTTCTCGAAGAGCGCGCGGTCGCCGTGCAGCGGGGTGCCCCACTCCTCATCGTGGTAACGGCGGTACTCCGCGTCCGTCCCGCTCCATGCGCAACGGAGGAGGCTGTCGTCGCCTCGGGTCAACCCGTCGCCGACGCTCATCGGTGCGGGATCCCCTCGTGCTCGAGCAGCCACGCCTTGGTGGCGATACCCTCGCCCGCGCTGAAGCCGGTGATGCGGCCGTCGCTCGCGAGCACGCGATGGCAGCCGATGATGATGGGCACCGGATTCGCGCCGACGGCACCGCCAATCGGGCGGCCCGCGCGTGGTCGGCCCGCGGCTGCGCCCAGGGCTCCGTAGGACGTGATCTCGCCGAAGGAGAGTTCCTGGAGCCGCCGCCAGATCTCGAGCTGGAATGGGGTGCCGCGCAGGGCGACGGGCAGCTCGAAGCGGCGGCGTGTTCCGCCGAAGTATTCGTGCAGCTGCTCGACCGCGCGCTCGAGCACCGGCAGCTCCGACTCCGGGAGGTGCTCGTGCGGGAGCCGGCCGGCCTTCTCGATGGCCAGCGAGACGATCGAGGCGCCATCGGTGCCGACCTCGATGCGGCCGAGCGGGCTGGTGGTGCGCCGCACCTGAAGGGGAATCGTTCTCATGGGTCGAGAGTATCCGCGCGGCCAGAGGCCGACCGGCGGGATTCGGACACCGGTGCAGAGCGCGCGCGATCTGTCGTTGTGGAGGGAGATTTGCCCGGAGCGGCCACGGAGGAGGGGCGGCCCGCGACGCCGACGTTGATCCCTCCCTCCACAGGCGCCGATGAGGAGATCCTTCCAACGACTGTCAAGGACGGAGCCCACGGCGAAGCGGTGCGTCGGCAAGATCGCCGCATGACCTCTTCAGCTCTCGCTTCGTCCCCTCTTCCACACCCGCTTCCCCTCGCGCTCTCGGCCGACACCGCGCCGCTCGGCACGGCGCTCGCGGTCGGGCGTCCGCGACCGAGCCCCGGCGCGGGGAGCCTCGTGCTCGTTCCGTTGCGCGCGGGTCTGCCGGTCGGCTCGCTCCGCTTCACGCTGTCGGGAGCCGGCCCCGAGCTCGTCGCGCAGGCCTGCCTCGGCGCGCTCGGCCGCTTTGGCCGGATCCAGCGCGCGATCGCACTGGTGCATTCGGACGACTCCGATCCGGAGCCCAGCGCCCGCCTCGTCCTAGCGCTTCGAGAGCGGGCGCGGAGCCTGCCCGCGCTGTCGCTTCGAGTCGCTGTTGTGCCTCGTCCGTACCGGGACCAGGGCTTCCCCGAGACGGAGCGCGAGGATACTCGAGCGGTCGTGGCCGCCGTCGACCGGCTTCTCGACCGGCACCCGGATGCAGCGCTGCCGCGCATCCTGCTCCTCGCCGTCGATGATCTCGTCCGCCGAGCGCTGCGCGACCACGACGCCCGGGTGAGGCCCGCGGGGCTAGCCGCGCTCATCGTCGCGGTGCAGTGCACGCGCGGCGCGGACCGCCTGCTCCTGCTCGTCAGAGAGGGAGCAGACCTGTCCGCGGGATCGCTCGTCCCCCTGCTTCGACGCGCAGCTGCCGCCGCTCCCTTGAGCGAGCGAGCCGGCGTCCTCGTCGTCCTCGGCCGGCTCCTGGCGGGCGACGGGCAGACGGCGCAGGCCCGACACGTCGCTCATCAAGCGGTCGCACTCGATCCCCACCATCTCGGCGCGCGTCGTCTCGCGTCCGCCCTCGCCGCCGATCGGCAGGAGCGCGCAGTATGAGGAGGCTAGAGACGCGACCAGGCCTCGGTCAGCACTGCCCGCAGGATCTGTTCGATCTCGTCGAACTCCGTCGGACCGATGGTCAGGGGTGGAGCCAGCTGTACGACAGGATCGCCGCGGTCGTCCGCGCGACAGTACAGCCCCGCGTCGAAGAGCCCTTTCGAGAGGAACCCGCGCAGCAACCGCTCCGACTCGTCCTCGTCGAACGTCTCCTTCGTCGACTTGTCCGTCACCAGCTCGATGCCGAAGAAGTAGCCGTCGCCGCGTACGTCACCCACGATCGGCAGGTCGAGGAGCTTTTCGAGCGTGAAGCGGAAGACGGGCGAGTTCTCGCGGACGCGCTCGTTCAGGCCCTCCTCCTCGAAGATGTCGAGGTTCTCGAGCGCGACCGCGGCCGAGACGGGGTGCCCGCCGAGGGTGTAGACGTGCGGGAAGACGACCTGGCCGTGCCGGAAGGGCTCGTAGATTCGGTCGCTCACGATGGTCGCGCCGATGGGGGAATAGCCGCTGGTCATGCCCTTGGCGCAGGTGATCATGTCCGGCACGTCGCCGTACTCGTCGCAGGCGAACAGGTGGCCGATGCGGCCGAATGCGCAGATGACCGCGTCCGAGATCAGCAGGACATCGTGTTTGTCGCAGATCTCGCGTACCCGCTGGAAGTAGCCGGGAGGAGGCGGGAAGCAGCCGCCCGAGTTCTGCACAGGTTCCAGGAACACGGCGGCGACCGTGTCGGGCCCCTCGAACTCGATCATTTCCTCACTGCGATTAGCGGCCCAGAATCCGAACGCCTCGAGATCGTCGCCGTGCTCGGGAGCGCGGTAGAAGTTGGTGTGGGGTACGCGGAAGCCGCCCGGGACCAGCGGCTCGAACATGGACTTCATCCCGGGAATGCCGGTGATGGCGAGGGCTCCTTGCGAGGTGCCGTGGTAGGCGACCGAGCGCGAGATCACCTTGTGCTTGGCGGGCTTGCCCTGCAACTTCCAGTAGTGCCTGGCGAGTTTGAAGGCGGTCTCGACGGCCTCGCCTCCGCCGGTCGAGAAGAAGACGCGGTTGAGGCCACCGGGCGCGTAGTCGGCGAGGCGGTCTGCCAGCTCGATCGCCGACGGGGTGGCGTACGACCACACCGGGAAGAACGAGAGCTCCGAAGCCTGTTTCGCCGCAGCCTGCGCCAATCGGCGGCGGCCGTGGCCCGCATTGACGACGAAGAGCCCGGAGAGGCCGTCGAAGTACTGACGTCCGGCGCTATCCCAGATGTGGTGTCCCTCGCCGCGCGTGATGATGGGGACGCCAGCTCCGGAGTCCATCGTGGACTGGCGGGCGAAGTGCATCCAGAGGTGGTCCTTCGCCTTTTTTGCAGCGAGGCGTCATCGGTCCCCTGGCGCGTCTGTCCCGCGGACGGGATCGCCCGACTCGAGCCCGGAGGTCGAAAAAGCTGTTTCGGTGGTCATCGGTTATCGCGTTCCCCAGTTGTAAAACTGCTTGTGGAGTTTGAGATAGACGAACGTCTCGGTCGAGAGGACGCCGGGCAGTGCGCGGATCTCCTGATTCAGCAGGGCGATCAGGTCGTCGTCGTTCTCGCAGACGACCTCGGCGAGGATGTCGAAGGATCCGGCCGTCAGGACGACATAGTCGACAGCGGGGATCGACGCGAGCCGATCGGCCACGTCCCGGGTGTCGCCCGTGACGCGAATGCCGATCATCGCCTGGCGGTAGAAGCCGAGCTGTATGGGATCCGTCACCGCGACGATCTGCATTACTCCCGACTCGGTGAGTTTCTGCACCCGCTGCCGCACAGCCGCCTCGCTCAGACCGACCGCCTTGCCGATCTCGGCGTACGAGCGCCGCCCGTCGGCCTGCAGCTGCTCGATGATCGCTTTCGAGACCTCGTCGAGCTGGACGGGACGCTGAGACGGAGGGCGGGAAGGGCTCATGCGGTGATTCTGGCAGTCGAGGAGGGGGTGGGCAAATGAATCCGTATCCGCCGAGGTGTCGCGATGGCGAAATCGTTGGTCCGAGGGCGCGAGCGGACCGGCAGACGGGCAGGCGGGCGGACGGGCGGGCCGGCGAGGGAAGGCACGATCGAGTGTTGCGTCTGTTGCGCAGGATGAACCGTGACGCGGCTGCCGCCACCCACTCGGTCGAGAGTCGCCAGCGACTACCATCGGGAGGCGACCGTGCAGTGGAGGGCGCCAGCGAGCCGGGCAGGCCGACGGCGCAAGACCGGGCAGGACTAGACCGGGCAGGACTAGACCGGGCGGAACTAGACCGGGCGGAACTAGACCGGGCGGGAGCGAGGAGACGCGATGACGCAGATCGGCCGCAGCCGTGCGTCCATCACCGTTCCCGTTTCGGCCTGGACCTCGGACACCCCGTCCGCCGAGGTGACGCTCGGCTGGGCCGCCCGCACCGAGACCGGCCTTGTCCGCAGCGTGAACGAGGACAGCTACCTCGCCAAGAGCCCACTCTTCGCGGTCGCCGACGGGATGGGCGGGCACGCGGCCGGAGAGGTCGCCAGCGACGCGGTCGTCTCGCGCCTCTCGACTGCGGCTCTGGGCGCGACCGTGGGTGCGGAGGAGATCGACCGAGCGTTGCGCGAGGCCGTCGGGGACATCGCCCTACAGTCGCACACGGCCGACAGGGGCACCGGCACGACGGTGACCGGCATCGCGTTGACCGCGGTCGGCGGCGAGCCCTACTGGTCCGTTTTCAACATCGGCGACTCGCGGGTCTACCTCAGGGTCGCCGGCAGCCTCGTGCAGCTCACCGTCGACCACTCGATCGTCCAGGAGTTAGTCGATGCGGGCCTGATCACCAGGGACGAGGCGGACGTGCATCCGCACAGCAATATGATCACCCGCGCTGTCGGCTTCCACGAGGCGCCCATCCCCGACTACCGGCTGGTGCCCGTCCTCGCGGGCTCGCGCCTGCTGATCTGCTCCGACGGACTCACGAGGGAGCTCACCGACGCCGGTGTCGGCCACCTGCTCGCCGGGACGTACTCCGCGCAGGAGGCGGCCGATGCGCTAGTGGACGCGGCACTGAGCAACGGCGGACGCGACAACGTCACCGTGATCGTCGTCGATGTCCTCGCCGTCACTGGCGACGAGGAGACGGGTGCCGCGATCTAAGACGAGAAGGCGGGCACCACCGTCGGCCGGTTCGTGTCGGGTTCGGGCGGCTCAGAGGTCCCGACGCTCGGGCTGGGTACGATGGAGAGAGGAAGGGCGTTCTCGGTGATCTGCAGCACATGTGGCTCCACTCTCGCTCCGGGGGCGATTCTCTGCGGCGAGTGCGGTTCTTCGGTGACTGCGCACGCCACAACGGGAAGCACTCGGCCCTCGTCCTCCGACGACACGACGGTCCTGGACCCGTCCCGTCGCGCCTGGCTCCCGGGCCTGGTCCCCAGTCGGCACCGGCGCCCGGCCCCCGGTGCTCCGATGGCGCCGCCCTCGCAGGGCCTCGTGCGCCTCGACTTTGCCACCGGGCAGCACGCGATCGTCACCGGCAATGGCCTGATCGGACGCCAGCCGCTGCCCGACCCCAACGAGACCTTCCGGCACATCCTTGCGATTCCGGATCCGTCGCGCTCCCTCTCGAAGACCCACCTCGAGTTCGGCTTCGACGAGGGTGGGCTTTGGGTCCGTGACCGTTGGTCGGCGAACGGTTCAGTCCTGGTCGCGCCGACCCAGGCGCCACTCCCACTCGAAGCGGGCCGCCGGTACCGTGCGAAGCCCGGCAGTCGGATCCTGCTCTCCTCCGTCGAAATGGCGGTTGAGCGCGTCGACGGCTCCGCCGACGGCTCAGGGCGCCCGCCCGTCACCCGCTGAGCGCCTCGGTGCTCGGGGAACGAATCAGCGGTCTCCACGTCTCCTGAGTGCGGATTTCGTGACGATCATGTTTCCGGATGAGCGTTTTCCTCCGTTTACCGTGACAGGCGGATGAGCGCCATGCCAGTATTTCCCCACGTTCGGCCCTCGATATCCGAGCCTCGACGCGGTCAGGAACCCCCCCCCGCTATGACCCGTCCCCTCCCGAGGGATCCCGTTGTCCGCCGGGCCCTTGCGGTGGCTCGTTCGCACGAGCGCGAGCGCCGAGCGGTCCTCTCTCGTCGAGCGGTCCTCGGCGGCCTCGGAACGAGCACGCTCGCCCTGGCCGCCTGTGCAGCGCAGACCCGCGCCGCTCCGACCGACCGCCGCCGACGAGAACGTCGCCTTCGGGCTGAAGCGGCGGAAGATCGCCGACCCGGTCGGTAAGGCGCGTGAGGCGCTCCGGCTGGTCGAACTCGACCACCTCGCCCAGCGCCGCCCCGCGCAGCTCTCGGGCGGCCAGCAGCAGCGGGTCGCCCTGGCCCGGGCCCTGGTCAACCGGCCCGCGCTGCTCCTGCTGGATGAGCCGCTGGGCGCTCTCGACCTCAAGCTCCGCCGCCAGATGCAGCTCGAGTTCACGTCGATTCAGCGGGATGCGCGGAGGCGCTCAGACATAGGAGGCGCGGATCGCTCCGACCGGGCGCCCACCACCGGAGACGACCGGATTGAGCCGCACCAGCACCTCGTTCGCCGCGCTGCGGTCCACCGCCTCCGCCTCGACGAGGAGCTTGAGCGCGACCACGGTCGCCGCGCGCAGGCTCCCGTCCAGGATCTTCAGTGCGGCAGTGGTCCCGTCCGGTGAGGCCATCACGAGTACGCCCTCGGCGCCGAGCTTGGCGACCAGACCCAGGCGCTCAATGACCACCGTGTTGTCGCGGCCCGGCCCATCAATCGCCCAGGCATTCTCGAGAATCGCCGCGGTGAGCACGCCGGCGTGCCGGTAGAGGCCGAAGGGCGAGGCGGGGGAGGAGGAGACGATCCGCGAGATCCCCTTCGCCAGGGCGGTCAGGGGCAGGGCGTGCACCGGAGCGCCGCAGCCGTCGATTCCCGTGGCGACGACGCGCTCGCCGGTCAGGCGCTCGATCGTGTCGACGATGTGCTGCTGCAGCGGGTGCGTCCGCTCGAGGTAGTCCTCGGTGCTCCAGCCGTTGTGCACGCAGGCCAGCAGCATCGCCGCGTGCTTGCCCGAGCAGTTCATGTAAAGCGGGTCCGGAGTCGCGCCCGCGCGCAGCAGCTGGGCGCGGGTCGCGGAGTCGCCGGGCCAGTCGGCCGGGCACTGCAGCGCGGTGTGGTCGAGGCCGGCGCGCAAGAGCAGATTGTGCACCAGGGCGATGTGCTGGGGAAGGCCCGCGTGGCTCGCGGTGGCGATGACTGCCTCCGCGCCGGTCAGCTCGACTCCGGCCGTCATCACCGCGAGGGCCTGGAACGGCTTGAGGCAGGAGCGGGGGAAGACCGGGGCAGTCGGAGTGCCGAGGCTGCGAGAGACGCGGCCCTCGGAGTCCAGAAGCACGGCGGAGCCGGCGTGGCGGGACTCGATGAACCCGGAGCGCTCGACGACCGCCAGCTCGACGGATTCGGCGACGGTGAAGGTTCCTGCAGGCATCCCCCCATCCTGCCCGATGCGGCGACCGGTCCCGCGCCCGGGGAAACGCCCAAGGCCACCGTCGAGCGCGTCGGCCGCTCGCGGTGGCCCTCGAGGGGTCGCGTCTAGAGAGTGGCGAAGGCGTCGGCGATGACCGACATCGCGTCGTCGAGCAGCTCGTTGCTGAGGGCGAGGCTGGGCAGGAAGCGGACCACGTTGCCGTAGGTGCCGGCGCTCAGCACGAGGACTCCGTGTTGCGCGGCGTACTCAATGATCGCCTGCACGGCCGTGGTGTTCGGTTCCTTGGTGGTGCCGGCGGTGCCAGGCTGGACGAGTTCGATCGCCATCATCGCGCCGATGCCGCGCACGTCGCCGATGATGTCGTAGCGCTCCTGCAGGCCGCGCAGCGCGGTGCCGAGGCGGGCACCGATCCGGTCGGCCTCGGCGAGCAGGCCCTCGCGGTCGATGCGCTCGAAGACCGCGACGGCCGCGGCGGCGGCGACGGGGTTGCCTCCGAAGGTGCCGCCGAGTCCGCCGGCCTGCGCCGAGTCCATGATGTCGGCGCGTCCGGTCACGCCGGCGAGCGGGAGGCCACCGGCGATGCCCTTGGCCGAGAGGACGAGGTCGGGCACGAGGCCCAGGTGCTCGCTGGCGAACCAGGCGCCGGTGCGGGCCATGCCCGACTGGATCTCGTCGGCAACGAAGACGATGCCGTTGGCGGTGCACCACTCCTGCAGCGCGGGGAGGAAACCCTCGGCGGGGACCATGAAGCCGCCCTCGCCCTGGATCGGCTCGGCGACAAGGCAGGCCAGGGCGGAGGCGCCGACGGTCTTCTCGAGGTAGGAGATGGCGCGCTGGGCGGCCTCGGCTCCCGACAGGCCGTCGTGGTACGGGTACGAGCTTGGCGCGCGGTGCACGTCGCTCGCGAAGGGTCCGAAGCCCAGGCCGTACGGCAGGGCCTTGAAGTTCATCGCCATCGTGAGGTTGGTGCGGCCGTGGTAGGCGTGATCGAGCACCGCGACGCCGGGGCGGCCGGTGTGCTTACGGGCGATCTTGACGGCGTTCTCGACCGCCTCCGCGCCAGAATTGACGAGGACGGTCTTCTTGGCGAAGTCGCCGGGGGTGTGTTCGGCGAGCAGTTCCGCAACGCGGATGTAGGGCTCGTAAGGAGTGACGGTGAAGAGCGTGTGCGTGAGCCGCGCGAGCTGCTGCGAGGCGGCCGCGACGACCGAGTCGTCGGTGTGGCCGATCGTCGTCACGCCGATGCCGGCGCCGAGGTCGATGAAGCTGTTGCCGTCGACGTCAACCAGGATCGCGCCGTGCGCGCGGTCGATGTAGACGGGGAGCGCGGTGCCGACTCCGGTGGGGACGACGGCGAGGCGGCGCTCGTGCAGGGCCCGGGATCGCGGCCCGGGGATCTCGGTCGCGACGCGCCGCTCCTGGGGGATTGCGGACGTGGGAACCTGGGGGACGAGCGTGTCTGTCATGGTCCTCAGAGTCTACTCGCGGTGCTCCGGCACCTAGAGGTCCAGACCGGTGCGAGCGGCCTGATCCACCGCCGTTGAAGGGGAGCCCTGATGAAGTCCGAGCACGAGTACGCGGTATCCGTCGTTTGGGAGGGCGACCGGGGGACCGGCACGAGCGGATACCGCGAGTACGGGCGCCAGCTGACCGTGACGGCACAGGGCCCGGCGCCCATCCTGGCCTCGGCCGACACGCCCTTCCGAGGCGACGCCGACCGCTGGAACCCGGAGCAACTGCTGCTCGCCGCGCTCGCGCAGTGCCACCTCCTCTCGTACCTGCATGTGGCAGTGAAAAGTGGAGTCGTTGTCACGGGGTACTCGGACGACGCGGCCGGCGCGATGGTCCAGGAGGGGGAGAGCGGCCACTTCACCTCGGTGACCCTCCGGCCCCGCGTGACGGTCGCCGAGGAGTCGATGGTCGCGCTCGCCCAGACGCTGCACGCAGAGGCGTCCCGGCTGTGCTTCATCGCGAACTCGGTGAACTTCCCCGTCAGGCACGAGCCGGAGACGTTCGCACGCTGACGCTCAGCGGCGCTCGTGCGGGAGCGCTCGGCGGATGCGCTCGGCCGTGGTCGTCGGCGGTGACTCGTTGTACGCGCCCGCGAGCTCCTGCTCGGAGAGTGCGTGGATGGCGGTCATCACCTCGTCGGTGGCGTGGCGGCGCGCCCGGCCGGAGTCGGCCGAGCCGTGGGGAGAGAGGTCCAGCGGTGCGCCGAAGCGGACCGTGATGCGGTGCAGGCGGGGCATCCGCGTACCGACCGGTTGCAGCTCCTGCGTGCCGATGAGGCCGACCGGGACGACGGGGGCACCCGTCGTGAGAGCGAGCCACGCCACTCCGGTGCGGCCCTTGTAGAGGCGCCCGTCGCGGGAGCGAGTGCCCTCCGGGTAGACGGCGAAGGCCTCATCGCGCTCCAGGATCGCCCGGCCGAGATCGAGCGCCTCCTGAGCCGCCTGGCCCGCGCCGCGTTCGACCGCGACGGCGCCGACGGTGGTGAAAAAGGCCCGCGAGAGGGCGCCGCGCACACCGGTGCCCATGAAGTAGTCCGCCTTGGCGAGGAACTGCACCGGCCGCGGGGCGAGCAGGGTCAGGACGGGGGAGTCGATGAAGGAGAGGTGGTTGCTGGCGAGGATCACGCGGCCCTCGGCTGGCACGTTCTCGCGGCCCTGCACGATCGGCCGGTAGAGGAGTCGGCCGACGCCGCCGATGGACAGGCGCGCCAGGCGCGCGGAGAGGCCGATCCCCGGGGGAGTCGGCCTCTCGTGGTCGTCGTCGATCCGCATTCCGATGAAGATACCGGCGCGTCCATGCCGCGTCGGCTATCGCTCAGCCGAACTGGGCGAGCGCCTCCTCGATCACGGTCGCCGCGTCGTCGATGAGCTCCTCGCTGATCACGACGCTCGGCAGGATCCGCAGGACGCTGTCCCAGCTGCCCGCGTCGAGCACGATCACGCCGTTCGCGGTGGCGTGCCTCAGGATCGCGGTGAGCGCCTCCGGGTACTGCTTCTTCGTCCCCGGGTGCACGAGTTCGACGCCCCACATGGCGCCCTTGCCGCGCACGTCGCCGATGACCGCGAAGCGCTGCGCCCAGTCGCCGATCCTCGCCTGGAGCAGGCGCTCGACGCGCTGCGCCTCCTCGAGCAGGCCCTCGGACTCGATAGCCTCGAAGGTCGCGAGCGCCGCCGCGGTCGAGACCGGGTTGCCGCCGAAGGTGCCGCCGATACCGCCGGGCTGCACGGCGTCCATGATCTCGGCGCGGCCGGTGACTGCGGCGAGCGGGAAGCCGCCAGCAATGCCCTTGGCTGTCGTGATCAGGTCGGGGACTACTCCGTGGTGCTCGATCGAGTACCAGGTGCCCGTGCGGGCAATGCCTGCCTGGATCTCGTCGGCGACGAAGACGATGCCGTTCTCGGTGCAGAACTCGGACAGGCGCCGGAAGTAGCCCGGCGCCGGGATGATGATGCCGCCGTCGCCCTGAATCGGTTCGACGAACAGCGCCGCGAGCTCCTGCGCGCCGACGTGAGTGGTGATGGAGTCGATGGTGCGCTCGGCCGCCTCCTCGCCCGTCATGCCCTCGGGGTCGCGGAACGGGTAGCTGGTCGGGAGGCTGTAGATCTCGCCAGGGAAGGGGCCCATGCCGGCGCGCTCCGGCCAGGGGCGGTAGGTCATCGCCATCGTGAGGTTGGTGCGACCGTGGAAGGCGTGGTCGAGCGTCGCGATCGCGCGCCGGCCGGTGAACTTGCGGGCGATCTTGACGGCATTCTCGACCGCTTCGGCTCCGGAGTTGACCAGGATCGAGCGCTTCTCGACGTCACCAGGAGTGATCTCGGCGAGCTTCTCGGCGACGCGCACGTA
Organism: Rathayibacter rathayi; assembly: GCF_004011095.1. Taxonomy (GTDB): domain Bacteria; phylum Actinomycetota; class Actinomycetes; order Actinomycetales; family Microbacteriaceae; genus Rathayibacter; species Rathayibacter rathayi. The sequence goes on along the minus strand of NZ_CP028129.1, from coordinate 1,659,730 downwards.
GTTCTCGTACGGAGTGACGGTGAACAGCGTGTGCGTCAGCTTCTCGGCCTGCGCGGCCGCGGCGGCGGCGACCGCGGGGTGCGCGTGGCCGATGGTCGTGACTCCGATGCCGCAGCCGAGGTCGATCAGGCGGTTGCCGTCGACGTCGACCAGGACGGCGCCCGATGCGTGATCCATGTAGATGTTCGCGAGCGTCCCAGCGCCGCGGGAGACGCTGGCGACGCGGCGCTCCTGGAGGGCAACGGAGCGCGGGCCGGGGAGCTCGGTCACGAGCTCTCGGGACTGGGGGACCGAGAATTCACGCATGCCCCGATGGTAGGCCTCGACCACTCGAGGACCGCACCCAGCGCGCTGCGAGGCGCGCCATGCAGGATGGGGACCGATCCCCTCACGCCCCCCGGCCGCCGCCGGTCAAGAAAGGTGCCCCTGTGCGCAGAACCCTCGCGATCCTCGCCGTCCTCGGCGTCACCCTGAGCCTCGCGGCCTGCACCCCCGGCGCACCGACCGCCTCCCCGACTCCGCTGGGTTGCGCGAGCGAGGGAGAGGCGACCGCAGCGGTGCAGACCAGTGGCGACTTCGGCACCAAGCCCGTCACCGTCTTCCCGAGCCCGATCAGTGTGGACGCCACCGAGCGCTCCGTCGCGATCGAGGGCACCGGCGCCGAGGTCGCCGAGGGCGACACCGTTCTCGTCGACTACACGCTCTACAACGGCAGCAGCGGCGCCGAGTTCTCGGCCAGCAGCTACGCCTCGGGCGGCCGGGCCGCCTTTGAGGTCGACACCGACCAGTACCTCGCCGGGCTGGTGAAGGCCGTGAACTGCGCGAGCGTCGGCTCGCGCGTCATCGCTGTCGTGCCCCCGGCCGATGCGTTCGGCGACGCCGGGCAGAGCGAGTTCGGCATCGCGGCGACCGACTCGATCGTGATGGTCATCGACGTCGAGCAGATCGTGTCGACCGCCGCCGACGGCGAGCCGCAGCCCCCGGTCGACGGTCTGCCCACGGTGGCGCTCGCCGAGGACGGTGCGCCGACCGTCACCATCCCCTCGACCGACCCACCCGCCGACCTGCAGCTCGCCGTGCTCAAGAAGGGGAGCGGAGCGAGCGTGTCCGACGGCGACCAGCTGATCGTGCAGTACCAGGGTGTCGTCTGGGGCACCGGCCAGGTGTTCGACCAGAGCTGGGGCAAGCCGGCTCCTGCCGCCTTCAGCACGGGTGGAGTGATTGAGGGCTTCAAGGAGGCGGTGGTCGGTCAGACCGTCGGCTCGCAGGTGCTCGTCACCATCCCGCCGGCGAAGGGATACGGCGACCAGGGCAACCAGAACGCGGGGATCAGCGGGACCGACACCCTCGTCTTCGTCATCGACATCCTCGCCATCAGCTGACCGGTACGAGCCCTGGGCTCCGTGCCAGGATGGGCGGATGCGCAGGGTCATCATCCTCGGTTCGACCGGGTCCATCGGCACGCAGGCCCTCGACGTCATCGCCGCGAACCGTGAGCGGTTCGAGGTCGTCGGTCTCGCAGCCGGCTCGAATCGGGCGGCGAGCGCCTCGCAGGCCGCGGCGTTCGGTGTCGAGCACACGGCGTTCGGTGTCGAGGAGGCCGAGCAGTTGATCCGCACGGTCGACGCGGACGTCGTGCTCAACGGCATCACCGGTTCGGTCGGCCTCGGGCCGACCCTCGCGGCGCTCGAGGAGGGGCGCACGCTCGCCCTCGCGAACAAGGAGTCGCTGATCGTCGGCGGCGAGCTGGTCACCTCCCTCGCAGCGCCCGGCCAGATCGTTCCCGTCGACTCCGAGCACTCCGCGATCGCCCAGGCGCTCCTCGCGGGGGAGCACCGCGAGGTGCGGCGGCTCGTGTTGACAGCGTCGGGCGGACCGTTCCGCGGCCGCGACCGCGCCTCCCTCCGCGACGTCACCCCCGCGCAGGCCCTGGCCCACCCGACGTGGGACATGGGCCTGGTCGTCACCACCAACTCCTCGACCCTGGTTAACAAGGGACTCGAGGTGATCGAGGCGCATCTGCTCTTTGACGTGCCCTACGACCGGATCGACGTCACCGTGCACCCGCAGTCGGTGATCCACTCGATGGTCGAGTACGTGGACGGCTCGACGATCGCCCAGGCGTCGCCGCCGGACATGCGCCTGCCGATCTCGCTCGGCCTCGACTGGCCGCACCGCGTCGCCGGAGTCGGTGTGCCGCTGGACTGGAACCGCTCGCACAGCTGGACCTTCGAGCCGCTGGACGAGGAGGCGTTCCCCTCCGTCCGCCTCGCCAAGCGCGTCGGAGAGGCCGGCGCCTCCTATCCCGCGGTCTTCAACGCGGCGAACGAGCAGGCCGTGCAGGCCTTCCACGCCGGGCGGATCGGCTATCTCGACATCCTGGAGACGGTGGAGGCCGTGGTCGACGCACACGGCGTCGACGGCACGCTGACCCGCGAGTCGCTGGCCGCGGCGGAGGAGTGGGCGCGCCGGACAGCGGACGAGCGGATCGTGCGGGGCTGACGCGGCGCCGTAACGTCAGCTGAGAGTGCACCTCAGCCACCATCGTGGCTGAGGTGCACTCTCAGCTGACGTTGTGCGTTCGACGTGCTCGGGCACAAGGCTCATCGGACCCGTGCAGGCGCACCCCAGCGTGGACGACCGACTCCGGCCTACAGTGAGTCGGTGGAATCCGTGCTGCTCTTCGTCCTCGGTGTCGTCATCATCGCCGTCGGCGTCGCCCTCTCGATCGCGCTGCACGAGGTCGGGCACCTGCTCCCGGCCAAGCTGTTCGGCGTCAAGGTCACCCAATACATGATCGGCTTCGGTCCGACGCTCTTCTCCCGGCGCCGCGGCGAGACCGAGTACGGCGTCAAGGCGATCCCGCTCGGCGGCTACATCGCGATGATCGGGATGTACCCGCCGAGGCATCCGGGGGACCCCGTCACGGAGTCGCCGGTCGGCATGTTCCAGGGCATCGGGCACGAATCGTCCAAGAAGCGCGCATCGAAGCGGCCGTCCATGATCGACGAAGCCCGTGCAGCGAGCGCCGAGACCATCGGTGAGGGCGAGGACCACCGCGCCTTCTACCGCCTCCCCGTGTGGAAACGCGTGATCGTGATGGCAGGCGGCCCCTTCATGAACCTCGTGATCGCCTCGGTCCTCTTCACCGTCCTGCTCTGTGGCATCGGGATTCCGCAGAGCACCAGCACCCTCGCCGCGGTCTCGCAGTGCGTGGTCCCGGAGTCGCAGCGCGCGACCGCGACCTGTACCGCCGACGACCCGCTCGCCCCTGGAGCCGCCGCGGGCCTGCTGCCCGGCGACACGATCACGGCGATCGACGGCACTCCGGTGAGCACCTGGAACGACCTGACTCCGATCATCCAGCGTTCCGCAGGAGTACCGCTGAGCGTCTCGGTGGTCCGCAACAGCAGCTCACTGACCCTCACCATCACCCCCGCCGAGAACGAGGTCGCGGTCGCCGGTGCGAACGGTGCCGCTGTGACCGACAGCTCTGGCGCGATCCGAACGCAGACGGTCGGCTTCATCGGCATCTCGCCCACCTCGGCCCTCGTCCAGCAGCCGATCACCGCGGTCCCGGAGACGGTCTGGTCGAACATCACGAGCGTCGCCCACGTCATCCTGAATCTGCCGCAGCGCCTCATCGAGGTCGCCCAGGCAGCGTTCGGCTCGGAGGCGCGCGACGCCAACGGCCCGATCAGCGTCGTCGGGGTGGGCCGCATCGCCGGCGAGATCGCCGCCTCCGACCAGCTGCCGGTCGTGTCGAAGGTACAGACTATGGTCGGCGTCCTCGCCTCACTCAACATCGCCCTGCTCGTCTTCAACCTGGTGCCGCTGCTGCCGATGGACGGCGGACACATCGCGGGTGCCCTCTGGGAGGGCCTGCGCCGCCGGAGCGCCAAGCTCTTCGGACGCCGCGACCCCGGCCCCGTCGACATCGCACGCCTTCTCCCGCTGACCTACGTCGTCGTGCTCGTGCTCGGGGGGATGAGCGTCCTCCTCATGTACGCCGACATCGTGAAACCGATCACGCTGTTCTGACGTTCCACGTCGATCCTTCGCTGGACGCGATTCACCCGTTAGCCCTGGGGGTGACGGGACTCCGGGCCGGTGTCGCTCGCTTCACGGGGTTGATCCCTGCTCGGGCGTGGTCGGCTGAGGTGGCGAGGTGCGATGTGCAGGGGATTCGGCTTCCCGGGTTCCAGCGACGTGACTGGGAGCGCTCTCAGCCTTCGAGGTCCTGCGAATCGGACGAGGTCCTGCGAATCGGACGTTCTCCTGCAGATCCGTTCGACCGCGCGAGGCGCGACGGGACTGGATCATCCCCCGGGCTCCCCGCCGGGTCAGGCGGCGGCTGGGAAGACGCGGCGAGCGGACGGAGCGTCGCGAGGCGCGCGTACGATGGGGCGCGTGCCAGCAGTGAATCTGGGTCTTCCCACGGTCCCCATGACCCTCGCCCCCCGCCGCAAGTCCCGCCAGATCAAGGTCGGCAAGGTGCTCGTGGGCGGCGACGCGCAGGTCAGCGTCCAGTCGATGTGCACCACTCCGACCACGAACATCAACGCGACCCTCCAGCAGATCGCCGAGCTGACCGCCTCCGGCTGCGACATCGTCCGAGTCGCCGTCCCCAGCCGCGACGACGCGGAGGCGCTGCCGATCATCGCGAAGAAGAGCCAGATCCCGGTCATCGCCGACATCCACTTCCAGCCGAACTACGTCTACGCCGCGATCGACGCCGGTTGCGCCGCGGTCCGGGTGAACCCCGGAAACATCCGCAAGTTCGACGACCAGGTCGGCAAGATCGCCGCCGCCGCGAAGGCCGCGGGCGTCTCGATCCGCATCGGCGTTAACGCAGGCTCGCTCGAGCCGAGCATCCTGCAGAAGTACGGCAAGCCCACCCCCGAGGCCCTCGTCGAGAGCGCGGTGTGGGAGGCGAGCCTGTTCGAGGAGCACGACTTTCACGACTTCAAGATCTCGGTCAAGCACAACGACCCGGTCGTGATGGTGAAGGCCTACCGTCAGCTCGCCGAGCGTGGCGACTGGCCGCTGCACCTCGGCGTCACCGAGGCGGGCCCGGAGTTCCAGGGCACCATCAAGTCGGCCACCGCCTTCGGCATCCTCCTCGGTGAGGGCATCGGCGACACTATCCGCGTGTCCCTCTCGGCTCCGCCGGCGCAGGAGGTGAAGGTCGGACTGCAGATCCTGCAGTCGCTGAACCTCCGCGAGCGCAAGCTCGAAATCGTTTCCTGCCCGAGTTGCGGCCGCGCGCAGGTCGACGTGTACACCCTCGCCAACGACGTCACCGCTGGCCTTGAGGGCATGAGCGTCCCGTTGCGTGTCGCCGTCATGGGCTGCGTCGTCAACGGTCCGGGTGAGGCCCGCGAGGCCGACCTGGGCGTCGCCTCCGGCAATGGCAAGGGCCAGATCTTCGTGAAGGGCGAGGTCATCAAGACCGTCCCCGAGGCCGAGATCGTGCAGACCCTGATTGAGGAGGCCAACCGCCTGGCCGCCGAGATGCCCGCCGATGACACCTCGACCGGGGCTCCTGTCGTGACTGTCGGCGCGAACTGATTCGGTGTGGGGCGGATCGACGTGGTCCGGCCCGCTCTGCGTCTCGCTCTCGGCGGCGTCGCCGTGACGCTCGTCGCCTCCGGAGTCGCCGCGCTCCGCAGCGGCCCGTCGTCTGAGGCCGGGGAGTGCATCGACAGCCAGACTCCGCAGAATCCGTTCGGCTGCGACCGCTGGGTGTTGACGGCGGAGTGCTCGTCCCGGGCGGCGAGGTGAGCGGATCGGACACCTGCTCTGGGTCGCCGAGCCCCGAGGGCATCCGACTCCGGGCGCCGCTCTCGGGTCCGATGACGATCGGAGGCAACCCCGACGACGTCCTGCTGGACGGCACGGGCGGCGCCGTGGTCTTCTCGCGCCTGCCGAGCTGAGGCTCCCGAGCACATCGCGAGGCGGGGGAGCGCAGCGGATAGGATCGTCCCTCGTGGTCACCCGTCTCTCGCATCTGTTCGTCCGCACGCTCCGGGAGGACCCGGCCGACGCCGAGGTCGCGGGCCACCGCCTCCTTGTCCGTGCGGGCTACATTCGCCGCCAGGCGCCCGGCGTCTTCGCGTGGCTGCCCCTGGGACTGCGGGTGAAGCGCCGCATCGAGCGGATCATCCATGAGGAGATGGAGGCCGCCGGCGCCCAGGAGGTGCACTTCCCCGCGCTGCTTCCCCGCGAGCCCTACGAGCTCTCGGGACGCTGGACGGAGTACGGCGACGGCGTGTTCCGCCTGAAGGACCGTAAGGACGCCGACTACATGCTGGCGCCGACGCACGAGGAGTTCTTCACGCTGCTCGTCAAAGACCTTTACTCCTCCTACAAGGATTTGCCCCTGTCGATCTACCAGATCCAGGACAAGTACCGCGACGAGGCGCGGCCCCGCGCGGGCCTCCTGCGCGGCCGCGAGTTCACGATGAAGGACGCCTACTCCTTCGACTACACCGATGCCGGTCTCGACGCGAGCTACCAGCGCCAGCGCGACGCCTACGAGCGGATCTTCGCGCGCCTGGGCCTGGAGTACGTGATCGTCCAGGCCGACGCCGGCGCGATGGGCGGCTCGCGCAGCGAGGAGTTCCTGCACCCCACCCCCGTCGGCGAGGACACCTTCGTCCGCTCGGCCGGCGGCTACGCCGCGAACGTCGAAGCGTACCGAACCCCCGTCCCCGCAGCGCTGCCCGTCGCGGGTCAGCCGGAGGCGCGCGTCTTCGATTCACCCGACACCCCGACCATCCAGACCCTGGTCGACCTGGCGAACTCGACCCAGCCCCGCCCCGACGGCCGCGCCTGGACCGCGGCCGACACCCTCAAGAACGTGGTCGTGGCGCTCACCGCGCTCGACGGCACCCGCGAGCTCGTGATCGTCGGCCTGCCCGGCGATCGCGACGTCGACCTCAAGCGGGCCGAGGTGGCCTTCGCTCCGGCCGAGGTCGAGGCCGCGACGGCCGAGGACTTCGCGAAACACCCCGGACTGGTCAAGGGCTATATCGGCCCGTGGTCGTCGGAGGGTGCGGTCCTGGGCGAGGAGTCCACGACCGGCGTGCGCTACCTGCTCGACCCGCGCGTGGTCGATGGCACCGCCTGGATCACCGGGGCGAATGTCTCCGGGCAGCACGTCCTCGACCTGGTCGCAGGCCGGGACTTCCAGGGCGACGGCATCGTCGAGGTCGCGGATGTCCGCACCGGCGACGAGGCACCCGACGGCTCCGGCCCGATCGAGACCGCCCGGGGCATGGAGATTGGCCACGTCTTCCAGCTGGGGCGGAAGTACGCCGACGTCCTGGGCCTGAAGGTGCTCGACGAGAACGGCAAGCTCGTCACCGTCACGATGGGCTCCTACGGGATCGGCGTGACCCGCATCCTCGCGATCATCGCCGAGGCCACGCACGATGACCGCGGCCTGCTCTGGCCCGCGAACGTCGCCCCGTTCGACGTGCATGTGATCGCGACCGGCAAGGACGCGGCGGCTTGGGAGCTCGCGGAGTCGGTCGGCGCCTCGCTGGAGGCGGCCGGCCGCGACGTGCTGATCGACGATCGACCAAAGGTCTCGCCGGGGGTGAAGTTCGGCGACGCCGAGCTGATCGGTGTGCCCGTGATCGTCATCGCCGGGCGGGGCGCAGCCGACGGGATCGTCGAGCTCTGGGACCGCCGGTCCGGCGAGCGCGAGCAGCTCCCGGTCGCCGAGGCGCTCGTCCGACTGGGCGCGTAACCCTCGAAGAGAGCTCTCCGCCGCCGCCCGGTGCCTCGTGGACGATGGTCACGACGCCCTCGCGGTCATCAGGCTTCTGGATTCTGGATCCTGAAGACCGCAAATGACGCTTTCAGTGAACTGGGAGGGGCGATTCGCGCCCCGTCCTCACGCGGATCGCGGCCTTTCTGAGCCTCGTGGGCGGCGGGCCTTCATTGACCAGGTCGACTCTGCGTGTGTAGACCAGAACCCTGAGGGACGGTCGCATCTGGGTGGCAGTTCAGAGAGCGAGTAGGTACATGGAGACGTCGTACGGTCAGGTGAAGAAGACCCTCCAGGTCGGCGCGGGGGTGGGCGCGGTGAGCCTTCTCGCCGGGGCAGTCTTCGTGCCTCTTCTGATACTCGCGGTCGTGGCGGTGATCGCGAGCGCGATCGTCGCCGCTGTGCTCAGCGGTCGCCCCACGCATCGGTGGGCCGGGACCTGGGTGGCTGGCGTCGCATCCGTGGTCTGGGTGTTCAGCGCGATCTACGCCGTTGACATCTGGGGGCAGGCTTTCGATCTCAGCGACGCAGGCCAACCCGTGCCCGTATCTCTCAGCATCGCGATGACCGCGGCCTTCGCCGCGAGCGTCGCCGGTTTTTTGACCGTGGCGGCCAGCGCAGTCATATCGCTGCTTCGCGCCCGGCGGCACGACCTCGACTCCGGCCTCCGCTTCACCATTGTTCCCGCTGGAGTGTGACATCGTGACCTCGCGCAAACGTCAGCTCCGGTGGATCACCGCGGTGACAGGCATCACAGCCACCATCGTGATCGGTAGTGGCCTACCCGCAGCATCTGCTGACGACGTGCTCACTCCGGATGCAGTCGCTGCCCTCGCGGCTGCATCCCCCGAAGCGCTGGCCAATACGGCCACGCGCACGCCACACTCGACCAGTCCAGAACACTCGACCAGTCCAGAACACTCGACCAGTCCAGAACAGAAGAGCGAGATCGGAGCCGCGCCTCTGCTCGTGCTGGGAGCGGACAGCACCTCGCCGGTCACCATCAGTGCACCCTTCGCCGACACGGCCACCGCAAGCCCCACACATCAGGCGGGCGTCACCGTCTACGACAATCACAACAGCACTTCCACGGTGGCGGTCACCCATACCGACGGCTCCGTCGCCTTCATTTCAGTCATAGGGAACAGATCTGCGCCAACTGCTTACACTTACACGCTCGATCTTCCCGCGGGCTCAACCCTGCACGCCAACGACAGCGGCACGATCAGCATCGTTGACGCGGCCGGCGTCTGGAGCGCAGGCGTGAAGCCCGCCTGGGCGCGCGACGCGAACGGAATCAGCGTCTCCACCCACTACGAGATCACTGGCACCACACTCACTCAGATCGTTGATCTGTCTCAACGGGGTATCGCCTTTCCCGTGGTCGCGGACCCCTGGTTCGGTCGCGACCTCATCGATCACGTCACCTGGGTACCAGGTGACCGGCAGTGGGGACCGACCGCGCAGGTATATCCGTCGGATTACGGACGCGACCAGCTAGCGGTCGGCCCCGAAGCCAACGAGGCCGCCTGGGAAGAAGCCCTGGAGAAGGGCGATCGGTCTCGACTGGATCGCAACAACCTCCACGACCAATTCAGCTGCCACTTCCTCGCCCGCGTCGCCACTGCGAGCAAGCGAAGCTGGAACCTGGACAGCACACGGCCCGACGTCGGACTTGCTGCCACCATCGCCGCCTCCTGCAATCCACAGGGCGGAGAAGACGAGGTCCTCCCACCGAGAACGTGAGGGGTCAGGACACACCTCTCCCGTTCCGCTGCTTCCAGGAGCCGGGTGGAACGCCGGGCCGCGTCGGGTACCCTGGATCGCTGATCCGGGTGCGAGCCCGGCGGCGACTATCCGCGGTCACCACCGCTGAATCCAAGTGAATAGAGAGAAAGGCCCGCCCGTGGACATCGACTTGAGCGTTCTGCGACTGATGGAGCGCGAGCGCGAGATCCCCTTCGAGGAACTCGTGCAGATCATCGAGCAGGCGATCCTGACCGCCTACCTCAAGCACATCGGCCAGGCCGACGACGCCGACAAGGCCACCGCCGTCGACGCCCGGGTGCACCTGGACCGCAAGACCGGCCACGTCTCGGTCTTCGTGCCCGAGTACGACGACGAGGGCGCCGTCGTGGGCGAGGCCGAGGACTCGCCGCGCGACTTTGGCCGCATCGCCGCCTTTGCCGCCAAGCAGGTCATTAACCAGCGCCTGCGCGACATCGCCGACGAGCATGTGCTCGGCGAGTTCAAGGGGCGCGAGGGCGACATCGTCGCCGGAGTCATTCAGCAGGGCCCGAACCCGCGGATGATCCACGTCGACCTCGGCTCGATCGAGGCGATCCTCTCGCCGGAGGAGCAGGTGCCCGGCGAGGACTACAGCCACGGGCGCCGGATCCGCGTCTACGTCACCAGCGTCGGCCGCGGACCCAAGGGCCCCTCGGTCCATGTGTCCCGCACCCACCCGTCGCTCGTGCGCAAGCTGTTCGCGCTCGAGGTCCCCGAGATCGCGTCCGGCGTGGTCGAAATCGTCTCGCTCGCCCGCGAGGCCGGCCACCGGACCAAGATCGCTGTCCGCGCGACCGAGCCCGGTGTGAACGCCAAGGGCGCCTGCATCGGCGAACTCGGCCAGCGGGTGCGCGCGGTGACCGCCGAACTCAACAACGAGAAAATCGACATCGTGGATTACTCCTCCGACCTGCCGACCTTCGTCGCCAGCGCGCTGTCGCCGGCCAAGGTGACCAGCGCGTTCGTGATCGACCAGAGCATCAAGGCCGTCCGGGCGCTCGTGCCCGATTACCAGCTCTCGCTCGCGATCGGCAAGGAGGGCCAGAACGCCCGGCTCGCTGCCAAGCTGACCGGCGCGAAGATCGACATCCAGCCCGATTCGGTGATGGACGGGGAGTGATCCCCGCGCATCGGCGCGAGGGGGGAGCGGTCTCGGAGGGGAGGGAGTAGGGTGGAACCCGTCAGAACGTGCGTCGGCTGCCGTTTGCGCGCCCCCCGGGCCTCTCTTCTGAGGCTTGTCCTCCACTCGAATGTCCTCGCGGTAGACCCGTATGCCGTTCGTCCCGGACGGGGAGCGTGGCTCCATGACGCGGTCGACTGCTACGAACTCGCGGTCAAGCGCCGTGCGTTCGGCAGGGCGTTCCGGACACGCGAGAGCGTGGACGTGAGCGAGCTGGAGCAGTACCTCACACGATCCGACCGGCTCGGTCCCTCATCCGGAGGGCCCGGAGCAGCGCACGATCACACCAGAGAGAACAGGCAGAACGGCCCGTGAACTGATCATGAGCGAAGACTAATGAGCGGCTCGAAATGAGACCCGTCCGTTTGTGACGCCTGCCCCCGTCTTGGGTGCAGGCCCAAGACAGGAGAGAAGTGGCAAAACCACGCGTACACGAGATCGCATCCGAACTCGGTGTCGATAGCAAGGTCGCACTTGCGAAGTTGAAAGAGCTCGGCGAGTTCGTCAAGGGACCGTCCTCGAGCATCGAACCCCCGGTCGCCCGCAAGCTCCGTCAGGCCCTCGAGGGCCAGGGCGGATCCGCTGCGGCTGCGCCGTCGAGCCCGGCGGCTCCCACCGCCAGCGCCCGGCCCGGGGCTCCCCGCCCCTCCGGCGCACGCCCCTCCGCGCCAACGCCCGGCCCGGTCAAGCCGCCCGCTCCAGCGCCGGCTCCGCCCATGTCGGTCGCCGAGCGCCAGGCCCAGGCTCAGGCCGCCCAGGAGGCTGCGGCCGCTCAGCGCGCCCAGGCCGCTAAGGACGCTCCGGCCGAGGTCGCTGCTCCGGCTCCGACCGAGGCCCCCACGACCCCGACCGACAAGTCGGCGTCCAGCCCCGGCGGACCCAAGCCTGTGACTCCGCGTCCGGCTCCCGCCACGAACGCCCCGCGTCCCGGTGGCACCTCGGGTGGCTCCAACCGCCCCGGCGGCACCCCGCGTCCGGGCAACAATCCGTTCGCCAGCAACCAGGGCATGGGACAGCGTCCGGCTGCCCCGCGCCCCGGCAACAACCCCTTCGCCAGCTCGCAGGGCATGGGATCGCGCCCGACCCCGGGCAACATCCCCCGACCTGCAGCTCCGCGTCCCGGCACGCCCCGACCCGGCGGACCCGGCATGGGCCAGCGCCCCGCAGGCTTCGGCCAGCGTCCCGGCGGACCCGGCGGCGGAGCGGGACGTCCCGGCGGTGCCGGTCGTCCCGGCGGTGGCGGATTCCAGCGCCCCGGCGGTGCTCCCGGCGCCGGTGGCGGCTTCGCCCCGCGCCCGGGTGGTGGCGGTCGCGGTCGCGGCCCCGGCGGTGGAACCGCGGGCGCCTTCGGCCGCGGTGGCGGCAAGAGCAAGGCCCGCAAGTCCAAGCGCACGAAGCGTCAGGAGTTTGAGCTCAGGGAGGCTCCGTCGCTCGGCGGCGTCAGCGTCCCCCGCGGCGACGGCAAGACGGTCATCCGTCTGCGTCGCGGCGCGTCGATCTCGGACTTCGCCGACAAGATCGAGGCCATGACCGGCGTGCCGGTACCTCCCGGCAACCTGGTCACCGTCCTCTTCGCCCTCGGCGAGATGGCGACGGCGACCGAGTCGCTCGACCAGGCCACCTTCGAGGTGCTCGGCTCCGAGCTCGGCTTCACGATCCAGGTCGTCTCGCCCGAGGACGAGGACAAGGAGCTCCTCGAGGGCTTCGGTCTCGACCTCGAGCAGGAGCTGAACGACGAGACGGACGAGGACCTCGAGATCCGTCCCCCCGTCGTCACCGTCATGGGTCACGTCGACCACGGAAAGACGCGCCTGCTCGACGCGATCCGCAACGCCAACGTCGTCGCAGGCGAGGCGGGCGGCATCACGCAGCACATCGGTGCGTACCAGGTCGTCGCGGAGCACGAGGGCATCGAGCGTCCGATCACCTTCATCGACACCCCGGGTCACGAGGCGTTCACCGCCATGCGAGCCCGCGGTGCCCAGGTCACCGACATCGCGATCCTCGTGGTCGCGGCGGACGACGGCATCATGCCGCAGACCATCGAGGCACTGAACCACGCCCAGGCAGCCAACGTGCCGATCGTGGTCGCGGTGAACAAGGTGGACAAGCCCGACGCCAACCCGGCCAAGGTGCGTCAGCAGCTCACCGAGTTCGGACTCGTCGCGGAGGAGTACGGCGGAGACGTCATGTTCGTCGATGTGTCGGCTCGTGCGGGCACCGGCATCCAGGACCTCTTGGACGCCGTGCTGCTCACCGCGGACGCCGGTCTCGACCTGCGCGCCAACCCCGACAAGGAGGCACGCGGAGTCGCGATCGAGGCGAAGCTCGACAAGGGACGCGGTGCGGTCGCGACCGTCCTCATCCAGTCGGGAACTCTGCGCGTCGGCGACGCGATCGTTGCCGGAACGGCGTACGGCCGTGTCCGTGCGATGGCGGACGAGAACGGCAACGCCGTCCTTGAGGCCGTGCCGTCGCGTCCGGTTCAGGTGCAGGGACTCTCGTCCGTGCCCCGCGCCGGCGACACCTTCCTCGTCACCGAGGAGGACCGCACCGCCCGCCAGATCGCCGAGAAGCGTGAGGCCGCTCAGCGCAACGCCCTGCTGGCCAAGGCCCGCAAGCGCATTTCGCTCGAGGACTTCACCCGTGCTCTCGAAGAGGGCAAGGTCGAGTCGCTCAACCTCATCATCAAGGGCGACGTGTCCGGTGCCGTCGAGGCGCTGGAGGAGTCGCTCGTCAAGATCGAGGTCGATGACTCGGTGCAGCTGCGCATCATCCACCGCGGTGTCGGTGCGATCACGGAGTCGGACGTCAACCTCGCGACGATCGACAACGCGATCATCGTGGGCTTCAACGTCCGCCCCGACCCGAAGGCTCGCGAGCGTGCTGCCCGAGAAGGAGTGGACATCCGCTTCTACTCGGTCATCTACAACGCGATCGAAGAGGTCGAGAACTCGCTCACGGGCATGCTCAAGCCCGAGTTCGAGGAGGTCCAGTCCGGTGTCGCCGAGATCCGCGAGGTGTTCCGTTCCTCCAAGTTCGGCAACATCGCGGGTGTCATCGTTCGCTCCGGCACGATCACCCGCAACTCGAAGGCGCGGGTCATCCGTGACGGCGTCGTGGTCGGGGACAACCTCGCCATCGAGTCGCTGCGCCGTTTCAAGGATGACGTCACGGAGGTCCGTACGGACTACGAGGCCGGTATCGGTCTCGGTAAGTACAACGACATCCAGATCGGCGACGAGATTGAGACGATCGAGATGAAGGAGAAGCCGCGAGGCTGATCCGTTCCACTGGAAGGCCCGGGTCCGCCCGGGCCTTCCGGCGTTTTTCCCTTGGTGCTCATTGGGAGCGGGAGGGGATTCTCGTCCTCTCCCTCCCTGTGGGAGGAATCGGGGAACCGCCCTCGTCTCGGAGGCGCGGACCCTCGAACGGGCGCTTCCGCAGGTTCGGACCGAGGCGGCCGCCTCTCCGTCGCAGGCGCGGGAACAGGACGGAGGACGCAAGGCCCCCGGAGGGGAACAGCCGGAGGGGCGGGGAGTGGTTGAATGGCGAGCTGAACGGTTCGCCGAGAGAGATGTGAGGACCAGTCATGGCAGATCCGGCCCGGGCGAGGAAGCTCGCCGAACGTATCCAGGTGATCATTGCGAAGCGGCTCGAGCGCGGTCTCCGCGACCCGCGCCTCGGCTTCGTCACCATCACCGATGTCCAGGTGACCGGCGACCTGCAGCATGCTTCCGTGTTTTATACGGTCTACGGCACCGACGAGGAGCGTGCCGATTCGGCCGCCGCCCTCAAGGCCGCCACTGGCATGCTGCGCACCGAGGTGGGGAAGAACATCACCGCGCGGCTCACCCCGTCGCTCGAGTTCATCCTCGACGCGCTCCCCGCGAATGCGAAGCACATCGAGGATCTCCTTGCTGCCGCGCGCAGCCAGGACTCGCAGGTGCAGTCGCTCGCCGCTCAGGCGGACTACGCGGGCGAGGCCGACCCCTACGTGAAGCCGCGCGAGGACGACGCCGAGGAGTAGGCGCCGACGGCTCAGCGCTGAGGACTAGGTGCCGAGACTGAACACTGCGGAGCCTGTGGCGACGTCGACCGATTCCAGGACGACGACGACACGGGCTCCCGGCGTGAGCGGGGCCGGGATGGGAGGCGGCCGCGGCCTTCCGGTTGGTCGCGGCGAGCAGTAGCGGAAGGAGGGGGAGCGCTTCGCGCAGCCAGAGCGGTACCGTTCCTCCTCCGGAGACCGCGAGGCAGACGGCGAGGGCGGCCTGCTCGGGATGCTCGGGCGGGGCGCCGTCGAAGGCGGTGTAACCGGCGCCGCGGAACAGAGTCGCCGCGGCGTACATGATCGCGAGCTGAGCGGGATCGTCCGTATCGAGCCGGCGCAGGTAGGCGCCGTAGGGTTCGTCCTCGAGCCAGGGGATGCCGAGGGCTGCGGCACGGGAGCGGAAAGCGGCGACGGTGTCCGGGTCGGCGTCGGGCATCGTGCGGAGGATGCCGATTCCGGCGTCGAGCATCATCTCTGCCGCGGCCATTCCGGTCAGCAGCGACACCTGCGCGTTTCAGCTCTCGACGGCGAGCGGGGCGCGGCGCTCGACGTGGTACCGGCCGTCGATGGCAACGATCTCCTCGTCGGGAAGCGTGAGGCTCGCTCCGCCGCGCTCGGCCTCACGGGCTCCCAGATGGATGACCGCGGGCACGTCTGCGATGGCATAGCGGAGCACGATGCCCCGGGCGGTGCGCTCGATGTGGAGGCGGCGACCGGTCACGGCGCTGACCCTACCCGCCTCCTCCGACGCCGGAGGATCGACCAGCCTCAGGAGCCGGGAAGGAGGTAGCCGTCCTCGGCGTCCCCGGTTGCTAGGCCATCGGCCACCAGCCCGGCGAGAGCCCGACCGCGCTGCTCGGCATCGAGCCAGAGCGACTCCACCTCGGCCGCCGTGACCGGGCCGTGTGCGGCGCGTAGCTCGGCGAGAATGAGCCCGCGGACCTGACGGTCGGAGCCCTCGAACCGCTTCTGCTTCGTCTTCACCGCTCCGGTGTGCTCCGGGTAGCCCTCGGCCCGCCAGCGGCAGAGGTCGCGGATCGGGCACTCGCCGCAGCGCGGGGCTCGGGCGGTGCAGACGATCGCACCCAACTCCATCGCTCCGGCGTTGAAGGCCGCAGCGTCGGGCAGCGAGTCGGGCAGCAGCGCAGCCATCGCGTCGAGGTCGGCCTTCGTGCGCGGAGGGCCGGGCTCGGCGGCGCCCCCGATGGCGCGTGCGATCACCCGCCGGATGTTGGTGTCGACCACCGGATGGCGCCGGCCGTAGGCGAACACGGCGACGGCGCGTGCGGTGTAGTCGCCGATGCCGGGCAACGCGAGGAGGGTGTCGACGTCGTCGGGGACCACATCGCCGTGCTCCTCGGCGATCGCCACGGCGCAGGCGTGCAGGCGGAGCGCCCGGCGCGGGTAGCCGAGGGACTGCCAGGCGCGCACGGCTTCGCCCGGCGGGACAGCAGCGAGAGCGGAGGGGGTGGGCCAGCGCTCCAGCCACGCAGCCAGGCGGGGCAGGACGCGAACGACCGGGGTCTGCTGCAGCATGACCTCGCTGACCAGCGTGCCCCAGGCCGGAAACCCCTCGCGGCGCCACGGCAGGTCGCGCGCATTCGCGCGGTACCACACGAGGATCGCGTCGGCGAGAGCGGCAGAGGGCATCAGCCCACACTAGGCGCTGGCGCGTATCGTGAGCGGATGACCAGGTGGGCTCCGCAGAAGGCCGATGTGCTCGACGCTCTCGCGGCGGAGGTGCTGCACAACTACGCGCGCGGACGGGTCAGGGTGGGGATCGACGGCGACGACCCGGAGGTGAGCGGGGCGTTCGCCCTCGAGCTGGCGGAGGCGCTGCGCCGGGCCGGTCGGGACGCGATCATCGCACACCTCGCGGACTTCCGCCGTCCCCGGGCCGAGCGGGACGATCCCGACGTGCCCGCGGAGCAGCGCTCCTACGCGGGCGGCTACGACTACGAACTCCTGCGGCGGGTGCTCCTGGATCCGTTCACGCTCGGCGGAAGCACGGGATTCGTGCTCGCGGGCTTCGACTCACTGCGGGACCAGGCGAGGCAGGCGCGCTGGCGGACCGCCGGCCGTGACGCGGTGCTGCTCGTGGACGGCGAGTTCGCGCTCCGGCCGGAGCTGCGCGGCGCGTGGAGCACCAGCATCCGGCTCGACACCCAGGAGCCGCCGGTCGATGCGGCCTATCGGGCCACGACTGATCCGCGCCGGCTGGCCGGCATCCTCGTCGACATCCGCGATCCGGAGCGGCCCCGCCGCATCTTCGCCGACTCCTGCTGAACGCGCCGCCTGCACAGCGAATGCTGAGAAGGCCGGACCGGAGTGCCGGACCGGGGTTTCAGACCGCAGCGGCCCGGCGAACGACGTCGGCGGGGGGCAGGAAGGTGCCCGCCCGCTCGACGTCGTGCACCAGGTCGACCAGCAGCTGATTGACCGGGGCCTCGCGTCCCCCGCGATGAGCGGTGCGCACCACGGCTCCGGCCAGGTGGTCGATCTCGCTCGGTACCCCGCGCCGGATGCTCTGCAGCGTCGATCCGGGGTTCGGCACCTCACCCATTCCAGCGGCCATCCGGCGGGGAAGCAGCTCGACCACGGGCAGCGGGGCGGCGGCGAGTGCGCGGACCGAGGTGTTCGAGAGGCCCTGGAGCGAGCCGAAGCGGACGCCGGCGGCGATCCCGGTGCGGGCGGCCTCGCGCAACGCCCGGGCGAGGACTCGGCGCAGGCCCTGGTCGGCGACCGTCTCCTGCACCGAAAGCCCGGTGATCGCCGGGAGCGCGTTCACCTCGTTGATCAGCAGCTTCGTCCACTGCGCGCCGAGGAAGTCGTCAGTGACTGCGGTGGGGACGGCCTCGCCGAGAACGGCGGCGGCGCGGCGCACATCGTCGTCGGCCGGGCGCCCGGGGACGCCGAGCGTGGTTGACGCGGCGGCCGTGACGGTGACGCGACCGGGCTCGAGACGGCTCGCGGCGAAAAGAGCGAGTGCGCCGACGAGGCGAGCGTCGCGCACCTGGCGGGCGGCGGCGGTGAGGCCGTCGAGCCCGTTCTGCACGATGACGACCAGAGTGCCGTCGACAGTGCGCCGATTGCTGCGCAGCGCGTCCTCGGCGTCCTGCGCCTTGGTGCAGACGAGGGCGAGATCCGGGACCAGGTCGAGGGTCTCCCCGCAGCGGACCCACGCGGTGTGCTCCCCCCAGGCCCCGTCCAGACGAAGTCCTGAGCGACGGATCGCGGTGAGGTGGTCACCGCGAGCGGTGACCTCGACATCGTGCCCCGCCCTGTCGAGAAGGGCGGCGACGGTGCCGCCGACGGCTCCTGCTCCGAGTACTGCGATCCTCATCCGGACAGCCTAGGGCGGGCAGGAGCGGGCTCCGACGCCACCCCCAGAGAGGACTCCCGATCCGTCCGTGTATCCTCACATCCGTGCTCGAGACCCCCGCCCCGGCTCCGAACGGCATCCTCCTGCTGGACAAGCCCGGTGGCATCACCAGCCATGACCTCGTCTCGCGGACCCGACGGCGCGCGGGGACCCGGAAGGTCGGCCACGCGGGCACCCTCGATCCGATGGCCACCGGGCTGATGATCCTTGGGCTCGGCCCCTCGACGCGGCTGCTCACCTACCTGGTCGGCCTCGACAAGCAGTACGAGGCGACCATCCGGCTCGGCGCCTCGACCAGCACGGATGACCGCGAGGGCGAGCTCCTCACCTCGGCCGACTCCGACCTCGTCGCAGCTCTCACCCCGGAGGCGGTGGCCGACGGCGTCGCGGCCCTCACCGGAGCGATCGAGCAGGTCCCGAGTACGGTCAGCGCGATCAAGGTGGACGGCCGGCGCGCCTACGCCCGCGCCCGCGACGGCGAGGAGGTCATTCTCGCCTCCCGCCCGGTGACCGTCTCGACCTTCGACCTGCTGGGGAGCCGCAGGGTTGCGACGCGGGACGGGGAGGCACGCCTCGACCTGGACGTGCGCGTCACCTGCTCCTCCGGCACCTACATCCGTGCGCTGGCGCGGGACCTGGGCGCGGCGCTCGCAGTCGGTGGCCATCTGAGGAGCCTCCGTCGCACCGTCGTCGGTCCGTTCTCGGTGGCGCAGGCCGGCGAGATCGACGAACTCGACGTCCCCGCCGCACTCCTGTCGCCGACGCAGGTCGCGGGCGAGCTGTTCCCGCTGCTCCGCCTCGATGCGCAGGAGGCGGGCGACCTCGCCAACGGTAAGCGCATCCCGGCCCCGGAGGCAGTCGCGGGCGCGAAGGGGCTCTTCGCCGCCGTCGGCCCGGGGGAGCGGCTGATCGGCCTCGCTGAGCGCCACGGCACTCAGCTCAAGAGTGTCGTCAATTTCCCGACCGAGGACCTGCGGACGGTCGCGTCGTGATCGAGTGGTTCACGATCCTTCAGGTAGGGATCGCCGTCGTGGCGGGCCTGCTCTGCCTCGTGCTCGGGCTGCTCGCCCGCCGACCCTCCGACGTCTCGGTGGGAGCGACGGCGATCGTCGAGCTGCTGCTGATCGTGCAGCTGGCGGTAGCGATCGTCTCGCCGCTGGTCGGGAACCGCCCGTCGGGGAGCCTGCCCGAGTACTACATCTACCTGATCTCGGCGCTGCTCCTGCCGCTCGCGGCGGGCTTCTGGGCGCTGATCGAGCGGAGCCGCTGGAGCACCGTGATCCTGGGCGTCGCCTGCCTCTCGATCGCGGTGATGGTCTACCGGATGCACCAGATCTGGTTCTTCCAGAGCGCCTGAGCCGACGTACCGCCGGGCCCGGCCCGGCGAGCGCCTAGCATGGACCTGCGATGTCGAAACCAGCCAGCGATGCGTCCGGACGGGCCGCCCACGACCCTCCAAATCCCTCGGTCCCCGGAAGAGGCGACTCGACCCGCTCCGCCCGTTCGCGCGGGATTGGCAGCCTGCTCGTCGTGGTCTACGGGATCCTGGCGCTCGCCGCGACGGGTCGCTCCGTCTTCCAGATCATCGACCGTTTCAGCGAAGCGCCGCTGGCGTTCTCGCTCTCGGCGCTCTCGGCCGTGGTGTACATCGTGGCGACCGTCGCACTGATCGTCCCCGGCCGCGCCTGGCAGCGGGTCGCCTGGGTCACTATCACCTTCGAGCTGGTGGGCGTACTCGTGGTCGGAGCGTTCAGCCTGCTCGCACCGCAGCTGCTTGGGCTCACCAGCGCCGATCCGTTCGGGCGGCAGTCCACGGTGTGGGCGGCGTTCGGCGCGGGGTACTTGCTCATCCCGCTCGTCCTGCCCGTGCTTGGCCTCTGGTGGCTCCGCGTGCAGGGGCGGCGCTCGTTGAGGGCGGGGGTGTGATGCGCGTTGAGACTCGCCCGGGCGATCTGGCGGGGATCGGCCCCTCCGCCGTGACCATCGGCAAGTTCGACGGCGTCCACTCGGGGCACCGGGCCGTGATCGGCACGCTGCACGAGCGGGCGCGCGAGCGGGCCCTGGCCGCCGTGGTCGTCACTTTCGACCGCAATCCGCTCAGCGTGATCGCGCCGGAGAAGTGTCCACCGGTCCTGGTCGGCAACGAGCAGAAGCTGGAGTTGCTCGCGGGGACCGGCGTTGATGCGACGCTGCTGCTCACCTTCGACGAGGAGTTCCGCGCGCTCTCGCCGGAAGAGTTCGTGCGGCAGGTGCTGGTCGACGCTCTCGGGGCTCGCGTGGTGCTGGTCGGCTCCGATTTCCGCTTCGGAGCGCGCGGAGCGGGTGACGTGGGTCTGCTCCGCGTGCTCGGGCGGCGATACGGCTTCGAGGTGGAGTTGATCGACGACGTGCGGCCCGAGGACGGCCGCCGCGTCTCCTCCACCTGGATTCGCGAGCTGCTGGCGGAGGGCGACGTGGAGCACGCGAGCCGCCTGCTCGGGCACGAGCCCGTGGTCCGCGGAGTGGTCGTGCACGGCGCGAAGCGCGGGCGCGAGCTGGGCTTCCCGACCGCCAACCTCTCGCCGCAGTCGCAGGGCCTGATCCCGGCCGACGGCGTCTACGCGGGGCGGCTCAGCACCGACGGCGTCACGCGTCCGGCCGCGATCTCGGTCGGCAGCAACCCCACCTTCGTCGGGGTGCCGCCGAAGCAGGTCGAGGCGTACGTGCTCGATCAGACCGTGGAGACTCTGGACCTCTACGACCGTGTCGTCGATGTCGCGTTCGTGCGGCGGATCCGCGGGCAGGTCGCCTACGAGGGCGTCGAGCCGCTCATCCGCCAGATGAACCAGGACGTTCTGCGCGTGCGCGAGGTGCTCGGCATCCCCTGAGGCCGCCGGGCACCTAGCAGGGGCCGCGGGCCCGCACCAGCGGGAGAGGACGCGGTGCCATCGGCGTAGCGTGGCCGCATGAGCGATACCTCCTCCGATTCGGCGCGCCCCCTCGCGCTCGTCACCGGCGCCACCGGCTACATCGGCGGTCGGCTGACACCCCGACTTCTCGAGGCGGGTTTCCGGGTGCGCGTTCTCGTGCGTGATCCGCACAAGCTCTCCGACGTGCCGTGGGCGGGCGAGGTCGAGGTCGCCCAGGGCGATCTCGGCGATCCGGAGTCGCTCTCTGCGGCCGTCGCGGGCGTAGACGTCCTTTACTACCTCGTCCACTCGATGGGTTCCGGCAACGACCACGCCCACTTCGAGGAGGTCGAGAGCCGTGCCGCTCACAACGTCGCCACGGCGGCGAAAGCGGGCGGCGTCGGCCGCATCGTCTACCTCGGCGGCCTGCACCCCGAGGGCCAGGAGCTCTCGAAGCACCTGCGCTCGCGGGCGGAGGTGGGCCGGATTCTGATGGAGTCGGGCGTGCCGACGATCGCGCTCCAGGCCGGTGTCATCATCGGCTCCGGGTCGACCTCGTTCGAGATGGTCCGCCACCTCACCGACGTGCTGCCCTACATGCCCGCGCCGCAGTGGGTGCGCAACTTCATCCAGCCGATCGCGGTGCGCGACGTGCTGCACTACCTCGTCGGCTCCGCCTCGCTCGACGACGCCACGCTGAACCGGACCTTCGACATCGGCGGGCCGGACGTGCTGCGTTACGGCCAGATGATGAACGGCTACGCCGTGGAGGCCGGCTTGCCGCAGCGGCCGATCGCGTCGCTGCCGGTGTTCACGCCGTGGCTGGCCTCGCAGTGGGTCAACCTAGTCACGCCGATCCCGCGCTCACTCGCGGTGCCGATCATCGCCTCGTTGCAGTACGACTGCGTGGTGCACGAGCAGGACATCCGCTCGCTCATCCCCGACCCGGAGGGCGGACTGACCTCGTACCGCCGAGCAGTCCGGCTCGCGCTGGGCAAGATGCAGGCGGGCGAGATCGAGACGAGCTGGCAGAACGCGGAGGTCGTCGGCGCCCCCAGCGATCCGCTGCCGAGCGATCCGGAGTGGGCCGGCCACACGGTCTACGTCGACCTCAAGGAGCGCCGCACCCACGCCGATCCGGCCAAGCTCTGGCGGGTGATCGAGGGCATCGGCGGCACCAACGGCTGGTACTCCTTCCCGCTCGCGTGGGTGATCCGAGGCTGGATGGACCGGCTGGTCGGGGGAGTGGGGCTCCAGCGCGGGCGCCGCGACTCCACCCGCCTGCACGCGGGTGACGCGCTCGACTTCTGGCGGGTCGAGGCGATCGAGCGGCCGACGCTGCTGCGCCTGCGCGCCGAGATGAAGGTGCCCGGCGGCGCCTGGCTCGAGATGCGCGCCGAGCCCTCCGGCGACGGCGGATCGCTCTACACGCAGCGCGCGGTCTTCTTCCCGCAGGGCCTCGCCGGCCGACTTTACTGGTTCGCAATCCTGCCCTTCCACGGCATCATCTTCACCGGCATGGCCAACCGCATCACAGCCACCGCGGCCGACCTGCCGGACTCCGGCGACGAGCGTTCCCCTGGCGGGCGCCGGGTGCAGCGGTGACAATGGAGGGGTCCGACGGCGGCGACACCGCCCGGGACGCCGACGAGAGGAGCACGATGAGCGAACGGTCTATAGTGGACGCGGGGCGCGATCTCCAGCTGGGGAAGGTCCTCTTCATCGGGGACAGCATCATCCAGGCGGGAGCCTGGGACGAGTGGCTGACGGAGTCGACGGTCATCGACGAGGGAGTCGGAGGCGCCACGACGGCGGACGTCGTCGCGCGGCTCTCCGAGTTCGTCGCACAGCAGCCGGACACGGTGGTGCTGCTGATCGGCACCAACGACCTCGCCTGGCACCGCACCACCGAGCACGTCGTGCGCAACATCGAGACCGTGGTCGCGACCCTCCGTCGCGATCTGCCCGATGTGCGCATCCTGGTCATTTCGGTTCTGCCGCGTGGGCACGAGTTCGCCCCGCAGATCCGCGAGATCAACCGCCACCTCTGGCAATTCGCGCCCACCGCGCACGCGGGCTACCTCGATCTCTGGCCGGTGTTCGCGGGCGAGGACGGCGGGCTGCTCGAGCAGTACTCGCCGGACGGTCTGCACCTCAACGACGACGGCTACCACGCCTGGCGGGAGGCACTGGGTCCGGCGCTCGAGGCGGTGGTGCGGATGCCACCGCGGACCCGCCCGATCACGCTGCCGTACGACGAGTTCGCGCGGCCGAAGACGGCGTAGGCGCGAGCAAGGGGGAGCCGACCGGCTGGTCGGCTCCCCCTTGCTCGCTGTGTTCCGTCAGGCCTTCGCGGCCCTGTCAGCGAGGGTCTCGCCTCCGACGGTCCAGTTGTCGAGGGGGACCTCGGTCACTGTCGCCCAGACGCTCGCCGGCTTCGCTCCGGTCGCGGCGACATAAGCGTCGGTGACTGCGCGGAGGAGGGCCGCCTTCTTCTGCGGATCGGTCCCCGGGGTCTGGGAGATGGAAATGAGGGGCATTGTCGTGTCCTTCCAATCGGTGACGAGGTCCACGAGTCACCGTAGGCGGGCGGGCGGGCGCCGTCCAAGAGGCGTTCGTCACGCCGGGGAAGGTCATTGCCTGGGTGCGGCTCCGAGCCTCGCGACGAGCGCGCCCGCACGGGTGCCGCGCATCGCGACGAGGACCAGGTGCTCGAGGGGCGGGTCCTCGACGAACGGTATCCAGCACAGCGGGGCCGCTGACCCTCTCGTACCCGCGGGCCGCAGAGCCACGAGGACGTGGTCGGTCATCAGTCGGTGCTGGAACAGAGCATGGCGGGCCGGTCCGCGCTCAAGTGTAGGGGACCAGCCGTTTCGAGCGAGGTGAGCGAGGATCTCGGCGGCGTAGTTCGGCGCATTCTCGTCGTCGAACCAGAGCAGAGCGAACTCCCGCACATGATCCCAGGTGATGCCGGCCTCGTTCGCAAGGGGGTGCTGCGGTCCGACGACGACACCCAGCTCGTTGCTGGCGAGAGGCGCGTACACAAGGAAGGGTTCGCCGACCGGAGAGCGGACGACGGCCACGTCGAGCGTCCCCCGTTCGAGAGCACGAATCATCGCACTGGAGGAATCGGCGCTGCACTGCATCCGCGCGTCGGGCTGCACGCTGTGCAGGGCCGCCTCCACCTCTGCGACGACATCGCGGCAGAGTCCCGGGCTGATCCCCACCCTCCACGGACTGGCCACGTCGTTCAACCGTGCGGCCGCTTCGTGAAGCCCCCCGAGAAGGAGTGAGGCGGTGCGGAGGAAGTCCCGTGCCCCGGGAGTCACGGTCAAGCCGGTTCTCGTCCGTTCAAAAAGGGGCGTCCCCAGGCGTGCCTCCAGCTTCCGGATCTGCTGGCTCACGCTCGGCTGCGCGATGCGCAGCGTCTCGGCGGCACCGGTGATCGACCCGGCCGCCTCCACGGCCAAGGCGTACTGCAAATGTCGCACGGAGATGTCTTCGAGTCGTGCCGTCATCGGTGTCTTCCTCCCTCGAGGCTGCGCCGACCCAGGCGAAGCCCTTCCTCACCACAGCGATTCGCTCTTCGATTCGCAGGCCGTCGTGAGGATACTGTGCGGTCCTCACCTCTGATTGGTAGGTGAACAGAATTCCTGACAGGAAAGAGGAGCCATGACGACCGGCCACGAGCTGAAGCAGCGCACGCGTCAAGCACCCTATGTGGTCGTCGCAGCCGCGCTCGGCATCACCCTCGCCGCGAGTGGTGCCCCCTCACCCGCCTACGCAGACTTTCAGGGGCAGTGGTCACTTCCCACTTCCGCAGTCACTGTCGCTTACGCGGTATACGCCCTGGGGGTCATAGCCGCTCTTCTGACCGCGGGCGGGATCTCGGATCGGATCGGCACCAAGCCGGTACTCGTGGCGGGGATGCTCACTCTCGCCCTGTCGATGGTGGGTCTTGCGCTGGCTCCGAATCTTCCCGTACTCATCCTCGCCCGGCTGATCCAGGGAGTCGCGACAGGCATTTCGACCGGCGCCGCCGGCGCAGCGCTGTCCGAGACCCATCCCCGCTCAGATCAGCGCGCGGCGGCCGGAACGAACAGCATTGTCAGCACTCTCGGCATCGCGGCGGGAGCGGTGGGGAGTGGCGCGGTCCTCGACTGGGGCGCGCCTCTCGCTCTTCCCTTCGAGGTGCTCGCCGGCGCGAGCCTGCTGACGGCGCTCGGGGTCGCGCTGCTCTCACCACGAACTGATCGCGCACCGGGGGCTCGACTCTTCGCGCTGCAGCGCCCCTCGGTCCCGCGGGGGATGCGCCGGGACTTCCTGGTGGCGTCCTTCTGCGTCACCGCCGCCTGGTCGGTCGGAGGGTTGTACCTCGCGCTCGGCGGCTCGCTCGCGCGTTCCCTGCTGGGCGTGCACGGCCACGTCGTCGCCGGCATTGTGGTCCTCGCCGTTCAGGGAGTGGGCGGCGCGGTCCAGGTCCTCTGGACGCTGATGGCCGCCTCGGTCCCGCCCCGACGCGCGGCGACATACGCGATGCTCGCGCTCGGGGTAGGGACCGCCACGACCGCGGCGGGCGCTGTTCTCGCCAGCGCACCGCTCGCCGTTGCAGGAGCAGTGCTGAGCGGGGCCGGTTTCGGGCTGTCCTTCCTGACGGGGACGCGCATCGTCACGCTCGCGGCTCCGGCACCGCAGCTCGGCGCGGTACTCGCGGCGTACTTCGTCCTGGCGTACGTCGCTTTGTCTGCGCCTGCTCTCGGCGTCGGCTTCCTCGCCGCCGCAATCGGTGACGGGGCGGCCTTCGTCCTCTTCGCCTCGGCGATCATCGTGCTCTGCGCGGCGGCGCTCGTGCTCTTGCGTCCGCGCAGCCGGGCGGATCGCTCCGCCTCCGGTAACGCTGCGGTCGCCCGCTAGAACGTCCACAGACCCAAAGGAACTCACGCTGTGATCACGAATATTGATGTCACCCTCCGCGATGGGGGCTACCGCAACTCCTTCAATTTCTCTCTCGACTATGCGCTGGCGCATGCTCGTTCCAGTGTCGCCAGTGGATTCGACTGGGTCGAGATCGGCTACAGAAACGGGTCGTCACGGCCGGAACGCACCGATGGCCTGACCGAGAGTTGCGGCGACGACTACATCGCGGCAATGGCCCGCGAGATCGGCCCGGAGAACATCGGAATCATGGTGCACCCGGAAAATCTCGGCGCTCATGATCTCGACGAGATGTGGAACGCCGGCGCGCGGCTCGTCCGCATCTGCTTCTCGTCCTCCGATCCCCGTCGTAGTCTCGACTGCGCTCAGCGTGCTGTCGAGATCGGCTATGTCGTCTGTGTGAATGTCACAAGGGTCAGTACCGTCCCACCTAAGCGGTTGCGGCGGATCGTCCACGCGGTCAGCGACCTCGGCGTCACTGCTCTCTATCTCGCGGATTCGAACGGCAGTCTGCTGCCCGATGAAGTCGATGCGCTGGTCGAGTCATCCCTCTCCGGCCAGGGACTCGCTATAGGACTCCACGCGCACAATCACCTCGGCCTGGCGCTGGTCAATACCATCCGCGCGGTCGACGCGGGGGCGACGTGGGTGGACTCGGCTGTCCTGGGTATGGGGAAAGGGGCGGGGAATCTCGTTGCGGAGCAATGGCTGGCGTACCTCTCGCAGCGCCGGCTGGGATCGGGCCGGTTCGACCTGGGCTCGTTGCTCGAACTATCGACGAGGCTCGGCGAGAACGTCGCCGAGGCGGCTCCTCGTCTCGATCTGACCGACATGCTGCTCGGCTACTTCGATCTCTCGATCGAGCACAGTCCCCGGCTGGCTGAGATCCTGGATCGCCATGCGCAAGTGCGGGCCGCGGGTCTTCTCGCCGGTGCACTCTCATGAGGGAGCTGGCGGTCTCTTTCCAGCCGCTGCACGTCCAGCACGACTGCCACACTTTCCCGGGCGCGATCGGCGTTCAGCTCGAGCAGGTGGGCTTCGACGTTGTTTCGCTCGACACCTGCGCAGCATTCGAGGACGGCGCGACGACGATCGGGGAGGTCGCCGACTATTGGCGGGCGGAGTGTCCCCAGCTCGCCGACGCCTCGCTCCTTCTCGGCAACGCCCTGGGCGGTGTGGTGGCGCACGAGCTCCGTTCTCACCTGGACAAGGGTGTCGTCACCTTCACGGTGTCGGCGCCGAGCGGCGCGACGGAGCGCCTCCGCTCGCGCTTCGCGGCTGTGATCACCGTCGCCGCGGGCGAGGGGGTCGCTGAGGCCGCGGGCCTTCTTGAGCGATTCGCGGGCGGCGTCCCCGCAGCGCAAGGGGAGGAGGAGCGTCGACCCGAGCCTGCGATGAGGCGGCGTCTCCTCGCCGGACTGCAGGCGCTGACGGACTACCGGTGCGGGCGCTCGCAGAGCGAAGGGCGGCACATCACGGTGGTGGGAAGCAAGTCGCGTCTGGCAGGCAGAGACGATGTCTGCCGCTGCGATGCTCCAACCATCGTCGAGCTGGGCGGCGCAGGCATGCGTCCTCACCTCGACCAGTCCGACCGGGTCGCGCGGGTCGTGAGCGCGATGCTGAAGAAGGAGCTGCGGTGAGGGGGGCGAGGACGACGATCGCCGTCCTTCCGGGAGACGGTATCGGCCGGGAGGTCATGTCTGCGGCTGCGCCGGTCCTCGAGCGGCTGTGCCCGTCTTTTGAGCTGGTGGCCGGAGAGATCGGCTGGGAGTGCTGGCGTGAGGAGGGCGATCCGATCCCGGCGAGGACGTGGGAGCTGGTCCGGGCCTCCGACGCGACTCTGCTCGGTGCGGTGACCAGCAAACCGGCGAGGGAAGCAGCGGCGGAGTTGTCGCCGGGACTCGATCCCGCGTCCTGCGTGTATGTCTCTCCGGTCGTCCAGCTTCGCCAGCAGCTCGGCTTGACGGTGAACGTCAGGCCGATTCTCGACCTCCGCGGGGGAGCCTTCGATTTCGTCGTCGTCCGCGAGAACACGGAGGGCCTCTACGCCGGCTACGACGAGTTCCCGCTGACCGAGCCTCTCTGGTCGGTGGTCGCCTCTCATCCCAACGCGGCCTTGTCCGGACCGTCGGGGACATCCGCGACGGTGCGGCTGCAGACCAGGAGTGGGCTTGAGTCCCTCCTGCGCGCTGCCTTTGCACTGGCGTCATCGCGACGGGGATTCGTTTCCGTGGCCGATAAGCCGAATGTCCTTCGGCAGAGTTCTCGCCTTGTGAGGGAGGTCCTCGAATCCGTTGCAGCCGATTTCCCCGCTGTCGAGAGCGAGATCATCAATGTCGACGCGGCGGCGATGTGGATCGTGACCAGACCCTCGCGTTTCGATGTTCTGGTGGCAGAGAACATGTTCGGGGACATCCTTTCCGACGTCGGTGCCGGCGTGATGGGTGGCCTGGGCTTGGCCTCGAGCAGCAATGTCGGAACGGAACACGCCTACTTCGAGCCCGTCCACGGCAGCGCACCGCGTCTTGTCGGCACCGGCCGAGCGAATCCGATGGCGATGTTCTTGACGATCGCGGCGATGCTCGACCATCTCGGCGACACGGCGAAGGCGAGAAGGCTCAGGCGGGCGGTCGGCGACGTGCTGCGGGAGGGACGCTTTGTCAGCGACGACCTCGGCGGGAGTGCTTCCACCACGGAGGTCGCGCGAGAGGTGTTCGCGAAGGTCGATCGGGAGGACGAGGCGTGAGCCGGCGGAGTCGACGCGGATCGCGTCTCGATACGGCGAGTGTCTCCGATGCGCTGGACGGGCTGGCAGAGCCGAGCACTTGGCTGCGGAGCATCATCCCTCGATCGCCCGGAGCCTACGCGGCAGGGCCGGCCTTCACCGTTCAGTACGCACCTCTCGAGACACAGAGGCAGGGATTCCACAGTGCTGCGGAGTACGTGGACGATGTCCCTCCGGGGTCGATCATCGTGTCCGTCAATCCGACCGGACTCGCGTGCACGACCTGGGGAGACCTTTTGACCGTGACCGCTCAAGCACGAGGAATCGCAGGAACGATCGTGTCGGGCTTCGCCCGAGACGTGGCCGGCGTTCGAGAGATGAAGTACCCGCTTTTCAGCGCGGGAGTCGCGATGGTCAGTGCGAAAAATCGGCTCCGGCTCGAGGCGGTGCAGATTCCCGTCGTCATCGACGGGATCACCGTGACTCCGGGGGACTGGGTGGTCGCCGATGACAACGGCGCGATCGTGGTGCGCTCCGACCGGGTGGCGATAGTTCTGGCGATGGCCGAGTCGGTCGAGGAGACCGAACGCCGGATCGCGGTGGCCGTTCGAGGAGGGAGTCCGCTCGCCGCCGCGCGGAGATCCTTCGGCTATGCCACGCCGTGGGACCGCGCCAGTGGCTGACCCCCGGCCGATCGACTTCATCGACTCGCACTTTCATGCCGGGACGGATGCGGCGCGGCGCAGGACCTCGGTCGCGGAAGCCATCAGGGAGTACGACCGGGTGAACGGCGTCGTCTGGATCAAGCGCCACGCCGGGGAGACCCTGTCCTCCACACGGTTGTGGCGGTCGAACGGGGTCCTGGTCGGAGGAGTCGCTGTCCTCCAGTGGGCGGATCTTGTCGATGCCCACTCGCTCGAGCGGTTGCTCAGGCGTGAGCGGTTCCGCCCGCGGCCGATCGTCTCGCTTCCGACGCGCGACATCGCGGCTCTCCTCGATCATCTGAGCTGCAGACGAGTGGTCAGCGCGCTGACGGAGGTCATCGAGATGGCCTGGTCCTGCGATGCGGTCATCGCCACGGGGCACCTGCCCGCCGAGCGGATATCGGCACTGCTCGGCCCCGTCGCAGCTCGGGGTGCTGCTGGCCGGGTCCTCGTGACCCACGCCTTCCACCCTCTAGTGAACGCAGGCCCGCTCGTGCGGGAGCTGACCGAGGAGTTCGACGTCTCCTTCGAGCACACGGAGCTGACCCACCTGCTCGGCCGGATCAGTACCGACGAGCACCTCTCGGTGCTTCGCGAGGTGAGCCCTCTGCTCTACTCGTCGGACTTCGGGCAGCCGACATCACCGACAGTGGGCCAGTGGCGGGCCCTAGCGCAGCGCTGGTTCGCGGAGGCGGGGCTCACCGGTGCTCGGCGGAGTGAGATCACCGCGACCACGGCTGCCCGGCTTTTGATGCGTCCCTAGGCAGGACGCCCCGCTCGCGTCGACCTGTGTCAGGGGACCGCGGGCGGCGAGGACGCTGACGAGCACTCTAGGCTGCGGCCCAGAGCGGCGATCGCGGCCGGACCGATGCGGCAGCAGCCGCCGATCAGGTCGGCCCCGTCCGCACGCCAGGAGGCGACGAGTGCGGGATCGAAGGCCGCGTCGCCCGTCCAGCGGCGATCGACGGCGTCCCACTCCTCACCGCTATTGGGGTAGACGACCACCAGCTTGTCGGTGACCGAGCGGGCGATGCGCACGGCCTCGGCGACGTCGCCGGGTGGGCAGCAGTTCACTCCGACGCCGATCACCTCCGTCGAGGCGGTGGCGACCGCGAACGCGTCGGCCAGCGGCTCCCCGGCCGCGGTGCGGCCCGAGCGCCCGCTGACGCAGATCCAGGCGGGGACGGGGGAGCCGGCGAGCGCGGCCACGACGGCGCGTACCTCCCGAACGGAGGGGATCGTCTCGACCGCGAGCAGGTCGGGGCTCGCCGCGGCCAGGGCCTCGAGGCGCGGGCGATGCCAGGCGGTCAGCTCGTCGACCGTGAGAGTGTCGTCGCCGCGGTATTCGGAGCCGTCGCCGAGGC
The DNA here is from genome assembly GCF_004011095.1 of Rathayibacter rathayi. Classification (GTDB taxonomy): domain Bacteria; phylum Actinomycetota; class Actinomycetes; order Actinomycetales; family Microbacteriaceae; genus Rathayibacter; species Rathayibacter rathayi. The sequence goes on along the minus strand of NZ_CP028129.1, from coordinate 1,628,933 downwards.
TCGCGCCGTAAGGGCCGACGGACGCCGCGACCCAACCGCTCTGCGCACGCCGGGCCAGGGCGACGCTCTCGCGGAGCGCGTGCTCGACGAGTCCGGGGGCAAGGCCCGCGGCAGCGAATCCGCTCGCCGATACTTGGTAGCTCGCGGTGACCGCCACCCGTGCGCCCGCGTCCGCGAACGCGCGGTGGGCGGCGACGATGCGCTCGGGCTCGTCCAGGAGGACCCTGGCGCTCCACAGGGCGGAGTCGACGGCCGCACCCTGCGCTTCGAGCTCGGTGCCCAGGCCCCGTCGAGCAGCAGCGGACGTTCGCGGGCGGCGGCGACGAGCGCGGCGCTCACGAGCGGTTGTAGGAGAGCTGGAAGATGGTCACGAGCTCGGCGATCGCTGCCTCGCGGGCCTCGCCGCCCTCCTCGAACATCGCGGTGATGTGCGTGCGGAGGTGGTTCTCGACGATGACCTTATTCAGCGAGCCGAGCGACTTCTGAATGGCGAGGGACTGCGTGAGGATGTCGACGCAGTAGTCCTCGTTCTCGATCATCCGCTCGAGGCCGCGCATCTGGCCACTGAGGATCCGGGCACGGTGCAGCGAGCGCTTCTTGAGGTCCTCGATCACTCGGCCAGCCTACGCGCCGTCGCCAGTACCCGGGTGGGGTACCCGCCCCCGTACGATCAAGAGGTGAGCACTCGCAAGCCGGCCAGGACGACCGCCGCCCGCTACCCGTCGCGGGACCGGGCGCGGATGGCGCTGGCGCCCGGGATCCTGGCAGCGATCGTGGTGCTGGCCGGGCTCGCCCTCGTCGGCTCCGATGCCTACGACGTGATCCGGTACCCGGTTGCTATCCTCACGGCGGTCATCGGCTGGTTCGCGATCCAGGCGCGCGCGTTGCTGTGGCTGATCGGGCTCGTCCCGGTGCTCGTGCTGTGGAACCCGGTGCTGCCGTTCGCGTTCCCGGACGCGATCTGGTCGTCCCTGAGCCTCGCCGCGGTCGGCGTCCTCGTCGCGGCCGGGCTGATCATCCGCGTCCCGACCCCGGAGTGACGTCAGGCGCGCCGCCCCGCGCGGCGGAGGACCGCCGAGAGCCCGCCGAGGAGTAGACTCCCTTTGCACCCGCACGCCGGGGATGCTGCGACCGGGTCTCAGGCCCGTTGCTCGGAGTTCCTGACAGCCACCGGATGCACCGACGCCCGTCGTCTCCCCGGAGGCGATCCGGCGGATGCACGGCGACGGCAGCGCGCGGGAACCCCTCCTGCGCCCCCGTCACACATCGAGGAGGAGCATGGCTCGCAGCGGCCAGCGTCAGTCCGGTCAGGCGCGTCGAGCGTCGAATGCCGCCGGGAGCCGACCCCGATCGCGCTCGCGCGGCGTGGACAACGAGGGGATCATTCCGATCCTCGCCCGCCGCGTCCGCGAGGTGGAGGCGAAGGCCCAGACCGGCAAGGTCGGACCGACCAACCGCACGAAGTTCCTGGTGATCGCACTGCTGATGCGCGAGGAGCGCAAGCGGGTCAAGGTCGACACCTCGCTCAGCGACGCCCAGCGCACCGAAGAGATGAAGCGGCTCGACGGCATCGCCACGATCCTCGCCAAGACGGCTGCGCGTGACACCAGCCTGATCGCGCTGCTCGAATCGGAGGCGGGCGTCACGCCGGCCGCGCAGAAGCTGCGCCGCGACTGGCTGCTGGAGGCGGGCGCCGAGCTGAGCCCCGACGAGCTGCTGATCGTGACCGAGCCGGAGCCCAAGGCCGAGGTGGCGGTGAACCGGGTCGTGCCCCCGTCGGTGCGCGCCCGCCAGCTGGCGAACCCCTTCCTCCCGCCGGACTTCTCGATCGCGGAGGCCGTAGCCCCGGCGCCCCGCCGCAGGCTGGATGACTGGGAGCTGCTCGGTCCGCTCTTCAAGGCCTTCGAGTACGGCGCGGGTGGACGGGCCGCGAGCATGGAGCTCCCGGAGCCGCCGACGCTCGACCGCGTCTCCCCGCGTGGGCGCGAGCTGATGCCGCACCAGGCGCGTTTCATCGAGAGCGCCCGCGAGGGCCACCGCAGTTTCCTGCTCGCCGACGAGCCGGGCCTGGGCAAGACCGCGCAGAGCCTGCTCGCCGCCTCCGTCGTGGGCGCGTATCCGTTGCTCGCGGTGGTGCCGAACGTGGTCAAGATGAACTGGGCGCGCGAGGTCGAGCACTGGACACCGCAGCGCCGCGCCACGGTGATCCACGGCGACGGTGGCACTCTCGATGCGTTCGCCGACGTGGTCATCGTCAACTACGACATCCTCGACCGGCACATCGGCTGGCTCGGGAGCCTGGGCTTTCGCGGCATGGTGGTCGACGAGGCGCACTTCATCAAGAACCTCCGCTCGCAGCGCTCGCAGAGCGTGCTCGCCCTGGCCTCGAGGATCCGCGAGACCACTCCGGGACACGACCCGCTGATGATCGCGCTCACCGGTACTCCGCTGATTAACGACGTCGACGACTTCCGCGCCATCTGGCGCTTCCTCGGCTGGATCGACGAGACCAAGCCGGGGCCGGAACTCATGGGCCGCCTGGAGGAGACGGGCCTGACTCCCGCCGACACCGGCTTCTACCCGGAGGCGCGCGAGGCGGTCATCGACCTCGGCATCGTCCGGCGCAAGAAGATCGACGTCGCCGCCGATCTGCCCTCGAAGCGGATCGTCGACTTGCCCGTCGAACTCGACGACGATCTCGGCCGCTCCATCCAGAAGGCCGAGCGTGAACTCGGAGCGCGGATGGTTCAGCGCTTCCGGGCCGTCACCGCCTCGATCACGCACGAGCTCGACGACGACGAGCGTGAGCGATTCATCCGGATTGTGGCGCAGAGCGAACTGGAGGAGTCGAAGTCGGCCAAGACCGGCGAGAACGTCTTCACGATGGTCCGCCGAATCGGCCAGGCGAAGGCGGCGCTGGCCGCCGACTACGCCTCGCAGCTGGCCCGCTCGGTGGGCAAGGTGGTCTTCTTCGCCAAGCACATCGACGTGATGGACCAGGCGGAGGAGACCTTCGAGAAGCGCGAGCTCGCCTCGGTGTCCATCCGCGGCGATCAGACCGCGGCGTTCCGGCAGACCCAGATCGACGCCTTCAACGAGGACCCCGAGGTCTCGGTCGCCGTCTGCTCGCTCACCGCGGCGGGCGTCGGCGTGAACCTGCAAGCCTCCTCGAACGTGGTGCTCGCCGAGCTGTCCTGGACCTCGGCCGAGCAGACGCAGGCCATCGACCGTGTGCACCGCATCGGTCAGGAGGAGCCGGTCACCGCCTGGCGGATCATCGCGGCGCACACCATCGACGCGAAGATCGCCGAACTCATCGACGCCAAGGCCGGCCTCGCGGCCCGCGCGCTCGACGGCGCGGACGCCGAGACCACCTCGGCCGACACCGTGCAGCTGGACGCCCTCATGCACGTCCTGCGCGAGGCGATCGGCTGAGCGGCGCGTGGACCGGGCGCGATCAGCGGATCGGCGCCCGGTCGAGCGGAGCCGCGAAGAAGTCCCGCTCGAAGACGCTGGAGCGCAGGAACGCTCCTCGCATCGCAGCGCGTTCCCGCGGCGTCGCGTCCGCGGCGGCCTGCTCGGTGATGGCGATCGCCCTCTCGGTGGCGGCTGCGAACACCGGATCGGCGTAGCTGAGCAGCCAGTCCGCGGAGGGATGCTCCGCGCGGCCCGCGCTCGCCAGGCGTGAGCCGACATCGGCGGAGAGCCAGAAGGAGGGCAGCAGGGCGGCGACGATCTCGCCGTAGCCGCCGCGGGAGCCGACCGCGAGCAGATGATCGACGTAGCCGCGCGTGACCGGGGCGGGCTGCGCCTGCCTCCTGACGAGCCAGTCGCGGTGCAGCTGCGCCTTCGTCGCGAGAGCGGTTGCCGAGCCCTCGGCCCAGAAGACCTGCTCGATGGTGGTCGGCGCTCGCTGCGCCGCCACGGTCAGCAGCCGCGCGAACTCGGGGAGGTAGAGCGCGTCCTGCTCCAGATACCACTCGACATCCTCGCGCCTGAGGGAGCCGTCACCGAGCGCACGCACAAACGGCAGCGCGTCGATCTCGTCGCGGAGCCGCTGCGTCTCCGCCCAGACACTCGCGCAGAACGCCGGCGGGCGGAGGCGGTGGAAGTGGTCGATCGGGCCGGTGCCGGAGCCGACCGCGAGTGCCTCGGCGGCGCGCAGGGCGCCGGTCAGCCACTCCTTCGCCGCAGTCAGCGCCTCCACCAGCGCGTCGGAGCCGGCGTTGCGGCCGGCGCCGCGGCCTGCCAGGAGCGTCGCCATCGCGGAGGACAGCGAGCAGCCGGTGCCGTGAGTGTTCGCGGTGGCGACGCGCACGCCGGGTACCTCGCGCACCCGGCCGTCAGGGGTCAGGATCGCGTCCGGAGTGGCGGGGCCGTCGAGGTGGCCGCCCTTCACGAGGACGGCTGCGTCGAGGGTCCGCGCGAGGGCGGCACCCTGCGCGAGCGCGGTCGGCCAGTCGGAGGCGGTAGCGGCTCCGGCGAGCACGCCCAGCTCGGGGAGGTTCGGCGTCACCAGGTCGGCCCGACGGAGCAGAGTGCGGACGGCGTCCTCGGCCGCGGGGTCGAGTAGTCGGTGCCCACTGCTGGCGATCATCACCGGATCGACGACCACGACGGGCGGGCGGACGTCGTCGAGCCACTCCGTAACGACTCCGGCGTACTCGGCGGTGGCGAGCATCCCGATCTTCACCGCGTCGATCGTTACGTCGTCGCTCACCGCGTCGAGCTGCTCGCGGAGGAACGCGGCCGGCGGCAGGTGGACGGAGCGAACGCCGTGCGTGTTCTGCGCGACGAGGGCCGTCACGACGGCCATGCCGTAGCCGCCGAGCGCACCGATGGACTTGAGGTCGGCCTGGATACCCGCGCCGCCGGTCGGGTCGGTGCCGGCGATGCTGAGGACGCGGGGAATGCGCGGGGGGAGCGGGATACGCGGGGTGAGTGGGGTGGCTCGGGCGCGGAGGGCGGTTGCGGCCGCGCGGGTCGCGGCGCTGTCGGCGGTCATCGGTCCCACTGCGCCCGGATGCTGCGGGCGGCCTCCGTGGGGTCGACGGCGGTGCAGACCGCCGAGACCACGGCGAGCCCGGCGGCACCGGCACGCCGGAGCGGAGCCGCGTCCTGCGCGCCGACCCCGCCGATGGCGACGCAGGGGAGCGGTGTCGCAGTGGCGAGGGCCGCGAATCCGTCGACGCCGAGGGGCGCGGGGTGGTCGGGCTTGGTCGAGGTCGGCCGGATCACACCGACGCCGAGGTAGTCGACGGTGCCGGCAGGCAGGGCGCGGACAGCTGCGAGGTGCGCGGGAGTGTTCGCGGTGAGGCCGATCAGGGCGTCGGCTCCGAGGAGTGAGCGCGCGGCGACGACGGGCAGGTCGGACTGGCCGAGGTGGACGCCGTGCACGCGGGCACCGGCGAAGCGGGCGGCGAGGACCACGTCGACACGGTCGTCGACCAGCAGGGTGGTGCGCTCGGTGAGGACGGCGGCGACCGCGAGGGTCAGGGCGACGAGCTCGGCGGCCGAGGCGTCGTGATCGCGGATCTGGACGGTCGTGACTCCGCCCGCGACCGCCGCCGCGACGACGGCGGGTACGCCGCGTGCGCCGCACTGGGCGGTGTCGGTGACGAGCTGGAGCGAGAGGTCGATGCTCATGCGATCCGCGTGCCCGACTCGGTCTCGGCGGGTTGGAGGGCTGCGAGGGCGTCGAGGAGGCCGACGGCGAAGGAGCCGGGGCCACTGCTCGTCGTGGCGGCGCGCTCGGCGGCGAGGCCCCAGACGGCGCAGGCGTCGACGGCGGCGTCGAGCGGGCGGACACCTGCGCCGAGGAACGCGGCCATCACCGCGCCCAGTGCGCAGCCGCTGCCGGTCACCCGAGTCAGCAGCGGATGGCCACCGGTGACCCGGACGACGCGCTCGCCGTCGGTGACGAGATCGACCGCTCCCGAGACGGCGACGATCCCGCCCGTGCGGCGGGCGAGACGGCGGGCGGAGTCCAGGGCCTGCTCGACGGAGTCGACCGCGTCCACTCCGCGACCGCCTGCACCGGCTCCCGCCAGGGCGAGGATCTCGGAGGCGTTGCCGCGGATGATCGCGGGCCGCGCCTCCAGCAGCTCGATGGCGAGAGCGGTGCGCACGGGCAGCGGGCCGACGGCGACGGGATCGAGCACCCACGGGGTGCCCGCGCGGGTAGCCGCGGCGACTGCCTCCCGCGCGCCCTCGCGCTGCTCCGCTCCGGGCGTGCCGAGGTTGACGAGAACGGCGGAGGCAAGGCCCGCGAAGACGCCCGCCTCGCCGGGCAGATCGCACATTGCCGGGCTGGCGCCGAGGGCGAGCAGGCTGTTGGCGGTGAAGCCAATGACCACCGCGTTCGTGATGCATTGCACGAGCGGTTCGGCGGTGCGGAGCGCGGCGAGATCGCGGCCGACGGACGCCGGATCGGGCGGTGAGTCGGGCGGTGAGTCGGGCGCCGCGTCGGCGGGGAGGGACGGGTGGGCAGGCGTGCGAATGCTCATTCGCGACATCCCTTCGCTAGTACGAACTAGATCAGGTTCAACGGGTCTTTTCTCAGCCCAGGCGGGCACCCCGTGTCACTGCGCACGACCCTAGCAGCGGCCGCAGCGGCGCTTGCCTGCGTGTCCAGAAGCGAGCGGATCGCCGGAGGCGTCGTCAGCATCGGCCTCTCCGGCCGGGCTCCCGCCCGCCGCATCGGTCGAACCTCAGCCGGTGAGGATCGTGCTGTCGCCGCGGGGTCCGACGACGACGTGCAGCGCGATCGGTAGCCGCTCGCGCATCGCATCGACGTGGCTGATCAGGCCGATCGTGCGGCCGCCGGAGCGCAGCGCGTCGAGCGTGCCGAGCGCCGTCTCGAGCGTCTCGGCATCGAGTGAGCCGAAGCCCTCGTCAATGAACATGGTCTCGAGCGAGATCCCGCCGGACTGCGCCGTCACCACGTCGGCGAGACCGAGCGCGAGGGCCAGTGAGGCCAGGAAGGTCTCGCCGCCGGAGAGCGAGGCGGGCTGTCGCCGCACGCCGGTGAACGCGTCGAGCACGTCGATCCCAAGGCCGGAGGCGGCGCCGCGGTAGGCAAGCGAGTCGTCGTGGGCGAGGGCGTAGCGGCCGCTGGTCATCGCGTCGAGGCGGAGGTTCGCGGCGGCGATGATCTCTTCTAGGCGGCCGGCGAGAGCGAATGCCTCCAGGTCCATTCGCCGGGTGTTCTGCCCGCGGCCCGAGACGGTCTCGGCCAGGGCGCGCAGCTCCTCGTGGCGGCGGAGGCGCTCCTCGAGCGCGCCGAGGCGGCCCGCGGCCCCCGCAGCGAGCTCGGCAAGGCGCGAAGAGCGGTGTTCCAGCACGGAGAGGCGGGCTCGCGCCTCGTCACGACGGGCCGAGGCGTCGCGGGAGTGCTCCTCGGCGGCAGAGACATCGGCGGGCGTGTCGGGCAGTGCGCGCAGCTCGGGCTCGGCGAGGGTCGCCTCTGTCGTGTGGCGGCGCCGCTCGTGCTCGGCGACGGCCGCCTCGGCACGAACGCGGTCACCGCTTGCCAGTGCGGCGGACTCCGCCTCCCCGGCCGAGGCGAAGCCGCGGTCGAGGAGGACCTCGGCGAGCTCGGCCCGCACCGATACGGCCGTCTCGGTGCGCGTGCGGGCGGCCTCCTCGGCCTCGACCAGGGCGAGAGCACGGCGTCGCTGTAAGGAAAGATCCTCAGCGCGCGCCGTCACGCTGACCGCTCCGTCACGGGAGGCCTCGACCCGCGCGCGCAGCAGTCGCGACGACTCGGCGGCGGAGGCCGCAGCGCCCTCCAGCGCTTGGTGCTCGGCGCGAGCGGCGTCCCGGCTCGCGGTGAGTGCGTCGATCCGCGCCCTCAGCTCGATCCGCTCGCGGCGCAGGCCCTCGGCACGGGCGGCGGCGGCGCGGGCAGAGATCAGGCGCTCCTCGAGTGCGGCCCGGAGCGGTTCGAGTTCGGTTGCGTCGCCGACCCGCTCGTCGAGCGCGGCCAGGGCGAGGGCGGCGCTGCCCTCGCGCTCGCGGGCGGAGTCGAGGACGGCGGCCGCGCTCTCGACGGCGCGTCGCGCGCGGTCCAGGTCGGCAGTACCGACCGTCGTCGGTCCGTCGTGCTCGGCCGGGCGGGGATGCTCCCGCGAGCCGCAGACCGGACACGGCGCTCCCGGCGTCAGGCGCTCGGCGAGCTCGCCGGCGAATCCGGCGAATCGGCGCGCGACGAGGTCGGCCTGCTTGGCGGCGCGCTCCCCGTGCGCACGGGCCGCCTCCGCGTAGGCGGTCTGGAGAAGCCGGAGGTCTGCGGCGGCGAGGTCGCGCTCGCTGACTGCGGCGATCCTCCGCTCCAGGGCTGCGAACTCGTCGGTGCGCACGGCCACGGCGGCGGCCTCACCGGCGAGAGACTCCTCCTCGGCGGTCAGCGCGTCGACCCGGGCGGGCAGCTCGTTCAGCTCCTCCTCCAGGCCGGCCAGCGCGCTCGCCGCCGCCCGCTCGGCGCGTGCGGACTGCTCGGCGGCACGGTCCGCCTCCGGAAGCCGGCGCTCGTCGGCCAGCGCCTCGGCGAGGGCGCCCAGGGCGGCGGCGAGCCGTTCGGCCGTCTCGGCAGCCGGCCCCGTGGCAAAGTCGCCGTAAGCCTCGGCGGCGAGCTCGCGCTGCCGTAGCGCCGCCCGCTCCTTCTCGTCCGCCGCACGGGCCGAGCGGAGCAGCGGCAGCACCCCGTCGGAGCGGCGGGCGCGCTCGATCGCCGCTCGCTGGCGCTCGACGTGCGCCTCGGCGACGGACAACTCCTCCGCCTCGATCAGCGCGAGTCGACGCCGCTCCTGCCCGCGGGCGATGCGGCGGACCTCGTCGAGAGCGGTGCTCGCCGCTGCCTGCACCGCGTCGGCGGCCGCGGCGTCAGACCGGGCCGCATCGAGCGGGGCCGCGAGACGGGCCGGCAGCCCTGCGAACCAGGCCGCATCGGGAGCGGGCGGCTCGGCACCGTCGTCGACCAGCCGAGAGGCCTCGTCGGCGAGTGCAGTCACGGCCGCTCGCTCCTCCTCCAGCCCCACCTCGCTCGCATCGCGCTGCTCCAGCAGGCGCCGGCGGAGCAGATCGAAGCGCTCGGTCGCGAAGAGCGTGCGCAGGAGCCGCTGCCGGTCGTCGTTCTTCGCGAGCAGGAACTCGTGGAAGCGGTTTTGCGCGAGCAGGATCACCTGGAGGAACTGGTCCTTCGTCAGCCCGACGATGCCGCCGATGTCCCTGGCCACCTCCTTGGCGTTCGACGAGAGGCCGACCCACGAGCCGTCGATCTGCTCCAGCAGCTCGACCTTCGCGGGTTGAGTTGTCGTCCCCGAGCCGCGGCGCTTCGGCCGCGCGTACTCGGGCGAGCGGCGCACCCGGTAGACCCGCCCCGCCGCCTCGAACTCCAGCTCGGCGAAGGTCTCGTCCTCGGGCCCGCTGTGGTCGCTCCGCAGGCGCGAGGCCGTGCCGTCGAAGCGCGGGACTGAGCCGTAAAGCGCGAACGCGATCGCGTCGAGGATCGTCGACTTGCCTGCTCCTGTGCGGCCGGCGATGAGGTAGACGCCTACGTCCTCAAGCCGGTCGAAGTCGACGCACTGCTCGGCGCGGAACGGGCCGAGGCCTGCGAAGGCGAGGCGGCGGATCCTCACCGCAGAGCCTCGGCGTCGACCGCTGCGAGAGCGTCCAGGGTGAGGGCACGCTCGACGGCGGTGGCGCCGTGGCCGTCCCGGACATGCGCGAGGAAGTCGTCGACGACATCGACGTCGCTGCGCCCGCGGACCCGCTCGGCGTAGGCCCGCAGCTTGGCGGCGGCGTGCGGAGGCCGGTGCTCCAGCGTCGCGCAGCCCGGGAAGCGCGACTGCAGGCGCGCCATCGCCTCGAGCGGGCGTAGGGGATCCGTCAGCACCGCCGACACCCAGTCGCCCTCTACCTCGGCGAGCGACGGATCGCGCAGCAGCTGCTCCAACTCGCCCTCGATCACGCTCAACCGGCGCGGCACTGGGAGCGGCGACCACTCGACGCCCTCCAGCCCGTCGGCTCCGATCGTCACCAGCCAGGCGCCGCGCGGCTTCGCGGCCTCGCCGAACGAGTAGTGCAGCGGCGCCCCGGAGTACCGCACGCTCGGCGTGAGTTGGGCCCGCCCGTGGATGTGCCCGAGCGCTGCATAGTCGGCGGCGGCGAAGTGCTCGACCGAGACGTAGTCGAGCCCGCCCGCTGTGATGTCGCGCTCGAGCACCGCGGCCGGCGCCCCGACCGCGAAGCAGTGCGCGAGCACGATCCAGGGCCGACCGGCGGCCTCAGCGGCGGCACGGACCCGGCGCATCGCGAAAGCGAGCACGTCCTCGTGGCGCCGCAGCGGCTCCTCCGGGTGCCGGTGGCGGTAGAGCGCCGGCTCAAGGAAGGGGATGCCGTGCACGCCCACCTCGAGACCGGATGCGTCGCGGAGCACGACCGGCTCGGCGTAGGCCTCCGGATCGGTGAGCACATGCACGCCCGCGGTACGCAGCAGCCCCGCCTGGAAGCCGAGCCGGGCGGGGGAGTCGTGGTTGCCGCTGGTCAGCACGACGTCCGCCCCGGCCGCGCGGATCGCCTCGAGGATGCGGGTGAGCACCGTGTAGTGCTCGGCGGCGGGCACAGCGGAGTCGAAGACGTCTCCGGCGACCAGCACCGCGTCGACCTGCTCGGCGCGCACCGTCTCGACCAGGGCCTCGAGCACCGTCGCGAGCGCGGCCACGGTGGAGTGCCCGTGGAAGGTGCGGCCGATGTGCCAGTCGGAGGTGTGCAGCAGCTTCACGGTCGTCCTCTCTTCTGTGTTGTCTCTTTTGGGTCGTCTCTTTTGGGTCGTCTCTTCCGGGTCGTCTCTATCTGTGTCGTCCGGGAGTGACTCCAGGCTAGTGAGAGCCTCCGACACCGGTGGCGCAGCGGACACCTGCCGTTCATCCGGGGGTGCACAATAGGGCGTCGGTCGAGCATGAGGAGAAGGTCGTGAAGCTACCCCGCGTCCCCGCGACGATCCTCGGGCTGGGCTCGCGCACCCGTGCGGCCGCCGAGGACACCGCACCGATCCAGCGAATCCGCCCGGACGACGAGCCGGCGCGCACCAGCACCGTCGACAACGCGATCTACCAGGACGGCCACCGGGTCGTCTCACCGAGCAGCATCCCGGAGGCGCTCGCCGCCCTGCAGAAGCTGCCGGACGCGATGGCGTGGATCGGCCTCTACCGGCCGAATGCGGCCGAGCTGGCGGCGCTTGAGGACGAATTCTCGATGCATCCGCTCGCCCTCGAGGACGCGATCAGCGCGCACCAGCGGCCCAAGCTCGAGCGCTACGGCAGCGACATGTTCGTCGTTCTGCGCGCTGCCAGCTACTCCGACCAGCGCGAGGAGGTCGACTTCGGCGAGCTGCACCTGTTCGTCGGCGCGAACTTCGTCGTCACGGTCCGCCACTCCGAGAAGCCCGACCTCTCGCTGGTGCGCCGGCGGATGGAGGCCGACCCGGAGCTGCTGCGCGTCGGCCCGGTCGCTGTGCTCTACGCGATCCTCGACGCCGTGGTGGATCAGTACTCGCCCGTGGTTGCGGGGCTTGAAAACGACATCGACGAGATCGAGGCGCAGGTCTTCGAGGGCGACCCGGCGGTGTCCCGCCGCATCTACGAGCTCAGCCAGGAGGTGCTCGACTTCCAGCGCGCGGTCGCTCCCCTGACCGGCATGCTCACCCGGCTCGTCACCGACTTCGAGGTGTTCCAGTCGGATGTGGAGCTGCGCCGCTACATCCGCGACGTCGCCGATCACGTCGCGCTGGTCACCGAGCGGGTCGACGGTTTCCGCACGACGCTCCGCGAGATTCTGGCCGTGAACGCGACCCTCGTCGCTCAGCGCCAGAACGAGGACATGAAGAAGCTGGCGGAGGTGGGCAACCAGCAGAACGACGAGGTCAAGCGGATTTCGGCCTGGGCGGCCATCTTCTTCGCGCCGACCATGATTTCGAGCATCTACGGGATGAATTTCGACGTGATGCCCGAGCTGCACGTCGCCTGGGGCTATCCGGCGTCGCTCGCGGCAATGGTCGCTTCGAGCGTGGTCCTGCACCGGCTGTTCACGCGCTGGGGCTGGCTCTGAGTGTCTGAGCCGCCTGTCAGCTGCGCGATGGTCGCCAGAGAGACGGCAGTGGTGCTCGTCGTCGCATCGCCGCCCGCGCGGTGGACACTTTCGTCTGGGAAGCGTGATGATCCTGCAGCGGGTCAGAGTCGTGCCGAGAATCCGCCATCGGCGGTGAGGAGCTGGCCGGTCATCCATCTGCCCTCCGCGGACAGGAGGAAGGCGACGACGGCGGCGATGTCGGTCGGGGTGCCGAGTCGTCCGAGCGGGTGCTGAGTGGTGAGGGCCGCTCGGAGAGAGTCGTCTATCCAGCCGGTGTCGATCGGCCCGGGGTTCACGACGTTCGCGGAAATGCGAAGGGGGCCGAGCTCACGGGCAGCGGAGATGACGATGCGGTCGAGCGCTCCCTTGGAGGCGCCGTAGGGGAGGTTCCCGGTTGTGTGGTCGCTGGTGAAGGCGACGATCGCACCTCCCCTTTCTCCACTTTGCCGGGCGAATGCGGCGATGAGAAGCAGGGACGCGCGGGCGTTGACGGCGAAGTGCTGGTCCACGCTCTCGGCGGTGGTGTCGAGGATCCCCGATTCCACGTCGTGAGCATGGCTGAGAACTAAGGCCTCAATCGGCCCGTACCTGCTCGAGACTTCGGTGACGAGCGTCGCCGGGCCCTCTGCGGTCGACAGGTCGCAGGGGATATCGCCTGCGTGAAGGTCGCTGGTCACGACGGTCCAGCCGTCCTTGGTTAGGCGAGGCACGATGCCGGCGGCGATGCTGTTCGCGCGCGCAGCGCCGGTCACAAGAGCGAGAGGCATGCCCTGAGAATTGCGTTCCTGTGCAGGCGACGTCTCTGTGCGGTGCGCGGGTGGAATCCGGCACGGTGAGTACGTTCGGAGGAGCGACTCGAACCACGCCTGCGGATGTCCAAGGCTCCGGGTAGCGTCGCTCGCGGGCCGTGCGGCCCCTGAGTAATGAGGACCCGGATGGGCGGGCTTCCGTTGGCTGATCGACTTCTGCGAGAGCGCCGGTGTGCCCGTGCAACGGCGCACCGCCTCCAGCTACGCGCAGACGCCCGAGGGAGCGGACGCCGTGCTGAAGGAGCACGCCACCGCTCGCCGCTTCGGCCTCGCGACCCGGCTCGTCGGCGAGCTCGACGTCCCGTTCCCCAGCACGGTCGCGGTCGCGCTCGACGACCAGGCCCAGTTCGACCCGATGGACGTCTCACCGCGCTCGCCGCCGACTTCCGCGCCGCTGGCGACACTCTGGTGCAGGGTGTGCGCGCCCTCGGCATGCGCGCCACTGCCCCCGTGCAGGTGCGCACCAGCGCCGGACCGGTGACGGGGGACCGCGCCTACCTGCTCACGGGCGCGCCGATCCTGGACCGCGGTCTCTACCTCGCCAAGCGCGCCGCGCTGCGGTCATCCGCGATCGCGTTCCACACCGACGCGGTGATCCCCGACGGGATGTACCTCTCGGTCGATGAGCCATCGCGCTCGGTGCGCGATGCCGAGAGCGAGGGGGAACGTCGCCTGCTCGTCGGCGGCAACGGCCATCCGGTGGGGCGTCGGCCGGTCACCTCGGAGGCGGTGGAGGACCTGATCGCGTGGACGCGGCGCTCCTTCCCGGGCGCGGAGCCGGTGGCGCAGTGGAGCGCGCACGACTCCCTTCCACCGCGTACCGTTCGTCGGCTGGCTGCCGCGCCTCTGCGGGCGCTGAGGCGCCTCCTCGACCATCCCGGCTCGCGAACCACGCTGGTCGAGTAGCGCGCCGATCCAGACCCACCCCGAGCGATGCGGACCGCCTCCCGGGCCCGTCAGTCCTCGTCGGCTCCGGGCTCCGCGACCTTCTCACCGTCGGCGCCCGAAGCGTCGCCAGTCGTGTGTAGGTCGGTGTCGCCCGGGATGCTGAAATCGCTCAGCGGGTCGAGGGGCTTCTTGTCGTCGGTGCCATCGCTGTCGTCGCTCATGCCTCTCACCCTACGAGCGTCCGGCGAGGCGCTGCACCGCGGCGACCGGGATCGACAGCCACTCTGGCCGGTTGCGGGCCTCGTAGATCGCCTCGTAGACGGCCTTGTCAAGTTCGAAAGCGTCGAGGACCGCCCGGTGCGCGGTGACCGCGTCGCCAGCTCGCTCGGTGTACCCATCGAGGAAGGCGGCACGACTTGCAGCCGCCCAGGCCGCCCGGGAGGAGCCCGGCTCGGCCTGCTCGTGCGCTCCCGCCGCGTAGTCGAAAGAGCGCAGCATCCCGGCGACGTCGCGCAGCGCCACATCCGGCAACCGACGCTCGTGCATCGGCCTCAGCGGCTCGCCCTCGAAGTCCAGCAGCACCCAGCCGCGGCCGGGCACCGAGAGCACCTGGCCGAGGTGGTAGTCGCCGTGGATGCGCTGGAGCCGCGGCCACGGCGCGCCCTCGGCGGCGCTGAACACGGCCTCGATCGCCTCCGAGTCCTCAGCGATGACGGGGACCTCGGCCGACGCGATGCGCAGCCTTCGACGCATGGTCGCGACCATCCGCTCGACGACCCCGGACGTGGTGTCCTCGGTCGGCATGACCTCGGCGAGCGTCGCGTGCACCTCGGCGGTGGCACGGCCCAGCTCGCGGGCGGGGCCGGTGAAGTCGGAGTCGGCGGCGGCCGCTTCGAGGGCGACGCGCCAGGCGTCCTGCACGCCGGGGAGGAACTCCTGCGCAAAGGCGAGGTGACCGAAGGCACGACCCGTCTCCTCGCCCTCATCGTCCCACTCGCCGGTCACAGTGCCGATCACGGGTGGGACGAGGGCGCTGCCGGCGGCGTTGAGGGCCGACTGGACGGTCACGTCCGGGTTGTCGCCGTGGTGCAGGGCGCGGAACACCTTTACGATCACCGGCGTCGCGGCGGATCCGTCGTCTGCGGTCGTGCGGATGATCACCGAGGTGTTCGACTGCTCGCCGCTGAGGACCTTCGAGGACTCGAACTCACCGATCACGGCTCCCGGCTGCCGGTGCCCCTGCGCACGCGCGCCACCGTGGGCGCCGTCCTCGTCGGAGCGGAGGTCGTCGCCGATCATGGCGAGCAGAGCGCGGGAGAAGACCGGGTCGCGCGGTGCGTCGTACACCCAGTGCGCGTCGTCGGAGTAGACGAGGGCGTCCTCGAGGCCGGCCACAGGAGCCGCATGCACCGTCACCGGCACCTGGTAGAGGACCGGGCTGGTTCCGGCCCGGTCGAGGAAAAGGTGGTCCACCACCTCCGCGTCTCCGGGGTGCAGCGACCAGGCGCCGCGGACCTCCAGCTCGGGGCGCCGCCCTTTACTCGCGTACCATCTCTGATCCGCCACCCATGCGGCGATTCGGTCGATCGACAGGCCTGCGCTCATGCTCTTCCCTCCGTCGGCACCCCGACCCTACTGGCCGCTGACGGCGGGTGGAGGGGCTTGCGGCGCCCAGGCCGAGCCGCCCGATCAGGCCAGGCCGAGCACGTCCAGCATCCAGGCGTACTCGAACGCGATCTCGCGCCAGCGCTCGTAGCGCCCGCTGACTCCGCCGTGCCCTGCCGTCATCTCCGTGCGCAGCAGAGCGGGAGCACCGACCTCGCGCAGTCGCGCCACCCACTTCGCCGGCTCCACGTAGAGCACCCGGGTGTCGTTCAGGCTCGTCGTTGCGAGGATCCGCGGGTACTGCACATCCTCCCGCACGTTCTCGTACGGCGAGTACGACTTCATGTAGGCGTACACCTCGGCGTCGTGCAGCGGGTCGCCCCACTCGTCCCACTCGATCACCGTCAGCGGCAGCGACGGATCGAGGATCGACGTGAGCGCGTCGACGAACGGCACCTGCGCGAGGATCCCGGCGAACGCCTCCGGGGCGAGGTTCGCGACCGCGCCCATCAGTAGGCCGCCGGCCGATCCGCCCTGCGCGACCAGCCGCTGCGGGGTGGTGAACCCTGCGTCGACCAGGTGCCGCGCCGCCGAGACGAAGTCGGTGAAGGTCGTCCGCTTGGTCAGCGTCTTCCCGTTCTCATACCAGGAGCGGCCCATCTCTCCACCGCCGCGCACATGCGCGATCGCGAAGACGACCCCCCGGTCCAGTAGCGAGAGGCGCGCGATCGAGAAGCCCGGGTCGATGCTCGCTTCGTACGATCCGTAGCCGTAGAGAAGGAGGGGCGCCGGTGCCGAGTCCGGGTCGGCGGCGTCGCGGCGCCAGACAAGCGAGAGCGGCACGCGCGTGCCGTCCTCGGCGACCGCCCACTCCCGCCGCTGCACGTAGAGCGCTGGGTCGTAGTCGCCGAGCACCGGCTGCTGCTTGAGGACGGTACGCTCGCCGGTCGCGACGGTGAGCGCGAGCACGGTCGAGGGGGTAACGAAGGAGGTGTACGCGAGGCGGAGCGAGGTCTGCTCCCACTCCGGGTTCCCGGCCAGGCCCGCGTCGTAGAGCGGCTCGTCGAAGACGATCTCCTCCAGCCGTGCGTCGCCGCCGTCCTCGCGGAGCAGCCCGAGCCGGGTGGCCCCGTCGGCGCGGTAGGAGACGACAACGTGTCCGGCGAAGGCATCGACGCCCTCGATCCGGCGACCCTCCTGGTGCGGCACCACCACGCGGCGCTCGCGGGCCCGGGCGTCGGCGTCGAGCGCGAGGTCGGCGGGCTCCTCGACGATCTCGAAGTCGAGGGCTCCGTCGTTGTGCACGATCAGAAAGCGGTCGCGCCCGTCGATGACGGCGTGCTCCACCTCGTACTCCACGCCCTCGCGGCGCGGCCAGACCGAGCGGAAGGAGCCGGTCGGGTCCGATGCGTCTAGCACCAGGCACTCGCTGGTGATCTTGCTGCCGATCTCGATGACGAGGAAGCGGCGGCTGCGGGTGAGCCCCACACCGATCCAGTAGCGCTCGTCGGGCTCGGCGAAGACGACCTCGTCGGGGACGCCACCGCCGACCGCGTGGCGCCAGATGGTGTCGGGGCGCCACGACTCATCGACGGTCGGGTAGAAGACGAAGCGGGCGTCCGCGCCGAAGGTCGCTCCGCCGCCGGTGCCCTCGATCACGTCGGGCAGGTCCTCGCCGGTCTGGAGGTCGCGGATGCGCAGGGTGTATCGCTCGTCGCCCTCGACGTCGGTGCCGAAGAGGAGGTAGCGACCGTCGGCGGAGACGTCGAAGCTGCCGAGCGAGAAGAAGTCGTGCCCCTCCGCCTGCGCGTTGCCGTCCAGAACGACCTGCTCGCCCCTCAGCGGTCCGCCCTCGGCAATCGACGGCGGCGTCCAGTCGTCCGGCCCGGTGATCGGCGCGCGGCAGTGCACAGCGTACTGGCGCCCCTCGTAGGAGCGCGAGAAGTACCACCACGAGCCCTCGCGCACGGGGACCGAGAGGTCGGTCTCCTTCGTGCGGGAGCGGATCTCCTCGAACAGGCGCTCGCGCAGCGGTGCCAGGGGAGCCAGCGTCGCCTCGGTATAGGCGTTCTCGGCTTCGAGGTGCGCGATCACCTCGGGGTTCTCCTTTCCGCGCAGCCACTCGTAGGGGTCGAGCACCACGTCGCCGTGATGACGGCGCTCCAGGGGGACACGGCGGGCGACGGGCGGAACGGGCACGGTCATCGCTCCAGCCTAGGGCGAGGGCGCGCCGGGCCGCCCCGGGGTGCCCGGCAGGCGCCGAGCGTGACCACAATGGAGCATGGCCAGCGGTGCGGAGAACGAGTCGGCGACGTCCCCGGCGAGCGGCGGGCGGAGGGTGCAGACCGAGGTCGAGCGCAAGTACGACGTGGACGCCGACACCCGCCTCCCCGACCTCGCCGGCGCCGGGATCGTGGCGACCGCGCGCGCCGAGCAGCCGGTGACGCTCCACGCCGAATACTTCGACACCCTCGACCGCGCGCTCTCCCGGGCGCGCATCACGCTGCGCCGTCGCGAAGGCGGAGCCGACCAGGGCTGGCACGTCAAACTGCCCGGCTCCTCGGGCCGCACCGAGATCCATTCGGATCTCACGCCCTCGCGGACTGTGCCGTCCGTCGTGCGCGAGTCCGTGCTCGGCCAGGTCGGGCGCGCACCGCTGGAGCCGCTGGCGCTGCTTGAGACCGTCCGCTCGGTCACCCGCGTCGTCGATTCCCGAGGCAGACAGCTCGCCGAGATCGCCGACGACCTGGTGATTGCGCGCGACCAGCGCACTGGACGCGAGCGGCGCTGGCGGGAGTGGGAGGTCGAGCTGGTCGACGTCCCGGGAGAGGAGGGGGAGCGGATCCTCGACGCGATCGAGCAGCGCCTGCTCGCCGCGGGCGCCCGCCCGGCCGCGAGCGCCTCCAAGCTTGCCCGAGCCACGGGCGGCCCGATCGACGAGCCGGTTCCGGATCCGCGCGACGGCGGGGAGGCGGCGCTCGCCGCGGTCCGCTCACTCCTGCGGGAGCTGCGCGCCGTGGACCCCTGCGTGCGCCTCGAGGCCGACGACGCCCTGCACCGGATGCGCGTACTCACCCGCCGGCTCCGCTCCGTTCTCGCCGCCTCCCGCTCCGTGCTCGATCGCGCAGCCACCGATCCCGTGCGCGACGAACTGCGCTGGCTCGGCGGTGTCCTCGGCGCCGCCCGCGATCAGGAGGTACTCACCGACAGGTTCCGCGCGTCCCTCGCCGCAGTCCAGGGCGCTCCGAGCGTCCCCTCCGCTCTACTGGAGGAGATCGAGCGGAGGCACGCGGCAGCGCTGCGCCGCGTCGCCCGCACCCTGCGCGGCGGCCGCTACCTCGCGCTCCTCGCCTCGCTCGACGTCCTGCTCGCCGATCCGCCCCGCACCGCCAAGGCGAACTCGAGCGCGACGGCGCTGGTGCGTCGCTCGGTCGCGAAGGAGCTCTCGCGGATCGCGGACGCCCGCGCGACGATGTTGGGCGGCTCGCTCGAGGCCCGGCACGACCTGCGGAAGGCGGCGAAGCGGCTCCGCTACACCGTTGAGGCCTGGCGTGCGGTCGTCCCCGAGGCAGTCGGTGCTCGCCGACGCTCGCTCGCCGAGGCGGCTGAGGACCTCGCGGACGCGCTGGGGGAGGAGCGCGACGCGCTCGCCGCTCGCGCGCTGATCCTCGACCAGGCCGACCGCAGCGGCGAGGGCGCCTTCGCGCTCGGTGTCGTCGCGGCCGAGGAGCGGCATCGCGCCCGCCGGACCGCGAAGGTCGCCGAGAAGGCGATGACCCGTCTGGAGTCGCTGTCAAGCTGACGGCCCGGTCACACACACGAAATCCACGGCGGATAATGTGAATCATGCCTTCTGTCCGTGCTCTTCCGTCACCGCTCCTGCGCCCGCGCCACTTCGACCGCGACGACGTCGTGGTCCATGCCGGCCTGTTCTCGCTGGTGAACTCGAGTACGACGCCGCGCGCGGCCTGGACCGAAGACTTGATCGCGATCGGCGAGGTCCTCGACGCCGCCGAATTCCCCTACCGCCTCATTCGCGGCACCAACGGTTCGCCGTTCCTCGCGGTCGACCGCATGCTGGGCGCGGAGCTGGCGACGCTGCTTGCTCGCGCCTTCGCGACCGAACCCTTTTACACGAAGACCGTCGACAAGCGCGGCACCCCGCCGCAGTTGCTGGCCGAGGGGGTTCTGGCGCCATATCCGCGCGCCGCCGTGTTCAAGCTGTTCCGCCCGCGCGTCTCCTCCACCGGATCGCTGCGCTACGGCGCCCGGAGTGGGGTCCGCCTGGAGCTGTGGAAGGTCGGCGAGGAGGAAATCATCACTCCCGCCGAGAACGCGCTGATGCGCAACAGCCTTCCCGTCGCCGAGGCGATCGACGCGCACGTCGAGGCCTACGGCCGCACCTGGCCGACGTTCGAGGGCATGTTCGAGCCGTTGGTCAGCGACATCCGCTTTGAGATCGACATTGTGTTTTCGTGGGTGGACGGCACCGATCTCGAATTCCAGCGCGCCCGCGCGGCCCGGATGTCCAGCTACGTGGTGGGCGAGGGCGACGACGCCCCCGCGCGCTTCCGCCAGATCGACGAACTGAAGTATGCCCTGCGCAGCGTCTACATGTATGCCCCGTGGATCCGGCGCATCTACATCGTCACCGACTCCCCGCGCCCGCGCTGGCTCGACGAGCACCCCGACGTGACGCTCGTGCGCAGCGAGGACCACTTCCGCGACCTCTCCGTGCTGCCCACCCACAACTCCCACGCCGTCGAGAGCCAGCTGCACCGCATCCCGGGTCTGGCGGAGCACTTCCTCTACTCCAACGACGACATGTTCTTCGGGCGTCCGGTCGATCCGTCGATCTTCTTCTCGCCCGGAGGCATCACCAAGTTCATCGAGGCGACCACGCGCATCGGCATGGGCGACTCCAACGCCTCGCGCAGCGGCTTCGAGAACGCGGCCCGCGTCAACCGGCGCCTACTGCGCGAGCGCTTCGGGGCGATGACGACGCGCCACCTCGAGCACGCCGCCACTCCGCTCCGCAAGAGCGTGATGGCCGAGCTGGAGGCCGAGTTCGAGCCGGAGTTCACCGCGACGGCGGCTAGTCGCTTCCGCTCGGCGAGCGACGTCTCCGTCACCAACTCGCTCTACCATTACTACGCGCTGATGACCGGGCGCGCGGTGGTGCAGGAGAATGCCGCCGTGAAGTATGTCGACACGACGATGCACCAGGGCCTGAAGGACATGCGCAAGCTCCTGAAGAACCGCGGAGTCGACTTCTTTTGCCTCAACGACGGCAGCTTCCCCGAGATCTCGGCGGAGGCGCGCACCAAGGCCGTCATCGGGTTCCTCGAGGAGTACTACCCGATCCCGGCCCCCTGGGAGCGCGAGGACTGAGCGCTGGGGCGGGCCGTCGGCGCCAGGCGCGGACGCCTGCCCGCGCGCCGTGCGATTCGCAGGCCTCCGTGCGATTCGCAGGCCCCTGTGCGATTCGCAGGCCCCTGTGCGATTCGCAGGGGATCTGAACCGCCGTGCCTTGTGCAGGCGGACGAGAGCGCTCTCCGGTACCAATCCCCTGCTAATCGCACCTACCCCTGAAAACCAGACAGGCCCCTGCTAATCGGACGAACCCCTGCTAATCGGACTGCCCCGCGGAAAAGTACGGTGTGCAGGGAAGCGTGCGATTCGCAGGAGATCTCGACCGTCGCCCTTCCTTATCGCGGATGAGAGCGTTCTCTGTGGTAAATCCCCTGCGGATCGGACAGGGCCCTGCGAATCGGACGGGGGCCTGCAGATCGCACGCCGAGCGCCCCGGCCGCCCCTACGCGCTCGCGCCCACCGGCTCCACGAGTGGCGGATACAGCGCGGCGTCGCGCGTCACCAGAGCCGGAGCCGTCGCCGCGATCTCGATGCCGTGGTCCGCGAGGATCCGCTGCGTTTCGACAGCCGAGACGTAGGACACCTCGGTCGACGCCCCGATCGGCACCACCGAGTGCAGCACCGTGTCGTCGTAGACGTGGACCAGGTTGAAGGCCTGCGCCCCATTGCGGGCGCGGGTCGCTCCGACCGGCACATTTAAGTCCTGGGTGTAGCAGGTGGCCGAGGCGACCGAGACGGGGATGCCGGCGAACATCGCGGTCGAGGAGTAGTGCAGGTGGCCCGCGATGATGCTGCGGACGTCGGAACCCTCGAGCACCTCCGCGAGCGCGGGCTGGTCGCGCAGCTCCACGAGCACCGACAGGTCCAGGACGCTCGGCACCGGCGGGTGGTGCAGAGCCAGGATCGTGCCGTGCGGGGCCGGGCTGGAGAGCTCCTCCGCGAGCCAGTCGAGCTGGGCGCCCGAGATCTCGCCGTAGTGGGCGCCGGGGATGGTGGAGTCGAGTGCGATGATCCGCAGGCCGTTCACGTCGTGCACCCGGTCGACCGGCTGCGTAGTCGGGAGCTGGTCGAGCAGTCCCGAGCGAAAGGCGCCGCGATCGTCGTGGTTGCCCATCACCCAGATCACCTCGGCACCGAGGCGGGCAGCCGCGGGCTCGACGACGGCGCGCAGCTTCGCGTACGCCGCCGGTTCACCCTTATCGGCCAGGTCGCCCGTGATGACGATCGCTTCGGGGCGTCCGCCGGACTGCTCCAGCTCCTCGAACAGGAGCCGCAGCTGGGCCTCGCTGTCGACGTCAGAGCCGTACAGGCCGCCGTCTCCGGCAATGAAGTGGGTGTCGCTCAGGTGAAGGATGAAGTGGTTGGGCCGGGGATACTCGGCCTGGCGGAGGGACATGATCCTCGGGTTCCACGATCGGCGGGGGCCGGATCACGCGACCCGACGTCGGCACTTGCGCACTGTCTCAGCGGAGGCGACCCCGCTGGAACCAGTCCATCATTGCGGGATGAACACCCGGCCAACACCGGTCGGCGCGTCATCGAACGCTTCTCCCAGGTTCCCCGCCTCCGCCCCACCCCGGGATGCCACCCGCACCCGGGATGTTGCCAGCGCCGTCAGAGTCGCCTGAGCAGCCGCGCATAAAAACCGATGGCGCGCTCGAACTGCTCGACCTCGACCGACTCGTCGACCCCGTGGATCCCGAGCTGCTGTCGCGGGCTGATCTCGAACGGGATGAAGCGGTACACGTTGTCGCTGATCGCGTGGAAGTGGCGCGCGTCGCTGCCGCCGGTCTGCACGTACGGTGCGACGACCGCCTCCGGGAACGACTCCTGCACGACGGCCCGGAGCAGGTCGTACGGTCCGCCGTCGCCGGGCTCGCCGGTGGGGGAGACGGGGGAGGGCTCGTGCGCGACCTTCACCTCGATCTCGACCTCGGGGTCGTCGATGACGGCGCGGATGCGTTCGACCACCCCTGCGACGGTGCCGCCCGGGTTGATCCGGACGTTTGCGGTGGCGCTGGCGGTGGAGGCGAGGACATTCGCGCCGGTGCTGCCGCGCAGCTCGGTGATCGCCACGGTCGTCCGCAGCATCGCGGCCGCGCGGTTGGAGTGGGCGGCGAGCGCGCCGATGACGGCGTCCGGATGCTCGTGAGGGCGCGCATACCAGACGGCGTGGGCCGCGTCCGCGTGGTCGGCGGCGGCGCGCACCAGCTCGGCGATCGGTTCGGGGAGGGTGGAGGGGAACGGGTTCTCGGTCAGGCGGTGGATCGCGCGGGCGAGCCGCTGGGTCGCGAGCAGGCCGGGCGGGGGCGGCGGAGCGGAGGCGTGGCCGCCGACGTCGCGGCAGGTCAGCTCGAGGTTCATGATCCCGCGCTCGGTAACACCGATCACGGCGATCGGAGTGGTGACGCCGGGCAGAATGCCGCGCCGCACGTTGCCACCCTCGTCGAGCACCAGGCGGGGACTGACGCCGCGCGCGCCCAGCAGGGTCACGACCGAGGGGGCGCCGTCGCCGGCCGTCTCCTCATTGTGGGTGGAGAGGAGGTACACGTCGTTCCGGGGTCGCTCGCCGCGCAGCACGGCGGCCTCGACCGCCTCGAGGAGGGCGATGAGAGAGCCCTTGTCGTCGAGAGCACCGCGACCCACCACGGAGGTGCGCCCGTCGGTACCGACGACGGTGGCGGCGGCGAACGGGTCCTGCGACCACTCCGACGCCGTGACACTGACCACGTCGTAGTGCGCCATCAGCACGGCCGGCTCGCCCGGCTCCTCGCCGCGCCAGCGCCAGAGGAGGGAGTGTCCGGCGACGGTCTCGAACTCCAGCGCCGCGTGCAGCGCCGGATAGAGGGCGGCGACGAGTTCGCGGAACGCATTGAAGCGGCTCCAGTCCGTGGCCGTCTCGTCCGTGTGGGACACCGTCTCGATGCGCAATAGGGCCTGGAAGCGCTCGAGCGCGGTCGTCGTCACCGGGTCAGCCTACTTCGGCGCCGCAGGCCGCCCGGTTCCTCTGACACGTCGTGAAAGTGGAGTGGACGCAGGAGCCGGCTGCGGGCGGGTGCCGGACCTCGGAAACCGGTCGTGCCGCAGAGCGCGGCCATTCGTTCCGAAAGTGGCGCATTGTCGGCACGAAGCTGGCATGAGTGGGAGGCGCGTCCATCGTACGGCAGGGTGATCTCGGCGCCGACTCTCTGCGTGTCGTCGTGCCCGCCCTTGCCTGAGGGTCACCGCACGGACCTCGTGCGCGGGCGGAGCGCCGCCGCGCTCATCACCGTTTACCGGATCGTCTCGCGCGCCTATTTCCACCTGCCCGTGGTCGCGGTCTTCCTGCTCGCGCGGGGCTACCCGATCCTCGCCGTGGCGCTGCTCCTCGCGCTCTACGCGGTGGTGGCGGCACTCGCCGACGGCCCGCTCTCGCCGCTTACGCGCCGGCTGTCCTCGTCGGGTGCGCTCGTCGTCGGAGAGGGCGTGAAGGCGCTGGGCCTCGTGGTGATCGTGCTGGACGCCGACCCGGTCGCCGTCGTGGTCAGTCAGCTGCTCGCCGGCTGCGGCTTCGCGCTGACGGCGGGCCGCGACGCCGCACTGGCGTCGTCCCTCCGGGCCGGGGCCGACGCGCGCCGACAGGAGACGGCGGTGCAGAGCGGGATGTTCCTCGCCTCCTTCGGTGCGGGAGTGATCGGAGCCGCCTCACTCGCGCTCTGGGACCGGCTGCCGTTCCTGCTCAGTGCGCTGGTCTCGTGCGGTGCGCTGGCCGTAGCGCTCCTCGCGCGCCTGCCGCTCGGCGCGCAGGTTTCCGCAGGAGGGAGAAAGCACACCGCACGACCGGCCGTGCTGCCCGCGGCAGTGAGCTTCTGGTCCCTCTATTACTCCGTGAACCGCGCCGTCCTGCTCGCTGCCTACACCTTCGTCGTGCCGCTGCTGCTCTTCCAGGAGCTGCGGCTGACGCTCCCCGCGTTCGGCGTGGTGCTGGGCCTCTACACCCTGGCCGGCCTCGCCGCCGCCCGACTCTCCCCGCTCATCGCCGGCACGCCCCTGGTATTCCGCCTCACTGCGCTCACCCAGGTGGTCGGGCTCACCCTGACCGCACTCGGCGTCCTAGGAGCCTTGATCGCAGGCCTCGCCCTTCTCGGGATCGCGGGCGGCTTCGTTCGGCCCGCGACGATGATCGCTCTCGCTCCCGCGATGAACGGGTTCGACGACGGCGCTCGGGTCACGGTGATGCGTGGACTGGAGCGGAACCAGGGAATTCTCCAGGCGGTCCTGCTCGTCAGCGCCGGTGTCCTCATTCCTCTCACGGGAGGGACGGCGCCCACTCTCGTCGTCCTCATCGTCCTCGCGGTTCTCGCGCAGACGCTCGGGGCACTCTCGATGCGAAGCCAGGGGAGAAGGAGAACCGCCTCCGCGACAGCGGAGTGATCGACGAAGAACAGGAGAACGACATGATCGATTGGACCAGGAGCACGCCTCCGCACCCGCTCGGCTTCTTGCCCGCCGCGGCACCGCTGGAGGTGTTCAGCGACGACATGATCGACGGCGAGCGGCTCGCCGATGCCCAGGCCAGCGGCAGTATCAGCCCGTCCCTGCGCTGGAGTACCGGCCCCGAGGGGACGCAGTCCTACGCGGTCACCGTGTTCGACCCTGATGCGCCGACCCTCGGCGGGATCCACCACTGGGTCCTGGTTGACATTCCGAAGGACGTCACCGAGCTGATCGCCGGCTCGACGGGCGTCGGGCGCCCATCACTGAACGACCTCGGGTCGCTCGCGTACGCCGGTGCGGCGCCCCCGCCGGGCGACCGTGTGCACCGCTACCTCTTCACGGTGCACGCGCTGGGAGTGACGTCGCTGCCGGTCGACGAGTCGACGCCGGCCTCGCTGGTCGGCTTTCACCTGACGATCAACACGCTCGCACGCGGCTCGCTCACGGCGCTCGCCTGAGCCTGCCGCCCGACTGCGGCGACGCGGCCTCCGCCGGCGGGAGGCCATCCGCTAGGCTTCCGCTCGGCCGGGCCCCGCCTATCTTGGACACCACGAAAGGGACAAAATGACGAGCACGACGGTGATCGAATGGCGTGAGCAGGTTCCTGCGGAAGCGGTGGACGCGCTCTCCGCTCCCGGTGGACTGGTGGTCTGCGCGACCAAAGTCGGCTACATCCTGATGACGACCGACGGAGCAGGTCTGGAGCGCAAGTTCTCGGCCAAGCAGCGCAACCGCAACAAGCCGGGCGTCGTGCTCTGCTCGAGCATCGAGCAGCTCACCGAGCTCGCCGAGCTCAACGACGAGGTGCTCGCGTTTTACCGCAAGCACTGGGAGCAGGACATCCTGCTCGGCTGCATCCTCCCCTGGAAGGCCGAGGCCGTCGATCTGATCGACGAGGACGCCCGTGAGCTGGTCCGTGACGGACGCGGCACCAGCTGCTTCGTCATCCGCTTCGGCCGCCCCGCCGAGCAGCTGGCCACGATCATGTGGGAGCGCGACCGCACCCTCACCTTCGCCAGCTCGGCGAACCCTTCGGGCGTCGGTAACCGAGGCCGTGTCGCGAACATCGGCGAGCGGATCGAGAACGAGGCCGACGTGATCGTCGCGGCCGACTCCTACGTCGCCTCGATCCAGCCGGGCAAGGACGAGAACTCGCGCCACGAGCAGGGCGTCATGGTCTCGATGGTCGATGCCTCGGGCGCCCTCATCCCCGTGCAGGGCGGCGAGCGCTCGATCACCCCGGGCCCCGTGCTCATCCGCCGCGGCCTCGACTACGAGCGCATCATGCTGAACCTCGCCGAGCAGTTCAACTCCTGGGACTACCGCCAGGGCGAGTACTACTGACCCGCTAGCACAACCGACGGCCGGGGCGCGCCTGCGACCCGGCCGTCGGTGTGTTTCCGCCGTCAGAGGTCCAGCACGTCGCCCGGCTCGAGGGCGTGGTACTCGCCGCCGCCCTCGCGGACGGCCCAGCCGAGCCGGTCGTGGCCGAGCGCACGCCCCGCCTCCGAGAGCACCTGCTCGTGGGTCGCGAACGCGTGCCGAGGAGCGATGGCGAGCACGAAGTCCATCGCCTCGGCGATCTTCATCCACGGAGCGCCCGAGGGAGCCGCGAGGACCTCCACGTTCACGCCCTGGGGCACTGTGAACGAGTCGCCGGCGTAGTAGAAGCGTCCGTTCACCAGGACGCCCACGTTGTCGATGACGGGAATGCTGCGGTGGATCACCGCGTGCCGGGAGCCGCAGAAGCGCAGCTCGAAGGGGCCGACTGTCACGACATCGCCGTCAGCGACCGTCTCGACATCGAAGCCCTCGGCCGCGGCGGCGACCCCGGCGGGCCCGAAGATCCGCAGTGACGGGGCTGCGTCGCGCAGGCGCCGCAGCTGCTCCGGGGTCCAGTGGTCGGCGTGCTCGTGCGTGAGCACCACGGCGACTGTGTTGGCGGTCCCCTCGATGGGGCGCGTGAAGGATCCGGGGTCGATCACGAGCCGGGCGTCGTCCCGCTCGATCAGGACGCTCGCGTGCTCGAGTTTCGTCAGTCTCATGCTCTGAGCCAATCGCTTCGGCAAGCGGCGGGCAAGGCCCTGCGCGGCTGTCGCCCGGAGACAGGGCCACCCGATTTGCACCGGCGCAGATCCATGTGCAACACTCTTCGAGTTGCAAAAACGCGGCCCCATCGTTTAGCGGCCTAGGACGTCGCCCTCTCACGGCGGTAACGCGGGTTCAAATCCCGCTGGGGTCACCACGGCAACACGAGAAGAACCTCCGGTTGGACCGGGGGTTCTTCTCGTTTAACTCCTCGCTCCAACTTCCCGTCCGGGACAGCGGCCGAGCGGATCGGCGCTAGGATCGCATCCGCGGAGGGGAGTATCCCGACCATCCCGCTCCCGTCAGTACGCACCGCCCCAGCGCGGCGCCGGGGGTGGGACGGGTGACGCTGACCGGCACGGCCGTCCGCTCCCCGGGGAGAGACTTCCGGACACTCACCCACTCGGAAGGCCCTCATGCTCGATCTGCCCGTCTGGTTCGTGATCGGCTCGTTCGTCGTTCTCAGCCTGATCCTCGCTGCCGACCTGCTGCTGGTCTATAAGCGCCCGCACGTACCGAGCCTGAAGGAGTCGGGCCTGTGGGTCGGCTTCTACGTCACGCTGGCGCTCGTTTTCGCGCTGCTGATGCTGATCCTCGGCGGCGGTGAGCTCGCCGGCCAGTTCGTCGCGGGCTGGCTGACGGAGTACAGCCTCTCGGTGGACAACCTGTTCGTCTTCGTCATCATCATGGGCCGTTTCGCGGTGCCGGCGAAGTTGCAGCAGGAGGTGCTGATGGTGGGCATCATCATTGCGCTGATCTTCCGCGGGGTCTTCATCCTGCTCGGCGCGCAGCTCATCGAGAGCTTCAGCTGGATCTTCTACCTCTTCGGCGCTTTCCTGGTCTACACCGCCTGGAACCAGGCATTCGGCAAGGAGGACGAGAACGAGGCCACGGACAACCTGCTCATCCGGCTCCTGCGCCGCCGCGTCAAGATCTCGGACTCATTCGACGGCTCGAAGATCCGCACCACCATCGACGGCACGCGCTTCTTCACGCCGATGCTGATCGTCTTCCTGGCGATCGGCTCCACTGATCTACTCTTCGCCCTCGACTCGATCCCGGCGATCTTCGGCATCACCGAGAGCCCCTTCATCGTCTTCACCGCGAACGTCTTCGCGTTGATGGGCCTGCGACAGCTCTACTTCCTGCTCGGTGGGCTGATCGACAAGCTCGAGTACCTCAAGTACGGCATCGCCTTCATCCTCGCCTTCATCGGCGTGAAACTCGTGCTGCACGCCCTGCACGAGAATGATCTGCCCTTCATTAACGGCGGCGAGCCCGTGCCGGTGTGGGACATCGACACGATCACCTCGCTCGTGGTCATCGTGCTGAGCATGACGGTCGCGACGCTGGCGAGCCTGGCCACGATGCGTCGCGAGCACCGCCACATCGAGCTGCACGATGGGCACCCGGAGGTCGTCTCGGACGTCCCCCGGTCCAGTGCCGAGGAGAAGTGATCCCGCGATGACGACGACCACGGTCGATCTGCCCCAGGGCACGCTGCGGCTCGCCATCAGCAGCAGCACCGATGTCGGAGCAGTCCGCCGAGTGAACGAGGACGCTCTGCTCGCGGACGAGCTGCTCCTGGCGGTCGCGGACGGGATGGGCGGGCACGCGCGCGGCGACCTGGCCAGCGCAGCCGCGGTCGAGGCGTTGCGCGAGAACCGGCCGGCGGGTCTGGGCTCGGTCGAGGCGGTGTTCGACCTAGTCGAGGGCGCCAACGCCGCCGTGCGGGCGCTGGATGTGGGCGGTGCGCTCTGCGGTACGACGCTGACCGGGCTGATGCTCGTGCTGCCCGAGCCCGCCGGGCCCGCGCGATGGGCGTTGTTCAACGTCGGCGACTCGAGGGTCTACCGCTGGGACGGCGCAGAGCTCCAGCAATTGACGGTGGACCACTCGGCCGTACAGGAACTCGTCTCGGCCGGTCTGCTCACCCGTGAGTCGGCGGAGTCGCATCCGGACCGCAACATCGTCACCCGCGCCCTCGGCGCCGACGACGAGGTCGAGACGGACGTCTGGACACTTCCGGTGGTATCCCGCGCCAGCTACCTGCTCTGTTCGGACGGGCTCACGAAGGAACTCTCGGACGAGCAGATCGCGGCCTTGTTCGCGCGCCGCGACTCCGGTGACTCCGCCGACCTCGCGCAGACGCTCGTACGGGCCGCCGTGGACGCAGGAGGTCGCGACAACGTGACGGTCCTCGTCGTTGACGCGGTGCTCGATCCCCGCGCCTGAGCCCCGCTACCCCGCGCCGTGGGCGCCCCGAAAGCGGGGGAGTGCGATGCTAGTGTCTCTGCATGCTGAGTGGCCCGCACCTGCGTCTGTGCCGCGGCGGGACCTCGATCTGAACGGCCTCCCTCGTCGCGGTGCCTCGCCCGGCCGCGCAGTGACTCCCGGAGGAGCAGTGACTCCAGGAGGAGAAGGGACCGTCATGATCGAAAGCACCCCTGGTGCGCCCGCGTCGAGCGGAGCCAAGGCCCGCACCCACGCCGAGAACACCCACGCGGACAAGCCCCGCACCCTCGCCGAGAAAGTCTGGGACGACCACGTCGTCGTCAAGGGCGAGAATGGCGCGCCGGATCTGGTCTATATCGACCTGCACCTGCTGCACGAAGTGACCAGTCCCCAGCCGTTCGACGGCCTCCGCGCCGCCGGTCGCCCGCTGCGCCGCCCCGACCTCACCATCGCCACCGAGGACCACAACACGCCGACCCTCGAGATCGGCCGCCCGATCGAGGACCCGATCAGCCGCACCCAGATCGACGCGCTGCGCCGCAACACCGACGAGTTCGGCGTCCGCCTGCACTCCCTCGGCGACGTCGAGCAGGGCATCGTGCACGTCGTCGGCCCCCAGCTCGGCCTGACGATGCCGGGGGTCACGGTCGTCTGCGGCGACTCGCACACCTCGACGCACGGTGCGTTCGGTGCGATCGCGTTCGGCATCGGCACCAGCGAGGTCGAGCATGTGATGGCGACGCAGACCCTGCCACTGCAGCCCTTCAAGACGATGGCGATCACCGTCGAGGGGACGGTGAAGGAGGGGGTGAGCGCGAAAGACATCATCCTCGCGGTCATCGCCCGCATCGGAACGGGTGGGGGCCAGGGCTACATCCTCGAGTATCGCGGCTCCGCGATCCGCGCGCTTTCGATGGAGGGCCGGATGACGATCTGCAATATGTCGATCGAAGCCGGGGCCCGCGCCGGCATGGTCGCTCCGGATGAGACGACGTTCGCCTATCTGCGGGGCCGCCCGCACGCTCCCACTGGGGAGGACTGGGACGCGGCAGTCGCCTACTGGCGCACGCTCCCGAGCGACGAGGGCGCCGTGTTCGACGCCGAGGTCGTCATCGACGCCGATGCGCTGGAGCCGTTCGTCACCTGGGGGACCAACCCCGGCCAGGGCGTCTCGCTCTCGCAATCGGTGCCTGACCCGGAGGCCATCGACGACCCGAACGAGCGCTCCAGCGCCGTACGGGCGCTGGAGTACATGGCGCTGGCACCCGGGACGCCGATGAAGGAGATCCCGGTCGACGTGGTCTTCATGGGCTCCTGCACCAACTCCCGGATTGAGGACCTGCGCGCGTTCGCGGCGATCGTCGAGGGCCGCACCAAGGCTCCCGGCGTCCGCGTGATGGTCGTGCCTGGCTCCGCCCGGGTGCGCCTGGAGGCCGAGGCGGAGGGGCTCGACCGGATCGTCACCGCGTTCGGAGCGGAGTGGCGTTTCGCCGGCTGCTCGATGTGCCTCGGGATGAACACGGACCAGCTCGTCCAGGGGGAGCGCGTCGCGTCCACCTCCAACCGCAACTTCGAGGGCCGCCAGGGCAAGGGCGCCAAGACGCACCTCGTCTCGCCCCTGGTCGCCGCGGCGACCGCCGTGCGCGGAACCCTCTCCAGTCCGTCGGACCTGGGGCCGGTCCGCGAGAGCACAGGAGTGTGAGCGTGCAGAAGTTCGAGACCGTCACCGCGATCGCGGCGCCGCTTAAACGCGCGAACGTCGACACCGACCAGATCCTCCCCGGCGTGTACCTGCGCCGCATCACGAAGACCGGCTTCGAGGATGCCCTCTTCCACGGCTGGCGGCAGGAGGAGGACTTCGTGCTCAACCAGGAGCGCTACCGCGGCGCGGGGATCCTCGTCGCTGGCCCGGACTTCGGCACCGGTTCCAGCCGCGAGCACGCGGTCTGGGCGCTGCGCGACTTCGGCTTCCGAGTCGTGATCTCTCCCCGGTTCGGCGACATCTTCCGCGGCAACGCCGGCAAGCAGGGGCTGCTCGCCGCGGTGGTGTCGGAGCCCGACGTCGAGCGGCTGTGGGAGATCATCGAGGGCACCCCGGGAATAGAACCGACAGTGGATCTGGTTGCGCGTACGGTCGCCGCCGGTGGCGAGACCTTCGACTTCGAGATCGACGACTACACTCGATGGCGCCTGATCGAGGGCCTGGACGACATCGGCCTGACCCTGCGCGATGAAGCGCTCATTTCCGAATTCGAGACCCGTCGCGAGAGCTGGCGGCCCAAGACATTGCCGGTGAAATAGCGTGAACACACTTCTTCAGGACGCCAAGGCTGCGGGAGCCCGAGTGGGAATGACGACCGAGCGGCTCACTATTAACGGCGGTCGTCCCCTGGTGGGACGCATCGAACTCAAGGGGGCCAAGAACTTCGTCACCAAGGCGATGGTCGCGGCGCTTCTCGGCGAGACTGCGTCCACCCTCCGGGACGTGCCCGACATCAGCGATGTCCGCGTCGTGAAGGGCCTGCTCGAGGTCCACGGCGTCAAGGTGAAGCAGGGCGCCGAGGTCGGCGAGCTGATCCTCGATCCCTCCAACGTCGAGTCCGCGCACTTCGCCGACATCGACGCGCACGCCGGCTCCAGTCGTATCCCTATCCTCTTCTGTGGCCCGCTGTTGCACCGCCTGGGTGAGGCGTTCATTCCCGACCTCGGCGGCTGCCGCATCGGCGACCGCCCGATCGACTACCACCTTGAGGTGCTCCGCAACTTCGGCGCCGTCGTCGAGAAGCTGCCCTCGGGCATCCGGATGTCGGCCCCTGAGGGCCTGCACGGCGCCAAGGTCTCGCTGCCCTACCCCAGCGTCGGGGCGACCGAGCAGGTCCTCCTCACCGCGGTCCGCGCCTCCGGCATCACCGAGCTCTCGGGCGCCGCAATCGAGCCCGAGATCATGGATCTGATCAACATCCTGCAGAAGATGGGCGCCATCATCTCGGTCGACACCGACCGCGTGATCCGCATCGAGGGCGTGGACCGGCTCACCGGCTACTCCCACCGCGCGCTCTTCGATCGCAACGAGGCCGCCTCCTGGGCCGCAGCGGCGCTGGCGACTGACGGTGACATCTTCGTCGGCGGCGCGCGCCAGCAGGAGATGACGACCTTCCTCAACGTCTTCCGCAAGGTCGGCGGAGCGTTCGAGATCGCTGAGGACGGCATCCGCTTCTACCACCCGGGCGGCGAGCTCAAGCCGGTCATCATCGAGACCGACGTGCACCCCGGCTTCATGACCGACTGGCAGCAGCCGCTCGTCGTGGCGCTGACGAAGGCCAAGGGGGTCTCGATCGTGCACGAGACCGTCTACGAGCAACGCTTCGGCTTCGTCGACGCGCTGGTCGAGATGGGCGCGACCATCCAGATCCACCGCGAGTGCCTGGGCGGGCAGGCCTGCCGCTTCGGTCAGCGCAACTTCATGCACTCGGCGGTGATCTCTGGCCCCTCAAAGCTGCACGGCGCCGATATCGTCGTGCCGGACCTGCGTGGCGGCTTCTCGCACCTGATCGCCGCGCTCTCCGCCGAGGGCACCTCCACGGTCTCGAACGTCGGCATCATCAGCCGCGGCTACGAGAACTTCCTTACCAAGCTCGAGCTGCTGGGCGCCGACTTCTCACTCAACGCCTAACCGAGGGAACCCCGACCCGTCGAGGGAGCCTGCTCCATGAGGCTCCCTCGACGGTCCAAGGTTCCCTCGCCGGCTCCGGGAGTGGGGGCCGGGATGGGAGGATGGGCGGGTGTCTGAGCGAAGCCGTCCGTCCATTTTCTGGTTCCTCGCGGTGGTGGTGATCCCCGTGATGGCCGCCTCGGTCGACCTGCGGATCCGGAACGCGGAGAAGATCCCGAGCACGGGGGGCTTCGTGTTCGCGCCGAACCATTACAGCGAAATTGATCCGATCATCACCGGATGGACACTGTGGCGCTCCGGCCGCGCACCGCGGTTCCTGGCCAAAGCCTCGCTGTTCTCGGTGCCGGTCCTCGGAGCGATCCTCCGCGGCTCCGGCCAGATCCCGGTCGAGCGCTCGGGCTCGGTCCGCGGCAGCGAGCCGCTGAAAACCGCGAAGGCGCTGGTGGACGAGGGCCGCTCGATCATCGTCTATCCGGAGGGCACGCTCACCCGGGACCCGGAGCTCTGGCCCATGCGCGGCAAGACGGGGGCGGCGCGGATGGCGTTGCAGTACGGGCTCCCGATCGTCCCGGTCGCGCACTGGGGCGCCCAGCAGCTGATGGGCCGCTACTCCAAGCGGATCACGCTGTTCCGACGCAAGCGCGTCGAGGTGATCGTCGGCGACCCCGTCGACCTGTCCTCGTTCCGCGGCCGCAGCCTCGACTCCGCCACGCTGAACGAGGCCTCGGCCGTCGTGATGGCCGCGATCACCGCGCTGCTCGAGGAGTTGCGCGGCGAGACGGCGCCCGAGAAGCGCTGGAACCCGTCCGATCACAACCAGAAGGGCACGGGTCGTTTTGAGTCCGAGCAGTAGGAAGGCGCCCATCCGCGTGCCGCGTCGTGTCGCCGTCCTCGGCGCCGGCAGCTGGGGCACGACGTTCGCGAAGATCCTCGCCGATGGCGGGTCGGACGTCGTGATGTGGGCCCGCCGCGCCGAACTCGCCCGCGAGATCACCGAGGCCAAGCGCAACAGCGACTACCTCCCCGGCATCAACCTGCCGCGCACCATTCGGGCCACGCCGCGGATCGACGAGGCGCTGGAGGGTGCGGACCACGTCTACCTCTCCATCCCGTCGCAGTCGCTGCGCAGCAACCTCGAGGCGATCACCCCGTTCCTCACCGAGCGCACGGTGCTGGTGAGCCTGATGAAGGGCGTCGAGAAGGGCACCGGCCAGCGGATGAGCGAGGTGATCGCGCAGATGCTGCCGGTCTCGCCCGACCGGATCGCCGTCGCCTCCGGGCCCAACCTCGCGCTCGAGATCGCGAAGGAGCAGCCGACCGCGGCGGTCATCGCCTCCGAGAGCCTCGTCACCGCGCAGGAGGTGGCTCTCGCGGCGACGAACCGCTACTTCCGCTCCTACGTCAACACCGACGTGATCGGCACCGAGTTCGGCGGCGTGCTGAAGAACCTGATCGCCGTGGCGATCGGAATCGTGGACGGTGTCGGCTACGGCGAGAACACGAAGGCCTCGATCATCACGCGGGGCCTCGCCGAGATGACCGATTTCGCGGTCGCGTACGGCGGGCGGCCGGAGACGATGTCGGGTCTTGCGGGGCTGGGCGACCTGATTGCGACCTCGAGTTCGTCGCTCTCGCGCAACAACACGGCGGGGCGCCTGCTCGGCCAGGGCTACAGCTTCAGCGATGTGGTGAAGTCGATGCAGCAGACGGCGGAGGGTCTCGCCTCCGTCGCCCCTGTGCTCGAACTCGCCCGGGCCCGGGGCGTCGACATGCCCATCGTCGAGCAGGTGTCGCAGGTGCTCGCCGGTACGCTCGATCCCAAGGACATCGCGCCGCACCTGACGACGGATTCGGACGAGCCACAGGGTGAGAGGAACCTCGATGACCAGCAAGCTCCGCGTGGCCGTTCTGTTCGGGGGGCGTTCCAGCGAGCACTCGATCAGCTGCGCAACGGCGGCCGGGGTGCTACGGGCGATCGACCGTGACCGCTTCGAGGTGATCCCGGTCGGGATTACCTCCGACGGCGCTTTCGTGCTCGAGGAGGACAGGCCGGAGAAGTTCGCGCTCGACGCGGCGGCACTGCCCGTTGTCGAGGACAACGGAACCCGGGTGCACTGGCCGGAGTCGGTGCTCGCGCGCGAGCTGACCGTAACCGCGGCTGACGGGTCGTCGCGCTCGCTCGGCGAGGTCGACGCGGTACTGCCGATCCTGCACGGCCCGTGGGGCGAGGACGGCACTGTGCAGGGGATGCTCGAGCTGGTGGGCCTGCCCTACGTCGGCTCGGGTGTGCTCGCGTCGGCGCTCGGGATGGACAAGCACTTCACCAAGACGGTGCTGCGGGCCGCGGGCCTCACGGTCGCGCCCTGGTACCTGGTGACCGAGGCGCAGTGGCGCGCCGACCCGGGTGACGCCTCCGCTGCTCTCGACGAGCTCAGTCTGCCGGTGTTCGTGAAGCCGGCGCGCGCCGGGTCGAGCGTCGGCGTCAGCCGGGTCGGCATGCGCGCGCAGCTCGACGCGGCACTGGAGGAGGCGTTCGCGCATGACTCGCGGGTGCTGATCGAGTCGGGCATCATCGGCCGCGAGGTCGAGATCGGCGTGCTTGGTGGGCGCCACGGCGGCCCGGCCCGCGCCTCCGTCGCCGGCGAGGTGGTCGTCACCGGCCGCGGATTCTACGACTTCGCGGCGAAGTATCTCGGTGCGCCGGGCATCGAGCTCGTCTGCCCGGCCGACCTCACCGGCGACGAGCTCGCCGAGATGCGCTCCCTCGCTGTCCGCGCCTTCGACGCGATCGGGGCCGAGGGCCTGGCCCGGGTCGACTTCTTCCTCACTGCCGACGGCTTCGTGGTCAACGAGATCAACACGATGCCCGGATTCACGCCGGTTTCGATGTTCCCACGCATGTGGGGAGCGAGCGGCGTGGACTACCCGGACCTGATCAGCGAGCTGCTCGATACGGCGCTGGACCGCGTCCCGGTCGCTGCCCGATGACGAAGGTGCTCGCAATCCGCGTCAAGGCGGGCGCCGCTGCGGCGCCGTTCGAGCAGATCCGCGAGCAGATCACCGCGCTGATCGCGGCGGGGAACGCGCCAGGCATCGGAGCGGATTCGGATCGAGCATCTGCGATCATCATGACGGCGTTGGCGGCGCTCTGCCCGAGGCAGAGAATGCACGGTCCCGCTTGATCGCTCGTCCTTCCCTTTTTTGCCCACGACGTCGACAATGAACTCAATCAGCAAGGTGGTCTAATGTCTTTTAGACGGTCTCTGTTGTCTGCCGCAGGCCTCGTTGCCGTTCTCGCGCTAACCGCCTGTTCTCCGGTCGTGGCGCTCGATGCAGCAGATGATTCCGAAAGTGTGAACTGTGCAACTATTTCGTCGCGGCTGCCGAGTGGTCTGACCGATGGTGCCGGTGGGGAAATCGCGCGACGCGAGACCAACGCTCAAGGGACAGCGGCGTGGGGTTCTCCGGCTGTCGTCCTGCTGCGATGCGGGCTCGAGCCTCCCGCTGCGGATCCTCGCTGTATAGAAGTGAATGGCATTGATTGGATATCGGACGATTCCGACGCCCCCAGGTATCGGTTCATCACGTTCGGCCGCACCCCGGCGACCGAGGTCATCATCGACAGCGAAGCGATCTCGGGTAGTTCAGTCCTCGTCGACCTGGCCCCGGCGGTCGGCGCCCTTGCCCCCGCGGGCGACGTCAAGTGCCAGGACCTTGGCGACATCACCCTGCCGGCACCCGCACCCCAGTAGGTCAGCGAGACCGGCGCGTGCCTGGTGCGGTCACAGGGAAGCTGCGCTGCGCTAGGAGGGAGCACCCCTCGTCAGAAAGGAATTTCGATGAAGAAGAAGTCCAGTGTCGGGGCCGCTCTGCGCGGTCCGGTCAGTGTCGGTTTGCTTGAGAGACGCGGCGAGTGCCGCGCCAAGTGAGATTCGATTCGGGAAAAATGCGGGCGGTTCGACTGGACCGGTCTCTACATCTACGCCAACGGATCCGACGGTCGCTTCTCGGCTCGCTCAAACGCATCGTAGGTGTATTTTCAGTCTGACGGAAATGTTGTCGCACATTATGCCGACCGATCTCCCTCCAGGGAATCTGGAACCCGACCCGCGGGGAGGACGCTGGCGCTTCACAGCGACGGGAATGTAGTCGTTTATGGTCGCGATGACCGTTCCCTGTGAAGTTCTGGGACTGGGGGCCACAGTGGAGAGGAATTCACAGTGGTGATCTAGGACGACATCAACGTCGTGCTATCCGGCATGACCGGTAGTCAACACGCCCTGTGCTCGACTCGAGGGGGCGCGTCATCTGACATCGCCGTCAACGCTAGCGTGTGAACCATGACAGCGGATCGGAGTCCCACCCTGGCCGAGCTCAGCGAGGGCGAGGTGCTCGCGCGGGTGCTGACCCGCCTCCCCGGCGGGGGAGCGGAGACGGTGGTCGGGCCGGGGGACGACTGCGCGGTGCTGCGCGCACCCGACGGTCGTTTCGTGGTCACGACGGACATGATGGTGCACGGCCCCGACTTCCGGCTGGCCTGGTCGACTCCGGCGGATCTGGGCTGGAAGGCGGCCGCCTCGAACCTCGCCGACGTCGCGGCGATGGGTGCGCGGCCCACCGGGCTCGTCGTCGCGCTGGCGGCCCCGCACTCGCTGGGCCTAGACGTGCTGGAGGGGATCGCGGACGGTCTCGCCGCGGGCTGCGCCGCGATGGCGCCCGGCTGCGGGGTCGTCGGGGGCGATCTCTCCGCCTCCGCGACGCTGACGCTCTCGATCACGGCCTTCGGCTCGCTCGACGGCCGCCCTCCGGTGCTGCGCAGCGGCGCGCGCCCGGGGGACGTTCTGGCCCTCGCCGGGCCGCTCGGCCGCGCCGGTCTGGGGCTGCGTCTGCTGTTCGAGCAGGCGCGGGAGGAGGGGGAGCCGTCGGCGGACCTCGCGGCGCGGCTGCGGGAGCGGCACCCGTCCCTCCTGGACGCGCAGCTTCGGCCGACGGCTCCGATTGCGGCGGGCACGGCCGCTGGCGGGATCGCCACCGCGATGATGGACGTCTCGGACGGAGTGGTGCTCGATGCGCGCCGGATGTCCCGGGCGAGCGCCGTGGTGATCGACCTGGACCCGGCGGCGGTCGACGCGCATGCACGACAGCTGACCCGGGTCGAAGGCGTGGATCTCGACCTGGCGAGGGCGCTGGTGCTCGGCGGCGGCGAAGACCACGCCATGCTCGCGTGCTTCCCGCCGGCGACCGTGCTGCCAGAGGAGTTCGTGCCGCTCGGAGTCGTCCGCGAGGGGGCGCCCGAGGTGCGGCTGGGCGGGGTGGCGCTCGACGAGCGCGGCGGTTGGGACCCGTATCTCGGCTGGGACGGCGCGGCGGGCTGAGTCCGGGCTACGTGGAGGCGGGCGGAGCGGGCGACGCCCACCAGATCGTCGTCTCGCCGTAGTCCTTCCTCCGCTCGCGCTCGAGCCCCGCTGGCCAGCGCGGCTCCGGGCTGCGGGAGCTGCGCTCCACGACGACCACTGCGTCCTCGCGCAGAAGCGGTAGCACTCCGGCCAGGTCGGCCGCGAGGTCGTCTTCGCCGAGGTCGTACGGCGGGTCAAGGAACACGGTGTCGGTATTCACTGCGGGGGAGCCGTCGAGGAACGAGCGGACGGAGCCGGTCACGACCTCGATCCGGGGCGCGGGGTGCCGGTTCTTGGCGGCGGCGGTCGTGATCGCCCGCGCGTTCTCACCGGCGGTCCGCGCGGCCTTCGGGTCTCGTTCGACGAGGACGACGGCGCTCGCCCCGCGGCTGGCCGACTCCAGGCCGAGCGCCCCGGAACCGGCGTAGAGGTCCACGACGGTCGCTCCGTCGAGCGCGTCGCGCGCCTCCAGAGCTGAGAAGACGGCCTCGCGCACGCGGTCGCTGGTGGGGCGGGTGCCCGCGCGCGGGACCCGGAGGGTGAGCGAGCCGGCGAATCCGGCGATGATCCTGGTCACCGGACCGAGCATAGGGCGGCGCCGCGCCCGCGCTCTCCCGCACTCCCCGCCTGGCGGCACACTGCGAACTCGCGGAACCTGAACCCTTTTCCCCGTCTGGCTGCGAGAATCCGTAGCTATGACGTCGCTCGAAGACACCCGCTCCGCTGCCGGCCGCCGAGCGGCGCCCGAGACGCCCCTGACCCGTGAGGAGTTCACGGCGCACTGCGGCGCCGTGCTCGAGAACCTCACCCGCGTGATCGACGGCAAGTCGGCCGAGGTGTCGATGGCGCTGACGGTGTTCCTGGCCGGCGGCCACCTCCTGATGGAGGACGTGCCCGGCACCGGCAAGACGGTGCTGGCGAAGTCGCTGGCCGCCTCGGTTGGCGGCAGCGTGGCGCGCATCCAATTCACCCCCGACCTGCTGCCCTCGGACGTCACCGGCGTGTCGGTCTACAACCAGGCGACCCTCGACTTCGAGTTCAAGCCGGGCCCGGTATTCGCGAACATCCTGATCGGCGACGAGATCAACCGCGCCTCGCCCAAAACGCAGTCGGCGCTGCTGGAGTGCATGGAGGAGCGCCAGGTCTCCGTCGACGGCGTCACCCACCTGCTCCCGCGCCCCTTCGCCGTGATCGCGACGCAGAATCCGGTCGAGATGGAGGGCACTTACTCGCTGCCCGAGGCGCAGCGCGACCGCTTCATGGCCCGCCTCTCGCTCGGCTACCCCGACGAGCGCGCCGAGCTCGAGATGATCCGCACGCGCGACTCGGCCAGCCCGCTGGAGGAACTGCAGCCTG
Source organism: Rathayibacter rathayi (assembly GCF_004011095.1). Classification (GTDB taxonomy): domain Bacteria; phylum Actinomycetota; class Actinomycetes; order Actinomycetales; family Microbacteriaceae; genus Rathayibacter; species Rathayibacter rathayi. The sequence continues at coordinate 1,588,905 of NZ_CP028129.1, read as the reverse complement.
TCGTCGGCCTCGCCGAGCTCGAGCGGATGATGGCCTACGTGCGCTCGGTGTACGTCGCGCCGCCGGTGCAGGAGTACGTGGTGGCGATCATGCAGGCCACGCGCGTCGACCCGGAGCTGCGGCTGGGCGGGAGCCCTCGCGCCACTCTTCAGCTGATCGCCGCGTCGAAGGCGCTCGCCGCTCTGGGCGACCGCGACTTCGTGGTGCCGGACGATGTCGACGCGCTCGCCGTTCCCGTGCTCGGCCACCGCCTCCTGCCCGCCACGCGCCTGCCGGGCCGCTCGGGCGCCGGATCCTCGCACTCGGTCACCGAGATCGTGCGGCGCATCGTCGCGGCGACCCCCGTCCCCTTCGGCAATCGTGCCGACTGAGGCCCGCACCGTCGAGGCCCCCTCGACCCGCCTGGGCGGCCTGCCCGCGCTCCGCGGGATCGCGCTGACGCTGCGCGGCTGGGTGCTCGTGCTGCTGGGCGTCGCGGGAGTGCTGAGTGCGCCGCTCTGGGCGGTCCGGGAGCTGCTGTTTCTCGGCCTGGTCCTGCTCGGGCTGCCACTGGGCGCCCTGGTGTCGTTGGCCCTGGCCGCGCCGTCCTTGCGCGTGCAGCGCCGGTTCACTCCGCAGAGCGTGGCGGCCGGCGATGTGGTGGAGGTCGAGGTGCTGCTGGAGAACCGCGGCCGTGCGGTGCACAGCGGGGCACACGCCCACGACCGCCTGGAGCGCGTGCAGAGCGGAGTCGTCGTCGGGCGGCCGGTGGCCGAGGGCGCCTTCGGTCTGCCGGTCGTCCCGGCCGGGGGCCGCGTGCGTGCCCGCTACCGCCTGCCTGCCGAGCGGCGCGGCATCCACCGCGTCGGTCCGCTGCGCCTCGTGCGCGGCGACGGCCTCGGGCTGGCGCTGCGGGAGAGCGTCGTGGGCGCTGCTCAGCCGTTCGTGGTGTCTCCGCGGGTCGTGCCGCTGCAGAGCGACGTCTTGGATGCGCACGGAGCCGGCGGGTCGAGCCCGGTCGCGCGCGCCACGGCCGGCGCCGGCACCGACGACGTGATCCCGCGCGACTACCGCCCGGGTGACGCGATGCGCCGCGTGCACTGGCGCGCGAGTGCCCGCTCCGGCGAGCTGATGGTCCGCCAGGACGAGCAGAACACGGACCCGCACGCCTGGATCCTGCTAGAGACCCGCGCCGAGCGCGTGCTCGAGCGCCGCGACGACGAGCGGCTGGAGTGGGCGGTGTCGATGACGGCGTCGCTCGCGGTGCACCTGCTCGAGCGAGGCTTCGAGACGCACCTCGTCGAGACCGGCGCGGACGGCGAGCCGGAACACTCCGAGGACGAGCGGGAGGTGGCGCACGACGTGCTGCTGCGCCTGGCCGAGCTGGCACCCTCGCGCGGGTCGGTCGATGCGGTGACCCGGATCTCGGCCGAGATGCGCGACACCGGGGGAGTGCACCCCGTGTTCGCCGTGCTCACGCGCCTGCTCGAATCCGACCTCGACGCCCTCGCCTCCCTGGCCGCGCAGGCCCGGCCGGCGATCGCCTTCGTCGTCGCCGGCACCGCGGAGGAGGAGACGGCCCTGGCCTCGCTGGGCTGGTACGCGGTCGCCGTCGACCCGAGTGCCTCGGTCGAGGGGGCGTGGGCGCAGGCCCTCGCGCTGCGGGTGGTGGCATGAGCCGCCGCGCCGAGGGCGATCCGCGCGCCGGATCGGCTCCGCTCAGCGCTCTGCTCTGGCTGGCCATCACCGCCGCGGCCGCGGGCACGGGCCGACTCCTCGTCGGTGTCGACTGGTTAGTGCTGCTCGCGTGTGCGGTCGCTGTCGTGCTCGGTGTCCCAGCGGCGGCGCGGGCGCTGCGGGTGCACCCCGTCGTCCCGCCGATCCTCGGCACGCTCACCGTGGTCGGCGTCCTGACCGCGATGTTCGTGCCCGCCCGGGCGCTGCTGTTCGTGATCCCGACCCCCGCCGCGGTGGCGCAGGCGGAGGCGCTCGCGCAGGGCGGCGTCGCCTCGATCGCGCAGCAGGGGTTGCCCGCCGTCGCCGACAACGGGATCTCGTTCCTCCTGATCGGCGGAGTGGTCGTGCTCGCCTGGGCGGCGGACCTGTTCGCCTTCTCGGTGCGACTGCCCGCGCTGGCGGGGCTGTTCCCGGCCGCGCTGCTCGCGGTGCCGGCGATCATTGATCCGTCCGCCGTGTCCTGGCTGAGCCTGGTCGTCACGGCGCTCGCCTACGCCGGCGTGCTCGCCGCCAGCGCCGTCCCCGGCCGCCCGAGCGCGACGGCGGCTCTGCTGCCCTCACTCGCTGCCGTCACCGCGGTCGTCCTCGGAGCGGGCCTGCTCGCCGGGTCCGCCAGCGGCTTCACCCGCATAACCGCCGCCTCCGGCGTCTCGGGCAGCCTCTTCAACGGGGCGATCGACCCCGTGGTCGCGCTGGGCGCCGATCTTCGCCGCCCCAACCCCGTGACGGTGCTGCGCTATGCCACCGACTCCGACCTGCCCGTCTACCTCCGCGTGCTCACCGTCTCGGACTTCGACGGCGACGACTGGGGGCCGAACGCGACCGAGGAGACCGCTCCGATCGACCAGCCGATCGCGCCTGAGGGGCTCGCCGAGAGCGTGCCGCGCCAGTCGGAGGAGGTGGACGTCTCGGTGGAGACGCTACGAAGCCAGTGGCTCCCCGTGCCGTACCCCGTCGCCTCGCTGACCGGCGTGGGTGACGGCTGGCTGCAGGACGTGCAGGACGGCTCGATCCGCGGCGACGCGACCACCCGCTCGGGCGACGACTACAAGGTGCAGGCGCTACGGCTCGAGCCCGACCCGCAGCAACTGCTCGCCGCTCCCGCGCCGACGGGTGTGGACCGCTACCTCTCGCTGCCCGACGACGTCCCCGAGATCGTCAGCACCACCGCCCAGGAGGTCACCGCCGGCGCGCCGACCGCCTACGACAGGGCTCGTGCACTGCAGACGTACTTCCGTTCGTCGCAGTTCCGCTACTCAGAGCAAACCCCGGCCGAGGAGGGCTACGACGGCGACGGCGTGGGCGTTCTCGCCGCGTTCCTGGACCAGAAGGAGGGCTACTGCGTCCACTACGCCTCGGCGATGGCGGTGATGGCACGCGAGCTCGGAATCCCGTCGCGACTCGCGATCGGCTACCAGCCCGGCTCGGTCGTCCCCTCTCGGGGCAACAATCTGACCACCTACCGGGTGTTCTCCTCGGATCTGCACGCGTGGCCCGAGCTGTACTTCGAGGGCGTGGGCTGGCTGCCCTTCGAGCCGACGCCGAGCCGAGGGGCGCCGGCCTCCTACACTCTCCCGAGCGCGACGGCCTCGACGGGCCCGACGATTCCCGGAGCGGCGGCCGGCACCACTCCCGGCGCGTCCAGCGCCCCTGCGGCGACGCCGACGTCCACCGCCGCGTCCCCCACGCCGACCCCCGACGCTGTCGGCGCCTCGGACACCGTGGCGGCTCCGGCGGTGACGCTCTGGGTGCTGCTGTTCCTGCTGCTGCTCGTGCCCTGGCTGCTGCGCGCGATCCAGCGCGCGGTGCGTCGGCGTTCCGCTCGCGCCGGCTCCGTCGAGGCGGCCTGGGCCGAGCTCCTCGCGAACGCCCGCGACCTGGGGATCCCCGTGGTGGAGACGGAGTCGCCGCGCGCGCAGGAGTCCCGCATGGCCGGTGCACTCGACCCCGGGGCCGGGGCGCTGCTGCACGACCTGCGCGAGCGCGTCGAACGCCGCCGGTACTCGCCGGCTCCCACCGAGTCGGCGGCGTGGGACGACGCGGTCGCCGTGGCCGGCGCGCTGCGCAGCTCGGTCGGCCCTGGGCGACGAGTGCTGGCGATGCTCGTCCCGCGCTCGGCGCTCGACCCGGTCGCCCGGCTCGCACGTCCGAGGTCCGCCCTATGATCGCTAGGTGATCCCGGACCCCCTCGACGCCGCTCTCGCGCCGCTGGTCGGGCCGCGCACCGCGAGCGCTGTCGAGAAGGCGTTCGGCTACCGCACGGTCGGTGAGCTGCTGGGCCACTACCCGCGCCGCTACGCGAAGCGGGGTGAGTTGACGGCGCTCTCGCGGCTCCCCGTGGGAGAGAGTGTGACGATCGTGGCCGAGGTGCGCGAGGTGCGCGAGCGTCCGATGCGCAACCGGCGGGGAACACTGCTGGAGGTCGTGATCTCTGACGGCTCGGGCACGCTGTCGCTGACCTTCTTCGGGCAGCCCTGGCGCGCGGCGAAACTGCACCGCGGCGTGCGCGGGATCTTCGCGGGCACGGTGTCGATGTTCCGCGACACGCCCCAGCTCACCCACCCCGACTACCGCCTGTTCGACGACGAGGAAGCGGTCGCCGCAGACTCGGGTGGTGAGCTGGCGAAGGACTGGGCCGAGCGCCCCATCCCGATCTACCCCGCGACCAGCGCACTCTCGAGCTGGCAGCTCCAGGCCGCGATCGGCGTGCTGCTGGATGGCCTGCGCGAGGTGCCCGATCCGATGCCGGAGCAGGTGCGCGCCGGCCGCTCGCTGCTCGGGCTCGGTGAGGCGCTGGAACTCATCCACCGGCCGCAGCGGGAGGGTGAGGAGGCGCAGGCCCGCGAGACGCTGCGCTTCCACGAGGCGTTCCTCCTGCAACTGGCCCTGCTTGAGCGCCGCGCTTCGGCGCGTACCACCCCCGCGACCGCCCGCGTTCCTACTCGCGGCGGCCTCCTCGCGCGTTTCGACGCCGGCCTGCCGTTCGCCCTCACCGGGGATCAGACCGCAGTGGGGCGCGAGATTGCCGCCGACCTGGCGACCGAGAACCCGATGACTCGTCTCGTGCAGGGCGAGGTCGGCTCCGGGAAGACCCTCGTCGCGCTCCGGGCGATGCTCGCGACGGCCGAGAGCGGCGGCCAGGCCGCCCTGCTCGCGCCGACCGAGGTCCTCGCGGGTCAGCACCTCCGCTCGATCGCGACGACGCTCGGTCCCGAACTCGCGGCCGAGCTGGTGCCGACCCTCCTCACGGGAGGGCTGGGCGCGGCCGAGCGGCGTGCCGCGCTGCTGCGGATCGTCTCGGGCTCGGCGAAGATTGTCGTCGGCACCCACGCGCTCCTCGGCGACTCCGTCACGTTCTACGATCTGGGTCTCGTCGTGATCGACGAGCAGCACCGCTTCGGGGTCGACCAGCGCGACGCTCTGCGCCGCAAGGGCGCGCGGCCGCCGCATGTGCTCGTGCTGACGGCCACGCCGATCCCGCGCACCGTCGCGATGACCGTTTTCGGTGACCTCGACACCTCGACCATCCGCGAGCTGCCCGCGGGGCGCCCGGGGATCACTAGCCATGTGGTGCCCCTCGCCGAGCACCCCGCCTGGATCGCGCGGGCCTGGGAGCGGGCCGAGGAGGAGATCCGTTCGGGTCACCAGGTCTACCTCGTCTGCCCGGCGATCGAGCCGGGCGAGCCTGCCGAGGGCGCGCAGCCGGCCGGGGAGGACGCCGCTTCGCCGCTCACGACGGTCGCGGCGACGCTCGAGGGTGTCCGCGCGCATCCGCTGCTCGGACAGCGCCGATCGGCCGCGTTGCACGGGCGGATGACGACGGAGGAGAAGGACGCCGTGATGCGCGCCTTCGCTGCGGGCGAGATCGACGTGCTGGTCTCGACGACGGTGATCGAGGTCGGCGTCGACGTGCCGAACGCCTCGATGATGGTCGTGCTCGACGCCGAGCGCTTCGGAGTCTCGCAGCTGCATCAGCTCCGCGGCCGGATCGGGCGCGGCGGAGTCGCGGGAGTGTGCCTCTTCGTCACGGCGGCGGTGGCGGGCACCATTGCGCGCGAGCGGGTCGAGGCGGTCGCAGCGACGCTCGACGGCTTCGCTCTCGCCGAGGTCGACCTGGAACTGCGCCGCGAGGGCGATGTGCTGGGCGACTCGCAGTCCGGTGGCCGCTCCTCGCTCCGCCTGCTCCGGGTGGTGCAGGACGCGGACGTCATCGTGGAGGCGCGGGCGCTCGCCGAGCGCCTGATCGCGGAGGATCCGTCCCTCGCCGCGCACGACCGCCTCCGTGCCGCGCTGGAGCGTCGGGTGCAGGACCGCGACCGGGAGTTCCTCGCCAAGAGCTAGGCGCCGCCTGCCCGCTACTCTGTCGGGATGGCCCGCATCGCCGTCGTCCCCGGCTCCTTCGACCCCGTGACCCTGGGGCACCTCGACGTGATCGAGCGGGCCGCGCGCCTGGTCGACGAGCTGCACGTCGTGGTCGTGCACAACCCCGCCAAGACGGCCCTGCTGCCGATCACGCAGCGCGTCGCGCTGATCGAGCAGTCGATCGCGGAGGCGGGAGTTCAGGGGCGCATCGTCGTCGCCTCGTGGAGCATGGGCCTGCTCGTCGACTACTGCACCGACGTCGGCGCCAGCATCCTGGTGAAGGGCATCCGCTCCCAGGTCGATGTCGCCTACGAGACGCCGATGGCGATCGTGAACCGCAACCTCGCGCATGTGGAGACGGTGTTCCTCCTGCCGGATCCTGCGCACGCCCATGTGTCCAGCTCGCTGGTGCGGCAGGTGTCCTCCCTCGGCGGCGATGTAGCGCCGTACGTGCCGCCCGCGGTCGCCGCCTACCTCTCCGCCGGCTGATCCCGCTTCCGAGCTTTCCGTGTGCTGATCCACCGCCGTGGACCCGCGCGCTCGCGGCAGTCGGGAGAATGGAGAGGTGAGCGAGACGCGCGTGCAGGCTTGGGCCCTTGACGGCATCCCGGAGGTGGCGCCCGGCGACGATCTGCTGGAGCTGATCCTCGCGGCCGTCGCGGGCGCCGCTCCCCAGGACCGGCCCGTAGACGGCGACATCCTCGTGGTCACGAGCAAAATCGTCTCGAAGGCGGAGGGGCGCGTCGTCGCCGCGGCCGACCGGGAGGACGCGATCACCGCCGAGACCGTCCGTGTCGTCGCCACCCGCGCGTACGGGTCCGGAATTACCCGCATCGTCGAGAATCGGCTCGGGATCGTGCAGGCGGCGGCCGGAGTCGACGCCAGCAACGTCGCGGAGGGGACGGTCCTCCTGCTCCCCGTCGACCCCGACGCCTCCGCCCGGGTGCTCTGCGCGGGACTGCGGGAGCGGCTCGGCGCGCGGGTCGGCGTGCTCATCAGCGACACCCTGGGCCGCGCCTGGCGGGTCGGCCAGACCGACGCCGCGATCGGAGCCGCGGGCGTGCTCATCGTCGACGACCTACGCGGCGGTGTGGACGCCCTCGGCCGCGCCCTCGGCGTGACCATGCCCGCCGTGGCCGACGAGATCGCGGCGCTCGGCGATCTCGTGAAGGGCAAGTCGAGCGGTCGGCCGGTGGCCGTGGTGCGCGGGCTCGGCCGTCTCGTGACGGACGTCGAGAGCCCCGGCGCCCGCACGCTGACCCGCACCGGCCCCGACGACATGTTCCGCCTCGGCGCCGACGAGGCCTTCGCCGAGGGTTTCGCGGCCGGAGTCGCGGCGCGCGAGGAGCGCGGGTGACCGGCTGGAGCGCGGTCGTCGTGTTCAAGGGCCGCGGCGGCTCGAAGACGCGCCTCGATGTGCCGGGGCGCGCGGCACTGGCCGAGGCATTCCTTCTGGACACCCTCGCCGCCGTCGCCGCCGCGGAGCCGGTCGCCGCCCTGCTCCTGGTCACCTCGGACATCGGCGCGGTCGAGCGCGCGCTCATCGAACATCCGCAGCTGGTGGTGGTGCCCGACCCGGGAACCCTCGACGCCGCCGTCTCGATCGGCGCCTCGACCGCCCTGCGCCGGCGACCGGATGCCCCGGTGATCGCCCTGACCGGCGACCTGCCCGCGCTCGTGCCGTCAGACCTCGCCCGGGCCCTCGCCACGCGCGCCCTGCCCGCCGTCGTCCCCGATCGCGAGGGGAGTGGCACCACGGCGCTCCTCCTCGCCGCCGGAGCCCTCGTCGCTCCCGCGTTCGGCCCGGGCTCGCTCGCGCGTCATCGCGACGCGGGCTGCACGGTCCTCGCGTTGCCCGGCACGTCGACGCTGCGCCTGGACGTCGACACGATCGCCGACCTGAGTGATGCGGAGGAGGCGGGCGTCGGCCCCCATACGGCGCGCGCGCTCGCGGCGGCGGCCTGAGGCGCGCCCGTCAGCCGGCCAGCAGCCCCGCCTCGAACACGGACGTCAGAGCGCCATCGAGCGCGAGCGATACGCCGTCGACCGAGCGGATCGGGATCGCCCGGCGTGTGCTCGACACCAGCCAGGCGGAATCCGCCTCCACGAGCGCCGACACCGGAACATCCCGCCGGGCCGACCGCAGCCCCCGCCGCTCGCCGAGAGCGAGGATCCGCTCCACCGTCGTCCCCGCCAGGACACTGCCCGACGACGGGGTCGACAGCACGGTGCCGCACAGGAGCACCAGGCTCGACGTCGCGCCCTCCAGCAGCAGCCCATCGCTCGTGCGCCAGAGCACATCATCCGCTCCCCGCGAGGCCGCCTCGCGCAGCGCGGCCCGGGTGACGGCGCCGGAGGTCGTCTTCACGCCACCCAGGAGCCACGGCGGGAGCGGCCCGCTCGGGTAGCCGCGGTCGAGCACGACGACCGCTGCCCCCCGTTTCCGGAGCGCGCTCGAATCGGGAGTCGGCGCAGCGCGCACCGTGCACCGCGCGCCGTCGCCCGAGCCGTAGGCGGCGATCATGCGGATCGTCACGTCGTCGAGCGGATCGTGCTTGGTGACCGCGAGGTCGATCGCTCGGGACCACAGCGCCGCCTCCGGGATTCTCAGACCGATCGCGCGGGCCGAGTCGGCCAGTCGCTGCAAGTGCTCGGTCAGGGCGCGCGGTCGTCCGTCGAGGACCGCGAGGGTCTCGAAGACGCCGTCGCCGCGGAGATAGCCGGTCTCATCGACCTGCACGAGTGGGACCTGTGGGTCGCGGAGGACGGGGACGCCGGTCTCGATCTCGACCAGGACAGGGGTGCTCATCCGCCCATCCTGCCCCCGTGGGGACCGTCAGCGGGGGAGGAGCCCGCTCGCCACGTCGTCCGGCTCCACGAGTTCGCGCCACGGCTGCGACCGCAGAGCCGCCGAGGACGTCCGCGGCGGCGAGAGCCTCAACGTCGAGCCCGGTCAGCTCGCCGATCTCGGCGACGGGCAGGTGGACGGTCCTGAAGGGGCCGAGCGGCACCAGCCGCTCGGACATTCGCTCCACCAGCCCGCTCTGATCGAGCAGGCAGGCGCTGGCCGCGAGCGTCGTGCCGTCGGGGCTCCACGCCGCGATCTTTCAGAAGCGGCGGGGGATACCCGTGCCGCGGTAGGCCGGGTCGCCCTCGGCGAGCACGGGGCCCGCTCGTCGAGGTGCCAGTCGTCGCCGCGGCCGAACTCGATCAGGCTCGCGCCGTCGATGTTCACGGCCGTCGAGACGGCCAAGCGTCGCGCGGATCCAGGAGTACCTCGAAGTGCGTGGAGGGCAGCAGCCGCACCGTACGCTCAACCCTCGGCCGCGGCGCCGCAGCGGGCACGCCGAGGAACTCCGGGTCGAAGCTCACTCCGCAACGTCCGATGTCTCTGTCGCCGAGGGCGACGAGGGCGCAGCCGCGGCGGGCGTCGCCGAGTCAGTCGCGGTGTCCGGATCCGCGGAGCCGCCCGTCGCAGGTGCCGGGGTTTGGGTGGCGGGCGCCGGCACCTGGGAGCCATTGCTGATCAGCAGGGCGACGTCGGAGTAGCGCGCAACGGCCGTGCCCGCGGCCGGATTGGTGCCAGCCACCACGCCGGCTGGGAGCGATGAATCAATGCGTGCGCCCTGCGCGACGCCGAAGCCGAGGTCCTTCAGCGCCTTCGTGGCGTCGGCGACCGAGCGACCGGAGACAGTGGGGACGGCGATCTGGCGTCCGTTCAGCAGTGCGCTACTGGGCACCTGGAAGTCGTCTCCGCCGTACTTCTGGTCGGCTCGGGTCATCACCGAGTTCCAGATGTAGTGGCGGATGTTCGAGGCATAAGGCCGCGTCTTGAGCTCCGAGTTCGGGAAGCGGACCTCGCGCATCGAGGTGTGGCCGTCGATGTTGCCCACCCAGACCACGGTCGCGACGCGGGAACTCGCGCCATCCATCCAGGTCGACTCCGCGTTGTCGGTGGTGCCGGTCTTGCCGATGTGCTCGATGCCGTCGTCCGGGTTGGACTGGGCGGCGGTGCCGCCGGTGACGACCCGCTGCAGCGCATAGTTCGCGACGGCGGTCAGCTCGGGGCTGAGCGCCTGATTGCAGGTCGAGGTCGGCGGCTGCACGGCGGCGCCGGTCGCGTCGGTGATCGAGTCGATGGCGATCGCGGAGCAGGCGGTGCCGTTGTTGGCGAGGCCGGCGAAGGCGGTGACCATCGAGAGCGGGGAGATGTTGGAGTCGGAGCCCAGGACGGAGGAGGGGTTGTAGCCGAGCGCGCCCCCGTCGGCGGCCTTAACGCCGAAGGCGGCCGCGCGGTCGCGGATCGCGCAGAGGTCGAGCTGCTGCGCCATTGACACGAAGACGGTGTTGATCGACTGCATCGTGCCCGTCAGCACGCTGTAGCTGCCGTTCTCGCTGTCGTCGTTCTTGACCGGGTAGGAGGTGCCAAGTTCCCCGCCCGGTGCGCAGCTGGCGGGGAAGCCGGAGAAGGTGCGCTCTCGGCCGTTCACCGTCTCGTTCAGCGTCCGACCGCTCGCGATCCACTGCGCCAGCGTGAACACCTTGTAGGTCGACCCGACCTGGAACCCCGACGATCCGCCGTAGGCGGTGTCCGTGGTGAAGTTCACCGCGGAGAAATTCTGCCCGTTGTCCGACCCTGCCGCGTCGTAGTCCTTGTTCTGCACCATCGCCAGGATGCGGCCGGTGCCGACCTCCATCGAGACCGTCGAGCTGCCGATGTTCGTGTCGAGCGTCGGGACCTTGGGGACCGCGTTGTTGGTCGCGTTGGTCGCGGTGTCCTGCAGGTCGCGGTCGAGAGTCGTGTGGATCTTGTAGCCGCCGCGCTGGAAGTTCGCGAGGCGGGTGTCTGTGTCCTCGCCGAAGGCCGGGTCGTTCTGAACGACCCGGGTGATGTAGTCGCAGAAGAAGGCAGCGTTGCCGGCCGTCTGACAGCCGGTGGGCGTCTGCGTGATCGCGGGGACGATCTCCTCGGCAACAGCCGCGTCGTGATCGGCCTGCGAGATCTTCCCCTCCTTCAGCATCTGATCGAGGACATAGTCGCGGCGGACCTTGTTGTACGGAATGTTCTCGGGCCGGTCGATCCGCAGTCCGTTCGGATTGTTGACGGTAGCGATCAGGCTCGCCGCCTGCGCGAGGCTGAGGTCGGCCGCGTTGGTCGAGAAGTAGTACTCGGCCGCGGCCTGGATGCCGTAGACCTGGCCGCCGAATCCGGCGATGTTGAGGTAGCCGAGCAGGATGTCGTCCTTGCTGTACTTCTTCTCCAGGTCGACGGCGAGCTTCATCTCCTTGAGCTTGCGGCTCGGAGTGGTCGCGGTCGCTTCGTCGTAGGCGGCTTCGGAGGCCGCCTCATCGGTCGCGCTGAGCGCCTCCGCCTTCTGCACGAGGACGTTCTTGACGTACTGCTGCGTGATCGAGGAGCCGCCCTGCAGGTCATCTCCAATCAGCGTGCTGACCACCGCGCGGATCGTGCCCTGCAGGTCGACCCCGCCGTGGTCGTAGAAGCGCGGGTCCTCCGTCGAGATCGCGGCGTCCTTGACGGACTGGCTGACCTGGTCGAAGGCGACCTCCTCGCGGTTCTGCGCGTAGAAGGAGGCGAGCAGCTCGTCCGAGCCGTCGGTGCGCTTCGCGTAGATCTCGGTCTTCTGGGCGAGCTGGCCGAGCTCGAGGTACTCGGGCACCGTCTCGAACAGGCTGGTCGGGTTGTTCTCGGCGAGCCCGGTGACAGCGAGGGCGGGGGTCACTCCGACCGTGATGAGCAGACCCCCGGCGAGGCTGGCTCCCACGATCCCGAGGACGCGGGCGAGCACGCCGCCGCGGGCGGTTTCTTGCGCAGACATGGCTACGAGAGTAGGCGACGCGGCTGGATCCGTCGTGCGGCCGTGTTCCCGCGCGCCCGGATACCCGGCCGAGAGGCCGCGGTGACGGTGGTCGCCGGTACGGTGAGCGGGTGAGCAGAGCCCGAGGATGACCGCCTCCGCCGACCCGGCCGAGAGGCGTCGCCGCGCGGTGCTCGTGGTGGCCGTCCTCGCCTCCTTCGTCGCCTTCCTCGACGGCACGGTCGTCAACGTCGCCCTGCCGGCGATCACCCGTGAACTCGGTGGCGGGCTCGCGGTCCAGCAGTGGGTGGTCGACGGGTACCTGATCACGCTCGGCGCGTTGATCCTCGTGGCGGGCTCGCTCGCCGACCGCATCGGCCGGGCCCGCAGCATGACCATCGGCCTGATCGGCTTCGGCGTCACCTCGCTGCTGTGCTCGCTCGCGCCCACCGCCGAGGTCCTGATCGTGGCGCGGATGCTGCAGGGCGCCGCCGGGGCCGTCCTCGTGCCCAGCTCGCTCGCCCTCATCATCGCGACCGTGCACGGCGCGGCGCAGGCTCGCACCATCGGCGCCTGGACCGCGTGGACCGGGACGGCGACGATCGCCGGCCCCGTCCTCGGTGGTGTGCTCGTCGATGCGGGCTCGTGGCGCGCCGTCTTCGCGCTGAATCTGCTGCCGATCGTGGTGACGCTCGTGCTGCTGCGTCGCCTCGGCGCCGTCGAGTCCGGTACTCGCGTGCCAATCGACGGCATCGGAGCGGTGCTCGGCGTGCTCGGCCTCGGCGGCCCCGTGTTCGCGCTGATCGAGCAGGAGCGGCTCGGGATCCAGGATCCGCTCGTGCTCACCGCCCTGATCGGCGGAGTCGCCGCCCTCGTCGCGTTCGTGGCGTGGGAGCGGCGCGCCGCGCATCCGATGCTGCCGCTCTCGCTCTTCTCCTCGCGAAACTTCACCGTCGGCAACGTCTCGACGGCGTTCGTCTACGGAGCACTCTCGTTCGGGTTCTTCGCGCTGGGGCTCTTCCTCCAGCAGACCCTGGGCTTCACGGCCACGCTCGCCGGTCTGGCGACGCTTCCGCCGACGATCCTGCTGCTCCTGCTCTCGCAGGTCTTCGGGACCCTGTCGGCGCGGTTCGGCCCGCGGCTGTTCATGGGCATCGGCCCGCTGATCGCCGCCGCCGGATTCCTTCTCCTCTCGGTCGTCGAGGAGGGAGCCGATGACGCCACGCAGCTGCTCCCGGGCATCCTGCTGTTTGGGTTCGGCCTGGCAGTGACGGTCGCTCCGCTCACCTCGACGATCCTCGGCGCGGTCGATGACGGGCACAGCGGAGTCGGCTCCGCCGTCAACAACGCGGTCTCGCGGATCGCCGGTCTGGTCGCCATCGCCGCCACCTCGCTGGTCGTCGGTGGCTCCCTCGACGTCGAGGGCTTCTCTCGCGCCGCCGTCGCGACGGCTGCCCTCCTCATCGCCGGCGGCCTGGTCTCCCTGGTCGGGATCCGCAATCCGACCCCCGGCCCCCGCTGACCCCAGTCTTCTTCCGGTAGCCCGCCGCTCGCTCCCGAACGAACGTGCCCGAACGAACGTGCCCGAACGAACGTGCCCGAACGAACGCTCCCGAACCCGGTGGTCGAGGAGCCGACGCAGCGGCGTACCGAGACCGGCTCCCACCACCCAGTGCCCCCTGTTTGGGATGGTCTGCAACTCGCTCACGCGCCATACCCCGACCTGTCATCGACTCGACGATGAAATAGTTGTCGCTACATGGAATACTGGTCGACGTCGATGCGCTTGCCTATATCGGACGGGGACGCTCTCCCCGCGACGACCGTCACTCTCGAGGAGAAACCATGACCGACGCCATCACCATCCCCGGCTACAAGGCCGGCACCTGGGTCATCGACCCCACCCACAGCGAGGTCGCGTTCAGCGTCCGCCACCTGATGATTAGCAAGGTGAAGGGGAAGTTCGAGCGCTTCACGGCCACGTTCACCACCGGTGAGAACCCGCTCGACTCCACAGTCGAGGCCACCGCCGAGGTCGCGTCCGTCAACACCAACGAGCCCAACCGCGACGGTCACCTCCGCACCGGCGACTTCTTCGAGGCCGAGCAGTACCCCGAGATCCACTTCGTCTCGACCGCCGTCCGCCCCCACGGCGACGACTTCCTCGTCGACGGCGAGCTCACGATCAAGGGCACCACCAAGCCCGTCACCTTCGAGGTGGAGTTTGGTGGCTTCGGCACCGACCCCTACGGCAACTACAAGGCCGGGCTGACCGCCAAGGCCACCATCGACCGCACCGACTTCGGTCTCACCTACAACGCGGCCCTCGAGACCGGTGGCGTGCTCATCGGCGAGAAGGTCACGATCACCCTCGACCTCCAGGCCGCTCACCAGGCGTAGTCCGAGCCGATCGACCGGAGCCGTCCCTCACCCTCCGGGGAGCGGGCGGCTCCGTCGTTTCCGGGCGCGTGCCGCCCGTTAGAGAATGCCGAGCTCCGTCAGCTGCTCAGAGATGCCGGCACCGTCGGGCGCGTAGACCCAGGTCGTGCCGCTGGTCTCGGAGCGGTCTTCGGCCTTGGAGCGCCCGCCCGCGAGCACTGCCTCGCCGGTCGAGAGCTGACGGATCGCGATCGCCGCGACCTTGTCCGGATGCTCGTGCGCGAAGTCGGAGTAGATCTCTTCGTCGTGCTGCCCGTCATCGCCGACGAGCAGCCAGCGCACATCCGGGAATTCGGCGGCGAGCCGGCGCAGGTTCATCTCCTTGTGCTGCTTGCCGCTGCGGAACCAGCGGTCATGGGTGGGGCCCCAGTCGGTGAGCAGGAGTGCGCCAGCCGGATAGAGGTGGCGCGAGAGGAAGCGCGTGAGCGCCGGAGCGACGTTCCATGCGCCGGTAGAGAGGTAGATGACGGGGGAGCCCTCATACTGACGGGCGAAGCGGTCGAGGAAGACCGCCATCCCGGGAGTGGGCATCCGCGCGTGCTCATCGAGTACGAAGGTATTCCAGGCGGCGACGAAGGGCCGGGGGAGCGCGGTGACCATGACCGTGTCGTCGACGTCCGAGACCACGCCGAGCCGCGCCTGCGGATGCACGATGAAGACGGGCGCCTCGACCGGCTTCGAGCCCGCGGTCGAGAAGGTGATGGTGTGCCAGCCCGGCTCGAGCGTGATCGGCAGGTCGGCGTCGACCACACCGCCGCGATCGGCCGTGACCCGGTGGCTCTGCCCATCGGCCTCGACGGTCACGACTGCTCCGCTGACGAAGACACTGGTGAAGCTCCGCCAGCCGCGCACGCCTTCGACGGGGCGCACCTCCTCCGCTCCGGGCGGCGTCGGCCTGGTGTAGAGGACACGGGCGAGCACCCGCAGCTGGGTGGTGGTCCCGTAGCCGGTGTAGGGGATGACCCGAGGCCGGTAGCCCTTGCGCGTCACCCTTCCCATCCGGAAAGAGTGCAGTCGATCCTCGAGGCGGGCGGCGCGGTGCAGGACCTCGGCCTTGCCTGCGCTCAGGGGCTTGCTCTCGGGCGTCAGCGGCATCCGATCAGTCTGTCAGACCCGGTGCCGGAGCGGATTGCGCTCTCGTCCGAACCGCCGGCTGGGTCGTGCCGATCAGGCCTTCGCGGGCTCGATCAGGCGCCGACCGGCTCGATCAGCGCGGGTCCGTTCGCCGAGACCGAGCCCACCGCCGCGCCGACCGCACGCAGCTCGAGATTCTCCGCCAGCTCGGCCGCCCCCTCGGCGGCCGCCCGGAGCAGCTCGCCACCGCCGGGGGAAGCGGGATCGAGCCAGTCCTCGCTCAGCTCCGGCTGCAGCGGGACTGGCATCCGCTCGTGCACATCGGCCAGCTGCCCGGTGGAGGGGCGGGTGAGGATCGTCGCCGGCAGCAGCCACGGCGCTCCCGGCTGCGTGGAGCGCCACCACTCGTCGAGTCCGGCGAAGAGTACAAGCGAGCTCTCGCCCGACGAGACGTAGACGGGTGCCTTCGCGCCATCGTCGCGCCACTCCTACCAGCCGGAGGCGGGCACGATCGCACGGCGAGCGCCGAAGGACTCGCGGAACGAGGGCTTCTCGGCGACCGACTCGATGCGCGCGTTGATCAGCGGCGGCCCGGCCGTCAGATCGGCGGCGGAGCGAGGCACCAGACCCCATCGGGCACCTACGAGCCTGCGCCGAGGAGGGCTGCCCTCCTCGACGCCCTTCATCGACTCGGCGACCACGGCGATCCGCTGGGTCGGCGCGATGTTCCCCGATGGTTCGGGCAGGTCGGCGCCCGGCTCGTCGATATCGACGAGCGCCACCAGATCGGCGGCGGTCTGCGAGAGGACGAAGCGTCCGCACAGAGGAACTCCCGGATGTCCGGCCCAACGCGCCAACGTAGCCCGTTCGGAGGCGCGAAACGCGAGAGACTTTCGTTGAGACGACCCCGACCAGCGGTCGGCGTGCGTACGATTGTAGGAACTACGAATAAAGGAGCCCGCTGTGCCTCTTGGAAACCTCGTCGACCGACCGTTCGGTGAATCGTCTCAAGTCCGTAATGAACCGGTGCAGGTGCGCAGCGCCGCCCGACTCGCCTCGCTACTCGATGCGGCGGCCGCCGTCGTCGACGAGGTCGGCTTTGACCGCCTCACGACCGCGATGGTAGCCGAGCGGGCCGGAGCCGCGATCGGCACCGTCTACCGCTACTTCCCGGACCGCATCGCGGTGCTTCAGGCGCTGCGCGAACGGGCGCTCGAACGCTTCCGCCGCCGGGTAATCACCGAGATCCGCGACACCAAGCCGGGCAACTGGTGGGGCGCGGTCGACTGCGCCATCGACGCCTTCTGCGAGATGCACCGCGGTGAGCCGGGCTTCCGCTCGATCCGCTTCGTCGACACGATCCACGCTCCCGAGGTCGCGGGCGAGGCGTTCGAGGCAGGCTTCTTCGCCCGCCGCTTCGCCGAGATCCTCGCCTCCGAGTACGGTCTGCCGGGCGGCGCTCAGCTCTCGTTCCGCCTGGAGGTCACGATCGAGGTCGCGGACGCGCTGCTCACACGCGCGTTCCTCATCGACCCCGCCGGCGACCAGCGCTTCATCGACGAGAGCCGATTCCTGCTACGCCACTACATGACCTCATCGACCCCGCCGGCGACCAGCGCTTCATCGACGAGAGCCGATTCCTGCTACGCCACTACATGACCTCGCACTACGGGGCGGTCGAGGACTCCTGACCTCGCGGGGCACGTCAGGGGCCCGGGGGTAATCGGCCGTGACGGTGGTGAGAGGTCGGGCCGTGGGAAGGCCTCCTGGCGCGATGGTGCTGTCGCGTTCGCCTCGCGCCAGGGGGCCTCGAGGGGCGGGCTTCTAGACCGATTGAATTGCCCGCCCTCGATGCCTCGGAAGGCGAGCCCGGAGCGGGAGACGACAGCGCTGGAAGCTCGGGGCGCATCCGGGGCAGGACCGCGACGTACCGCTCTCCCTCTGCGGTCGCAGATCGTTCAGCCGCTGCCGCTGCGTGGTCGGCGGCCTCCTCCGCTTTCTCCTGAGACATGGCCGCTGAGTGGTGAGTTCGGCCGGCAGCGATCGCCTGCGCCCACGTCACCACGGCCGCGCCGCGCGTCCCGAGAAGGAGACTGAGTTGCGCACGGAGGTTCGCCGCTTCCGTGATGCGACCGTGACGCCGACTCGTTTCGAGCGGGTGTCGTGTAAGGGGATTGTCCGACGCGACACATCGACCGTCAGCAAACCCGCCCGGAGTTGTGAGCAGCATCCTCAGCGAGGTCGTTATCGCTGCGCTTCGTGTCGTGATGAGGTTGCGTCCGACGGATCTCGACCGATCCCTGGCGATCCCGTGTCTGGTGTTGTTGTCCCGTGTTCTGTGCGGGGAAGCCGTGTTGCGTCGCGCTCGCGGAGTTCTTCGCGGAGCTGGCGGATCTGGTCCGAGAGTTCGCGTACCTGTTCTTGGATTCGCTTGTCGGTGTTCTCGTCGTGTTGCGTGACTCGCTCCACAATGTACGAGGCGAGGGTGGCGGTGACGACACCGATGAGCGCGATGCCGCCCAGCATGATGCCGGCTGCGATGAACCGCCCCGTTCCGGTCACGGGGTAGAGGTCTCCATACCCGACCGTGGTGATCGTGACGAACGCCCACCACAGCGCCTGGTGGAACGTCGTGATCAGAGTTCCGTCCGCGTCTCGCTCAGCATCGAGTACTGCCAAGGAAGCAACGAAGAGGAGCAGCGCGGTGCTCGACGCGGCAAAGAGGATGACCCGGCCCCGAAATGCAGCGCCCGCACGGCGCTGCAGGATCGACACCAGGGTCACCAAGCGGAGGAGCCGAAGCGGGCGCAGGATGGGTAGCGCTACCACGGTGACGTCGAACAGGTGCGTCACGAACCACCGTCCGCGCCGTTCGGCGAGGAACAGCTTGATGAGGTAGTCCAGGACGAACAGTACCCAGGTGGCGTTGATCACAGCATCAGCTATCGCCGCTGTTGCTCCGGTGAGGTGGCCCAGCACTTCCCAGGCGTAGGCGACCAGGAAGATCACCGCAGCCACTGTCAACGGCCACTCAGTGATCTCTTGCCAACGTTTCTGCTGCACCCGATGACCGTACACATCCACCGGGCCGGCGTGGTGGCTGCTCCCGGGAGCCGGGTGCAGGAGTCTGTCCCGTTTCGGGATGCGTGACCGGACGCCGTAGAGTTCTGCGGGCCTCCGCGGTGTGACGCTTCCCATCTCTGTGGATCACCGCGCTGTGTGGTGGCGTTTGACGGTGCTGAGAGCGTTATTCATAAGGTCTACCAGCCGAGTCGGTAGAGTTCGAGTGTTGTGATTGCTCGGATGAGGTGTGAGGTGCCCCATTCTTTCTGGTCCACCGCGGAATTGGTAAGATTACCGCGATGACCGAAAGGAAGGCCCGGGATGTCCAGTTCCCGTGGGAAGTGTTCTCCGGAGTTCCGCGCGGAGGTAGTGCGCGAGGTGATTGATAGGTCGCGATCCGTCGCGGACGTCGCTCGAGAGTTCGGACTGGTTCCGCAGACCCTCACTAGTTGGGTGGCGGCGCATCGCCGAACCAGTGCCGGCGGCGAAGAAGAACTGACCGTTCAGGACAGGGCGCGAATAAAGGAACTCGAACGGCGGGTCCGTGAACTCGAAGAGGAAAACCTGTTTCTGGGAAAAGCATCCGCGTTCTTCGCGAAGAAGTTCCGCTAGCCGCCAAGCTCGAACTCATTCGCCGCGAAGAACGCGACTCCAGCCGCACGCTATCGATCCGCGGACTGTGCCAGACGGTCGGCGTCAACCGATCTAGCTATTACGAATGGCGCGATCGCAAGACCTCCGCAACCGCTGAATGGCGTGTGGGTATCACCGAACTCCTCCGAACAGCCTTTCAGGCATCCGATGGCACCTACGGCTACCGCCGCGTCACCGCGCAGCTAGCGCGGTGGGGCCGTCCAGTCGCCCACGAGACCGTCCGCCGGCTCCTGCGCGCAGCAGGACTGGAACCCTGCCAGCCCAAGCCCTGGCGGCCGGTGACCACGACCCCACGCGATCCGACTGACATCCCCGACCTCGTCAAGCGGGACTTCACCACACATCGACCCGGCTGCAAATGGGTCGGTGATATCACCTCTCGAAATGGCGGCAAGGAACCAGCCGAACCGGGCCGCGAAAACGATCTTCCACAGTGACCGCGGCTCCGTTTACACCTCCGCCGACTTCGGGAAACTCGCGAAGAAGCTCGACATCAGACAATCGATGGGCCGGACGGGAATCTGCTGGGACAACGCGTGGGCCGAATCATTCAACGGAACACTGAAGAACGAGCGCCGCAATCGCACTCAATATCCGACAACAGAGAAAGCTATCCGCGACGTGACACGGTACATCGAACTGCGTTACAATCAACAACGACTTCACTCGGGACTCGACTATCGGACCCCGAACGAAGCCGAGCAGGCGTGGATCACCGAGAACCTACGCCGCGTAGACAACTATTCAACTGGTCCAAGAAACGTTGGGCAGCTCACTGGATAGCCGTCTCTCAACACACCCCCGACAGACACCAGGCCTGCTCGATCAGCGGGACGATCCGCCGATATACGCGAGAAATCGTGGGCTGCGACACACCGAACATATCCGCGATAGTCGTTTGGTTCACGTTCTGCCGTAATATGATCAGAGTTATAACGACCTGCTCGCGAATGTTCAGCAGCACCGGGCGTCCCGAAATCTCGCCCCTTCCCGCGACAATCTGCCACATCCGACAGATCAGCTCCGTCAATTGCTCCGCATCCAGGCCTGTAGTAGAGTCGTAGCGCATCGGCTTCCCGTTCCGAAAATAGCGAGCTTTGGAACTTCTATTCTCTCGAATGGGAAGCCGATGTCTTGGAACGACACGCCCGAATCAGATCTTATGAATAACGCTCTAAGAATTAACACCTGTAGAAGTGGCAGGTGGGGGACCGGCAGGGGCATCGATGGCGAACAAGAAGCGGAGCAAGCAGCGCGCGGCTACGAGCGCACGCTCAGCTCACGCGCGGGCAACACCGAAGCCAGCGGGGAGCGACAAGGCGAAGCCGACATCGAAGCTCCACCACTTCGTGCCGCAGGCCTACCTGCGTGGGTTCGCGGATGCGCGCGAGCAAATCACTGCGATCAAGCTGCCGGGAGAGAAGCGCTTCACCTCAGCCGTCCGCAACGTCGCCGCGCAGACCCACTTTTACCGTGTGTCGGGGCTCGATCAGCCTGACCTCATCGAGGAGATTCTTTCCGGCATCGAGAGCGACTGCATGCAGGCGCTTCAAGCTGTGGAGAGGGGCGTGTGGCCGCTCCCTGAGGAGGACCGATGGAAGCTCGGCTACTTCGTGAGTCTTCAGGTTGTCCGCGGCCCTGACACTCGCCGCACCGACGAGAAGATCCAGGGCGAGATGCTTCGCCTACAGATTGGTGCGAACGGGCGCGATGCATTCGCTACTGACCTGACCGAGGCGCTGGGACGACCTGCGACCGAGGAGGAAGTGGAGCGCTACTGGCGCGAAGCCGTCCAACCGGGCGGGCCGTCAATCACCATTCCGATGCACGAGCACATCACCAGCATGATGGAAATGTCGCAGGAGTTGCTTAAGTACATCGTGGGTCGGCCGTGGCAGCTCTTTCGCTTCGACAAGCGCTCCCTCATCACAAGCGATTCGCCGGTCGGCTTGATTCACGACTACGAAGACACGGATATGTTTCACGGTGTCGGGTTCATGACAGCATGGGGTATCAGCTTCCCCGTCACACGCAAGCTCGGCATCCTCATGCTCGATCCCCTGCAGGTGGTCGAAGGCGTTCCCGCGGGCGACCCCCTCATCTTCGAGCGCGGCGACAAGGTCAGGGCAGGTGGCTACGACGCCGTGCGAGCGGGCACTACCGCCCTCGCGAAGTTCTTCAACGTGCACACTTCTCACAACTCGCGCGAATACCTCTATCACCACCCGGACGATGCGGCCTCCGTGCCTGATGAGCTTCCGGAGCCGCAGCTAACCAACATGACCATGGGCGGCGGCCTGAGCGATCACGAGTGGGACGGCACGCCGATGTACGGGGAACCGCCGCGAGAGCTTGAGGCCTGACAGTTTTGCCCATGCATGATTCTGGATCGATCGAAGGATGAACACATGACCGATACCCCCACCCCTGCTCGGGGCACTACGCTTCCCGCAGGCGAGCCGTCGACGAAGACGGCAGTCCGGCCCTCCCGGCGCTTCCGCATCCCCGTGCTTATCGTCGCGGCTGCCCTCATCGTGGGCGGCGGGGTGTTCGCCACGGTGCCCACCGTGAACGCGACCGCCTCGGAGGCTGGCCTGACCTCTTTGGAAAATCAAGCTGAGCGCTCGGAGAAGGAGGCGACGGCTGCGGAATCAACCGCGAAGAATATGGCAACGGCGGCAATCGCTGCGGTGGAGGAGCGCGACGATGCACTCTTCATTGCCAGCCTTGCTCACACCTCCCGATCCTTTGTCCGCTTCGGTCCGAGCGACGATGGTGGGCAGGAGGTCTACGAGCAAGCGGTCGCGGATGCGAACGCCACCTACCAGCGCGCTCAGGATGCAGCGGCGGATAGCAAGGTGAAAGCCTCCGAGGCTCGGGCGACAGCTGAACTGGACGCGGAGGAGCTTGAAGATGCTCAGGCCGAAGTGGCCACCGCGAAGGAAGGGGCGGCCTCATCAATGGTGGTGGGCATTGTGTTGGCAGTGATTGGCTTGCTGGGGGCCGTGATGTATCTCGTTCTCACCCAGCTCTAGATTTCTCTGGGCTAGCCGATATTTGCCTCATCTAACAAGGAGGCAACATGGCGATCTACAACGACCGCGACGACGTTCCGCGAGGACAAAAGGTGTTCGAGAACATTTGTAGCTGTAACGGGTTGGTCTACCAGTTCTGGTCCACGGACAAGCTGAGCTTGGGGGAAAGCTTCCGCATCTTCCGTACCATCCGGGAACCGCGCCGCGACGGGGAGCGCGAACTACTCCGGGAAGCGACACCGTCAAGGGTTGAACGTGCAAGTCGCCTCGGACGTGAACGGTAATTTGCTCTGCGTGTCCGATCCGACCCCCGGCGCTCGACACGACCGAGCGACCATCAGCCTGTGTGGATGGGAACCGATTCTCGAAAATGCCGAGTGGATCGCGGACCCAGCGTACATCGGAACCACCGCAGACACTCCCCGGAAAAACCTCTCCACGGACAACATGATGACAACACGCATACAGCCAACCGGTACATCTCCTCCATCCGTTCGACGGTCGAAAGATGCATCGCGCACTGGAAAATCCTAAAGACAGGCTATCGCGGATGTCTTACAGAACTTTCCAACCTCGTCGCACCGTCACCCGCCTCGAACTTTACCGACTCGGTTGGTAAACGCTTATAAATAACGCACATCGTAGGTTCGGGCAACCGCATCGGCGGAAGCGCGCACAAATCCCATGTCGGAGGTGATGGGCGCGAATCTGTCGCCAAGCACTCGAGCATCAGCCATGATCTATTCCTTTCCTCAGTGTAGTGTTCGAGTTCGATGAGGTTTATGCAAAATCCGGTTGATCGAGGTGAAATCGTGCGTGCCTGTCACGGGTAACACCGGCTGATCCGCTTCGATTGAAGGGCAACTTCCAACAGACACTCTTCACGAAGGAACCAGCCGGTGCACATGCAGACTACTACGGGAATGACGGCCGAGCACTACGCGATCCTCGTCGAACGGATGGAGAACGAATTTCTGTGGCAGCGACGGCGAGGACAGCCACGCAGACTCTCGCTCGCTGGGGCATTGCAGGTCACTCTTCTTTACTATCGCCACAACGTCACCGAGCAGTTGATAGCCGATCTCGTCGGCGTCGATCAGTCGACCGTTTCGCGGACGATCGCGTTGGTTGAAGCGATGCTTAACGTCGTGACGGACGACGAACAGCCGGACGTCAAGGCGGCGCTCGGTGAGACGACGGCCGTCATCGACGGTATTCTCCTGCCGTGCTGGTCCTGGGCTGACGCGCCAGAACTGTACTCCGGGAAACACAAGACCACGGGGCACAACTGTCAGGTCCTGGCTGATCTCTCCGGCCGGTTGATTCACATCTCGGATCCCATTCCCGGCAAGCACCACGATACTCACGCATTCCGAGAAACCCGCTTAGCCAACACCCTCAACCTCTCCAACACGCTCGCCGACAAAGGCTACGAAGGCACCCGAATGGTCACACCAATAAAAAAGAGACCAGGCGAAGAACATTTGCCAGATCACGCGAAGCAACACAATTGCTTCGTGAACACCCACCGATACGTGATCGAGAGAACAATAGCCAACATTAAGACCTGGCGGATAGTCTACACCGACTACAGGCGACCACTGCGCACCTTCCGAGACGCCTTCAACGCCGTCCGCGGGCTCATCTTCTTCACGCAACAAAAAACCAACTTTGCATAAGCCTCAATATCCGACAAGAGAGAAAGCTATCCGCGACGTGACACGGTACATCGAACTGCGTTACAATCAACAACGACTTCACTCGAGACTCGACTATCGGACCCCGAACGAAGCCGAGCAGGCATGGATCACCGAGAACCTCGCCGCGTAGACAACTATTCAACTGGTCCAAGAAACGTTGGGCAGCTCACCTCTCGATGGTGGCGATAGTCGCCGGCTGCTGGTGGCGGTAGAGCGTCGCGCGACTCCGCCCGACGAGACGGGCCGCATCCTGACAGCAGACGCCCTGAGAACCCGGACGCGCTGAGCGCGAAGGACCGCTGGACGGTGTGTCTCGAAAAACAACTCCTTCCTGCGGTTGCTCTAGGCCGTCAGGTGAGGGTGAGGAAGAGCTTCTCGAGTTCGTCGACGGTGAGCTTGCGGGGCGGGGTATCGGTCGTGTCGGTGTCATCGTCGATGAGGCACTGGCGCATGGCGGTGGAGATGATGGCGAACCCGGCCCGGTCGAGTGCGCTGGAGACGGCGGCGAGCTGAGTGACGACGTCGCGGCAGTCGCCGCCGTTCTCGACTGCGGTGATGACGGAGGCGAGCTGTCCTTGAGCGCGCTTGAGCCTGTTCGCGATTTTCCGCACGGCGAGGGCGTCGTGCAGCTGCCCGTCGGTGGCGCTCATGCGTGATCGACCGGGAGATCCGCGGCGACCCAGGCGGAGGTGCCGCCGGTGACGTCGATGACGTCGTAGCCGCGGTCGGCGAGTGCTTCGGTGGCTTGGGAGCTGCGTCCGCCGGACTGGCAGATGATGTGGACCGGCCGGTCTGCGGGGACCTCGTTCAGGCGCTGGCCGAGCTGGGAGAGGGGGAGGTTCACGGCGCCGCGGGCGTGGCCGGTGGCGTACTCGTCGGGTTCGCGGACGTCGAGGACGGTCGGCGCGATCGTGGCGGCGAGGTCGTGGACGGTGATGCTCTTCATGGGTTCCTTCGTCTCGTGGTCAGGCCGCAGCAGCGGCGGAGCCGATCGTGGTGCGGCGGGTGCCGGCGGTCCAGGTAAGGTAGCCGCCGTCGAGGTTGCGGACGTCGTGGCCGAGCTGGGTGAGCAGGCGGGCGGCGGTGTGCCCGCGCTGCCCGACCTGGCAGTGCACGATGACACGTCCGGTCGGGAGTTCGTGGTGTCGCTCGCGCAGCTGCTCCAGCGGCAGGGAGAGCGCCCCGGGGATCGCGCTGGCTGCATGCTCGGCGGTGCTGCGCACGTCGATGAGGACGGCTCCTTCTTCGAGCGCCGCGTCGAGTTCGTGCCACTGCAGCGTCCGGGTCGCGCCGGTCGCGGTGTTCTCCGCGACGTAGCCGAGGAGGTTCACCGGGTCCTTCGCGGAGCCGTACTGGGGGGCGTAGGCGAGTTCGAGGCGGGAGAGCGCCGAGGCGGTCAGCCCCGCGGTCATGGCCACGGCGATCACGTCGAGCCGTTTGTCCACGCCGTCCCCGCCCACGATCTGCGCGCCGAGGATCGCATCGGTCAGCGGATCGACGAGCAGCTTCATCGCCATCTGCTCGGCGCCCGGGTAGTAGCCGGCGTGGGAGAACGGGTGGGTGTGGAGGATGCGGTGCGCGCGCCCAGCGGCGAGCAGGCGCTTCTCGTTCGCGCCGACGAGGCCGATGGTCAGGCCGAGCACGCCGACGATCGAGGTGCCCAGCGCCGGGGCGGCATCGGTCGTGGCGGCACCGGCGATGTCATCGGCAGCGGCGCGGCCGTGACGGTTCGCTAATCCCGCCATTGTGACGAGGGTGGGCTCGACGTCGAGGTAGTCGATCTTCTCCACACCGTCTCCGACCGCCCAGATCGAGGCGGCGCTCGTGCGCTGCCGTGCATCGACCGCGATGCCGCCCGTGGGCCCGATCGCGATGCCCGCCGCCCGCGCGAGACCGGTCTCCGGGCGCACACCCGCCGCGCGGATGATGAAGTCCGCTTCGACCGTTGTCCCATCACTGAGCTGCGCGACACGGCCGGAGAGTGCGGTGAGGGTCGTGCTGGTCCGCACATCGACGCCCGCGTCGACCAACGCCTGCTGCACGGGAGCAGCCATCTCTGGATCCAGCGGCGACAGCACCTGCGGACCCCGCTGGAGGAGAGTGACGGCGACCCCACGGGCGACGAGATTCTCGACCGCCTCGAGGCCGATGAAGCCGGCGCCGACGACGATCGCGCTCGGCTCACGGATCGTGCTCACAGTCTCGGTGATCCGGTCGACGTCCTCGATGCTGCGCAGTGTGAACGTCGGAATGCTGCCGCTGTCGACATCGTCCCCGGTGCCCGCACCGGCCGCGAGGACCAGGCTGTCGTACTCGATCTCGAACCGGCGACCGAGCGCGAGATCGCGCACCGTGACGGTCCGGGTGACCGCATCAATCGCGATCGCCTCATGCCGCACCCGCACATCGAGTCGAAACCGGGCGGCGAGCGATTCGGGTGTCTGCAGCAGCAGAGCAGAGCGCTCTGCGATCACTCCCCCGACGTAGTAGGGCAGACCGCAGTTCGCGAACGACACGTACGCGCCGCGCTCGAGGACCACGATCTCGCGCTCCTCATCCAGGCGGCGCAGCCGCGTGGCGGCGGACATCCCGCCGGCCACTCCTCCGATGATCACTGTTCTCATGCCTGTGATAATACCCCCAGGGGTATAGTCTGTCGAGAGTTCGGCACGAGCCGGGCGAGGCGAAGGAGGACGAGATGTGCCGACAGGTGACGTGCCGGGTGTGCGGGAAAAAGGACTGGGCGGGCTGTGGGCAGCATGTGGACCAGGTGATGAAGGGGGTTCCTCGCGTCGACCGGTGTCAGGGTCACCCGAAAGAGGCCGCGGGCGGTGGGTTCTTCGCTCGGCTCCTCTGGCGCCGATGACGCAAGGCGGCACGAGGTCGCGTCTGTGCACGACAGCTCCTTCTGCCGCACGAACTCGCTCTACCGGGGCGCTCAGTGGAGCCGGTCGCGGGACTGTCCCGACACGCAGGTGTCACCCGCAGTGTGGAAGTGGCGCAAATCTGGACATGCCTAAGTCGTGAAAATCTCTGCTACGTTTGGTGTCATGAAGCATGCTCACTTCACTCCAGCAGACGAACATCGACGCGAGCTCTCGCGCAAGCTGCACCTCCTGATGGACGCCGTCGAGGTGAACACCGGGAAGCCTCTCCGGTGGAGTGAAATCCAGGCTGAGCTGGCCCACCAGGGAGTGCAGGTCAGTAGGGCGCGATGGTCGTACATGCTGCACGGCACGGGTGGAACCGTCTCCGATCGCACGGTCCTCACAGCGCTGGCAAACGTCTTCGGCGTTCCACCTGAGTACCTCTGGGATCACTCATCAACAGGTCTGCCCGAGCGCGTAGAAGCCCAGATCGAGCTGGTTCGGGCGATGCGCAAGGCGAGAATTCTCGAGTTTGCAGCCCGATACGCGGACACCGCAACAACGGAAGACATCCGAGAGCTTACGACGGCGATCAGCATGTTGCGGGCCGAGGATGAGTCCGATGGCCGCTGACGAGGATCTACCGCCGGTCGACAGTGCACGTCGAACGTTCAAGGGCCTGAATCTCCCGCGTCGATTGACGATGGACTGGCTGGTTGTGAAAGCCTCCGAGATCATCGGGAAGCCGATTAGCTTTTCTCAGAGGCCGCCAAACGATTTGCACGCGAGCGCACGGTTGTTCGTCACGCCGTCGAAAGCGATCATCGAGTATCAGGCACGTCTGCCCACCGTCCTCGAGAGCCAGTGCAAGCTCCACGAGCTGAGCCACATCTTCCTGGGTTGGCTCACACCCGAGCCGGACTACTTCGATGTGCTCCGGGGGCGCCTGGCATTTCACCGCGGGCGTGAAGAGTCCGCCCGCGAAGAGAGCGTTGAGATCCTCGCTGATCTGCTCGCGCGTGCCCTGAGAGATGCGGGGGTGGAGCCTGCTCGCTTCGAGGAGGTCTTCGGGTGATCTCGGTCGTAACAGCGAGTTGCCTATGGCTGGTGACGGCGGTGATGATCAGTCGGTTTATTCGTCACCTCGCACGGAGTTCCGTTCACGACTCGAGCGCGCTGGTCTCGTCCGCGCTGTTAGCCACGTCTCTGACGTTGAATGTCCCTGGACCATATCTGGCGATCGACGCCCTTCTGGGCGGCGTCAACCTCGCGGATGTGCTTGCTCGTAGCTTGCTCATCGCGGGGATGTACGCGCTCTCCATCGCGTTCTTCCGCGCGACGGAGGCGCGCCGGACACGTCCTCGTCGCTGGTTGGCCGTCGGGGGGACTAGTGGCGACAGAGACGGTCCTGGCTGTCTCGTTCTCGTCGATCCGAGCGCCGTCCAGCTCGGCAGCGTTCATGACAGACTTCGGCGATCAGCCCGCGGCCGCGGTCTACAACTCGGCCGAAATGGCGTACGTCGGCGGTGTCATGTCTTTCGTGCTGCTCGCTTCTTTCCGCTACGCATCGCGGATGCGGTTCCGTTTCTCGCGGGCAGGGTACACACTGGTCGCCGTCGGTGCAGCACTCCTGATCGCGTTGGCAGTGGTGGCCGTCTCGATGAATGTGAGCCATGTCGCCGGCCATTGGTCGGTTCTTAGCATGCTCAGCAGGATCTATCCGCCGCTGTATGTCGCTGCGATTACCAGCATCTGCATCGGAGCGAGCCTGCCCACCGTGGGGCGCTCGCTCATGACGAGTCGACGCGGACGCCGAGCGCGGCAGCTGCTCCCAGCGCTCGAGGCGGCCCACGCGGGGATGCGCCGCTCATCGACGAGCCTGTACGACGTCCTCGATTGGACGGGCAGAGATCCACTGGACCGTCTGCATCGACTGACAATTGAGTTGCTGGATTTCCAGCGGGACCCGAACCGGCCGCGGGAGATGACTGAAAACGAACGAGTACTGCTCGCAGAAGCGACCGACCTGGTCTTGATAGGCGCGATGAAGGAGAACATACATGCCAGCTCATAGGGTCCAGCGTTGGATTGCTACGCCGCCATCATCTTTGATCGTGCGGCGGCTCCGCCACCCTCGTCCGTGGCGGCCGACGGTCTATGTGGTTGCGAGGCGGGAGAACACCATCACGCTGCGGCGATCAAAGGTGAGCAAGGACCCGGGGGAGTACACGCTGCGTCGCGGTAACTCCACCCTGCACATCGGGCCCGTATTGCCCTCGTCCTCGCGGTCGGTGACGCGTCAGCTGATAGCGTCCAGCGGGGACGCGAGCGAGATTACAGGTCGGTGGGATTGGGAGAGCA
Source organism: Rathayibacter rathayi (assembly GCF_004011095.1). Lineage (GTDB taxonomy): Bacteria > Actinomycetota > Actinomycetes > Actinomycetales > Microbacteriaceae > Rathayibacter > Rathayibacter rathayi. The sequence continues at coordinate 1,559,818 of NZ_CP028129.1, read as the reverse complement.
GTTTCTATAACTCTCCCCAGCCAGGGTCATTCGCTGAGCACGAGCTCGGCGGAGGGGCGCGGGTTCTCGTGTCGCAGGAGTTCGGCGGGTTGTGGGTGGTCCATGTGCATGGGCATTCGGTGGGCGTTCAGCAGACGTTCCGCGGGATCCGCTCGGCTGCCGCCGCTGGCTATGCGTCGTTGCTCGTGCAGCATGCGGAGGAATCTATGCGAGGTAGACCCTTCGGCGAACAACAGATCACCGACGTCGTCGATGCCGTCGCTTTCGCGCGCGAGCGCGGCGCAGAGCGAGTCGTCCTGATGGGATGGTCTCTTGGAGCGGCGTTCGTCCTTTCTGCCGCGGCGCGGACTCGGGTGGAAGGAATTATCGCCGTGTCTCCCGTCTTCACGGTCGCCGATCTCGTACGCGACGTCTGTACACGTCTCCGCCTCCCACAGGAAACAGCTCACCTGACCCTCAGAAAGCTGGGCGTGACAGAGCCGCCGACCGGGCAGCCGAACGGGGCCGACGTTCCGATGCTTGTACTGCACAGCGCGGGCGATACCGTAGCGCCCCTCCGCAGGTCGATTGAGCGTGCCGACGCCGCCCAGAACGCTGAACTCGTGATCGTCGAGGACGCGCCCCACACGCTCGAATGGAACGTCGATCGTGTCCGATTCGAACGCGAGGTGCAAGGGTGGCTCAAGAGGAATTCGGAGTCAGCCACGGTCGGCGAGGACACCGATAGGGGCAAGGAATAATGCGCCTCGATGCGGAAACGGACCTTCCCGTCCTAGCCGATGTCCTGTCGATCAGACGGCTCCCGCTGCTGCGTGCCCTGATCCACGGAGGTCCGGCTACCAGCAGCGAGCTGAGCCGCCGACTGTGCATCGCTCCCGCATCTCTTCGCCACAGGGTCTCCCAGCTCGAGTCCGCGGGGTTGGTTACCCGATCGACCCACGTAGAGGATGGTCTCAGAGAGGTGATCTACGCGGCTGACGCAGAGCGGGTCCGGGAGTTGCTGCGTGAGGACGAGCTTCGCATCCTCGTCGACGCAGTGCTGGGGATCTAGAGCTCGACGGACGGCTGGTCGTTCGTCTCGGAGAACAGCCACGCCTCGCTCTGTGCATACAAGCGTCGGAGGAAGGGCGCATCGACGCTGTAACGAGGAGATCGACCGTGACGATCCGCCTCGGGCGTATCGACGAGGACTACCCCGACGCTCTCCAGCTCCTTGAGGTGCCGGCGGATACTCATGCTCGAAAAATCTGGCAGCGCCTGGTGGATCGGACCGAAATGCGATCCACGGTTTCGGTCGGGGAGTTGAAGCAGGAACCGCAGAATCCGTTTGTTGATCTCGCTGCCGATCACTCGAACTGCCACCGCTACCTCATCTGGAATCCGTTCAGCGCGCGGCGGATCGGTGGGTGTGGCCATGAAGCAATCATGACGCAACCCGTCGCCTCGCCCACGCCCGGTCGAACCTATACACACCTTGGGCGTCCGATAACAGACCCGATATGTTACAACACGCACTTAATGCGTTAGTGTTGCGGTGGCCGCGATCCGTGCGGCCCTGCTCGCCCCGAGCAGCGAGAGAAGAGAACTAATGAACCATCTGCGTCGGGAAGACGTGCCCCCTCGTCAGGGGAGCGGCCGGAAGCCGAGGCAGAAGGGTCTCGCAAATACCTCACGGTCGAGCCGTCCACTGAGCGGTTCGAGCGGGCTCTGGTGCGCTCGATCGCTAAGAAAGGTGTGCGCAGGCTGATGGTTCGGGCGACCGGTGGCCTGGTGACGCTCGCGCCTGGTACAGCAGAGCAGACGAAGCTTGAGCACCTGCGTCGAGCACATCTCGACCGCTCGATCAATGGCGTGCGGCCGCGGCAACAGCGCGCGATCGAGACGCGCGAGCGAATCCTCACGGCGGCGACGGGGGTCATGGCTGAAGTCGGCCGGGACCGACTCACGATCTGCGAGGTCGTGAAGCGCGCAGGAGTGGCAGCCGGAACCTTCTACCGCTACTTCCCCGACCGAGCCGTCCTGATCGAGGCCGTCCTAGCTCGTGACCCGGTCCATCAAGCTCAGCTCGAGATCCTCAACGAAGCCGTGCTCATAGCGACGACCGTCGGCACCGACGGGTGCCCGCCGGCGCTCACAGCAGCAGCGAGACGGCTCGTACAAGCAGCCGCTGACACAGCCCCCACTCTCGAGCCGGCGCGACTCCGCGCAGCGGCTCCCTAGACCGGGCGTGGCGCCAGCCCGCCCGCGCGTTACCTCCGGGGGAGCAGTGGACACTTACTCGCTCCCGGAACATCCCGCAACACTCCGCTGTCGGGTTGGCAGGCGGCTCCGAATGGTGTTTGCTGACCGCCTGGCCCCGATTGGGGCCGCGGGTCGTGCAGCGGCCACAAGCGCGGAGCGAGAGCGGGCACAGACGTGGGACAGGGACGAATCGGCGCGCACTCCGCCGGATGGCGGGCGGCTTCGTGATCGAGTTCCGCGGCGTCAGCAAGCAGTACCCGGACGGCACGCGAGCGGTCGACGACTTCTCACTCGTGCTGCCGTCACGGCAGACCACCGTCTTCGTCGGCTCCTCCGGCTGCGGTAAGACCACGATCCTGCGCATGATCAACCGCATGATCGAGCCCACCGGCGGCACGATCGAGATCGACGGCGAGAACATCTCTTCGCTCCCGGCCGTGGCACTGCGCCGCCGCATCGGCTACGTCATGCAGAACTCCGGACTTCTGCCGCACCGGAAGGTGATCGACAATATTGCGACCGTGCCGCGGCTGAACGGAGTCGCGAAGAAGCAGGCGCACGCCCGCGCCCTGGAGCTGATGGACACGGTGGGCCTGGACCGCTCGCTCGCCGCCCGCTACCCGAGCCAGCTCTCGGGCGGTCAGCAGCAGCGCGTCGGAGTGGCGCGCGGCCTCGCCGTCGACCCGAACATCCTGCTGATGGACGAGCCGTTCGGAGCCGTCGACCCTCTGGTGCGCGCCGACCTGCAGCGCGAGACCCTGCGCCTGCAGGACGAGCTCGACAAGACGGTCGTCTTCGTCACCCACGACATCGACGAGGCGTTCCTGCTCGGCGACCAGGTCGTGATTCTGGAGAAGGGCGGCCGGATCGCGCAGAAGGGTTCCGCCGCCGAGATCCTGGCGAATCCCGCGAGCGAGTTCGTGGCCGGCTTCGTGGGAGCCGACCGCGGTAAGCGTTCCCTGCGGATCCAGGAGCGCGACGGAGTGCGAATCGTCGTGGACAGTGACGGGCGCCCCACCGGCGTGCTGCGCGCACAGGACGGCCCCGCCGCGTGACCTGGGTCGTCAACAACACGGACGCGATCGTCGCGAACCTGCTGGCGCACCTGGCTCTCTCGGTGCCGCCGATCCTGCTCAGCTTCCTCGTCTCGCTGCCGTTCGGCTGGTTCGCGAACCGTTACCGCTGGAGCCGCGGCACGCTGTTGACGGGGCTCGGCGTGCTCTACGCGATCCCCTCGCTGGCGATGTTCATCCTGTTGCCGGTCCTGTTGGGTATCCCGCTGCGCTCGACAGCAAATGTGATCACCGGCCTCACCCTCTACGGCGTCGCGCTGATGGTCCGCACGACCTCGGACGCTCTCGGCGCCGTCTCGGACGATGTCCGTCAGTCGGCGACCGCGATGGGCTACTCCGGTTGGGCGCGCTTGTGGCGGGTGGAGTTCCCGCTCGCCGGTCCCGTGCTGCTCTCGGGGCTGCGGGTGGTGACCGTGAGCACGGTCAGCCTGGTCACGGTCGGCGCGGTGCTCGGGATCCAGAGCCTCGGCCTGCTCTTCACCGACGGCTTCCAGCGCGGCATCACCGGCGAGATCGTCACCGGCATCGTGCTCACCATCGTGTTGGCGCTGGTGCTCGACGGGCTGCTGGTGCTGATCGGGCGCCTCCTGATGCCGTGGACGGCGCTGGATCGTGCCCGCCGCGCACGTCGACCGGTCGCCATCGAAGGGGCGGTGACGACGTGAACCTCATCGCTGCGGCCTTTGCATGGATCGCCGATCCCGCGCACTGGAGCGGCGACTATCCGATCCCGACCCGCGTCGCGCAGCACATCGGTATCAGCCTGCTGGTGCTGGTGATCGCGGCGGCGATCGCGATCCCGGTCGGCTACCTGATCGGGCACACCGGTCGCGGCAAGGGCATCGCCGTCCCGGTGGCCGGTGGCCTGCGCGCCCTGCCGACGCTCGGCGTGCTCGTGCTCGCGGCGATGAGCCTGGGCCTTGGCCTGGGCGCTCCGCTGATCGCGTTGGTCGTGCTCGCGATCCCGTCGGTGCTCGCCGGGGCCTACGCCGGGCTCGAGGCGGTCGACCGTCGCACGATCGACGCGGCGCGCTCGCTGGGGATGACGGAGTGGCAGATCCTGACCAGGGTCGAGATTCCTCTGGGCTTGCCGCTGTTGCTCGGCGGGCTGCGCTCCGCGACGCTGCAGATCATCGCCACCGCGACCCTCGCCGACTACATCGGCGCGGGCGGACTCGGCCAGTACATCTTCCGTGGAGTGAAGTCCGGCGACTATCCGCAGATGCTCGCGGGCTCGATCCTGGTGATCGTGCTGACGCTGCTCAGCGAGATCGTCTTCTCCGTCCTCCAGCGTTTCGCCGTGCCGCGTGGAGTCGTGCTCGGTCTGGCCGGTACCGCCGATCGCTCAGGTTCCCGTGCCTCGTCGCCCCGACGACGCGCGGTGGTGGGAATCCCCATCGAAGAAGGGAAATAGCAATGTTCACAGCACATTTCACGAAGGGCCGTGTCGCACTCAGCGCACTCGCGGTCGGTGCCGTCGTGGCACTGGCAGGGTGTTCCTCAAGCAATCCGCTCGATGAGGGATCGGGTGCGACTGCGGGCTCCGAGACCATCGTGGTCGGCTCGCAGGACTACTACTCCAACGAGATCCTCGCCGAGATCTACGCGCAGGCACTGGAGAACGACGGCTTCACCGTCGACCGCCAGCTGCGCATCGGCCAGCGCGAGATCTACCTGCCCGAGATCGAGAGCGGATCCATCGACGTCTTCCCGGAGTACGACGGCAGCCTCTTCCAGGCGCTCCAGCCCGACGCGACGGCGACCTCCGCCGCCGACGTCTACTCCGCGCTCGGCGGCGCCCTGCCCGACGGTCTCCGTGCCCTCGATGCTGCCGGCGCAAGCGACCAGAACTCGTACACGGTGACGAAGGCCTTCGCCGACAAGTGGAACCTCACCGACATCGCCTCGCTGAAGAATGTCACCGACCCGATCGTGGTCGGCGGCAATTCCGAGCTGCAGACTCGCCCCTACGGGCCCGAGGCGCTGCAATCGAAGTACGGCATTTCGACCACCTTCCAGGCGATCGAGGACAGCGGCGGATCGACCACGGTCGACGCGCTCACCAGCAACCAGATCCAGCTGGCGAACGTCTACACCGCCGACCCGAACATCCAGAAGAACGACCTGGTCGCCCTGGCGGATCCGGACGGACTGTTCGTCGCCGACAACGTCGTGCCGATCGTCTCGAGCAAGATCACGAACGAGGCGGCGGGGGTGCTGAACGCGGTCAGCGCGAAGCTGACGGCGGACGATCTGGTCGCGCTCAACTCCGAAAGCGTCAACGACCAGAAGTCGGCCTCGGCCATCGCGGGCGAGTGGCTGACCTCGGCGGGTCTGCTCGACTGATCTTCGCCGGATCCACGCCCGGAGGCGCGTCACTCATCGAGGTGACGCGCCTCCGCTCGGTTGAGGAGCTTCTTGCCCAGGAGCACGAGCAGCGCGAAGACGACGATGACGCCCACGAAGACGTAGCCCGCGCCGTGCAGGTTCTCGGAGAGCTCGCGGTAGCTGCCCGCCGCAGCCGCGCCGACTCCGACGTAAATCGAGGACCAGAGCACGCACGCCGGGACCGTCCACACCATGAAGGTGCGATAGCGCATGCCACTCATCCCGACGGTCAACGGGATCAGCGAGTGCAGCACCGGCAAGAAGCGCGACAGGAACACCGCGATCCCGCCGCGCCGGGCGAGGTAGCGCTCGGCCCGCAGCCAGTTCTTCTCGCCGAGCCGGCGTCCGAGTCGGGAGGAGCGGATCCGCGGGCCGAACCAGCGACCGAGGTAGAAGCCGACGGACTCGCCGCAGAGGGCACCGACGACGACGGTGACGGCGAGCGCGACGAACTGGAGCGGAGAGGTGACGCCGGTGGCGCTGACGATCACGATCGTGTCGCCGGGAACGATCAGGCCCGCCAGGATCGTCGTCTCAAAGAAGATCGCGAGCCCGGCGAGCAGGGTGCGCCAGATCGGGGGGACGCTGACCACGACGTCGAGGATGTCGGTGAGGGTGTCGTTCACCGCGGCCCCCCAACGCGGGAGGGGCGGGTGCGGGTGCTCGACATGGCTCGATCGTAGGGGCGGACGGCTGGGCGGCGGCAGGACTGCGGCCGGGAGGCTCGTGGGTGCCGTGTGGGTACCGCGTGAGTGCCGCTTCGTCAGTGCTCGGTGACGAGCACGGAGGCGGCGGGGCCGGTTCCGCGCGTCGTCACAACCTGAACGGAGAGGGTGTAGCTGCGCCCCGAGACGAGCTTTGTGAACGACTGTGAGCGCTTGGTCGCGGCGACGACCGTGTTTCACGCTCCTGCGCCGCTGGAGTCGGAGCCGTCGCGAGACACCCGGTAGCCGGTGATCGCCGGACCGCCCGTGCCCGCCGGGGCGACCACGAGAGCGTGGCGGTGCCTCCTGAGCCCGCCGAACCCGTCACGGCCGTCGGCGCTGCGGGGAGAGCGACGAGGGTAGCCGTCAGCGTCGTGCCGCTCAAGGGAGTGCTGACGCTGTGCGAGGCCGTGCCGCCGTCCGACCAGGAGGAGAACCGGTAGGCGGTACCCGAGGCGTCGGTCTGGTCGGGGACCTCGAGCTGGAGTGCCGCGCCCGCCCACGAGACGATGCTCATCCCTCCGCGGACCTCGGTTCCGTTGACCACGACCGTGCGCCCGGCGGGCTCGGTGGGGTGACCGACACCTTCTGCGGCGAGAACGTGCGCGAGGCCGTCGCAGAGACTCCGCCCGAGTCGGTCGCGGTGACGGTGATCAGCAGGTCGCTGTTCGCGGCTGCCGCGAGGTCCTCCGGGCCGGCGGCAGGAGCGAGTCGGCAGGAGGCGCTGCCGGTTCCCTGGTAGGGGTTCGCGGCCGGGATCCTGCCGGTGAGGGTGATCCGGAGGATCTTGCCGTTGAGGATGTTCGGGTCGCGGGCCGCGTCATTGCGGCCGCCGCAGCCGCTGTCGCCCGGCGAGCCCACTCCGCCACGGTAGTCGCAGCCCCCGTCGCCGACGCTGTCGTCGGTCCCGAGCTGGAACGAGGAGACGCGATTGCGGGGTGCCCCCGTGGGGTTCGTGGTGCCGCTCGCGTTGGTGGTGCAGAAGGCGTCGGAGCCCTTCGCGGTGTAGTAGACAACGACCGTCCGAGAGCCGGGCGCGGGGCCGACCGCGAGGCCGAGCACGCCGCGCTCGTCGTTCGAGCAGATTCTCGAGCGCCGGAGTGGCAACGAGGGCGCCTGCGCGCAACACCCTGATCGCGCCGGTCTGCGAGGTGACCAGGGTCCGCCCGTCGGTGGTGAAGGCGAGGGCGGCCGGCGAGGGGAAGGCGGCCACCAACGAGTCGGTGAAGCCGGCGGGCACGACCGGGGCGGCGGAGGCCGGAGCCGCGGGCCCGCGATGAGCGCGGCGGCCGTGACCGCCAGAGCGGAGAGTAGTGCAAAGTGCGCAGGCGGTTTCTCGAGCGGGGCATCGGTGACTCCGAGACGGTCGGCGCTGCCGACGGGGCGGAGGGCGGAGGACTGCGACGGTGCAGAGGCCCCTGTTTGGTGTTGGCGCGGGGCCAGGATAGGCTCCCGCTAGCGAGAGACCGTGGCCCCCATCAGTGTCAACGCTGGGGCCCGCAAAAAGAGTGTACTCTCGGCGGGCACACCGATTCGCCTGCGATGTCGAGACCTGAGCAGAATCGCTCAGAAGACGACGGAAAGGCTGCCGAATTCGATTGACGGCGGAATCAAAGAGCCGATAAGACTTCTCTGCGGATCGCCCAATGTCCGATCTCCTCTTCGCTTGATCTCCGGCTAGTGCATCAAGGAGGATTATGCAGATTCGGTTTCATTCTGAATGAAAAATATGAGTCCTCGGACGGCATTGAGAGCGTCTTGGAAGGTGCGCAGGGGCCGTCTGTATCCGCCAGGTCGTGATGTAGCAAGAGAAGGTTAGCGGCGCCGGCTTGGTGGGACGTACATTCTCTCGGGTGTCAGTTCTCGGCCGGTCGGCGTGTCGACGATGCGTGTGCCGTGCTCGTCGATGACGATCTGCAGATCGCTTCCTACCGGTAGGTCATAGATGCCGATCAGAGCGGGCTCGATTTCGCAGGCATCATTGAAGTCGGTGATGCGCCAGTTGTTCGAGTCGGCGAGGTACTCGCTGCTGTCCGCCGCGCTCATGATGCGCCAGCCATTGTCGACCGGTGCCTTCGAGGGCTCCCGCAGCATCCACCGCACTGGAGCGCGACCCTCCCACGCGTTCACCGTCATCAGACATGCCCCCGCCTGAGGAATAATCTCCATACCCTGCTCCCGTCTCATGAGATCACGTCGATATCTTGCCCGGACGCCGCAGCATACGCATAAACCTCATCATGCATGAAACCAAACATGTTCTCCGCAAGATACTGCCCCACGTTGGCCTGACGACGCCGATCGACATGCGCTGTCAAGTCGGGTCGAGAGTGCGCCGTGACCGCAGCAAACGCGGCCCGCATATATTCGCGGCTGGCCGAAATATCCGTGACAAGCATTGTCAGTGGAAGGCCGAACCTGGGTGAGCGCAGGTTGATGTCCGCACCGCCGTCCAACAACCGTGCGATCAGCGCCGCTTCCGCTTCGGGGTCACGATCCCGCGCGCGACCCCACAACGCATGCAACACATTGATACGATCACCATCAGCGCTCACCAGACTGGGATCCGCGCCATCATCGAGCAGACGATTCGCGATCGCCAACCGCGCCCGAGGATCCTCGTTCGCTACAGCTTTACCGAGGAACCCATCTACGCCAGGCCTCGGATTGAACGGCATGGTAGCGGGGTCGTACCCGGCACAAAACTCCTCATACGTCCCATTTCCAGCAGTATAAATCGAAAATGCCATAGTGTCCTCCTCTCCTCATTTTCTATCGCATCGATATGCGACCGGTTTCTGCCCGGATCTTCAACTTGATAGTACTTCGTCTTGTGATATTCATCTAAGAATGAGGCTTATGCAAAATACGATTGATCGAGATGGATTTGCGCGTGTCGGTCACGAATAACACCGGCTGATCCGCTTTGATTGAAGAGCAGCCTCTAACAGAAACTCTTCGCAAAGGAACCAGCCGGTGCGCACACAGTCTACTACGGGAATGACGGCCGAGCACTACGCGATCCTCGCCGAACGGATCGAGAACGAGTTCATGTGGCGTCGGCGGCGAGGACGTCCGCGCAGACTTTCCCTCGCGGGAGCGTTGCGGGTCACTCTTCTCTATTATCGCCAGAATGTGACCGAGCAGTTGATCGCTGATGTGGTCGGTGTCAGTCAGTCGACCGTGTCGCGAACGATCGCGTCGGTTGAGGCGATGCTCAATGTCGTGATAGACGACGAACAACCGGACGTCGAGGCCGCGCTCCGCGGGACAACGGCCGTCATCGACGGCACGCTCCTGCCGTGCTGGTCCTGGTCGGACGCGCCAGAGCTGTACTCCGGGAAACACATGACCACGGGGCACAACTGCCAGGTCCTCGCCGATCTCTCCGGTCGGTTGATCCACATTTCGGATCCGATCGCGGGCAAGCATCACGATGCCCACGCGTTTCGAGAAACCGGGTTGGCCGACACCGTTAACCTCTCGAACACGCTGGCCGACAAAGGCTACCAAGGCACCGGAATGGTCATACCAATAAAGAAGAGGCCAAGCGAAGAACATCTGCCAAATTACGCCAAACACCACAATCGCTTCGTGAAAGCCCACCGCTACGTGATCGAGAGAACAATTGCTAGCATCAAGACCTGGCGGATATTCCACACCGACTACCGGCGGCCACTGCGCACCTTCCGAGATGCCTTCAACGCCGTCCACGGACTCATCTTTTTCACTCGGCAAAAAACCAATTTTGCATAAGCCTCCTTGTCGCCAACTTGCTCCATAGTGAAGCCCATGATCTCGTCCTGGATCTCCGACAGTCGTCCAAAACGGGTCTCGTTGGGCAGCATTTTCCTCTTCAGTCGGTCTCGGGTATAGGATTTGAGAAATCGCGGGTCGCCGGTTCGCCGTCGATATTGTATTGAACGTCGAAGCCCGTGGATAGTTTGCTTCTGTCGTACAAAACCTTGATTTCAATGTCGGTGACGGCGCTGAGTGGTTCTTTCGTCAGTGCTTTTCGCCAAGCGCGTTCCATTTTCGTCCATTTCGAGCCCGCGCCGCGGTTGAGAACTGTTGCTTGGCTGACGAGGTTGTCGAGTTCTGGGCTGCCATCGAAGACATCCGCGATCAGGCGACCCGCATCGGCCGCGGGGAGCTTACCTGGCGTGTTCCGCGCATTGTCAGGGGGGGGCTTCACATGGAGGTTCTCGACGGTGACCCGCTCGATCAGAGCGTCAGCGTTCGTTTCGTGCACGTACTGGTGGTTCGTGCCGGGTGCACTCGGTGGCCTTACTCGCCGGCTAGCTCAGCCTCAAGCTGCGCCGTCCAAGCGTTGTCACCCTTCGAGAACCTCCAGAAGTTGTCCTTTTTCTCCTCAGCGGTCAAATCGTCGTAGTATGTCCAATCACTCTCAACAGTGCCCGCTTTGGTGTCAACCGCCCAGCGAAATCGCACTGGGGATTTACCTTGCACGGTACGGAGGATGTCGTGCAGCTCCATAATTCGCGGCCTGACGAAAGCGACATTCTCATAGAACCCGGTCTTATCCAAGACGGCAGAGACGTCGAGGACGCGACCGCCGACAATGACAGTCCTGAGATTACCCTCGACGCCTGTAATATTTCCACGACTGTCGTCCGTGATCTTACCTTGCACATAGAATTTGTCGACTTTGTCACCGACCTGCTCCATGCTGAAGCTCAGAATCTCGTTCTGGATCTCCGACAATCGTTCAAAACTAGTCGCGTTGTTCATTACAGTTCCCTAATCGATATTTGGTACGGGGTTTGGGAAGTAGTTGCCGCCAGGTTTGCCGCCGATTTCATATTTAACATCCAAAGCTATTGGTCGTTTGCCGCCGTCGTAAAGAATCTCGATCTCGATATCCGTGACGGCGCGTGGTGGTACGTCACTGAGAGCATCTCGCCAGTCGCGTTCCATTGCCGTCCATTCTGAGCCCGCACCGCGGTTGAGAGCTTTTGCTTGGCTGACGAGGTTGTTAAGTTCTGGGCTGCCGTCGAAGACATCCGCGATCAGGTGACCCGCATCATCCGTGGGGAGCTTACCCGGCGTGTTCGGGTCATGCTTGAAGCGAGGGCGGCCGGTGGGCTTCAGATGGAGGTTCTCGACGATGACCCGCTCGATCAGACCTTCAGCGTTCGTTTCGTACACGTAATGGTGGTTCGTGCCGGGTGCACTCGCACGATATCTCACGTTGGGAAGCAGCGCACCCTGACGGTCCGGATCAAAGGGATCCAGAACCTCTGTCTTCTCGCCAGGAGTACCGGACTCTCGCTCGCCTCCACCACGCGACTTCACGGTCGACCCGTCAATCGGGTCTAATGGTCGTATCGTCGGCGTGAACTCGTCGCTGACTGTCACTCGTCCCGCGCCGAGGTGGTTCTTCAGCCAGTCCATCGCGCTGGTGGCATCACTCGCGGCGGCGATCGTGACGTGTTTCCCGAAGTCGAGGTCGTCGGCCTTCGTGACCAGACGCCCGAGGTCGTCGGTTTTGGTGAGCAGGTTGTCGAGTGTGGTGACCTTCGCCGCAGCGCCGAGTGGGAGAAGGTTCCCGGCGATCTGGCCGAGGACGAACGCGTCTCCTGAGGCGGCTTTCCCGGCGGTAGTGGTCAGCTGGTTCCAGAACTGGGAGAACGCTTCGCCGTTGGTCGCGAGGGTGAACACACCGGTCACCGTGTCGTGCATGTTCAGCTGCAGCGCTCCGCTGACCTGGTCTCCCAACCCAGACCCGGCACCGACGAGAAACTGCAAGTCGTGATCGCCGGACGCGATCGCGGGTTGCGCGAGGGTGACGTCATACCACTGGCCGATGCCCTGGCTGGCCATCCCGACCAGGTTCAAGCCCTCGCCCGTGGACGCGATGGTGGCGTGATCAATCGCACTGTTCACGCCCCCGGCGATCAGCGACCCGCCCAGCCCGGCCAACGCGAGACTCACGCCCGCGCTGAACGGCGTCCCCACCACACCCACTGCGACAAGGACCGCGCCCGCGACGGTCTGCAACCCATCCCAGAGCAGGCCCGACACGGCGTCTTCCTTGCGCTGGCGTTCGGCGTCCGCCTCGACGTCATCGACGTATCCGGAGAACAGGGCCTGCCACCCGTCGGAGGCGACCTGCTGGTTCGTCCGGCAATACTCCAGCATCCCCCCGGTCAGCTCCCCCAACGTCCGCAACGTCAGAGTGAAGCTCCCCGGCAGGTAGGAGCGTCCCTGCCCGGCCGTGAGACTCCCCAGGTTCGCCACCACCCGGTTCACCTCCGCCACCAGGTTCTTCACCTGCGCGAAGCCCGGATCGGTGGCCTCATACGCCGCCCACGCCTCCTGCTGCGTTTTCGCGATCGACCGCATCCGCTCGAAACCCTCCGCGGCATTATCGGCCGCGCCAGCGCCAGCGCCGTCCAGCGACACCAGATGCGACGCGCTAGCAGCAATCGACCGCAGATCGGCCGCGAACCCCCGCAACCGCCCGATACCAGTATCAAGCTGGGTGACGTGCGCGTCATACTCATCGTTCACGAGCCGGAAATTCCCGTCCGCGTCCACCTGAGAATACCCGCTCCAATACACGCCAATCGCGGTCTGGAACGTGGACAGGCACACCAGCAGCGACTGCACGATCGGGACATGCACTTCCCGAATATACGCACGCATCGCATCCGCACCCTGACCACTAATAGTCCCCGATTCGGCCAGATTCACGAGCCCCTGCAAGAGCGCATCAAGCGCCTCCCCCCGCTCCGCGAGACTCTTCTGCAACCCCGGAGACGACGCCTGCCACGAATCCGCAGAAAACTCCACCACGCTGCTCACTGCGACACCTCACACACCTGCGCATCCTGCGCATCCTGCACCTCGATACCCACCCCGAGCAGGTCGAACTCGACCGTGTCCTTTCCCGCCGCCGCACCATACGACGCGACCAGGGCGGACAGGCCCGCGAAGATCTCGGACACAACCGTGACCCCCGAAACATTCAAGTCACCACCCCGATCCCATCCGTCCTTCGTTTCCGCCACACGGGACGTGAGAGTAGACACCGACCGGGTCTCCTCATGGAACCCATCAGCTACGCCTCGCGTATCTGAACCCATCGTCTCTTACCCCCTCTGACGTCTCGATCAGTTCAGCGCTACTGCGACAGCCTGCGCGGAAAGGATCGAGAATCCTTTGGGCAGCGCCAGTCCCCTCGCCGCACAGCCCTCCCGGATCAGCTGCGTCAGCCGATTGACCGTGACTTCGCTGGGTACCAGCAGGTCGATGAGCTTGCCTGCGTGTTCCAGGGTGACTTCGATCACAACGGTGCCCGCTTTCTTCTCGCCCAGAGCCTCCCTAGCAACACGCCCGCTACGAGCACCACCGGCACAGCCACCGCAGCTGCTGCGCCGTACGACACGGGAGACGCTTCGCTGTCTTCCGGCGTGGCCTTGAGCGCGTCCCGCGACGAGTAGTCACCGAACAGTGCCGCCCGAACCTGTTGATAGTTCACGCTGGTCTCCACGCGCGCGAAGTCGAGGGTGGTGGCGGCCGTCAGCCGGCCAGCCGCCGCCTCTTGCTCCTCCTGCGCTCTCGCGGAAACATCCGCGGAGAACAAGTCGCCTCGAATTTTGAAGTCTCCAGAGGAAGCGGTGCCCACCGATTCGTTGACGAGAACATGAGTGTCGAGGTCCAGCCGCCCCTCACCGTCGTCATCGATGGCGAATGCGGCAGCAGGTGCGCTTACCGTCAGCACGGCAGCAAGCGCACCTACACACGACCCTCTCACGAGGAGTGAGCGCCGTGCCGAGTCTTTTGTGCGCGGGAAGCTACTAAAAGCCGAAGCTCTGCGCATCCTGCGCGTCACGCTCAGCAATAGTGTCCGCATACTTGTTCAACTGCTCGTTGATGTTCACCAGCAGCTCCTCGAACTTCTTCACGCTCTCCGACAGCTGGTTGTACTGCTCGAGATACGCCTGGAACGCCTGACCCTTCCACTGCTCAGCAATGGTCGAGTTCATCTGGTTCACCTTCTGAATAGCCTGCTCGATCTCTTCCTTCGAGCGGGTGTAGACCTGAGCCTGCTGCTTCAGTTCTTCCGGCGTAACACTGATTTGAGCCATGAAAGATCCCTTTCTTGATACTGCTCGGCACTCTAGCATGCCGCCTGTAAAGAATTAAGGAGCCCCGAGAGTCACCATCGTCACGAAGGCGCGAAGTGAAACGCCGTTGGCGCAGCCGAGAAAGGACTTAATGTCCCAAAGAACGTGATCGTGGACAACACGAAACGGAGGCTTATGCACGATATCCTTACGCCCTCAAAGGATGTTTTTCTGACCTAGGAATTTGTGGCACTTAGCCTGTCTTCTGCATAAGACTCAATGCCGTGCTCTGAGCGATCCTCAACGGCACGTACCTCACGTCGGCTTCGAATACCGATATCCGTTACAGCTCGAGCGGCCTGGCCGTGACCTACACCAATTCCTCGTCTCATGTCGCCGTCGACAACTCGAAGATCAGCGGCGGAATCGCCGTTAGCCCGTATTATGCAAACTCCACCACTCCTGCGCTCGTCCGCATCGTCGGGAACACCGTCACCAACGGCTGGGCTATCGTCGGCGACGGCGACGGGGCCGCCCGCTCTTCACGCTGACGATGACCGATAACACGGTCCCGTCGCCGCTGTCGGGCAGCATCCCAAATGTCGTCACGCACGCGACATTCGCCGGCTCGACCGGCCTCGCTCGCACGGTGTCGTCCGGATCGCTGTACTCGTCGATCCGCGTGAAGGCTTCGATCACTACCGGCACCTGGACGATTGTCGCGGGGGAGCGCTATGTGCTCAGCGGCAGCCACCAGAGCATCACGAATTCGGGGCAGATCCGATTCGCGACCGGGTCGATCGTGAAGTTGGAGCAGGACGCCGAGCTCGGCGGGAATCTGCACTTCCTCGGTACGAGCGCGAGCCGGGTGATCCTGACCTCGTGGCGGGACGACTCGATCGGCGGAGAGTGGGCGAACGAGTCGCTCGCGCCGGGGTGTTCCGGCTGGACGGGCCCACGGCCGGCGACCCGATCCAGCAGCAGGCAGTACGCGAATATCCGCTACTGCAAACATCCGCTACCGCACGCCAATGGACGGCGCGGTCTGCAGCTGAACGACCGGCCCGCCCCCGTCCCGTCCGTCGGGGTGGGAGGGGGTATCCGCGTCCGCCGCCGGTCTCACTCCAGGGCGGGCAGGACCACCGCGCGGACCGACTCCGAGAAGCGGGCGTAGCCGGCGTCGTTGAAGTGTAGGCCGTCGTCGAGGAAGAGCGAGGGGTCGATTCCGCCGTCGGAGGTGAGCAGGGCCTGCGCCGTCGGCACGAAGGTGACGCGGTCGTCGGTCTCGGCGTAGGCGCTGATGGCGGCGTTTGCGGCGCGGACCTCCGCGCTGACGGACGCGCGGGCCGGAGCCTCGGCGATCTCGACGTAGTAGAGCTCCGCGTCCGGGGCGACCTCCTCGACGCGCTGGAGGTATTCGACGACCGCCTCGGCGGTCTGCGCGCCGCTGCGTGAATCCGCGTCGCCGTTGATGTCGTTGGCGCCGACGTAGACGATCACGGCGCGCGGATCGAAGGGAGCGATCATCCGGTCGACCCAGGCGACGTGGTCGGCGACCGTGGTGCCGCCGATCCCAATGTTGTACGTCTTGAGCGGACGCAGATCCTCCTTGGAGCTCGTCCAGCGGCCCAGTGTGGAGCTGCCGGTGAGGACGATACTGTGCTGCGGGAAGCCGCCCGCGAAACGCTTCTCCAGCCCGGCGACCCGCTCGGCTATGTCGACCGAGGAGGTTGGGGCGGACGCCGAGGAGGTCACGGCGGGAGCGGCCGTCCCTCCGCTCCGAGAGGCGAGCGCGAGGGCTGCGGCGACGCCGCCGAGGACCAGCGCCAGCACCAGGAGTGCGACCAGCAGGCGCAGGCGGATGCGGCGGGGGGAACCGGGGCACGTCGCTGGAGTCATGCCTCGATCATCGGACATCCGTGGGGCGGCCGGGGCCGAGTCGTACCAGGACCGGCGGTTCGTCCATCCAGTGGTCGCTCCAGCGTCACCGGATCGACGGTTCTTCGAGGTGCGAAACATCACAGGTGACGCACAGCTGTGCAACACTTGCTCATCGCCCCCCGCCATCGTCGCCGCCGGCCGACTCCTGACGGATGACCACGACGAGGACTCATGGCACGCGCACGCATCAGCTGGGTGGACACCGCGAAGGGCATCGCGATCATCCTGGTGGCTCTCGCCCACTCGGTGCAGTGGACCACGACGGCCGGGATCGCCCCGGAGTGCTGGAACGACATCAACCTGCTGCTGATCACGTTCCGGATGCCGCTGTTCTTCCTCGCCTCCGGTCTGTTCGCGGGTTCGGTGCTCATTCGCTCCTGGCCCGAGCTCTGGCGCTCGCGGCTGAGCCTGCTGGTCTGGGCGTTCCTGCTGTGGTCGGTGCTGCGGTTCCTCTTCTTCTTGGTGGTCCCCAACCCGGGCGGCACCGACGAGTCCGACCCGCTCGCGCTGCTCCTGCAACCGGTGATGCCGCACAACGGCCTCTGGTTCCTCTACGCGCTGACGATCTTCTTCGTGCTGGCGAAGCTGGCCCAGGGGCGGATCGACTGGCGTGTCCAGATCGGCCTTGCCACCGCGATCGCCGTGCTCTGGTACGCGGTCCGCTCGAGCACCTCCGAGGGCACCGGCAACATCGCCTGGGACGGTATGGCCCGCTACCTGATGTTCTTCCTGCTCGGGCTGTATCTGCGCACCGCGGTGATCGCGTTCGTGGAGCGCCGTGGGCTGCTCAGCGGGCTGGGCTTCGGCGTGCTCTTCCTCGCGCTGGCCGGTGTGATCCTTGCTGTCCGAGGCCGCTTCCCGCTGCTGACGATCGGGCTCGTCCTGGTCAGCGTGCTGGCGGTGCTGGCCGGACTCATCGTGGCGCGCTTCCTCTCCTACCGCCGGGGAGCGGGCTGGATTACGTTCATCGGCCGTAACACTCTGCCGGTGTACGTGGTGCACGTCCTCTTCGTCTCGCTCGCCACCAGTGCACTGCTGCTGTTCGACGGCCAGCGCTGGCTGGAGGCGATTGGCCCGGTCGTGCCGCTGCTGGTCTGCGGAATCGGCGTCGCGGCGGCGCTGGGCTACTGGCGCCTCACCCGCGACCTCCCCGTGCTGAGGTACGGCTTCCGGGCGCCGGCCTGGTTCTCGGGCGCCCGCTCCCGCGTCGACGCCGGCTGAGGACGTCGCCCGCTGGGGACCGGGTGAACGAAATCCCAGAGCGGCTATCGCGGATGTGCGCCTGGGAATGGGGTGGGGAAAGGTGAGACGAACGCTCACAGGCCAGGGGTCGCGTGAATCGCTCGGCGTCGAGAGGTCGGCTGCCGGGCCTTCGACGCCCGCGAGGGCTGCTCGGCTGTGAACGCGCGGAGGCCTTCCTCGACATCGAGAGGGATTGTCTCGACGTCGAGCGAGTGGCCGACCATTACGCTCGGACTGCTGGGCGCAACCACCCCGGAAGGGGTGTTGCAGCGGAGTCGCACATCCGCCCCGCTACTGAGATCGGAGGCCGTCGGCCCCCTCCCGCCGACCTACTCTCTGAGCTGTGAACGAACTCCTGGATCCGCTCCTGCTCTCGAGATGGCAGTTCGGTCTGACGACGATTTACC
Organism: Rathayibacter rathayi; assembly: GCF_004011095.1. Lineage (GTDB taxonomy): Bacteria > Actinomycetota > Actinomycetes > Actinomycetales > Microbacteriaceae > Rathayibacter > Rathayibacter rathayi. The sequence continues at coordinate 1,541,729 of NZ_CP028129.1, read as the reverse complement.
ACTTCTTGTTCGTGCCGCTCACGATCGGCATGGCGCTCACCGTCGCGATCTTTCAGACCTGCTGGGTGCGCACGGGGAGGGTGCATTACCTCCAGCTGACGACGTTCTTCGGGAAGCTCTTCCTGATCAACTTCGCGATGGGTGTGGTGACCGGCATCGTCCAGGAGTTCCAGTTCGGGATGAACTGGAGCGACTACTCCCGCTTTGTCGGCGACGTCTTCGGTGCGCCGCTCGCCTTCGAGGGCCTGCTCGCCTTCTTCCTCGAGGCCACCTTTATCGGCCTGTGGATCTTCGGTTGGGACAAGCTGCCCGAGAAGTTGCACCTGGCGACCATCTGGTTGACCACCCTCGGCACAATTCTCTCGGCCTACTTCATCATCGCGGCGAACGCGTTCATGCAGAATCCGGTCGGGTTCCGCATCAACGAGTCCAAGGGACGCGCAGAACTCACCGATATCTGGGCGGTCCTAACGAATAAGGTCGCGCTCGCCGCCTTCCCGCACACGATCTTCGCCTGCTTGATGGTATCGGCGGCCGTGATCATCAGCGTCGCTGCCTACCACCTCTCGCGCAACCAGCACCTCGAGACCATGCGGCCCGCACTGCGGTTCGGCGCCTGGATGATGCTGATCAGCGGCGGGCTGACCCTAGTCACGGGCGACTCACTCGGTCTCGCGATGGTCGACACTCAGCCGATGAAGATGGCGGCGGCGGAGGCGCTCTACCGCACGTCCACGGGTGTCGATGCCTCGTTCTCGATCTTTACCTGGGGCACCCCGGACGGATCGAGCGAGCTGTTCTCGATCCGTATCCCGTACCTGCTCTCCTTTCTCTCGACGCACACCTTCACCGGCACCGTCGAGGGCATCAACGATCTCCAGGCGCAGTACAGCGAGGTCTACGGACCCGGCGACTACACGCCGATCATCTGGATCACCTACTGGTCCTTCCGCTGGATGATGGCACTCGGCGTCCTCGCGATCGGGGTTGCGGCGGCCGGCCTCTGGTTCACCCGGAAGGGCCGTCAGCCGAAGCAGTGGATGTGGAAGGTTGCGATCTGGGCCGCCCCGCTGCCGCTGATGGCGATGATCGTGGGTTGGCTCTTCACCGAGATGGGTCGCCAGCCGTGGCTCGTATTCGGGCTGCTGAAGACCGCCGACGGTGTCTCCCCCCGAGTGAGCGGGCTTGAGGTCCTGATCTCGCTGCTCGCCTTCACCGCGATCTACGGCACGCTCGCCGTGGTCGAGTTCCGCCTGATCAAGCGGGCCGCGCAGGCCGGCCCTGATGACGCTCCCGAGGTCGACGAGGAGAGCGGTCGCCCGCAGCTCGTCGGCACCGTCTACTAGGAGGCACCCCTCATGGATCTCGCCGTGCTCTGGTTCTGGATCGTCGCGTTCTTCTTCATCGGGTACTTCGTCCTCGACGGCTTCGACTTCGGCGTCGGCATGTCGCTTCCGTTCCTCGGTCGCGACGACACCGATCGCCGGGTGCTGATCAATACGATCGGCCCGGTCTGGGATCTCAACGAGACCTGGGTGATCGTCGCCGGCGCCGCGATGTTCGCGGCGTTCCCGGAGTGGTACGCCACGCTCTTCAGCGGGTTCTACCTGCCGCTGCTGCTCATCCTGCTGGCGCTGATCGCCCGCGGCGTCTCGTTCGAGTATCGGCACCAGCGCCCCGAGGCGCAGTGGAAGCGGCGCTTCGACGCGATGATCGTCGTCGGTTCGGCGGTGCCCGCCTTTCTCTGGGGCGTCGCCTTTGCGAACATCGTGCAGGGCGTGCCGATGGACGCTGACCACAACTACATCGGCACGGTCGTTGACCTCCTGAACCCCTACGCGCTGCTGGGCGGGGCGAGCACCCTCCTGCTGTTCTTCACCCACGGAGTCGTCTTCGTCGCGCTGAAGACGGAGGGGGAGATCCGGCAGCGGGCCCGCCGGCTGGCGACACGCGCGGGGCTGCTCACCGTGGTCGTGGCCGCCGTCTTCCTCGTCTGGACCACCCTCGGACAGGGCGGCACGGCCTCCTGGGCGCTCTCGGCGGGTGCGGCCGCGACCCTCGTCGGCGGCTGGCTCGCCATCGCCCGCGGCCGGGAGGGACGCGCCTTCGCCCTGCTCGCCGTCACGATCGCGCTCACGGTGCTCGCCCTCTTCGCGACGCTGTTCCCCGCGGTGATGCCCGCCTCGAACGACCCCTCTTTCGGGCTGACGATCGGGAACGCGTCCAGCACGCCCTCTACGCTGACGGTCATGAGTTGGACCGCCCTGGTGTTCGTACCGCTTATCGTCGGCTATCAGGCCTGGACCTACTGGATCTTTCGCAAGCGGATCAGCCGGGCGCACATCCCGGCCGACGCGCACTGACCTGAAGCAGCACTGACGTGAAGCCGCTCGATCCCCGCCTGCTGCGTTACGCCCGCGCGGCCCGCGTGTTCCTGCTGTTCGGCGGGGCGCTCGCGTTGGCCCGCACCCTCGCGATCGTCGCGTTCGCGTGGCTCGTTGCGCAGCTGGTGGCCGGCGCGGTCGATGGTCGCCGGGTGTCGGAGCTTGCGCCACTGCTGGCCGCGCTGCTCGCGGTCGTCGTGGCCCGGGCGGCGCTCGCCTGGGTGAGCGAGGTGAACGCGGTGCGCGGCGGAGCGGGCGCCAAGGCGCAGCTGCGGCAGGCGGTTCTCGCCGCGGTGGTCGAACTCGGCCCTGCAGGCCGGCGTGAGGGCGGATCCGGCGGCACCGTCGCGCTGCTCGGCGGCGGGCTGGACGCCCTCGACGGCTACTTCGCCCGCTACCTCCCGCAGTTGATCGCCACCGGGGTGGCAACTCCGCTGCTGACCCTCGTCGTGTTCCTCGCCGACCCGCTGAGTGCGGTGTTCCTGGTGGTGACGCTGCCGCTGATCCCGGTATTCATGGTGCTGATCGGCTGGGCGACCCAGGCCGTGCAGGCACGGCAGTGGGAGCGGCTACAGGCGCTGGCTTCCGGTTTCGTCGACACGGTCGGCGGGCTGGCGACCCTGAAGATCTTCGGGCGGGCAGAGCGGCAGGCGGCGCGGATCCGCGCGCTGACTGAGGACTACCGGCGTCACACGATGTCTGTGCTGCGGGTGAGCTTCATCAGCGGCTTCGTGCTGGAGCTGGCGGGCTCGCTCTCGGTCGCGCTGGTCGCCGTCTCGATCGGACTGCGGCTCGTCGACGGCTCGCTGGGGCTCGCGGTGGGGCTGTTCGTGCTGGTGCTCGCGCCGGAGGTGTTCCTGCCGGTGCGCCAGGTCGGTGCCGAATTCCATGCGGCGGCGGACGGGGTGCAGGCGGCGGACCGGGCGTTCGCGGTGATCGAGAGCGCGGCGGCGCTGCGCGCGCGCGAGGGCGCCCCGGAGGTACCGGGAGCGCTGGGGGTACCGAGAGCCCTGGAGCTGCGCGGGCTCGCGGTCGACGACGGGCACGGGCGGGTGCTCGCTCCCGTCGACGCGGTGCTGCCGGCCGGCTCGATCACCGTCGTGACCGGGCCGAGCGGATCGGGGAAGTCGACGCTGCTCGCCGCACTCGCGGGGTTCGTGCCCTTCTCGGGCGCGCTGCTGCTCGGTGGGATCCCGGTCGCCGATCTGCGCTCGACACTCGCGTGGGCGGGCCAGCGAGCCGATCTTGTGCCGGGCACCGTCGCGTCCGCCGTCGAACTCGGCACGCTCGCCCCGGACCCCGAGCGCGTGCGGCGTGCGCTCTCGATCGCCGCCGCCGACGTCGCTCCGGAGCGCCGCCTGGATGCCGAGGGCACCGGCCTCTCGGGCGGGCAGAGCGCCCGGGTCGCCGTCGCCCGCGCGGTGCACCGGCTGCTCGAGCGCGAGTGCGCCGTGCTGGCCCTCGACGAGCCGACCGCCGCCCTTGACGAGCAGTCGGAGCGGGCCCTGCTCGCGGGGCTGCTGTCCCTCGCAGCACGGGGCACGATCGTCGTCGTCGCCAGCCACCGGCCCGCGACCATCGCCGTGGCCGACTCCGTGATCGCCCTCGAGCCGGCGGAGGTGGTCGCGCGATGAACCGCGCCGACGTCCTCCGCGCCGCGATGCCCGGGCCGAGGCGCTTCCTGCCAGGGCTCGGCTTCGGTCTGCTCTCCTCCGCCTCCGCTGTGGCGTTGCTGGTCTGCTCCTCCTGGCTGATCGTGCGCGCGGCCGAGCAGCCGCCCATCCTGTTCCTCTCGATGGCCGTGGTCGGGGTGCGGGCATTCGCTCTCGCGCGGGCCTTCTTCCGGTACTTGGAGCGGCTGGCCGGCCACGACGCAGCGTTCCGTGCGCTCGGGGAGCTGCGGGCGGGCGTGTACGAGCGCCTGATCCCGGTCGCACCGGCTGGGCTGGGGCGGGTGCGGCGCGGCGACCTCGTCTCGCGAGTGGTCGCGGACGTCGATGCGCTGCAGGACGTGCCACTGCGGGTCGTGCAGCCGTTGCTCGTCTCGGCGGTGATCGCGTCGGCCTCGGTGGTCGGGGTCTGGCTGCTGCTGCCGGCGATGGGCGCTGTCCTGCTGGTGCTCCTCCTGGTCGCCTTCGTGGTGGGTGCGGCTGGCGCCGGCCGGCTCTCGGCCCAGGCCGACCGCGAGCTGGCGCCGCTGCGGGGAGAACTCGCCGAGCGCCTGAACCTGCTCGTCACTCGGCTGGACGTGCTGATCGCGTTCGACGCGGCCGACGAGGCGCTGGCGGCGGTCGGGCGGGCGGAGGAGGCGCTCGCGCGGGCTGCGCTCCGGCGGGCGAGCTCCGCAGGGTTGGCTGCGGCCGTGCTCGCGCTCTGCTCCGGCGGAGCGGTCTGGGCCGGCCTCGCGCTCGGGATCCCCGCTCTCGGCAATCTCGGCGGACCCGCGCTCGGTGTCGTCGCGCTCGTGCCGCTCGCGGTCTTCGAGGTCGCCGCTGCGGCTCCGCTCGCCGTCCAGTCCGCCCGCGCGGCGCTCTCCAGCGCCCAGCGCGTGGCTGATCTGGACGCGGAAGCGGCATCGCCGACGCTCGCAACCGACGCCGACGTGGATCCGCTCGTCGCCACGCCGCAGGGCAGCGATATCGTGCTGCGCGATCTGGCGGTGAGCTGGCCCGGCGCGGCCGAGCCCGCCCTGCGCGGTGTCTCGTTGGAGCTGTCGGCGGGTGACCGTGTCCTCGTGACCGGAGGCAGCGGCTCCGGCAAGACCACGCTCGCGCACGCCCTGGTGCGCTTGCTCGACCACTCCGGCAGCTATGTGCTGGGCGGAGTCGAGGCGCGCACCCTGCCGCAGGCCGAGGTGCGGCGTGTGGTCGGGTTGGTGGAGCAGCAGCCGTACCTTTTCGACGACACGATCCGGCAGAACCTGCTCTTCGCGCGGCCCGAAGCCGACGACGCCGTGCTCGAGGCGGTGCTGGAGCGGGTCGGGCTCGGTTCATGGCTGGCCGCGCGTGGCGGGCTCGACGCCCGCGTGGGCGAGCGCGGGTCGCTCGTCTCGGGCGGGCAGGCGCAGCGGATCGCGCTGGCCCGCGCCCTCCTGGCCGACTTCGGGGTGCTGCTCCTGGACGAGCCGACCGCGTCAGTGGATGCTCCCGTCGCCGACGCCCTGCTCGATGACCTGCTGCGGGCGGCCGAGGGGCGGACGGTGGTGCTGATTGCGCACCGGGTCGCACCCGGGCTGGTGTTCGACCGGCGGATTCGGGTGGCAGATGGGACGGCTGGCGAGGACGACCTTCACAACGCGGGCTGACCTGTCGCTGCGGCGCTCCGACCGGCTCAGCCGTCGTTCTGCAGATGCCCCGCGCGGGCCAGGACGGCCGTGCGCGCCAGGCGCCCGCCCTCCGCCTCCCAACGGTGCAGAACAGCGTCGGAGGGGTGGGGGTGCTCGATGCTCGCACGCCGTCGCGCCCGAATGCCGCCGAAAGGAGGGCTCTAGTTGGGGGACATAGCCTCGGCGGCGCCACCTCGTCCCGCGGTGTCCGATCTGCAGGACGCACACCCACCCGCCCGTCTGATTCGCAGGGGATCCGTGCCCGCCCCGCCCATTCTTGCGGCGGAGAGCGCTCTCTCGTCTGGATCCCCTGCACATCGGTCGGTGTAGGCGAGGCGGCCCCTGCACATCGCACCCTGCGGCTCCGAGCCTCACCCCTTCGGCAGCGGCCGCCGCAGCGCGTCGAGTCGCCGCCGCCACACGTCCAGGCGCCCCGGCTCCGCGGCGAGCGCCGGCCCGTCCACCCACCGGGTAGCCAGGCGGAGCCCGTGCACAGCGTTCGCCACCCAGACTTCCCGGCCCTCCAGCGACTCGGGCTCGGCGGGGGCCTGGATCACGTCGACGCCGAGCGCCCCGGCGAGCACCGACACCGTGCGGGCCGTCACGCTACGCACTCGGGTGCTCGTCGCCGGAGGGACGACCAGGGCGTCGCCGAGCCACCACAGGATCGCGGTGCTCGCCCCGTCGACCACCGCGCCGTCCGCGTCCAGCAGCACGGGTTCATCCGCCCCCGCCGCCCGAGCGCGCGCTCGCAGCAGCTCCAGACGGGCGATGTCCGGTCCCTTCCAGGAGGGGGTGCGCCGCGGATCCACCGGGCTGGTCCACAGCACCACGGAGCGGCCAAGTGACGGCGCCGGCCGTAGTCGGAGCCGCAGGGCGCCGCCGGAGAGCTCGACGCGGGGGAATGAACGGCCCTCGCGGGGCAGGGCGGCGATCGCTGCGTCGAAGAACAGATCCACGTCGGGGTGCCCGCCCGCCGAGGCGACAGAGTGGGTGAAGCGCTCGCGGTGCAGGTCGAGCCCGCGCATCCGGCCCTCATCGACGAGCCAGGAGTCGGCGGCAGCTAGCCAGGAGTCGGCGGCAGCCAGGGGAGTCGCGGGCGGTTGCGCCACGGGGACGAGCCCGCGCCCGTTCCACTCCTGCACCCGTTCGCCGTCCACGACGGCCTACGCTAGCCCAGTGGTCTCGGAGGATCGGCACGTCCGCTCGGTCGAGCTGCCCTGGGTCGACCCGGAACTCGCGTACGTCGCCCTGTTCGCCGCCGCCGAAGCATCCTTCTGGCTCGACTCCGGCCCGGGAGCCGTGACCGGCCGCTCGTACCTCGGCTCCTGCGCCGCGGAGGACGTGCTCGTGGTCGACGCCGGCGGCGAGGTGGCGGCGGCGCTCGCCACGGTCGACGATGAGACGTGCGCAGGCTTGCGGGGCCCCGGCGGCGATCGGGCGCTCGGACGCTACGGCTGGATCTCCTATGAGGCCGGCGCTGCCTCCGTCGCACTGCCGCCCCTGCCCGCCGGTGCCGATGCTCCGCCCGCACTCGCCCTGCTGCGCGGCGACCCGGTCCTGGAGTTCGACCACGCGAAGCGGACCCTGCGGCTGGTCGCCACGGGTGCTGCGCAGGAGCTCGCCGACCGGGTCCGCTCGCTCGCCGGTGCCGCTGCCCCCGCGGATCCCGCCGCTGCCGAGGCTGCCGGGGAGCCGATCCGCCGCCACCGCGCCGACGAGTACACCGCGCTGATCGCCCGCTGCCAAGCCGCCATCCGCTCCGGCCACGCCTATCAGGTGTGCCTCACCGACGAGATCGTCGTCGAGGGCCGCTTCGACCCGGTTGAGGCCTACCGTCGGCTCCGCCGCTCCAGCCCGAGCCACCACGGCGGGCTGATCCGGCTCGGCCCACTCGCCCTCGTCAGCGCGTCGCCCGAGCGCTTCCTCACCGGCACCGCGGACGGACGCGTCGCGACGCATCCGATCAAGGGAACCCGGCCCCGAGGGAGGGACGCCGAGGAGGACCGCGCGTTGCGGGACGAGCTCGTCGCGAGCGTGAAGGAGCGCGCCGAGAACGTGATGATCGTGGACCTCGTCCGCAATGACCTCTCGCGGATCGCGGCTGCCGGCTCGGTGGTCGTCGACCGGCTGCTCGAGGTGGAGAGCTACCCGCACGTCCACCAGCTGGTCAGCGAGGTCTCGGCCCGTCGGGCGCCCGGAGTCGGGATCGCCGCGCTGATCGCGGCCCTGTTCCCGGCCGGCTCGATGACGGGAGCGCCCAAGCGCCGCGCCGTCGAGCTGCTGCGCGAGTGGGAGGGCGGGCCGCGCGGGATCTACGCCGGCGCCTTCGGCCGCCTGGGCTCGGACGGCTCGCTGGATCTCGCGATGACCATCCGCACGCTCGTGCTCGACGCCGAGCGGGCACGGCTGGGCACGGGCGGCGGCATCACCGCGCTCTCGGTGCCGGCGGAGGAGGTCGAGGAGACGCGGCTGAAGGCGCGGGCGCTTCTCGCCGTGCTGGGCGTCTCCGAGGAGTGAGCGAGCGCCTCGTTCGTCGACCGTCTGTGCTGGGCCAGTAGGGTTGATGGTCGAACGCAGCCGCCGACGTGTGCGCGTTCTCCCCCTCCTTCAGAAGTGAGAAATACCTGTGGCAGAAGACACCTCGCAACAGACCGGCGCCGGCGTCGAGGAGCGTTACGACTTCCGAGCGCTCCAGGAAAAGTGGCTCCCGATCTGGGAGGAGACGCGCCCGTTCGCGACGGACGACCCCGACGACAAGCGCCCCCGCAAGTACGTGCTCGACATGTTCCCCTACCCCTCGGGCGACTTGCACATGGGCCATGCCGAGGCGTATGCGCTGGGGGATGTCATCGCGCGCTACTGGCGCCAGCAGGGCTTCAACGTGCTGCATCCGATCGGCTGGGACAGCTTCGGCCTGCCCGCCGAGAATGCGGCGATCAAGCGCGGGCTGAATCCCGTTACCTGGACCTACGACAACATCGAGCAGCAGAAGCGCTCGATGAAGCGCTATGCCGCGTCCTTCGACTGGGACCGCGTGCTGCACACCTCCGACCCCGAGTACTACAAGTGGAACCAGTGGCTGTTCCTGAAGATGTACGAGAAGGGTCTCGCCTACCGCAAGGACAGCTGGGTCAACTGGGACCCGGTGGATCAGACCGTCCTCGCGAACGAGCAGGTGCTCGCGGACGGCACCTCCGAACGTTCCGGCGCGGTGGTGGTCAAGAAGAAGCTCACGCAGTGGTATTTTAAGATCACGGACTATGCCGATCGCCTGCTCGACGACTTGAACCAGCTCGAGGGTTCCTGGCCGTCGAAGGTCATCGCCATGCAGCGCAACTGGATCGGCCGCTCGATCGGCGCCGACGTCGAGTTCGAGATCGAGGGCCGTGACGAGCGCGTCACCGTCTTCACCACCCGCCCCGACACGCTCTACGGCGCGACCTTCATGGTGGTCGCCCCCGACTCCGACCTCGCCTCCGAGCTGGTCGAGAGTTCGGAGCCCGAGATCCGCGACGCCTTCCATGCGTACCTCGAGACGGTGCAGAAGTCGAGCGAGATCGAGCGCCTGACCGCCGACCGCCCCAAGACCGGCGTCTTCCTCGGCCGCTACGCGGTGAACCCCGTGAACGGCGAGCGCCTGCCGATCTGGGCGGCCGACTACGTCCTCTCCGACTACGGCCACGGTGCGGTCATGGCCGTGCCCGCGCACGACCAGCGCGACCTCGACTTCGCCCGTGCCTTCGACTTGCCGGTGCGCGTCGTGGTGGACACGACCGCCTCCGTCACCGGCGCGATCCCGGTCATCCCGAAGGACCCGGAGGAGCTGGCCGCGCTCGAGAAGGAGTACTCGCTCGACCCGGTCGCGACCGGCGAGGCGCTGACCGGCGACGGCCGCCTGATCAACTCCGGCCCGCTCGACGGCCTCTCCAAGAGGACCGCTATCGAGCGCGTGATCCGGCTGCTGGAGGAGCGCGGCCGCGGCCGCTCCGCGAAGAACTACCGCCTGCGCGACTGGCTCATCTCGCGTCAGCGCTACTGGGGTACACCCATCCCGATCATTCACGGGGCCGACGGCGAGCTGGTGCCGGTCCCCGAGGACCAGCTGCCCGTCGTCCTGCCCTCCACCGAGGGCCTCGACCTGCAGCCCAAGGGCTCGTCACCGCTTGGAGCGGCGGAGGACTGGGTGAGCGTGCCGCACCCGGTCGACGGCTCGCCCGCGCGCCGCGACCCCGACACGATGGACACCTTCGTCGACTCGTCGTGGTACTTCCTCCGCTTCCTCTCGCCCCAGGACGACACGCAGGCGTTCGACCCGAAGCTGGCCGAGAAGTGGGCGCCGGTCGATCAGTACGTCGGAGGCGTGACGCACGCGATCCTGCACCTGCTCTACGCCCGCTTCATCACCAAGGTGCTGTTCGACCTGGGCTACGTCTCGTTCACCGAGCCGTTCACCGCGCTGCTGAACCAGGGCATGGTGCAGATGGACGGTGCCGCGATGTCGAAGTCGAAGGGCAACATCGTCCGGCTCTCGGACCAGCTGGACGAGTTCGGCGTCGACGCCGTGCGCCTGACGATGGCCTTCGCCGGCCCGCCGGAGGACGACATCGACTGGGCCGATGTCTCGCCGGGCGGCAGCGGCAAGTTCCTCGCCCGCGCCTGGCGGCTGGCGAAGGACGTGACCTCCAAGCCGGACGTGGAGTGGCGCGGCGGCGACGCGGCTTTGCGCCGCCAGACCCATCGCTTCCTCGCGGAGTCGCCATCGCTGATCGAGGCGTTCAAGTTCAACGTCGTGGTCGCGCGCCTGATGGAGTTGGTCAACGCGACTCGCAAGGCTCTCGATTCGGGCGCGGGAGCCGGCGATCCCGCGGTCCGTGAGGCCACCGAGGTCGTCGCGATGGCGCTCAACCTGTTCGCGCCGTACACCGCCGAGGACATGTGGCACCGACTCGGGTATGAGGGTTCTGTCGCGCACGCGCTGTGGCGCAAGGCCGACCCGACGCTGCTGGTCGAGGAGAAGGTCACCGCGATCCTGCAGGTCGACGGCAAGGTGCGCGACCGCCTTGAGGTGTCGCCGAAGATCTCGTCCGACGAGCTCGAGGAGCGCGCGCGGGCGACTGCCGCGGTCGCGCGGGCTCTCGTCGGCCGCGAGGTCGTGAAGGCGATCGTGCGGGCGCCGCGGCTGGTGAATCTGGTGACGACGGCGGTCTAGGAGGCGGGCGCCCGGCTCGTTCTGCTGAAGCCGCCGGGCCGGTGGCTGAGGTGCCGCGAGGATGTGCAGGTGCCGAGGATCTGCTGGTGCTGACAATACGGACACCGGAGCGCGAGAGGCTCGTGAGTCGCGGCTAGTGAGAGCGTTATTCATAAGGTCTAATTCGCGCGTGTCGCTGTAAAGACATCGACTTCTCGCGCGAGAGAATGGAAGCTACCAAACACACCATTCTTGAAGCGAGAAGTCGATGCGCTATGACTCTACTACAGGTTTGAGTTCTGGGCAGGTGACGGAGTTGGTGGCTCGGATATTCCAGATCCTGTCCGGGCGTTCCTCGTTACCGGGACACCCGGCCGTGTTGAACCTGCGCAAGCAGGTCATCGTGACTCTGCTGCTGTTGCGGCAGAACCTTAACCAAGCCGCGGTCGCGGACCTGCACGGCGTCTCGCAGGCCACCGTCTCTCGGATTTATCGCCGCATCGTTCCGTTGATCGAACAAGCCTGCTGCTTCTCCGGGATCTCCCTGGAAGAAGCCGTCCAAGGCCGTGTCGTCCTGGTCGATGGGACGGATGTTCCGACCCGGAACCGCGCGGAAGCGGGCCGGTCGAACTACTCCGGGAAGCGACACCGACAAGGCCTGAACGTGCAGATCGCCGCAGACCTGGACGGCCGCTACCACTCCCCGCACACGATCCCGCGACAGCACCCTCGACGACAACACCAAGAAATCGAACCGGGAAATCTCCAGAACCCGATCCGCGGTCGAAAGGTGCATCGCCCACCTCAAGAACTGGACAATCATCGCCACCGGCTACCGCGGACGCCTCAGCGAACTCCCCGCCATCATCCGCACCATCACAAAACTCGAACTCTACCGACTCGGCTGGTAAACAACCTTATGAATAACGCTCATTGAGGCTTATGTAAAATTGGTTTTTTGTTGCGTGAAGAAGATGAGCCCGCGGACGGCGTTGAAGGCGTCTCGGAAGGTGCGCAGTGGTCGCCTGTAGTCGGTGTGGAATATCCGCCAGGTCTCAATGTTGGCTATTGTTCTCTCGATCACGTATCGGTGGGTGTTCACGAAGCGATTGTGGTGTTTGGCGTAATTTGGCAGATGTTCTTCGCTTGGCCTCTTCTTTATTGGTATGACCATTCCGGTGCCTTCGTAGCCTTTGTCGGCCAGCGTGTTGGAGAGGATGAGGGTGTTGGCTAAGCGGGTTTCTCGGAATGCGTGAGTATCGTGGTGCTTGCCGGGAATGGGATCCGAGATGTGGATCAACCGACCGGAGAGATCGGCCAGGACCTGACAGTTGTGCCCCGTGGTCGTGTGTTTCCCGGAGTACAGTTCTGGCGCGTCCGACCAGGACCAGCACGGCAGGAGAATACCGTCGATGACGGCCGTCGTCTCACCGAGCGCCACCTCGACGTCCGGCTGTTCGTCGTCCGTCACGACGTTAAGCATCGCTTCAACCAACGCGATCGTTCGCGAAACGGTCGACTGATCGACGCCGACGAGATCGGCTATTAACTGCTCGGTGACGTTGTGGCGATAGTAAAGAAGAGTGACCTGCAATGCCCCAGCGAGCGAGAGTCTGCGTGGCCGTCCTCGCCGCCGCTGCCACAGAAATTCGTTCTCCATCCGTTCGACGAGGATCGCGTAGTGCTCGGCCGTCATTCCCGTAGTAGTCTGCATGTGCACCGGCTGGTTCCTTCGTGAAGAGCGTCTGTTGGAAGTTGCCCTTCAATCGAAGCGGATCAGCCGGTGTTACCCGTGACAGACACGCACGATTTCACCTCGATCAACCGGATTTTGCATAAGCCGCAGTGAAGTGTGATAACTTTTATTCTCTCGCACGAGGGGCTGATGCCTTTCGAGCGACACGCGCAGATCAGACTTTATGAATAACGCTCATCATGTCTGAATAGTGGCGTCACTAACTAACCGGGTTGCTGTACCTCGGGAAGATTCTCTTCGAGCGAATGAGAGAGATCCTGTCGATGATGAGTATTGTCTCAGTGCACATGCGTGACCAGAGCCTGTAGTCTGCGACTACTATGCAGACACGGGAGCTTTCATGAATCGTGACTATCAACAGTGGACAGAGCGAACGGGAGCCGTGATCGCCGCCGCCACTTTGGTGATCAGCGCAGCTTGTCCCGCCTCTGCGATGACGCTCCTCCCAAAGGATCCGGCGTCGCGATCACCAGCGGAAGTGTCCTCGGCGCGAGCGCTGAGTCGGGACCAGATGACCCGCCTTGCTGAAGAATTGAAGAGCGGATCCTCACCCCGCTCCGTTACATCGGTGGCTGAGGGTTCACGTGTTGCCTTTCGTTTTCGAGGCGGTGACGTGGTGGTCGTGTACGACACCGCTGGCCGACCGCTGATGCCGGGCGATCAGGGCGGGCGCGATGTGAGCAATACGCAGACGAAGATGTCGACAGGGGCCGATCCTTTTCCCTATATCGACCTCGACTCCTCGGAGCAGGCCGCGGGCGCGGGGGCTGCCGCAGGCGGGCTGGCGGCGGCGATCTGTGCGGCCCTCGGCCCCGAGAGCGGCGGCATGGGTTGTGTGGTGGCTGGCGGTATCGGAGTCACCATCGCCTCCATCGTGGCTGCGCATGGCGTCTGTCCTGACAGCCAGGACTTCCGCATCTACCTTCTGACTCTCGAGGACCAGTGTCGCGAATGAAAAATCACAGAAAGACATCCTGGGTTCCCTGGCTGATCGTCATGATCGTCATTCCGGTTCAGATCTCGGCGCTGGCGAGGGGGTCGGATGCCGAGAATGCGTCTTCGTGGATCTTCGTTCTGGGACTCGATGCACTCATGATCGTGTTCGTCTACGGTGTCGTCGCCTTGCGGAGGCAATGGGACGAGCGTCGACGCCCCTGAGAACAGTGCTCACGTCCGACCGGACGGAGAGGGGTCGAGACTCCTCCACAACGGGCTCATCGGCTAGTTCTCCACTGACCGGCGCCTGCTGTCCTCGGGGACAGTGACCGGCGTCCTACCGTCGTCGCATGTCAGACAGCACCGGAACGGACGACGAGCAGCTGACGGCGCTGCTGCGGCCACGACGCTCCCGGCCCCGCTGGCGGATCGGTGCTGGGGCGGCAGTGGTGCTCGTCGTCGGAGCAGCGGTCGTTGCGGTTCTGCTCGCGGGTGCGCGCGCGGGAGGGCGCGAGCGGGTCCTGGAGCCGGCGGTGGCGGCGAGTGCGCCCGCCACGGCGGTCGAGTCGCTGTACGTGCACGTCGCCGGTGAGGTCGCGACGCCCGGGCTGTACCTGCTGTCACCCGGGGCGCGGGTGGCGGATGCGGTCGCCGCGGCGGGCGGGTTCGGCGGGTCGGCGGAGCGGGCGGCGGTGAATCTGGCGCGCAAGCTCGTCGACGGCGAGCAGATCGTGGTGCCGGCGGTGGGCGCGGCGCCGGTGACGTCCGGCGGGGCGCCGGGGGCCTCCGCTGCGGGGTCGGTTCTGAGCCTGAGCGCGGCGAGCGCGGCGCAGCTCGAGGATCTGCCCGAGATCGGTCCCTCGACGGCCGCGAAGATCGTCGCCTATCGGGAGGAGAATGGGCCGTTCACCTCGGTCGACCAGCTGCTCGAGGTGCCCGGGATCGGCGAGAAGACCCTCGCCGCCTTCCGCGATCAGGTCGCGCCGTGAGGGGCGTGCGGGCGTCGGACCTACGATTGTTGCCGGTCGCGGTGACGAGTTGGGCGGCCGCGTGGTCGGCGGGCCTGCTACCAGTGGCGGTGGTGCTCGATGGGGGAGGTGCTGCGTGCGCTGCGGCATGGGCGCTCGTCGGCGCGGCGGCCGGCTTGCTCCTGCTTCGCCGCGACCGCGTTCGTGCTCTACCGGGAGTCGTGCTTGTCGCGGCGGCGGGTGCCGCCCTGGCCATGACTTCCGTCGTCATCTCCGCGCCCGGCGACCATCCGCAAGCCCTCCGCTCGGCGGTCGAGGATCGCACCGAGAGGGTCGTCACGGTCCGCGTCGACACGGGAGCACGACCTCTGCGCACCGGCGGGGTCTGGTTCGAGGCGACTGCGCTGCGGGTCGGCGACGAGGCGATGTCGGCTCCGGTCCGGGTCCTGCTCGCCGAACCGGGCGGGCGCCTCCCGGTCGCCTCCGAGCTGGTGCTCGACGCGCGCGCGGGGCCCCGAGAGGGGGCCGTCGGCGAGGCGACTCTGCTCACCGCCTCGAGGATCGTGGAGCGGCGCGGACCGGAGGGCGCGGGCGCGGTGGCGGACCTTCTCCGCTCGCGCTTCCTCGAGCGAGCGGATCGCATCGGTGGTGACGTCGCGGGGCTGCTGCCGGGGCTCGCGACCGGCGACACCTCCGCGCTCGACGCGGGGCTCGAGGAGGCGATGCGCACCGCCTCGCTCACCCACCTGACCGCCGTCTCGGGTGCCAACTGCGCGGTCGTGGTGCTCGCGGGCTGGATGATCGCGGCGCTTCTCGGAGTCGGGCGCCGCCTCCGGACGGTCGCCGCCCTGGCCCTGCTCGTGGCCTTCGTCGTCCTGGTAACCCCCGAGCCGAGCGTGGTGCGGGCCGCGGTGATGGCGACGGTGGTCCTCCTCGCCCGGCTCGGACGGCGCTCCGGAGCGGCGGTACCGGCGCTGCTGGCGAGCGTCGTCGTGCTCGTGGTCGCTGATCCGACGATTGCAGGCAGGCTCGGCTTCGTCCTCTCCGTGCTCGCCACCGCGGGGCTCCTGCTGCTGGCGGAGCCGATCGCCACCGCGCTCGGCCGGGTGCTGCCGCGACCGCTCGCCCTCCTGCTCGCGGTGCCGACCGCCGCGCAGCTCGCCTGCCAGCCGGTTCTGGTGCTCGTGGATCCGTCGGTGCCGGTCTACGGGGTGCTCGCGAATCTGCTCGCCGAGCCGGCGGCACCCGCTGCGACCGGTCTCGGCCTGATCGGCTGCCTGCTCGCGCCGTGGTGGCCGGGAGGCGCCGACCTCGCAATCCGCCTCGCGGCAGTGCCCGCCTGGTGGATCGCTTCGATCGCCCGTGCGGTCGCCTCCTGGCCCGCCCCGCGGATCGCCTGGTGGTCGGGCGCCGCCGGGGCGCTCGCGCTGACCGTGGTCACCGTTCTCGCGCTCGTGCTGATCACCCGATCGCCGAGGCTCGCGCGGCTGCGGAGGATCACCGCGGTCGCGCTCGCCTGCGCGCTCGCAGCGGCCGGCGGCAGCACCGCCGCCACTCCGCTCCTCCGCGCCGCCTCGGTGCCCGATGACTGGCGCGTCGCGATGTGCGACGTCGGCCAGGGTGACGCGATCCTCCTCCGCGGTGACGCGGGCGTGCTGCTTGTCGACACCGGGCCCGAACCCGCACCGCTGGACGCCTGCCTCCGCCTGATGGGAGTGGACCGGGTGTCGCTGCTCGTGCTCACCCATTACGACCTCGACCACGTCGGCGGGCTGGAGGTGGCCCTCAGCCGGATCGACGCCGCGCTGGTCGGGCCCGCCGCCGGCCGCGACGACGAGCGGGAGCGGTCGGCACTCTCGCGGGCGGGAGCGACCCTGCAGGAGGCAGCCCGCGGCGACAGCGGCGCGCTCGGCTCCCTCCGGTGGCGGGTGGAGTGGCCGGAGCGGGGGAGTGCGCTGCGCGGGAACGAAACGAGCGTGATGCTGCGGGTCGACATCGGCGCCGACGCCCGGGGAGGCCCGCTCTCCGTCGCTCTGCTGGGCGACCTCGGGGCGGAGGAGCAGGGCCGCGTCTCCCGACTCCCAGTCGGCCGGGTCGACGTGGTGAAGGTCGCGCACCACGGCTCGGCCGACCAGGCGCCCGCGCTCTACGACGCCCTCGGCGCGGGCGTCGGGTTGATCTCGGTCGGGGCGGACAACGACTACGGGCACCCGAACCCGTCGCTGCTTGCCCTGCTCGCCGAGCGCGGCGTCGAAGCGCTGAGGACGGATGCCGAGGGCACGGTCGTCCTTGCGTCCCGCAGCGACGGGATCGCGGTCTGGTCGAGTGGGGCGGCAGCGGCGACGGCTCGTGCACATCGACGTGCGCTCGAGCGCGACGTCAGGCGCCCGCGCCGGCGAGCAGATCTACCCAGTCGTGGAACCGTGGGGCGTGGTCGAGCGCAGGACCGAGATCCCCCTCGAGAACGGCAACCCCGTCGCGGACTTTCCGATAGTCGGGAAGCGCGGCCAGGACTCTCTTCGAGGGCGCTGTCAAGGGACCATTGTTGAGTGCCTCCGCGTTCCCCTCGACACTGTTCAGCATGTGACGGAACTTCGCGGGAGCATCGGCATCTCCCAGAATGCTGCTCTTCTGAGATCCTGCGGCGATGATCAATGTCTCGAATTCGTGCAGGGAGATGAAGGGGAGGAACCTCGGGTTGTATGCGAACGCATCACGCATGCCAGTCTCACGGGATTCTGCGCAGGTAGGCTGGTCATGCAGCGATGTGCATGAGCACCACGGAGCGTCGTCAGGGTAGCCGTAGAAATCAATCATGGTGGTGACCAGATCCCAGTGCGGTTGCTGAAGAAGGCGCCGAAGATGGTTCTGGTAGTGCTGCCACGATCCGCCACCTCGGTGAGCATGTCCGTCGGCGCTACGTGAGGTGTGA
Source organism: Rathayibacter rathayi (assembly GCF_004011095.1). Lineage (GTDB taxonomy): Bacteria > Actinomycetota > Actinomycetes > Actinomycetales > Microbacteriaceae > Rathayibacter > Rathayibacter rathayi. The sequence continues at coordinate 1,524,237 of NZ_CP028129.1, read as the reverse complement.
ACGACTATCGGAGTCAATGAAACGGCATCGTAACCCAGGTGAGGCTGCAGTACCTCGTTCACGAAAGCTTCTTCTGTCTGGCCCTCCACGACGATGACCACACGCTTAGTCACGAGCCGCGTCCACGAATCTCGGGGAAGTAGCCTGCGGTCTTCCGCCCAAAAGATTCATCTCCCACAATTCTCCGACGGAGTAATCGGTCAACCAGGCATCGAGCTCCGACCTGTCCGGACGAGAAACCACCGTCGACCCCTGCTGGCGTTCGACGATAGCGACATCTGCGACTCCGAACTGGCTGAGGAGAGTGACTGATTGGGTAGCGGCGACTATTCTTTGGTCATCGCCGATACTGCGGAACACATCCGCGAGCTGAAAGATCGCCGAAGGATGAAGGCCGAGCTCGGGCTCATCCAGAACGATCGTCGAGGGGGATCGAGGCTGCTGAATCAGGACAGTGAGGCAGATGAAGCGGAGCGTCCCCGAACTCAGAGCGTTGCCGGAGAAAACCGAGTCGAGCCCGAACTCCTTCCAACGCAAAATGGTGCTTCCAGCTTCCTCCCGAAGGACGAAGTCCTCGAAGAACGGAGCAACGTTCTGGATCGTCCGGACTACGCGGTCGTACAGATCTCGTCTGTTCAGCTTCATATCGAACAACACGGCCGCCACATTGCTCGCGTCGCTGTGGAGCGTCTCGCTATCCGCGATGTCCGCGCGGCGCAGTGAAGGGGCGGTCAGCCCGGTGTCATCGAAGTGAAAGACTCTGCACCCTGAAAGGATGTCGAGAAGGTACTGATTGGCGAGATGGCGAGAAGCGATCTCCTTCAATTGAGATTCGGTACTGTAGCCGAGGTCGTTGTCGTAAGGTTTCGCGTACTCGGCGTTGTGCGTGTACGTGGACTCCTGCAGTATTGCGCGATCGTCTCGGCCCTGGCTCAGGGTCATTTTGTACCCATTTCGGTAGCCTTTCCGGTCGCCCTCGGTCCAAGCGCCCCACGCCTCGAGTACCGGAGTCTGCAATGAACTCCTCTTCGAAGCGTGGGTGATGTTCGAGAACCCGCCGTTGAGCAGGACGTACTCTTGTAGGGCGCGGTCGACGGTAAATCCTAAGAGTTCAAAGGCGTCGACGATGTTGCTCTTACCCGCTCCGTTGGCGCCGATGAGTAAGGTCACTGGCGTGATGAGGTCCAGGCGCAGGTCGCTAATCGAGCGAAACCCCGAGATTGTGACGTAAGCGAGTCTCGACGGCATAGTGGTGCTCCTTCGGGCGCTTCTGAAATGGGCTCTCGGGCGCAAGTGTACCGCGGCGAGAGCTGCCCGTTCAGGCGGTAAGGAAGAGCCGCACGGTGGTGTCGGAGGTGGGCCGTAGGGTGGAGGGCGCTCGAACGGCGCGGCACGAAGGGATGACGGCATGGCAGGCAGGGCCCCGGCACGCGCGAAGGCAGCGCCCTCCAAGGCGGCGATCCCACAGCTCTCCTGGAATCAGACGCGGCCTGCGCCGATCGTGCTGATCACCGGGCCGGAACAGTTCCTCGCCGATCGCGCCGTGCGCTTCCTCCGCGAGTTCCTGCGTGCCGAGGATCCGAGCCTGGAGGTCAGCGACATCGACGCCGGTGGCTACGCACCGGGCGAGCTGCTCACGTTCGCGAGTCCATCCCTCTTCGACGAGCCCCGCCTCATCCGCGTCTCGAATGTCGAGAAGTGCACCGACGCGTTCCTCCTCGAGACGCTCGACTACCTCGGCGCCCCCGCCGACGGCGCCACCCTCGTGCTGCGCCACGGCGGCGGTAATCGCGGCAAGAAGCTGCTCGACGCGGTCCGGTCGGGTACGGGCGGCGGCATCGAGATCGTCTGCGCTGAGCTCAAGCGCGAGAGTGACAAAGTCGATTTCGCGATCGCCGAGTTCCGCACCGCCGGCCGCACTGCGACGACCGGCGCCGTCCGCGCCCTCGTCTCGGCCTTCTCCGACGACCTCGACGAACTCGCCTCGGCGTGCCAACAGCTGCTCTCGGATGCGTCCGGCGAGATCACCGAGGCGACCGTCGCGAAGTACTACGGCGGCCGGGTCGAGACGACGGCGTTCACCGTCGCCGACTCCGCCATCGCGGGGCGGCACGGGGAGGCGCTGCTCGGCCTCCGCCACGCCCTCGCCTCCGGTGCCGATCCGGTGCCGATCGTCGCCGCGTTCGCGAGCAAGCTCCGCACGATGGCGAAGGTCGCCGGCACCCGCGAGGGCTCCGGCCAGGTCGCCTCCCGCCTGGGGCTCGCCCCCTGGCAGGTGGACCGGGCCCGCCGCGACCTCCAGGGCTGGACAGGCGAGGGTCTGGGTGCCGCGATCCTCACCGTCGCCGACGCTGACGCCAACGTGAAGGGCGCCACGCGCGACCCCGTCTACGCCCTCGAGCGCATGGTCTCGGTCGTCTCCGCGCGCGGTCTCTGAACCCGCTCCCGCACTACCTCCCGTCTCCGTACGGCCCCTGCTGCAACAGCCCCCGCCGGGTGAGGATAGGCTCCCTCACCCAGGAGCATGAAGCTGGCCACCGCACCGTGACCGAGCCGCCCCCCTTGTCGTCCCTCGAGAAAGGTGCGTTATGGCGCTGGTGCAGATCGTCGCGTCCCCGCGCTCCTTCGTCGAGTGGAGCCGCGCCGCCGTCACTGTGCCCGACACGGTCGACGTCGGCCTGGCGGAGCCGCTCGCCGCACTCGGCCGCCGCTCGTGATCGTCGTCGCCTGCCGGCCGGTGCCGCGGCAGCACCCGGGGACGGCCTGGCTCGACGCGGCCGAGCGCGCCCGGCTCGAGCGCTTCCACAGACCGCAGGACGCGGCCGCTTTCGCGACCGGTCGAATCCTGGTGCGGGCCGTCGCTGCACGCGAGGCCGGAGTCGCGCAGTCTCTCGTCGAGATCGGCGTCCGCCCCCGCGGGCATCGCGAGGAGGGCCGTCCCTGGCTCCGCGGACTGCCCGGCTCGTTCTCGATCTCGCACTCGGGCGGCATCGTTGCGGTGGCGCGCTGGCGGGAGGGCGACGTGGGGATCGACGTCGAGGACAGCGTCGGCTCGGCCGTCGACGCGCTGCCCGGGTACCTGCCGAGCGCCGAGGCCCCGCCACGGGCTGGAGCGAGGCGGCGCTGCATCGCGACTGGGTCCGTCGGGAGGCGGTACTGAAGGCGGTCGGGGTGGGCCTGCGCGCGTCGCCGGAGAAGCTCCTGCTGGGCCCGGCCGATGGACCGCCCGTGGTGCTGCGCACGGCGGGCGGTCTGCCGCCCGCGCCCCGCCTGCATCTGCACGATCTCGACCTCGCGGGTCGGCCGGGGGCGCTCGCCCGGGTCGGCGGCGAGCAGACTCCGATCGACACCGTCGCCCTGCACGAGATCGGGCCGATGTTCGAGCCGCTCCGAGTCCGCGTGCTCGACCCGAGCGAGTATCCGCCCCGCCGACGTGCGCGGTGATCGGAGGAGTCGCCGTCCTCCCGAGCGGAAACGACGAAGGGCCCGACCATCGGCCGGACCCTTACAGAGGCGCAGCAGTACAGACGCGCAGTAGCGCAGCGCCGCAGTAGTAGCGCCGCAGTAGTACAGACGCGCAGTAGTGCAGCGCCGCAGTACTACAGTGCCGCGACCTGCTTCGCGATGGCGGACTTGCGGTTCGCGGCCTGGTTCTTGTGGATGACGCCCTTGCTGGCGGCCTTGTCGAGCTTCTTGGCGGCGAAGGCGAGGGCGGTACCGGCCTTCTCGGTGTCGCCGGCGGCGATCGCGGTGTGGACCGAGCGGATAGCGGTCTTCAGCTCGCTCTTCACGGCCTTATTGCGCTCGTTCGCCTTCTTGTTGGTGAGGTTACGCTTGATCTGCGACTTGATATTTGCCACGGTGGATTACCTTCTTCTCGGATGTGCGTGTGTGCAGCCGGCTACTCGACGGAGTGCCCCTTCCGCGGGCGTCTGAACGCCCTGCGGTGCGACTGGAGGTCGCCGGCTTCTGATCACTCCACGCCTGCCGGGTGTCCGGAGGGGGAGCGCAAGCCAACAAGGAACTTTAGCGCACCCGCCGCCACCCTTCAACCGCCGGCCATCGCCCGCATCGCGCAGCGCGAGCGCCCGGTCCCGGCCCCGTCGCCCGGCATGGGACACTGGTCGCACGATGTCTCCACGTGCACACTCCGGGCTCGAGCCCGCCGCGACCGATCCGGCGTCCCTTCGCAACTTCTGCATCATCGCCCACATCGACCACGGAAAGTCCACTCTCGCCGATCGCATGCTGGGCATCACGGGGGTCGTCGAGGACCGGGCGATGCGCGCGCAGTACCTCGACCGCATGGACATCGAGCGCGAGCGCGGCATCACGATCAAGTCGCAAGCCGTGCGGATGCCGTGGGAGCGCGGCGGCCGCACCTTCGCCCTGAACATGATCGACACTCCGGGGCACGTCGACTTCTCCTACGAGGTCAGCCGTTCGCTCGCCGCCTGCGAGGGCGCGATCCTCCTGGTCGACGCCGCGCAGGGCATCGAGGCGCAGACGCTCGCGAACCTGTATCTCGCGCTCGAGAACGATCTCACGATCATCCCGGTCCTGAACAAGATCGACCTGCCAGCGGCCGACCCGGAGAAGTACGCAAAGGAACTCGCGAGCCTCATCGGCGGCGACCCCGACGACGTGCTCCGCGTGTCCGGCAAGACCGGCGCGGGTGTCGAGGCGCTCCTGGACCGTGTCACCGAGCTCATTCCGCCGCCCGTCGGCGATGCCGATGCCCCCGCGCGCGCCATGATCTTCGACTCCGTGTACGACGCCTACCGCGGCGTGGTCACCTACGTGCGGATGATCGACGGCAAGCTCTCACCGCGCGAGAAGATCCAGATGATGTCGACGCGCGCGACCCACGAGATCCTCGAGATTGGCGTGTCCAGCCCCGAGCCGGTGGCGACCAAGGGGCTCGCGGTCGGCGAGGTCGGCTACCTGATCACCGGAGTGAAGGACGTCCGCCAGTCGAAGGTCGGCGACACCGTCACCACAGCCTCCAAGCCCGCGACGCAGGCATTGCCCGGTTACACCGAGCCGCTGCCGATGGTCTTCTCGGGCCTGTATCCGATCGACGGCAGTGACTACCCGGATCTGCGCGAGGCCCTCGACAAGCTCAAGCTCTCGGACGCGGCGCTCGTGTACGAGCCCGAGACCTCGGTGGCGCTCGGCTTCGGTTTCCGCTGCGGCTTCCTCGGTCTTTTGCACCTCGAGATCATCACCGAGCGTCTACAGCGCGAATTCGGTCTCGACCTCATCACCACCGCACCCTCGGTGATCTACGAGGTCACGACGGAGGATAAGAAGACCGTCACCGTCACCAACCCCAGCGAGTTCCCGGTCGGCAAGATCGCGGCCGTCACGGAGCCGATCGTCAAGGCTGCGATCCTCGCGCCGAAGGACTACGTCGGCACGATCATGGAGCTCTGCCAGAGCCGTCGCGGCACGCTGATCGGCATGGAATACCTGGGCGAGGACCGGGTCGAGATCCGTTACCACATGCCCCTCGGCGAGATCGTCTTCGACTTCTTCGACAACCTCAAGTCGAAGACCGCCGGCTACGCCTCGCTCGACTACGAGCCCGCCGGCTCGCAGGAGGCCGACCTGGTGAAGGTCGACATTCTGCTCCAGGGCGAGCAGGTTGACGCGTTCAGCGCGATCGTGCACCGCGAGAAGGCCTACGCCTACGGAGTCCTGATGACGGGGCGCCTGCGCAAGCTCATTCCGCGGCAGCAGTTCGAGGTGCCGATCCAGGCCGCGATCGGCGCCCGGATCATCGCGCGCGAGTCGATCAGCGCGATGCGCAAGGACGTCCTGGCCAAGTGCTACGGCGGCGACATCACCCGCAAGCGCAAGCTCCTCGAGAAGCAGAAGGAGGGCAAGAAGCGGATGAAGATGGTCGGCCGCGTCGAGGTCCCCCAGGAGGCGTTCATCGCCGCGCTCTCGGGCGACGTCGAGACCAAGGACAAGAAGTAGCGCAGCCCCGTGCCCCCCCGTCTGAGACATCGTGTCGGCAGGGGATTGCGGCGCCGGATCGGCGACCGATAGCTTTCGGACCGCTGGATGCGGCCGCGGATCGTCACCGATCCGCTCGGGGGCTGCAGCGTCGACGATCGGTCCTCCACCATGACGAAGGGTGGAAGTCCGCGGTGTCTGCGAGCGTGGTGTCCAGGAAGACGAGGAAGCACTGGATCAGAGCGGGGGCGGCGCTCGCGAGCGTCGCGGCCGTCGCTGCGGGATCGCTGGTCGCGGCGGGGTCCGCCTCCGCCGCCCACCGGGTGGTCGAGGTCTCACCGGCACCGTACGTCTGGTCGGACTCCGACCGGTTCGGCGCCGGTACGCCGTTGCCCGTTCCCGGCGACGCGACCACACTGACCGTCGAGCTGCCCGACTCCAGCGTGCCGGCCGACCCCGCCACCAACTCCATCGACATCTCGCTGGCGCGCACCGTCGACTCCTTCGGCGGCACGTCGCCCTCGCTGAACCTCACCGGTTACGAGGATCCGGCGGCCGACGCCTACGCCCCGACCGGTGTCGACCGGACCGGCTTCATCCTCGACCTCGCCGCGTTCCTCACCGTCGCCGCTCCGAGCGGATCCGCCGAGGCGGACCTCGACCTGTCGGCGCCGACCACCAGCGACCGCACCCTGGGCGGCAGCTTCTGGGCTGGCGGCGGCACGGTCACGGAAGCGGGCACGGGCGACGTGATCGTCCTCGACTCCGGCGTCCCCGGCTTCTTCGATCTCACGGGCCTTCGCGCCACGGTCGGCACTGAGGACAGCGCGGACCTGCGCGCCCCGACGCAGGTTCTGAACGGCGGCGCCTCCATCGCGGTGAAGCCGCCGCAGGAGTTCTACGACCGCTACCTCACCTTCGGCGACACCTCGCCGCTCGGGGCCCCGTCCGTTCAGGTGAGCGGCCTGAGCAAGGGCGTCGAGCACCACTCCGACTCCGACGCCCACCTCGGGCGCAGGTCCGACCGTCACGCGTCTCGCGGGCACCGACCGCCAGGGCACGGCCGTCGAGGTGTCGAAAGCGATCTTCACCCCGGGCGTCCCGGTCGTCTACATCGCGACCGGCTCGAACTTCCCCGACGCGCTCAGCGCCGGACCGGCCGCGGCCAAGCAGGGCGGCCCGCTGCTGCTGGTCGACCGCGACTCGATGAGTCAGGTTGTCCGCGACGAGCTGACCCGCCTCAAGCCCAAGCGGAGTGTCGTGGTCGGCTCCGCCCTCAGCGTCGGCGACGCGCTCGCAGCGGACCTCGCGGGCTACGCCGAGAAACCGCAACCTGATCCGCCTCGGCGGCACCGACCGCTACGACACCTCCGAGCAGCTGAACCGCGCGGCCTTCCGCACGGCCAAGACGGTGTTCCTGGCGACCGGCGAGAACTTCCCCGACGCTCTCTCCGGAGCGACGGCCGCCGGCTACGCGAACAGCCCCCTGTTCGCCGTGCCGCCGACCTGCGTGCTGAACGACATCAAGGCCGGCGGAGCGACGCGCGTCGTCCTCCTCGGCGGCCCCGGCACCCTCTCGGTCGCCGTCGCGAAGCTCGCTCCCTGCAGCTGAGCCGTTCCGCAGCACGAGGAGGGTCGGCCCGAACGGTCGGATACGCTGGGTCGGATGGACAGCACCACCCGGCACGCGGCGTCCGCGCGCGCCGCGCTCGAGGAGTCCGGGAAGAAGGTCGGGACGTGAGCATCCGCCGCTCCAACTTCGAGGGCCAGCCGCAGGTCACCTACGCGGCCGTCGGCGGCACCCTCGCGCCGGATCTGCTGGAGTACCCGCCGGACGGCTTCACCGCGGAGCGCTTCGAGGCGCGCCTGGGCTCGGGGGACGAGCGCTTCGCGATCACCACCGCCTCTCTTATGACCTGGGGCGTGCAGCGCGGCAGCGGCATCGAAGTGACCGACATCACCAGCGGCAGCGGTGTGCAGTACACCGGCGTTAACTTCGACTCCGCGGGCACGCCGATCGACCTGGTCAGCCGTCCGACGGAGGAGCACTTCGCCCCCGACGGCACCCCCTACATCACCGCCGGCGTGACCGCCGTGCTACGCGTGAGGCTCCTCGGCCGGGTCTTCGATGCCCCGGTCCGCGTCGTCTACGTCGTCGATGAGCCCGACCAGGTCGGCTTCGCCTACGGCACCCTCGAGGGCCACCCCGAGAGCGGCGAGGAGTCGTTCGTCGTCGAAAAGCGCGCCGACGACTCCGTCTGGCTCGTTATCCGCGTCTTCTCGCGCCCCTCCACCCGCCTCTACCGCCTGGGTGCACCCGTGTTGCGCGCCGTGCAGAAGCGCCAGGTCGCGAAGTACCTGCGCGCCCTGCTCCCGGCGCGCGTCAGCTGACGTGGGGAGCGCCCTCCCGATCGCGGATCCCGCACCGCTGGACGGCGGTCTGCCCGCATCCGTCGCCGACGGCGCCGAGGAGCGCGACCTCGGTCTGTATGTGCATGTGCCGTTCTGCCGGGTCCGCTGCGGCTACTGCGACTTCAACACCTACACCGCGACCGAGCTGCGCGGGGCGAAGCAGCAGGACTACGCCGACGAGGCGATCACCGAGATGGCCCTGGGCGCCGGAGTGCTCGCGCGCGCAGGCCTGCCCCGCCGCTCGGCCCGCACCGTCTTCTTCGGCGGCGGGACGCCCACGCTCCTGCCCGCGGGAGACCTGGTGCGGATGCTGGACGGGCTGCGAGCCCACTTCGGTGTCGCGCCGGACGCCGAGATCACGACAGAGGCGAACCCCGACTCCGTCGACGCCGGGTACCTCCGGGCGCTGGCCGAGGCCGGCTTCACGCGGGTGAGCTTCGGGATGCAGTCGGCCGTCCCGCATGTGCTCGCTACCCTCGAGCGCACTCACGACCCGGAGCGGGTGCCGCTCGTCGTCGAGTGGGCGCGGGAGGCGGGCCTGCAGGTCAGTCTCGACCTCATCTACGGCACGCCGGGAGAATCGCTCGCCGACTGGGAGCGCTCGCTGGACTCCGCCCTGGCTAACCGGCCCGACCACCTCTCGGCGTACGCGCTGATCGTGGAGGACGGCACGAAGCTCGCCCGGCAGATCCGCCGCGGCGAGGTCGCGACTCCGGACGACGACCTGACCGCCGACATGTACGAGCTCGCGGACGCGCGCCTGGCCGCGGCGGGCTACTCCTGGTACGAGGTCAGCAATTGGGCGAGGGAGGACGCGCACCGCTCGCGGCACAACCTCTCCTACTGGCTGGGCCACGACTGGTGGGGGGTCGGACCGGGTGCCCACAGCCATGTCGGTGGCGTGCGCTGGTGGAACGTGAAGCACCCCGCGGCCTACGCCGACCGGTTGAACACGGGCGCTTCGCCGGCTGCCGGGCGCGAGACGCTCGACGTGAGGACGCGGCGGTTGGAGGACGTGCTGCTGCGATCGCGTTTGGCCGACGGCCTGCCGATCGCTTCGATCCACGCGGAGCGGCGGAGCGAAGTGGCGAGTCTCATCGCCGATGGCCTGATCGACGGCCGGGCCGCGCTGCAGGGACGTGTGGTGCTGACGTTGCGTGGCCGGCTGCTGGCCGACGCGGTGGTGCGCCGCCTCACCGACGGCTGAGGCCGCCCCGGACCCGCCGCTAGGTGAAGAACGGGATGCTGAGCGGGTACGTGTAGTACTCGCCAGCGCTGGCCCGCACTGAGGCGATGATCGCGAACACGATCACCAGGATCGGCACCACGATGAACACGATGAAGCCGACCAGCACGAAGGACAGGATGGTCCCGGCCACGTACGCGATCAGCATGGTGAGGTGAAAGTTCAGCGCCGACTTCGCGTGCGCCTCGAGGAACGCTCCGCGGCCCTTGAAGACCAGGAAGACGATCAGCGAGGGCAGGAAGCTGAAGAAGATGCCGATCACATGCGTGAGGACTGCCCAGGTCTTCTCGTCCGCCGGGTTCAGCTGTGCAGCCGGGGTGCCGTAGGCGGGGGGCGGGGGAGGGGTGGCCGACATGATGGTCTCCGTTCCTGACATCAGCGCCGGGCGACCCCGAGCGCTCGGCGTCCATCGTGACACGCGGAGGCGGTGTGCGCACCGGGAAGCGCGGCCTCTGCTGGGGCCGGAACGAGGATGCTCCTCCACAGGCCGCGATAAGGGCCGGTCCCGGCCGATCCCTGCGCAACCCCGACTCCTCGTCCCTCGCCCGGTTATGATTGGCACTCAGAGTTGCGGAGTGCCAGGCTCCGCGCGGCGTCAGCGCCGCAGACGGTCGTGCCCGCGGGCACTCGGAGTCCGGCGGGAGGTCGGTCGTATGGTGACGGAGCGCGGTCTCCAGGTCCTGCGCGTGATCGTGCAGGACTACGTGGCGAACAGGGAGCCGGTCGGCTCCAAGTCGATCGTCGAGCGGCACGCGTTCGGCGTCTCGGCCGCGACCATCCGCAACGAGATGGCCCAGCTCGAGGAGGAGGAGCTGATCACCGCTCCGCATACCTCGTCCGGCCGCGTTCCGACCGACAAGGGCTACCGCCTCTTCGTCGACCAGCTCGCCGACCTGCGACCGCTCACCTCCGCCCAGCGGCAGGCGATCGAGACGTTTCTCGGGCAGAGCCCGGACTTGGACGAGGTGCTGGTCAAGACCGTGCGCCTGCTCTCGCAGCTCACCAACAGCGTCGCGCTCGTGCAGTACCCGTCGTTCGGAGCCGCGCGGCTGCGCCATGTGGAGCTGGTCGCGCTCGCGCCGCGCCGCCTTCTCTCTGTGCTGATCACCGACACCGGTCGGGTCGACCAGCGCGTCCTCGAGACCCCGGAGGACGTGGATGACGCGCTGCTCGGCGAGATCCGCGCCAAGCTCAACACGGCCGTGCTCGGCCTCGGCCTCCAGCAGGCGGCCGAGACGCTCGGCTCCGTCGCCGAGCGGTTCAGCCCGGAGCGGGCACACATGCTGGCGCCGATCGTCCAGACCCTGCTTGAGCAAGTGGGTGCCAACCGTCAGGACCGCCTGGTGATGGCCGGGGCCGCCAACCTCGTTCGCACCGAGGAGGACTTCTCGGGCAGCATCTACCCGGTGCTCGAGGCGATCGAGGAGCAGGTGGAGCTGCTGCGCCTGTTCGCCGAGATGGTGCCCGACCCCCGGGGTATCTCGGTGCGCATCGGTCGCGAGAACGCGCCGTTCGGCCTCCAAGAGACCTCCGTGCTCACCAGCGGCTACAACACCGGGGGCGGCCAGGTCTCGCGCCTGGGCGTACTCGGCCCGATCCGGATGGACTACTCCGGCAACATCACGGCGGTGCGCGCCGTCGCCCGCTACCTCTCTCGCCTCCTCGGCGAGGAGTAGGCCTGACCTCCCGGCCCCGCCGGTTCCCTCGGGTGCGCCGTGCCCGCCCCATCGACCCACGAACGAAGGACGAAGCCACCTGTGGCCGATCACTACGAAGTGCTGGGCGTCGAACGCGACGCCTCCGCCGACGAGATCAAGAAGGCGTACCGCCGACTCGCCCGCGAGTTCCACCCCGACGTCAACCCGAGCAGCGACGCCTCCGAGCGCTTCAAGCTCGTTACGCACGCCTACGACGTCCTGAGCGATGCGCAGCAGCGGGCGCAGTACGACCGCGGCCCGCAGGAGGGCTTCGGCGGAGGCGGCCAGGGCTTCGGCGGCTTCGGCGACATCTTCGAGAGCTTCTTCGGGCAGGGCGCGCAGGGCTCGTCCCGCGGGCCGCGCTCCCGCCGCGAGCGGGGTCAGGACGCCCTGTTGCGGGTGGAAGTTTCGCTGGACGAGGTCATCTTTGGCACCCATCGCGACCTCGAGGTGGACACGGCCGTGCTCTGCGAGACCTGCCAGGGCTCGTGCTGCCAGCCCGGCACCTCGCCCGTCACCTGCGATATCTGCCACGGCTCCGGTCAGATCCAACGCACGGTCCGCTCGCTCCTGGGCAACGTGATGACCGCGAGCCCCTGCGGCACCTGCCGCGGTTACGGTACCGTCATCGCGACGCCCTGCTCCACCTGCCAGGGTCAGGGTCGCGTCCGCGCGCGCCGCACCATCCCCGTCGATGTCCCCGCCGGTGTCGACACGGGTCTGCGCCTGCAGATGCCCGGGAGCGGTGAGGTCGGCCCGGCCGGCGGCCCCAACGGCGATCTCTACCTCGAGATCAAGGTCAAGCACCACGACGTCTTCAGCCGGAGCGGCGATGATCTGCTTTGCACCCTGGAGGTGCAGATGACCGACGCGATCCTGGGGTCGACCGCGTCGCTCAAAGCCCTCGACGGCGATATCGAGATCGAGATCAAGCCGGGTACGCAGAGCACCGAGATCGTCACGATCAAGGGTCGCGGAGTGACGCGGTTGCGTGGCAGCGGACGCGGCGATCTGCGCATCGGTATCCAGGTCGTGACGCCGACGAAGTTGGGCCACCGTGAGCGCGAGCTGGTCCAGGAGCTCGCCAAGCACTACAAGCCGCAGAAGCCCGCGCTGACGCACTTCCAGCAGGGACTGTTCTCCAAGCTCCGCGACCGCTTCCTCGGCTGAGCCTGTGGCGCACCACTACATCGATGAATCGCTGGACTCCGCAGGCTTCGTCGTCGGGGGTCGGCTCGCGCTCACGGGAGCGGAGGCGCGGCATGCGGCGACCGTAAGCCGGATCCGCGTGGGCGAGATCGTGCGGGTGGGCGATGGACGCGGACTCGTCGCGACGGCGGTGGTCGAGAGCGCCGAGGCGGCGCGAGTGGTGCTCGCGGTCGAGTCGGTGCAGGAGTCGCCGGTGCCGTCGCCGCGACTGGTGCTCGTGCAGGCGCTCGCGAAGGGCGACCGTGACGAGTTGGCGGTGCAGGCCGCGACCGAGCTTGGAGTCGACGAGGTCGTCCCGTGGCAGGCCGCGCGTTCGGTCTCGCGCTGGTCGGGCGTGAAAGAGGAGAAGGGGCGGGAGCGCTGGCGCGCCATCGTGCGCGAGGCAAGCAAGCAGTCGATGCGCCCCCGGGTGCCCGCGGTCGCTCCGCTGGAGCAGGTCCGAGTTCTCGCCGCCCGAGCGGCGACCGCGCGCGTGCTGGTCCTCGAGCCCTCCGCGAAGGCCCGGCTCTCCCAGGTTCTCCCCGACGGGCGGGACTTGGTGCTCGTCGTCGGCCCGGAGGGGGGCATCGCGCCCGAGGAGCTGCGGCAGCTCGCTGAGGCGGGCGCCGAGGTCGTCGCACTCGGCGACTCGGTTCTGCGCACCTCGACGGCGGGACCCGCTGCGATCGCTGTCCTCTCGGCCCGCCTGGGCCGCTGGTGAGCCGCCCGCGCGACTCCAGCGCTCGTGCACTGCTCGACTGCTCCTCCACAGGTGCTCGGCAGGCCCGGAGTAGCGTGCCGTGGGCGAACGCAGCACCCGCCCCGCCCGACCCCTGTTTAAGATGAGTGCATGAGCGAACCCACCGTCTTCACGCGCATCGTCCAGGGCGAGATCCCGGCCGATAGGGTGTTCGAGAACGAGCGCATCCTCGCGATCACCGACATCGAGCCGAAGGCACCCGTCCATTTCCTCGTCTTCCCCAAGACGCAGGAATACGCCACGGTCGCGGCCCTCGCCGCCGCGCAGCCCGCCCTGCTCGCCGAGCTGGTGCAGGTCGCCCAGTCGCTCGCCGACGCCCACTGCAACGGTCAGTTCCGCCTCGTCTTCAACTCCGGCGAAGAGGCGGGCCAGACCGTGTTCCATGTGCACGCTCATGTCCTGGGCGGCCACCAGACGGAAGGCTCCCTTGCCACCGGTTGAGAATGCGGGCGCGAGCCCCGACGAGCGTCCCGCCGCCGGCGTTGGCGCGTCCGAGACGACGCGGCGCGTCGTCGCTGTCGACGGAGTCGCGATGGTGCGGCTGCTCGGACCCCAGGACCGTCTCATCCGAGCGGTCGAAGGACGATTCCCCGAGGTCCGGGTGCATGTGCGCGGCAACGAGGTGACGCTCGAGGGTGAGCGCGAGCCCGTCGCCGCGGCGACGCGCCTGGTGGAAGAACTGGTGCGGATGACCGCGAGCGGGCACGATCTCGACCCGGAAGGCGTGCGCGAGTCCGCCCGCATCCTGCAGAACGGCGGGCCGGTGAGCCCGGCCGAGGCGTTCGGTCAGGCGATCCTCACTGCCCGCGGCCGCAGCGTTCGCCCCAAGACGCTCGGCCAGCGCGAGTACGTCGATGCGGTCGATCAGAACACGATCGTCTTCGGCATCGGCCCGGCCGGTACCGGCAAGACCTATCTGGCGATGGCGAAGGCTGTGCAGGCGTTGCAGCGCAAGGAGGTTGAGCGGATCATCCTGACCCGCCCGGCGGTGGAGGCGGGGGAGCGCCTGGGCTACCTGCCCGGTTCGCTCACCGACAAGATCGATCCGTACCTGCGCCCGCTGTACGACGCGCTCAACGAGATGATGGACCCCGAGATCGTTCCGAAGCTGCTCGCAGCGGGCACGATCGAGGTCGCTCCGCTGGCGTACATGCGCGGGCGGACTCTGAACAACTCGTTCGTCGTCCTCGACGAGGCGCAGAACACGACGCCCGAGCAAATGAAGATGTTTCTGACCCGGCTCGGGTTCGGCTCGAGAATGGTCGTCACCGGCGATATCACCCAGGTCGACCTGCCGACCGGCGCCAGCGGTCTCCGCCTCGTGACGCGGGTGCTCGACGGCATCGACGACATCCACTTCTCGCGCCTGACCAGCGAGGACGTGGTGCGTCACAGCCTGGTCGGCCGCATCGTCGACGCCTACACGGAGTACGACCAGCAAAAGCAGGCCCAGCACTTCGAACGTGAGCAGGCGCGCGAATTCGCCCACCGCGCCGAGCGCCGCGGTCAGGCGGCCCGTCCGCCCGGAGACCGCCAGCCTCCGCGCGGCTGAGCCCACCCGCCCTTAGAACCGAAGGAAGACTCCTCCCCGTGAGCATCGAGATCAACAATGAATCGAGCGTCCCCGTCGACGATGCCGCGCTGCTGCGCCTCGCCGGCTATGCGCTCGACTCCCTCCATGTGCACCCCGACGCCGAACTCGCGATCGTGCTGGTGGACGAGGGCGCAATGGAGCAGCTGCATGTGCAGTGGATGGATGAGCCGGGTCCGACCGACGTGCTGAGCTTCCCGATGGACGAGCTGCGCCCCGGCACTGAGGACGAGCAGACCCCCGCGGGACTCCTGGGCGACATCGTGCTCTGCCCGCAGGTCGCGCAGATGCAGGCGGAGGCGGCCGGACACTCGGTGCTCGACGAGCTCCAGCTGCTCACTGCCCACGGGCTGCTGCACCTGCTCGGGTTCGACCACGCCGAGCCGGAGGAGGAGCGCGAGATGTTCGGCATCCAGCGCGACATCCTGGTCGGCTTCCACATCAGCGAGCGACGCCGCTAGAGCGCGCCGTGCCCACGCTTCAGCTCCTCATCGCCGCCCTCGCGCTCGTCGCCGTCGGCGGCTGGTTCGCGGCGACCGACGCCGCACTCGGCGTCCTCTCGCGCAGCGACCTGCTCGACATGGCCCAGCACTCCCGCAGTGCCCGCGCTCTGCGCGCCATCGCGGGCGACATGAGCGCCCACGTCAACGTCGTCAACTTCTCGCGGATCGCGGCCGAGACGACCGCCGCGGTGTTCGTCACCACGGTGCTGGTCGTCGAGATCGCTCAGCTCTGGCTGGCGCTACTGCTGGCGATCCTGATCATGGCGGCCGTCTCGTTCGTGCTGGTCGGCTCCAGTCCGCGGAGCGTCGGACGCGCGAACGCCCGGGCGGTTCTGTCCACCAGCGCCTCGCTGGTGCACATGCTGCGGCTCGCGCTGGGTCCCGTCGCGCACGGGCTCGTGGCGCTCGGCAACCGGGTCACGCCGGGCACCGGCCGCTCGGCCGGCTTCTCCTCCGAGGAGCAGCTGCTCAGCATGGTGGACGAGGCGACCGAACAGGACGTGCTCGAGCAGGACGACCGCGAGCTGATCCACTCGATCTTCGAATTCAACGACACCTTCGTCCGCGAGGTGATGGTGCCCCGCACCGACATGGTGACGATCGAGGCGACCTCCTCGGTGGGAGCAGGCATGGGCCTCCTGCTCAGCCGTGGGATCTCGCGCCTGCCCGTGATTGGTGACGGCGTCGATGATGTCCTCGGCGTGCTTTACCTCCGCGATGTGGCGCGGCACACCTACGAACGGCCGGACGACGACGACACCGTGGCCGATCTGGCGCGGCCCGCGCTGTTCGTGCCGGAGTCGAAGAAGGCCGATGAACTGCTGCGCCACATGCAGCTCGAGTCCAACCATCTTGCGATGGTCGTGGACGAGTACGGCGGCATCGCCGGACTGGTCACTCTGGAGGATCTGATCGAGGAACTCGTGGGCGACATTTCGGACGAGTATGACCGCGAGGTGGACCTCATCGAGGAGACGGCGTCCGGCGTGTATCGCGTCTCGGCGCGCCTCCCGGTGGACGAGCTCGGCGAGCTGTTCGAGCTGGACCTCGACGACGACGACGTCGACTCGGTCGGCGGGCTGCTGACCAAGGCCTACGGCCGCCTCCCCGAGCGCGGCGCGACCGCTCGGATCGGCGGCGTGCTGCTCGAGGCCGAGCAGGCGGACCCCCGCCGTGGGACGATCTCCACAGTGATCGTCCGCCGCGATCCCGATCGAGACACCGCCGGCGAGCCCGGCACCGGCCCTGTCGCCATCATCGCGGACGGCGGCACCACCACCCCCAGCCCGAGCGCGGCTCCCACCCGCGGAGCCTCGGGCGACCAGCACGAGGACGCACGATGACCGACAGCACTCCCGCCGCCGCACCCTACCGGGCGGGCTTCGTGTCCTTCGTCGGACGCCCCAACGTGGGCAAGTCGACGCTCACCAATGCGCTGGTCGGTCAGAAGATCGCCATCACCAGCTCTAAGCCGCAGACCACGCGCCGTGCGATCCGCGGAGTGGTGCATCGACCCGACGGCCAGTTGATCGTCGTCGACACCCCCGGGATCCACCGGCCGCGCACACTTCTGGGCGAACGGCTGAACTCGCTGGTCACCTCGACCCTCGGTGACGTCGACGTGATCGGGATGCTCTTCCCGGCCGATGAGGCGATCGGCCCGGGCGACCGCTTCATCAACGAGCAGCTCGAGGCGTTCCCGCGCACCCGCAAGGTCGCCATCGTCTCGAAGGTCGATCTCTCCTCCAAGAAGGCCGTGGCGAAGCAGCTGCTCGACGTGTCGGAGCTGCGCGATTGGGACACGATCGTTCCGATCTCGGCCGTGACCGAGGAGCAGCTCGACGTGCTCTCCGTCGAGCTGCTGCGCCTGATGCCGGTGTCGCCCGCGCTCTACCCGGAGGAGGCGGTGACCGATGAGGACATGTCCTCGCGTATCGCCGAGTTCATCCGCGAGGCCGCCCTCGAGGGCGTCTCGGACGAGCTGCCGCACTCTCTCGCCGTCACCCTCGACGACATGGTGGAGCGCGAGGACGGATCGCTGATCGACATTTACGCCAACGTCTTCGTGGAACGCGACAGCCAGAAGGGCATCATCATCGGTAAGGGCGGTCAGCGCCTGCGCGAGGTCGGTGCGGTCTCGCGCGAGCAGATCGAGCGCCTCCTCGGGCGCCGCGTGTTCCTCTCCATCCGCGTCAAGGTCGCCAAGGAGTGGCAGCGCGACCCGAAGCTGCTGGGTCGCTTGGGCTTCTGACACCCTCCGACGGACGGCCGTCGCCCGTCAGGACGACGCCGCGGAGGGAGCGAACCCCTAGCGTGTAGTCCATGCGTGCGCTCCTGGACCGACCGGCGACTCTGCCGATCGCCGGCGCGTTGCTCGCGGCCCTCCATCTGCTGATCGGCCTCTCCGGCGCCAGCTCGCCCGACCGCATTATGGGTGGCCTCGTGCTCGCCCTGGCCCTGGCTGTCGCCGGGTTCCTGCCCGCCCTGGCTCCCTCGCTCCTCGGCTTCGTTGTTCTCACCGGCAGCGGCTTCCTGCTGGGCGGTCTCGCGGTGGACGGTGCGCTCGTGGGGCTCGTGGTGCTCTGGCAGACCACCCGCAGGGTCGGGCCGTGGACCCGGGCCCTGGCGCTCGCCGGCGGCCTGATCCTCGCGGGCATCGGCGGCATCGGCGTCGCGGCGCGACTCTCGGGTTCGCTCAATTTGTCCGGGCTCCCTACCCGGATGGAACTCCTCGTGCGGGTCCTGGTCGCCCTCGTCGTCGCCTCGGTCCTCGGCGCCGCGCAGGTCCTCGTCTACCTCCTCGCTCTGCGCGCGCCTGTTCCCCGGGACGACCGGATCAATGCGCTGCTGATCCGTGTCGTCGGCCCGCAGGATCCGTACGCCGTCGGCATCGCGGGCATGCAGGCGCTGGTGCTCCTCCTGATCGACGCAGCGTTCGTGGCCGCTTCTGCGGAGACAGTGCACCTTCTCGCGGCAGCGGTGCTCGCCGTGGCCCTGGTGCTCCAGCGTCGCTCGCCCGCATCGGCCCTGACGATCGCTTGGGCGGCCGCGGCTCTCCAGATGGGTCTGAATCTGCCGCCCAGTCCCGGCGACATCGCGATCCTGGTGGTGCTCTTCGGTACCGGCGCCTCCGAGTCGCGGCGGGTGAGGGCGGCGGGAGCGGTCTCCGCGGTCGTCGGTGCGATCGTGGCGGCGACGTATCTTCTCGTCGTTTTCGAGTTGTTTCGGAGTGACGACCTCGCTCTGATCAGCGTCGGCGGTACCTTCGGCGGCATCCTGGCGACCCTCGTTCTTTCCTGGACCATCGGCCTGCTCTCCCGCTCAGCACGGCGCACCCGAGAGGGCCAGACCCTGCGCGCGCAGGCCGAGCAGGAGCGCGCCCGAGCCCAGCGCGAGCTCGACGCGGTGGAGGAGCGCAACCGGATCGCGCGCGACATGCACGACGTCGTCGCCCACTCCCTCGCCGTCGTGATCGCGCAGGCCGACGGAGCCCGCTACCTCCGCGTCACCAGTCCCGAGCGAACCGATGCGGCACTGCTGACCATCTCGTCCGTCGCCCGGGACGCGCTCGGCGACGTCCGCGTGCTCCTCGCCCAGCTGCGGCACTCGCAGAGCAACGGCCCCCAGCCGGGCGCCGGCAACCTGCCGGCTCTGCTCGAGAGCGTCAGCGGAGCCGGCGCGCCGATCCGCGCCGATCTCGCCGTCGACCTGGAGGCAGTGCCGCGCGCCGTCGGGCTCGCCCTGTACCGCATCGCCCAGGAGGCGACGACCAATGCCCTCCGGCACGGTCGTCCGGGCTCCCCGCTCGATGTCACCCTCCGCCAGGACGGCGGTGAGCTCACCCTCACGGTGCGCAACGCGCGCTGCACCGACCTCGATCGCGACGCCCTGCCCGGCGAGGGCCACGGCCTGGTCGGCATGCGCGAGCGCGCCGTCCTGGTCGGGGGAGTGCTGTCCGCGGGCCCGGTCGGTGACGACTTCGTCGTCGACGCGCGTCTCCCTTCCTCCCCATCCCTCGCCCGCCCCGCACCACCCCTCGCCCTCGGAGGCAGCCCCGTATGACCGACACCATCCGCCTCGTCCTCGTCGACGACCAGGCACTGTTCCGCGCCGGCATCCGTATGCTGCTCGGCTCACAACCCGACCTCGAGGTCGTCGGCGAGGCCTCGGACGGAGCGGAGGGGGCGGAGCTGGTCGCGGAGCTGACGCCCGATGTGGTGCTGATGGATATCCGCATGCCCGGCGTCGATGGCATCGAGTCGACCCGGCGGATCCTCGCCCAGGCCCAGGAGCGCCGGGTCGAGCCGCCGCGCATCCTGGTGCTGACCACCTTTGACCTCGACGAGGCTGCCGCGCGCGCGATTCGCGCTGGAGCCAGCGGCTTCCTGCTGAAGGACACGGAGCCCGGCTTCCTGCTCGCCTCCGTCCGCACCGTGCACGCGGGGACCGCGGTGGTCGCCGCTTCCGCGACCCGTGAACTCTTCGAGCATTTCGGAGCGGCGGGGAGCGGCCGCGAGACGCCGGTCGAATTCACGACGCTCACCGATCGCGAGCGTGAGATCTTCCACCTCGCCGCCCGTGGAATGAGCAACACCGAGATCGCGCGCGCCGAATTCCTCAGCGAGGCGACGGTGAAGACGCACATCAGCCGCACGCTCGGCAAGCTCGGCCTGCGCGATCGCGTGCAGCTGGTCGTCTTCGCCTACGAGAATGGCCTGGTCGACTGAGCACGCCTGCGGGGTGACGGGTCGTGGGCGCGATGCTAACCTGACCGGGTGCGCTTCGGACTGCTCCTTCTTCTCCGCCGCGACGAGATCTGATCCTCAGGCCACCCTCGTCGCGGAGTCCGTCGTCGGCTGAACCACCCCTCGCCCGCGAGGTCGATCCGTATCCGGATCCCCGCGGGAACGAGAACAGACACGCGCGCGTTTCCGCGCCGGGAGAGCACCTCATGCTGAACAACCAGAAGCCGTCGCCCATGCCGACTGGCAAATACCGTCCCTTCCACGAGCTGATCGCCGTGGACCTGCCCGACCGCACCTGGCCGGGTAAGCGCATCACCGCCGCGCCGCGCTGGTGCGCCGTCGACCTGCGCGACGGTAATCAAGCGCTGATCGACCCGATGAGCCCCGAGCGCAAGCGCATCATGTTCGATTTGCTGGTCCGGATGGGCTACAAGGAGATCGAGGTCGGGTTCCCGAGCGCGAGCCAGACCGACTTCGACTTCGTGCGCAGCCTCATCGAGGAGAGCGCGATTCCCGAGGACGTCACCATTCAGGTGCTGACCCAGGCCCGCGACCACCTCATCGAGCGCACCTACGAGTCGATCCGCGGTGCCCGCCAGGCGATCGTGCACCTCTACAACTCCACAAGTGTGTTGCAGCGCGAGGTCGTGTTCCGCAAGGACCGCCAGGGCATCATCGACATCGCCCTGGCCGGCGCCCGCAGGTGCCGCGAGATGGAGTGGTCCGTTCCCGGCACGGCCGTCTACTACGAGTACTCGCCCGAGAGCTACACCGGTACCGAGCTCGAGTTCGCCCGCGAGATCTGTGATCGCGTGGTCGAAATCTTCGAGCCGACCCCCGAGCGCAAGGTCATCCTGAACCTGCCGGCGACGGTCGAGATGGCGACGCCGAACGTCTACGCCGACTCGATCGAGTGGATGAGCCGGAATCTCGCCCAGCGCGAGAACATCGTCCTGTCGCTGCACCCCCACAACGACCGCGGCACGGCCGTGGCCGCCGCCGAGCTCGGCTACCTGGCCGGCGCCGACCGGATCGAGGGCTGCCTGTTCGGCAACGGTGAGCGCACCGGCAACGTCGACCTGGTCGCCCTGGGCGTGAACCTGTTCACCCAGGGCATCGACCCGCAGATCGACTTCAGCGATATGGACGGCATCAAGCGCACCGCTGAGTACTGCAACCAGCTGTCGGTGCCCGAGCGCAGCCCCTGGGCGGGCGATCTCGTCTTCACCGCCTTCAGCGGATCGCACCAGGACGCCATCAAGAAGGGCTTCGAGGCGATGCAGTCCGAAGCCGAGCGCACCGGCCGCAGTGTCGACGAGCTCACCTGGGCGGTGCCGTACTTGCCGGTCGACCCGAAGGACCTGGGCCGCTCCTACGAGGCGGTCATCCGCGTGAACTCGCAGTCGGGTAAGGGCGGAGTCGCGTACCTGCTGAAGACGGATCACGCGCTCGATCTGCCGCGTCGGTTGCAGATCGAGTTCTCGGGCGTGGTCCAGGCCAAGACCGACGCCGAGGGTGGAGAGGTGACCAGCGAGCAGATCTGGTCGGTGTTCCAGGACGAGTACCTGCCGGCGCCCGCCGAGCGCGCCGCGGAGAAGTGGGGCCGCTTTGAGCTGCTGCGCACCAACACGTCGAGCGATTTGGGAGGCAGTATCGCCCTCGACGCCGTTCTGCGGGTCGGCGAGGAGAGGGTCTCGGCCAGCTCCTACGGCAACGGCCCGATCAATGCCTTTGAGGCGGTGCTGGAGCAGCAGGGCGTTGAGGTCCGGGTCCTCGACTACGTCGAGCACGCTCTCAGCGCCGGCGGCGACGCGCTGGCCGCCTCCTACGTCGAGTGCACGGTGAACGGTCGCACCCTCTGGGGCGTGGGCGTGGACGCCGACATCTCGACCGCCTCGCTCAAGGCCATCGTCTCGGCCGTCAACCGCGCCCTGCGCGAGGAGGTCCCCGTCCTCGAGCTGGCCTGACCCGCCCTACTCGGGGAACCCGGGCGGGGCGTGCGGTGTCACGCGCGGCGGCGCCAGCGGAGGCGGGGGACGCCTCTCAGGGCGCGCTGCTCGGGGAGGCTCCAGCCGTAGCGGACCGCGAGGAGGCGGATGAGCGCGGTCACGCCCACGGCGAGCGGCGCGGCGAAGTCGATCGTCACTCCGAAGCGCAGCGCGAGGACCAGCACGCCCGTGCCCACCGAGGCGGCGACCGCGTACAGCGAGCCGACGTGCATCAGCGTGATCGGCCGGTTCAGCAGGATGTCGCGCACGACCGAGCCGCCGACCGCCGAGACCGTGCCCACGAAGACTGCGGGCACCTCCGGCACGCCCAGCGAGAGGGCCTTGGTGGTGCCGATCGCGCCGAAGAGCCCGAGGGTCAGTGCGTCGAGGGCGGTGATCGTGCCGTCGACGCGGTTCAGCAGGTGCTGGAGCAGCATCCCGAGCAGGGAGGCGGTGACGGCGACGATCAGGTAGGCGTCGGTATGCAGCGCCACGAGCGGCGTCTGCAGCAGCAGATCGCGGAGCACACCACCGCCCAGGCCCGTCGCCGTGCCGATGATGGTGACGCCGAGCAGGTCGATCCGGCGGTCGCGGAACTCGCCCGCGAACATCGCGCCCTGGAGGCAGCCGATGGCGATCGCGAGTAGGTCGGCCCAGGCCGGGATCTCGAACAGGGAGGCTGCCACCCGGACATCGTTCCACGACGCGGGGCTGCGCTCCTGCCGCGCCGCTCAGCGGGTGTCGGGTCGGTGTCGGGGGTCGGGGGGATAATCGGGGGATGCCCACCTATCGTGACGAAGCCGTGGTGCTCCGCACACACAAGTTGGGCGAAGCCGACCGCATCGTGACCCTGCTCTCGCGCAGCCACGGCAAGATCCGCGCGGTGGCGAAGGGCGTGCGCAAAACCGGCTCCAAGTTCGGGTCAAGGCTCGAGCCGTTCATGGTGGCCGACCTCCAGCTCTACGAGGGCCGGAGCCTGGACATCGTCACGCAGGCCGAGTCGCTCGGCGCGTACGGTGCGCTGATCGCCGCCGACTACGACAGCTACACCGCGGCGAGCGCGATGGTCGAGACCGCCGACCGCCTCACCGACGCGGACGTCTCCCTGCAGCAGTACCTCCTGCTCGTCGGGGCCCTGCGCTCGCTCTCGAAGCACGAGCACGAGCCGGTGCTCACGCTCGACTCCTACCTCCTGCGGGCATTGTCGATCGCGGGCTGGGCGCCCAGCTTCGAGGACTGCGCGCGCTGCGGCGCCCCCGGACCCCACGGCGCGGTCGTGGTGCAGCTCGGAGGCGTCGTCTGCGCCGATTGCACGCCGCCCGGCGCACCGCGGGTCGCCCCGGAGGTCGTGGTCCTGCTGGGCGCGCTGCTGACGGGAGACTGGGCCCACACCACGACCACCGAGCCGACCACGCGATCGCGAGCGAGCGGAGTGGTCGCCGCTTACACGCAGTTCCACCTCGAACGCGGTCTGAGATCCCTGGAGCACGTCACCCGATGAAGCCCTTCACCCACAAGGACGCCGAGCCCTACCGTCCCCTGGACTGGACCGGGATCCACCCGCCCGCGATCCCGCGGGAGGCGGTCCCCGCGCACGTCGCGATCGTGATGGACGGCAACGGCCGCTGGGCCAACTCCCGCGGCCTGACCAGGATCGAGGGGCACAAGCGTGGCGAGGCGGCGCTGCTGGACGTCGTGGCCGGAGCGATCCAGATCGGCGTCAAGCACCTCAGCGTCTACGCGTTCTCGACCGAGAACTGGAAGCGCTCGCCCGAGGAGGTGCGCTTCTTGATGGGATTCAACCGCGCCGTGCTGCATCGGCGCCGCGACCAGCTCAACGAGTGGGGCGTGTGCGTCCGCTGGGCCGGCCGCAAGCCCCGCCTGTGGGCGTCGGTGATCACCGAGCTGCAGTTCGCCGAGCGGATGACCGCCGGCAACGATGTGCTCACCCTCACCATGTGCGTCAACTACGGCGGGCGCACCGAGATCGCCGACGCGGTGCAGCGCCTCGCCGCCGAGGTGCAGGCCGGGCGGCTAAAGCCCTCCGGCATCACCGAGAAGACCATCGCCCGGGCGCTCTACGTGCCCGAGCTGCCAGACGTCGATCTCTTCGTGCGTTCCTCCGGCGAGCAGCGCACCAGCAACTTCCTGCTCTGGCAGAGCGCGTACGCCGAGATGGTGTTCCTCGACCGGCTCTGGCCGGACTTCAGCCGCACCGACCTGTGGGAGGCGATCGAGCACTACTCCGGCCGTTCCCGGCGCTTCGGTGGCGCGGTCGACGTGCCGGGAGCGTCCTCGTGATCCGGGCGGGGCTCGTCGGCTATGGGCTGGCGGGCAGCGTCTTCCACGGGCCGTTCCTCGCCGCCGATCCCGCGTTCGAACTCGTTGCCGTCGCGACGCGCGATGCCGGGCGCGCGGCAGCCGCCTCCGGGGCCCATCCCGGTGCACGGGTCCTGCCCGACCTCGACGCGGTGCTCGCGGAGGGGCCCGAGCTGATCGTGCTCGCGACGCCTCCCTCCGTGCACCGCGAGCAGGCTGTCCGGGCGCTCGAGGCCGGCGTTGCCGTCGTGATCGACAAACCCTTCGCGCCGAGCACGGCGGACGCGGACGCGATCATCGCCGCGTCGGAGGCGAGCGGTGCACCCGTGTTCGTGTTCCAGAACCGGCGCTGGGACGCCGACCTGCTCACGCTCCGCCGCCTGCTCCACAAGGGGGTGCTGGGGGACGTGATCCGCTTCGAGTCGACGTTCGAGCGCTGGAGCGCGCCGAAGACCGGTCGCTGGCAGAGCCGGATCGGCGTGGCCGAGGGCGGTGGGATCCTCTTCGACCTCGGCAGCCACCTGGTCGACCAGGCGCTGCTCCTCTTCGGCCCGGCGACGGTCACCGCTGCCGAGACCCGTGTGGTGCACGCGGGGGGCGCGAGCGAGGACGACGCGTTCGTCTCGCTCCTGCACGGCACCGGCGTGCGCTCGCACCTCGCGATGAGCCGCGTCGCTCGGGCGAGCGGTCCGCGCTTCCGGGTGCTCGGCACCCGCGGCGCGTTCAGCGTCGACGGCCTCGACCCGCAGGAGAACGCGCTCCGCACCGGCGACGCGCGCCCCGAGGACGCGGGCTTCGGCGAGGTCGCTCCGGAGGGCTGGGGCGTGCTCGTCGACGACTCCGGAGCGCGGCGTGTGCCGAGCGAGCGCGGACGCTACGCCGCGTTCCTCGAGCAGGTCGCCCGGTCGCTGCGGGAGGGGGCCCGCCACCGGTCGATGTCCGCGAGGCGCGCGAGGTCGTCGCCGTGATCGAGCAGGCGCACGCGCTCGCCCGCTGACCGCGCAACACCGACGCGCCCGGCGCCGTGCGCGTCTTGGCGATCCGGCTCCGGACACGTCATCCTCGAAGGGTGAGCACAGCACTGCCGAACCACGCCGACCTGCGCGCGCGCTTCGCCGGTGCCCGCGGCTACCACAACGCCTGCACGCTCGGCCTGCCGCCCCGCGAGACCGTCGAGGCGTTGCGCGCCGACCTCGACGGCTGGTCGAGCGGCGAGAGCACGGCCGCCGGGTACGGAGCGGTCGCCGAGCGCGCTCGCGCGTCGTTCGCCGTCCTCGCCGGTATCCCGGTCGACCGCGTCGCGATCGGCTCGCAGACCTCCGCGATGGCCGCCGTCCTCGCCGCCTCGCTGCCGGACGGGGCGCGGGTGCTGTGCGTCGACGGCGACTTCTCCTCCATCGTCTTCCCCTTTCTCGCGCAGGCGCACCGCGGCGTGGTGGTCCGCTCCGTCGCGCTGGAGGCGCTGGCCGATTCCGTCGAGGAGGCGGATGACCTCGTCGTCTTCTCGGCCGTGCAGTCCAGCAGCGGCGCCCTCGCCGACCTCGACGCCGTGATCGAGGCCGCGGCGCGCCACGGGGTGCGGACGGCTTGCGACCTCACGCAGGCGGCCGGCGTCCTGCCGGTCAACGCCTCCCGTTTCGACGCGACGCTCACCCACGCCTACAAGTGGCTCTGCTCGCCCCGCGGAGTCGCGTTCCTCACCGTCTCGCCCGCCTATGCGGCCGAGCTCGTGCCCGTGCAGGCCGGCTGGTACTCGGGCGAGGACGTCTGGTCGTCGTGCTACGGACCGGCCATGCACCTGGCCGAGAACGCCCGCCGCTTTGACGTCTCACCCGCCTGGCAGGCGTTCGCCGGAGCGGAGGCCTCGCTCGCGCTGTTCCGCTCACTCGACATCGGCGCGGTCTGGGCGCACGCGTCTGGGCTCGGTGACGCGCTCTGCGAGCGCCTGGACCGGGAGCCGCAGCACCGGGCGATCGTGTCCTGGCCGGATGCGGACGGCGCGGACCAGGAGCGGCTGCAGGCCGCGGGCCTGCGCGTATCGGGGCGCGGTGGCCGGCTCCGCATCGCCTTCCACCTCTGGAACGACGAGTCCGACGTCGATGAACTTGTCCGCGTGCTGACGGGCTTGACCGCGTGACAGGTCAGCGCGCAAGCTCCGCGATGGTGATGTCGGCCACGGTCGCCGCGTAGGCGGCCACCAGGGCGTCCGCGTCGACGAAGGCGCTGCGCCCGTCGGCGCCCGCGCCCATCGCGACGCGACGGCCGAGGAGGCGTTCATCGGCGTAGACCGGCCAGGCGATCGTGGAGCCGATGGGCGTGATGGTGCCGCGCCGGTAGCCGGTAGCCTCGAGTGCGGCTGTCTCGTCGGGGAGGCGCAGCCTGTTCACTCCGACCACCGCGCGCAGCTTCGGCCATGCGATCTGACGCCCGCCGGGGACGAGTGCGAACAGGTAGCCGCCATCGTGGCGCCTCACTACCAGCGACTTCACGAGGTCGCCGGGGTCGATGCCGAGCAGCTGGGCCGCCTCCCGCAGACTGCCGGCCGGTGGCCGCTCCACGATCTCGACGGCCAGGCCGCGTGCCGCTGCATCCGCCTCTAACCGCCGCGAACCGTCCTCCACAGGCCTGCTCTCGCTCATCTGTACACCTCTCTGCTCGTCACTCCGTCTTCCCCACCACAGGATCTGGGAGAATCACTACCGATGTCCTCCACTCTGACGGCCGCCCGGCCCGCGCGCACCGCGCCGGCGCTCCGGATCGGCCCCCTCGAACTCGATGCGCCCGTGGTACTCGCCCCGATGGCGGGCATCACCAATACGGCGTTCCGCCGACTCTGCCGCGAGTTCGGCGACGGCGTCGGTGCAGGCGAGACAACCGGTGCAGGCGAGACAACCGGTGCAGGCACGAGCAGTGCCGGCCGGATGCTGTTCGTCAGTGAGATGATCACCTCCCGCGCTCTCGTGGAGCGCACGCCGGAGTCGATGCGTCTCATCCGGCACCACCCCAGCGAGTCGGTGCGTTCGATCCAGCTCTACGGAGTCGACCCGCGCACGGTCACCGAAGCCGTGACCATGCTCGTCGCCGAGGACCGGGCCGACCACATCGACCTCAACTTCGGCTGCCCCGTTCCCAAGGTCACCCGGAAGGGCGGGGGAGCGGCGCTGCCGTGGAAGCTCCCGCTGTTCCGCCAGATCGTCGAGGGCGCGGTGACGGCGGCGGGCGACATCCCGCTCACCGTCAAGATGCGCAAGGGCATCGACGCCGACCACCTCACCTACCTTGAGGCCGCGCGGGCGGCCGAGGGCGCTGGAGTCGCGTCGATCGCGCTGCACGCGCGCACCGCCTCCGAGTTCTACAGCGGGCACGCCGACTGGTCGGCCGTCGCCGCGCTCAAGGAGGCGATCACGAGTGTCCCGGTGCTCGGCAACGGCGACATCTGGTCCGCCGAGGACGCCCTGAGGATGATGGCGGAGACGGGCTGCGACGGTGTGGTCGTCGGCCGCGGTTGCCTCGGACGGCCGTGGCTCTTTGGCGATCTCGCCGCCGCGTTCGCCGGCGCCGACGAACGCTTCCGCCCCTCGCTCGGCCAGGTCGCCGCAGCGTTTCGTCGCCACGCCGAACTGCTCGCCGACTTTTTCGAGAGCGAGGAGCGCGGCTGCCGCGACATCCGCAAGCATGTGGCCTGGTACTTCAAGGGCTACGCCGTCGGCGGCGACCTGCGGGCACGCCTGGCCACGGTCGAATCGCTCGCGCAGCTCGACGAACTCCTGGCCACGCTGGACTGGACGCAGCCCTACCCCGGTGAGGCGGCCGAGGGCCAGCGCGGACGCGCCGGCTCGCCCAAGATCCCCTCCCTGCCGGAGCGCTGGCTCGACTCCCGCGAACTCGACGCCGGACAGCGCGACGCGGTGTCGGCCGCCGAGATCCACCACAGCGGTGGATGACCGCGCGCTCTGGGGGTATTCGCTCGTCGATAGCGAGCGTTTCCTGCCGGAGGATCACTCGACCCGCCGCTCCGACTTCGCCCGTGATCGCGCCCGTCTCTTCCACTCCAGCGCTCTGCGGCGACTGGCCGCGAAGACCCAGGTGCTCAGCCCCACGGCGGGTGTCGACTTCGCACGCAACCGGCTGACGCATTCGCTCGAAGTCGCGCAGATCGGCCGCGAGCTCGCCACGAGCCTCGACCTCGACCCCGACGTGGTCGACACGGCCTGCCTCGCGCACGACATCGGGCATCCGCCGTTCGGGCACAACGGCGAGCGCGCCCTCAACGGCTGGGCCGAGGGCATCGGCGGCTTCGAGGGCAACGCGCAGACCTTCCGACTGCTCACCCGCCTCGAACCCAAGGTGTTCGGCGACGACGCGCGCCCCTACGGACTCAACCTCACCCGCGCCAGCCTCGACGCGAGCTGCAAGTACCCCTGGCCGGATACGCGCTCCGTCGCCGACCCGTCCGGACGCGCCAAGTTCGGCTTCTACGCCGCCGACGAACCCGCCTTCGCCTGGATGCGCGAGGGTGCCCCCGAGGGAGTGCGCTGCATCGAAGCCGAAGTGATGGACCTTTCGGACGACATCGCCTATTCCGTGCACGACTTCGAGGACGCGGTCGTCTCCGGCTACATCGACGTCGAAGCGCTCGGCGCCCGCGCCGACCACGAGGACTTGGTGCAGTCGATGCACTCCTGGGTCGGCGGCGAAGTCGGCCACGACGAACTCGTCGCCGCCTTCGACCGGCTCGACTCGCTCGAGGTGTGGGTGGCCTCCTGGGACGGCTCCCGGCGTGACCAGGCCCGGCTCAAGAACCTCACCAGCCAGCTCATCGGCCGCTTCGCCGCCGCCGCCACCGAGGCCACCCGCGAGGCCTACCAGCACCCCGATCTCGTCCGCTTCGGCGGCCACGTCGTCGTCCCCCGCGAGCAGCAGACCGAAATTGCCGTCCTCAAGGGCATCGTCGCGACGTTCGTCATGTCCAGGAACACCCGCCAGCCGATCTACGCCCAGCAGCGCGAAGTCCTCACGCGCCTGGCCGACACCCTCCTCGACCGTGGCCCCGGCACCCTCGAACCCGGCTTCGCGGAAGACTGGCATGCGGCACGCGACGACGACGCCCGCCGCCGCGTGATCGTCGACCAGGTCGCCAACCTCACCGACCAGAGTGCACTCGCCTGGTTCGAGAGGCTGTGTTGACGTGCACGCCGGTCCTTGCCCGGCGTGGCGCGGTTCGGCGCTTCCCGCCGACGTGCAGCCGGAGACGATGAGCAGCCGGAGACGACGTGCAGCCGGAGACGATGAGCAGCCGGAGACGATGAGCAGGAGGGAGGCTCGGCGACCACCGCGGCCGATACGATGGACCCCATGCCTCGGATCCGACAGTCAGATGTCGAGGAGGTCAAGGCGCGGGTGAACATCGGTGACGTGATCGGCGAGTACGTCACGCTGAAATCGGCCGGCGTCGGCTCACTCAAGGGCCTGTGCCCCTTCCACGACGAGCGCAGCCCGAGCTTCCACGTCCGCCCGCAGGCCGGTTTCTACCACTGCTTCGGCTGCCAGGAGTCGGGCGACGTCTACAGCTTCATCATGAAGATGGACCATAGCTCGTTCAGTGAGACCGTCGAGCGTCTGGCCGGGCGGATCGGCTTCCCGCTGCAGTACGAGGAGGGCGACGGCCGCGCACCCGAGACCGGCGGTCGTGCGCGCCTACTGGCCGCCAACGACGCGGCCGAGGAGTACTTCCGCGAGCAGCTCGCGACCCCCGGCGCCGACGTGGGCCGCCGCTTCCTCGGCGAGCGCGGCTTCGACCGCGCCGCGGCCGACCGGTTTGGAGTCGGCTTCGCGCCCGACGGTTGGGACGGGCTTACCACCGCTCTCAAGCGCCGCGGTTTCTCGGAGGAGGAACTCAGCACGGCCGGTCTGGTCAGCAGCAACAACCGCGGCGGCGTTTACGACCGCTTCCGTGGCCGCCTCGTCTGGCCGATCCGTGACGTCACGGGGCAGACCGTCGGCTTCGGTGCCCGTCGCCTTCTCGAGGAGGACAAGGGCCCGAAGTACCTCAACACCCCCGAGTCGCCCGTCTACCACAAGTCGCAGGTGCTCTACGGGCTCGACCTCGCCAAGCGCGACATCTCGCGCGGTCACCGCGTGGTCGTCGTCGAGGGCTACACGGACGTCATGGCCTGCCATCTCGCGGGCATCACCACCGCGGTTGCGACCTGCGGCACCTCCTTCGGCGTGGATCACATCAAGGTGTTGCGCCGGGTGCTGGGAGATTCTCGCGGTGTGAACGGGCAGGTCATCTTCACTTTCGATCCAGATGCCGCAGGCCAGAATGCTGCAAAGAAAGCGTTTGATGAAGAGAGTCGTTTCGCGTCGCAGACCTACGTCGCCGTCGAGAGCAGTGGCCTGGACCCCTGCGACCTGCGGCTGAACCGAGGGGACGACGCCCTCCGTCGGCTGATCGACAGCAAACAGCCGCTGCATACATTCGCCCTTCGGCAAATGATGTCCGACTTTGACCTCACCACCGTCAGTGGTCGAGTCGCCGCTCTTCGCCGGGCCGCGCCGTATGTGGCGAATATCCGGGACTGGGCCGAGCAGGACGGTTATGCCCGCGAACTGGCATCAATGATTGGCCAAATAGACATCGGGGAAGCCAAGAGAGCCATCCGAAATGCCGGTCGTGAACAGCCGAGTGCGCAGCCGCAGGAGCCACATCCAGACCAGGTCGTCAGTGCCCGGATCGCCGATCTGCCCGTCGATGTGGTCACGCGGATCGAGCGCGAGGCGCTGATGGCGATGCTCCAGCTGCCCCAGGCGATGGGCCCAGAGCTCTTGGCTCGGGCGGCGCACGCCGCGGTCACCAACGAGACCCTTCGCGTCGTCCGCGACGCCGTTATCGCGAACCTTGACCGCTCGGAGGACCGCGACTGGGTGGAGCATGTGGCCGACGACGTGCCCGGCCCCTTCGCCTCGCTCGTGCGCCAGCTCGCAGTCGCACCGATCCCGGCCGCCGACGAGGCCGGCCTCGTGCGCTACTCCCGGGATATGGCGATTTCGCTCATCGAACGCGATCTGCTGCGCGAGATCGCGGAGCTGCGCGGGGCGTTGCAGCGCGCATCAGCCGATCCCGTGATGGCGCGCGCGGTGCAGGTGCGCCTCGTCGAGCTCGAGCGCGAGAAGCGGGCCCTGCGGACGGAATGAGCGTGTTGCGGTCGTGTGAAGAAATCGGCCGCACGCCCGTCCTTGTCCGGGGAGCGCTCCCAACTGTGTTACCACTGAGCAATAGCAATGCGGGCGTCCAATGTCGTGACGCCACTGCCACAGGAGATCTGCGTGCCGAGAGCCCGCGCGCCACCTGCGCGCCCGCATCCCATCCCTTGACAGGAAGAGGCAGACGGAGATGATTTCCGCATCCACCCGCGGTACCCGCGCACTCGCCGTGGCGGCAGGCTTCGCCGCGGTCGCGCTCGTGCTGGCGGGTTGCTCCGCCGGCGGGAACGGCTCGTCCGGCGGCAGCGCCGGAGGGGCCCTGACCATCGGCACCACCGACAAGCTCACGGCGCTGGACCCCGCGGGCTCGTACGACAACGGCTCCTTCGCCGTGATGAACCAGGTGTTCCCGTTCCTGATGAACACCCCCTACGGCAGCCCGGACGTCGAGCCTGACATCGCGGAGTCGGCGGGGTTCACCTCCCCCACGGAGTACAGCGTGACGCTGAAGGAGGGACTGAAGTGGGCCAACGGCCACGACCTCACCTCCTCGGACGTCAAGTTCTCGTTCGACCGCCAGGTCGGCATTGCCGCCGAGAACGGTCCGTCCTCGCTCCTCGCGAACCTCGACAGCGTCGCCGCTCCGGACGACACGACCGTGGTCTTCACGCTTAAGTCAGACAACGACCAGACCTTCCCGCAGATCCTCTCGAGCCCCGCCGGCCCGATTGTGGACGAAGAGGTCTTCTCGGCCGACGAGCTGACCCCCGACGCCGACATCGTCTCGGGCAACGCCTTCGCCGGTCAGTACACGATCGCTAACTACGACGTGAACAATCTCGTTCAGTACAGGGCGTATCCGGGATACCACGGTGTCCTGGGCGAGGCGAAGACGGACACCGTCAACGTCAAGTACTACGCCGACTCCTCGAACCTCAAGCTGGACATCCAGGAGGGGAACATTGATGTCGCGTTCCGCAGTCTCTCGGCGACCGATATCGACGACCTGCGCGGCAACGACACGGTGAAGGTCGTGGACGGACCCGGCGGCGAGATCCGCTACATCGTCTTCAACTTCGACACCCAGCCCTTCGGCGCGACCACCGGAGAGGCCGACAGCACGAAGGCTCTCGCCGTGCGCCAGGCCGTCGCCGACCTGATCGACCGCGACGAGATTGCCGACCAGGTGTATAAGGGCACCTACACCCCGCTCTACTCCTCTGTCCCGGCCGGTCTGACCGGCGCGGTCGAGCCGCTCAAGTCGCTCTACGGAGACGGCAACGGCGCGCCCGACGCGGACAAAGCCAAGGCGACCCTCGAGGCCGCCGGCGTCACCACTCCGGTCACCCTGAACCTGCAGTACTCGAACGACCACTACGGCCCGTCCTCGGGCGACGAGTACGCACTGATCAAGGACCAGCTGGAGTCGACCGGTCTCTTCACGGTCAACCTGCAGACCACCGAGTGGGTGCAGTACTCGAAGGACCGCTCGAGCGACGTCTACCCGGCGTACCAGCTCGGCTGGTTCCCGGACTACTCCGATGCCGACAACTACCTCTCGCCGTTCTTCATCAAGGAGAACTTCCTCGCGAACCACTACGACGACGCCGAGGTGCAGAGCCTGATCGCTCAGCAGGTCTCGACCACCGACGCCGGCGCGCGCACCGCGCTGATCGAGCAGATCCAGGAGAAGGTCGCGGCGCAGCTCTCGACCGTCCCCTACCTGCAGGGCTCGCAGGTCGCGGTCGTCGGCAGCACGGTGAGCGGAGCAGAGGACACTCTCGACGCCTCGTTCAAGTTCCGCTACGCGGCACTCAGCAAGGGCTGATCCACCTCTCTCGCGGCCGGCGCCTCCCCGAGAGGAGGCGCCGGCCGTTCTCCTCGAAAGGCATCATGTGACGACAGCCACGACGGCTGCGGCGACGGCGCCCACCCGGCGACCGCGCGGCTCCGGGGGCGGACTCGGGCGCTACCTGCTCGTCCGCTTCCTGCTCATCATCCCCACCGTCTTCATCCTCGTGACGTTGGTCTTCTTGCTCATGCGCTCTACGGGCGACCCGATCACGGCGGCCCTCGGCGGCCGCCTGACCGCGGACCAGCTCGCCGAGCGCGTGGCCGCCGCAGGCTACGACCGGCCGCTGATCGTGCAGTACCTCGAATACCTCGGCCAGCTGCTGACCGGCGACTTCGGCACCACCCTGAGCGACAATCGCCCGGTCACCGAGGTGCTGCTCACCTACGGTGCCGCGACCGCCGAGCTCGCCTTCTACGGGCTGATCGTGGCGTTCCTCGTCGGGATCCCGCTCGGGATGCTCGCCGCCTACCATCGGGACCGCTCGCCCGACGCGGTGCTGCGGATCTTCGCGATCCTCTGCTACGCGACTCCGGTGTTCTTCGCGGGCCTGCTGCTCAAGCTGGTGTTCTCGGTCTGGCTGAAGTGGTTCCCCGTCGCCGGACGCGCCTCGACGAGCACCGAGCTCTCGCTCCAGTTCCTCGAGAACAAGACCGGCATCTACCTCATCGACGCGATCCAGACCGGCGATCCGGCGGCGATTGCGGATGTGCTCTCGCACGCCGTGCTCCCGGCCGTCGCGCTGGGCCTGCTCACCGCGGGCATCTTCCTCCGCCTGGTGCGCACCAACGTCATCGGCACCCTCGGCACCGACTACGTCGACGCGGCTCGTTCGCGCGGAGTGAGCGAGTTCCGCCTGGTCCGCACGCACGCCTACCGGCCGGCGCTCATCCCGATCATCACCGTGATCGGCCTGCAGATCGCCCTGCTGCTCGGCGGCGCCGTCCTCACCGAGACCACCTTCGAGTGGAAGGGCCTTGGCTTCCAGCTGGCCGAGTACCTCCAGGCCCGCGACTTCGTGGCCGTTCAGGGCATCGTCGCCCTGCTCGCCGTGATCGTGGCGCTGACCAACTTCATCGTCGACGTCATCGCGGCGCTCATCGACCCGCGAGTGAGGTACTGAGCATGAGCATCACCGCCCCGGCGAGCCCGCGCCGCCGCCTCGTCGACCGCCTGCCGGTCCTCCGCCAACTCCGTCAGAGCGTCGGCCTCCAGCGGGGGATGCTCGTCACCGGCCTGATCATCAGCGGCGTGTTCCTGCTGGTCGCTCTCTTCGCTCCGCTGATCGCTCCCTACGGCTACTCACAGCTGCGTTCGGGCGATGAGTCGTTCGGCGCGCAGGAGCCGCCGAGCGGCGAGCACCTGCTCGGCACGACCGTCGGCGGCTACGACGTGCTCTCGCGGGTGATCTGGGGTGCACAGACCGCGTTCCTCGTCATCGTCGTCGCCGTCGTCCTGTCGATCTTCCTCGGCGTGTTCCTCGGCCTCGTCTCCGGCTACCTCGGCGGCTGGCTCGACCGGGTGCTCGTCGTGATCTGCGACGCGATCTACGCGTTCCCCACCCTGCTCCTAGCAATCGTGATGTCGATCGTCATCTCGGGCGGCCAATCGAACCTCTGGGCGGGCATCGTCGCCGCGGCGGTCTCGATCACGGTGGTCTACATCCCGCAGTACTTCCGGGTAATCCGGGCCGAGACGGTGCGGATCAAGGGGGACGCGTTCGTGGAGTCGGCGAAGGTCATCGGAGCATCGACGTCGCGGATCATGTTCCGCCACGTCCTGCGCAACGCCACGCGCACGCTGCCGCTGATCTTCACGCTCAATTCCTCTGAGGCGATCCTGACCCTCGCCGGCCTGGGCTTCCTCGGCTTCGGCATCGAGCCGACCTCGGCCGCCGAGTGGGGCTACGACCTCAACAAAGCGCTGTCCGACGTCACGAGCGGCATCTGGTGGACCTCGGTCTTCCCCGGGCTCGCTATCGTGCTCGTCGTACTGGGTATTACCCTCGTGGGCGAGAGCCTGAACGACCTCGCCGACCCGCGCTTGCGCGGTCGGCGTGCGGTGGCGGCCGGTGCCGGCGACGTCGCCGCGACGTCCGTCGTGCCGGGCGGCGTACTCGCTGCCGACGGCCTGGAGACGCCGGGGCATGACCCCGTCGCCGGAGTGGAGGGGACGCGATGAGCGACCAGCGCATCGTCCGGGACGCCGCCGCGCGTCCGATCGTCGACATCACTGATCTCGAGGTCGCCTTCGCGAGCGATCACGGGGCGGTTCGCGCCGTCGCCGGCGTGAGTCTGCGCGTCGAGCGCGGTGAGGTGCTGGCGATCGTCGGCGAGTCCGGGAGCGGCAAGACCGTGACGGCGAAGACCATCCTGGGCTTGCTGCCGGAGACGGCCACCGCTGCCGGCGTGGTGCTGCTCTCGAAGAAGGACGGCAGCGCGGCGACCGATGTCGTCTCCGTGCCGAAGGCCCGACTCCGGGAGCTGCGCGGCACCGACGTCGCAATGGTCTTCCAGGAGCCCGCTGCGGCGCTCAACCCCGTCTTTACCGTGGGCTGGCAGATCGCGGAGGGGCTGCGCGCTCACGGCTCCGTTTCGACGAAGCAGGCGCGGAAGCGCTCGATCGAGGTGCTGCGGACCGTCGGCATCCCGGAGCCGGAGAAGCGGGTGGACTACTACCCGCATCAGTTCTCGGGCGGGCAGAAGCAGCGCGTCGTGATCGCGATGGCACTCGTGCTCGACCCCGGACTGATCGTGGCGGACGAGCCGACCACCGCGCTCGACGTGACCGTGCAGGCCGAGATCCTCGACCTGCTCCGCCGGTGCCGCGACGAGTTCGGGACCTCGATCGTGCTGATCACCCACAACATGGGCGTCGTCGCGGATCTGGCCGACCGCGTCACCGTGATGTACCAGGGCGAGCTGGTCGAGGAGGCGAGCGTCGCCGAGCTGTTCTCCGCGCCGAAGGCCGAGTACACCCGGACGCTTCTCGCCGCCGTCCCGCATGTGGGCCAGGGCGTCGAACGCGCGCGCGTCCGCGCGATCGAGCGCGCCGAGGCCCCTGAGACCGAGACGCTGGTGGCCGCCGAGGACCTGCGGATCCAGTACCCCGGCCGACTCGGCCGCCCCGGCTTCGTGGCGGTGAATGGTGTCTCGCTCCGCATTCGCGCGGGCGAGGTGCTCGGCCTGGTCGGCGAGAGCGGCTCGGGCAAGACCACGATCGGGCGCGCCATCGCCGGCCTGACCCCGGTCACCGGCGGCTCGCTGACGGTCCTCGGCAAGGAGATGCGCGGCATCCGCGAGCGCGCCTTCCGGCCAGTCCGCGGTGATATCGGCTTCGTGTTCCAGGATCCGGGGTCGAGCTTTAACCCGCTGCTCACCATCGCCGAGGGCGTGGCCGAGCCCCTGATTGTGCACGGACGGGCCGGGAACGCCGCCGCGGCCCGCTCGCGCGTCGACGAGCTACTCGAGGCGGTGCAGCTGCCACGTTCCTACGGCGACCGGTACCCGCACGAGCTCTCCGGCGGCCAGCGCCAGCGCGCCAGCCTCGCTCGTGCCCTCGCGCTCGAGCCGAAGCTGCTGATCGCCGACGAGCCGACCTCGGCGCTGGACGTGTCGGTGCAGGCCCGCGTGCTCGAACTCTTCGCCGAGCTGCAGCGGGAGTTCGGTTTCGCCTCGCTCTTCATCAGCCACGACCTCGCCGTGGTCGACCTGCTCGCTGACCGCATCGCCGTGCTCTACCGCGGCGAGCTGGTCGAGGAGGGGACCGGAGCTGAGGTCCTCGCCGCGCCGAAGCACCCGTACACGCAGCGTCTGCTCGCCTCCCTGCCCGTACCCGATCCGGTCGAACAGGCGTCGCGGCGCGAGCTGCTACGCAGCATCACCGAGGCGGAGCGCCGCCCGTGAGCCGCACGGCCGAGGATCCAGCCCCGATCGTCATCGACGACCTCAGCGTCGAGTATCCGCCGCGCGGCATCAGCCGCCGGTGGACGGCGCTGCGGGGGGTGAGCCTCCGGGTGGAGCCGGGGGAGGTGCTCGGGATCCTCGGCGGCAGCGGCTCCGGCAAGTCCACGCTCGCCCGTGTGCTCGGCGGGGACGGCCTGGGACACGACGGTGCCCGCATGCGCCCCGTGATCATCGGAGGGGACGCGACGGTCGCGGGTCACCGCCTCCGCTCGCTCCCCGCGCGTGACCTCAAGCGCTTCACCGTCGACGTGGCGCACCTCGCGCAGGACGCCGGAGCAACCCTGCGACCCGAGCTGACCGTCTCGGAGGCGATCGCCGAGCCGATCTTGCTCCGCGACCGCCACTACGACCCCAAGGCGGCGGCCGTGCGAGTGGCGACCCTGCTCGACTCCGTACACCTCCCGCTGTTCCTCCTGGACCGCTATCCCTACGAACTCTCCAGCGGCCAGCGTCAGCGTGTGGCCGTCGCGCGCTCACTGGTGCTCGGGCCGAAGGTCTTGATCGCCGACGAGCCGACCTCGGGCATCGACGCGACGGTTCGCGAATCCATCGTCGACCTGCTCGCCGATCTGCGACGTCAGGAGGGCTTCGCGGCCGTGGTGGTCAGCCACGACATCGACGTGCTGAGCCGCGCGACCGATCGGATCGCCGTCCTGGTCGGCGGCGAGGTGGTCGCCTACGGGCCGCTACTGGACGTGCTGCTCGAGGCACGTCACCCCTACGTCCGCGAGCTCGGCGCCGCATTCGCCGAGTACGAGCGCTTCGACGCCTCCCGGGCTCAGCGCGTCGAGGCGGCCGAGCCGTGACCGGCTCGCGCCGATCCGGCCGCGGGCTACTGAGGCGACGCCGATTTGGCGTTCGCGGAGAGTTTGCTAAAGTAGTACCGCGCTGATCGCCTCTGGGTGGTCGGATAATCCTCGATAGCTCAATTGGCAGAGCAATCGGCTGTTAACCGGTAGGTTCTTGGTTCGAGTCCAAGTCGGGGAGCGAAGGGTCCGGGACTCCACTCTCGGGCCCTTTTTTGTGACCTCGTGCGGCCGGCGGACAAGACGCCGCCGCTGGCGCGGACCGAGGATCGGAGGCGCGATGCGCGAGGACGTGCTCGCCCTCCTCCGCCGCCGGCCCGACGTTGAGGCGCCCGATCTGGTCGCCGTCGATGCGAGCGACCGCCTGCTGCTCGAACTCGTCCCCGACCGCGGCCGCATCGCCGTCGTGGGCGACGCCTACGGCGCGCTGAGCCTCGCTCTTGCCGCCGACGGCCGACCCGTGCGCGTCGTGCACGACTCGATCACCGCCGAGCGCGCTCTCGCCCAGAACCTCGAGGCGGTGCGCGCTTCCGGAGTTGATCCCGCACCGATCGACATCGTCGACTCCGTCGCCGCGGCCGTCAGTGGCGCCGAGACGGTGCTCCTGCGTCTGCCGCGCTCGCTCGACGCCCTGGCCGCCGTCGCCGCCGAGACGGCACTCGCGAACCCTGCGGCGACTCTGATCGGCGCTGGCCGCATCAAGCACATGACTCGCACGATGAACGATGTTCTCGCCGCGCGCTACGGCCGGATCGACGTCTCGCTCGCCCGGCAGAAGTCGCGTGCCCTGCTCGCGAGTGAGGCGCTCGATGACCCAGCGCCTGCCCCCGGGCCTGAGCGCCGCCGCCTCGACGAGCTCGACCTCGACGTCGTCGCGCTGCCCGGCACTTTCGCCGGCGCACGCCTGGACCTCGGCACCCGTACCTTGCTCGCCGCGCTCGATGTCGACTCCCTTCCCGCCGGCGTCGCCCTCGACCTCGGCTGCGGCACCGGCGTGCTCGCCGCGGTGCTCGCCCGCGGGCGACCCGACCTCGCGGTGACGGCGACCGACAGCTCCCGCGCCGCCGTCGAGTCCGCCCGGGCGACCGCTGCGGCCAACGGAATCGCCGTCCGTGTCCTCCGAGACGACAACGCCTCCACTCTGGAACCGTCCTCGGTCGATGTCGTGCTCTGCAACCCGCCGTTCCACTCCGACGGCGCCGTCACCGACCTCGTCGCCCGGAGGATGCTCCGCGCGGCCGGTCGCGTGCTACGGCCCGGGGGCGTGCTGTGGACGGTCTTTAACTCCCACCTCGCTCACCCGGTCGAGCTACGGCGCGCGGTCGGGCGGACCACGGTCGTGGCGCGCGACCGGCGTTTTACCGTGGCGCGCTCCGTGCGCTCCGGGGGCTGACGCCTCCGCAACCCCCTCCGCGGGCTCAGGTCCGGGATCCGGCACGCGGGTACGATCTCTCACCGGCGCCCTCGCGCCAAACCCGTCCCTTTCCCCGGAGGCCGTCGTGCTCGAAGTCGTCCTCGTTATCGCCCTGATCGCCCTGGTGGCGGCCGTCGTCCTCTGGCGTCGCACCGCCGGCAATGCGCGCCGTGCCGCGGAGAGCCGGGCTGAGTCGTCGGCGCGGGTCGTGCGCCTCGAGCTGGCCGTCGGTGAGCAGGAGGCGCGGTTGCGCATCGTCGGCGAGCTCGAGCAGATCGCCGTCCGCAGCGCCGCGCTTGTCGTCGAGGAGGCCGAGAGCGTCCGCCTCACCATCGACCGCGACCCCGCCGCCGCTGCCCGCTCGGCGCGGCGGGCGGTGCGGGCTGCCGAGGCCTCGCTGGCCCAGCTGCGCCGCATCGCGACCGTCGCCTCCGTCGATCCGGGCGACCTGCCGCGCACCGGCGGCTCCGTCTCGCTGATCGACGACGCGCGCGAGCGCGGGCTCAGGGTGCGCGAGGAATCGTTCGGCGAGCCATTCGTGCTGCAGGACGGTGCCGAGGTGGCCGTGCTCCGCGTGCTCGAGTACGCGTTCGACTCGGCGCTGGCCACTGGAGGCCCGGGCACCGAGGTACGCATCAGCTCGCGCTGGACCACAACGGGCCTGCGCGTCGAGGTGGACGACGACCGTGAGCAGCACGCAGCGGCGGAGCAGGACGCGAGCGCCCTCGACGCCGATCTGCGCTCGCTCACCGAGCGGATCGACAGTCCCGCACTCGCCGAGCTGCGCGAGCGCGCCGCCCTCTTCGGTGGCGACGTGACCGAGAAGCGGACGCCGGGCGTCGGCCGCAGCGTCACCGCCTCCTTCCCCGCGATCCGCCACCACAACGGCGTGCACGGGGTGGACCTCGCCTGAGTCAGTCCTCGGGACGGCGTCAGTCCTCGGGCCCGCGTCAGTCCTCGGGCCCGCGTCAGTCCTCGGTATGGCGTCAGTCCTCGAGATGCTCCTCGCCGGGCAGCCACGAGACGCCCGGGCCGCCCCAGCCGCGCTTGCGGGTAATCTTCGCGACCGACTTCTGGTACTCGTGCTCAAGGCGGTCGACATACAGGACGCCGTCGAGGTGGTCGAACTCGTGCTGGAAAACGCGGGCGAACCAGCCGTCGGCGATGATCTCGAAGGGCTTGTGCTCCAGGTCGACGGCGCGGAGGATCGCGCGCTCGGAGCGGCGCAGCGGGAAGCGCTCGCCGGGGAAGGACAGGCATCCCTCCGACTCCGTGTCCTCGTCGGCCTCGCCGAGCGGAGTCGGCGTGACGAACAGCTCCGGGTTGATGGCGACACCCCGGCGGGGGGAACCGTCGTCGTCGGCGTAGTCGTAGACGAACAGGCGCAGGGGGACACCGACCTGCGGGCCGGCGAGGCCGACTCCGGGCGCGGTGTCCATCGTCTCGAACATGTCGGCAACGAGCGTGCGAAGGGTGTCGTCGAACTCCGTGACGGGAGAGGCGGGCGAGTGCAGGACGGAGTCGCCGACAATGCGGATGGGAAGGACGGCCATGAGGGACAGGGTATCGCCCGGTTGTCGGGTCGCCCGTGAGTCGGAAGACTCCTGAGAACGATCTAGGTAGGGTCGAATCTATGCCCGCCGACCTCGCCGAACTCCTCAACGACCCGGGGAAATTCATCGGCATCCCGATCGCCCTCGTCGGCGCGGTGTTCCTTGCCCTGGGCGCGCAGTTCCAGCACCGCGGAGTCGCGAAGGTCGAGCGCTTCTCGAAGCGTTCCAGCTCCGCCGGGCTCAGCGGGGGCCAGCTGGTAGCGTTGCTCTCCCGGCCGTCGTGGGTGGTCGGCACGCTGCTCCTAGGCCTCGCGATCGTCTTCCAGCTGACCAGCCTGGGCTTCGCGCCGCTCATCGTGGTGCAGCCGCTCGGAGCCGTTGCGCTCGTGATCACGACGGTCGTCAATGCGCGAGTCAGCCATGTGCGGCTGAATGCGGCGTCGATCCGGGCCGTCGTGCTCTGCGTGGGCGGCGTGGGCACTTTCGTCCTCGTCGCCGCCTTCAACGCCGTCGACAAGTCGATCAAGACTCCCGAACTCGTCACGATCCTGGTGATCCTCGCCGTGGTCCTCACGGTGTTCGTGATCGCCTTTCGCGTCTTCCGCCGCGGGGCGAAAGCGATTTTCTACATCGTCGGGGCGGGAGTGGTGTATGGCTTCGTCGCGACGCTCGCGAAGGTCGTGCTCAACCGCATCAAGTACGGCGAGTTCGATCCGTTGACGACCGTGTGCATCGTGGCGCTGATCGCCGCGACCGCGCTCGGCGGCTACTTCGTGCAGAACGCCTACTCGTCCGGTCCGCCGGACCTCGTCGTCGCGGGTCTGACCGTCATCGACCCACTGGTCGCCGTGGCGATCGGGATCATCGTGCTGGGGGAGGCGGAGTACGCGGCTCCGTGGGCGGTGCCGCTCTTCGTGGTGGCCGGCGGCGTCGCCATTTCGGGAGTCTTCCTTCTCGCCAAGCACCACCCGCAGGCACGCTGACGGCGCGGGATCCCGGGGCGGAGAACTGCCCTGCCTACAATGGATCAGCGCCGTGAGCCCAGAAACCGAACGACCTCCGCCGATCGCTCCCTTCTCTCCTCGAGCGTCACGACACCGATAGGATCCCGCCTGTGCCAGATCCCCGCGACGCGTCCCGCTCAGTGTCGCCCGAATCCCGACCGCTGACGGTCGTGATCGGCTGCG
Organism: Rathayibacter rathayi; assembly: GCF_004011095.1. GTDB lineage: Bacteria > Actinomycetota > Actinomycetes > Actinomycetales > Microbacteriaceae > Rathayibacter > Rathayibacter rathayi. The sequence continues at coordinate 1,481,844 of NZ_CP028129.1, read as the reverse complement.
ACACCTTCGCCCCCAACGTGAACGGAGCCGCCAAGTTCGCCGAGCGCCTCGCCGCCGGGCTCGAGCAGCGCGGCCACGAGGTGCACGTCGTCGCCCCCTCGGCCGACGGTTGGAGCGGCACCCGGGTCGAGATCCACGAGGGGCGGCGGATCATCGTGCACCGCCTCTACAGCTGGCGCTGGTATCCGCACGACTGGCTGCGCTTCGCGCTGCCGTGGCGGATCCGCCAGAACAGCGCGCGCATCCTCGACGAGGTGAAGCCCGACGTCGTGCATTTCCAGTCGCACATCATCGTCGGTCGAGGACTCGGCATCGAGGCGGCCAAGCGCGGCATCCGCATCGTCGGCACGAACCACTTCATGCCGGAGAACATGCTCGAGTTCACCCTGCTGCCCAAGGCCGTCCAGGCCAAGGCCGTCGCTATGGCGTGGCGGGCCGCGCGCCGCACCTTCGGCCGCGCCGAGGCGGTCACGACGCCGACCAGCAAGGCCGCGCAGTTCCTCGAGAAGTACACGGGCCTGCAGGGCGTGCACTCCATCTCCTGCGGCATCGATGCCGACAACTACACGCCCGACTTCACGGCGCGCTCCGGCAACACGATCCTCTTCGTCGGCCGCGTGACCGGCGAGAAGCACATCGACGTCCTGCTGCGAGCGGTCGCCCTGCTCGACCCGTCGCTCGACGCGAAGCTCGAGATCGTCGGCGGCGGCGATCAGATGCGCCATCTCCAGCAACTCGCCTCGACCCTCGGCATCGCCGACCGCGTGCACTTCACCGGCTATGTCGCGGACGCCGAGTTGAAAGAGGCGTACACCCGCGCCACCGTGTTCGCCATGCCGTCGATCGCCGAGCTGCAGAGCATTGCGACGATGGAGGCGATGGCGTCGGCCCTCCCCGTTGTCGCCGCCGACGCGATGGCTCTCCCGCACCTCGTGCATGACGGCGAGAACGGCTACCTCTTCGCTCCGGGCAGCGCTGAGGCCCTGGCCGAGGGTCTGACCGCGGTGCTCACCGCTGACGAGGAGGACCTCGAGGCGATGAAGCGCGCCTCCCTCCGCATCGTCGCGGCGCACGACATCAACCGCACAATCAGCACGTTCGAGAGCCTGTATCGTGGGGAGCCGGTGGCCGATCCGGCCACCGACGCAGCGTCCGCACCAGCCGCCTCCTGACGGGCGCACGGTCGGCCGCCGCGGGGCGTTAGCTCAGCTGGTCAGAGCAGCGGACTCATAATCCGTCGGTCACGGGTTCAAGTCCCGTACGCCCTACGTCGCAGTCCCGATCAACCGAAAGACCGATACGGGGCTGGCGTCCGAGAAGGGATCCGATCATGGTGGATCTCGTTGTCGCGGACCTCGCAGCCGTCGTCTACTCGTCGGGCCGCGTCTTCGACGGCCTGGCCACGGGGTGGCTCGACACCGAGAGCTTTCTTCGCTCCGGTGATCTCTCCGGAGTGACCTCCCGCGCCGATCTGGCGCTTCTCGAGGATCTGAGGGACGCCTCCCACTTCATCATCGAGAACCGGGCGTGCCCGATCGACGCGGGTTATGTGCGCGAGATTAACGGCACCCTCACCCGCAGCGGCTCGCTGCACCCGGGTCGGCTCCGCCGCACGTCCGACCGCATCGGCGTGTCCACCCGATTCGGTCGGCACGAGCCGGAGGCGGTTGACGACGTGGGCCTCCAACAGATCGTCGAACGCGGGCTCGCTGCGGTGTCCCGACGCGAGCAGGCGCTCGATCTCTTCGTGACGCTTGCGAAAGCTCAGCCGTTCATGGACGGGAATAAGCGCACCGCGATCTTCGCCGCGAACAGCCTGCTCCTGCGTCAGGATCCGCCCGAGCTGCTCACTGTCCCCGTCGACGAGCAGTTGGCGCGTGGCTTCAATAACCTCTTGGCGCGCGCTTACGTGCACGACGAGCATGACCCCGTGAAGGACCTGCTCCGCCGCGACGGCTTTCAGCCCGTCCGCCCGCGAAGCATCTGAGGGGTACGCGATCTACACCGGAGCCTCGCCTGGAGAAGCGGAACGACGCGCGGCCGCTGGCATCGGGGAAGTGGCGACCATCATCCAATGAAATCAGGCGCAAACTTTGCATCGCCTGAAACGAGAAATGGAGTCGAGATTATGTTGACTAATGACCTTGTTATCCGCCCAGTAGCGGAAGGCGATGAGGCCACATGGAAGCGCCTTTACCACAGCTATCGGGATTTCTATGAACTTGCTCCTGATGAGGTGATCGTCAATCGCGTTTGGAGTTGGGTGCTCTCGGGGGGTCACTCCATCTATGGCATTATCGCAATCGACGCAGAGGGCAACGCAGTGGGGCTCGCGAACTTGCGCGTATTTGCGCGGCCGTCCAGCGGTTCGATAGGAGTATACCTCGATGATCTCTTTACCGATTCTGACTATAGGCGTCACGGTATTGGCGCGGCACTCCTCGCCAAGGCACGACGCTTTGCCGGAGAGCATGACGCCACCGTGGTGCGGTGGATTACGAGCACTGACAACACGACCGCTCGATCCCTCTACGACGCAAACGCCGTGCTCACTAAGTGGGTCACGTATGACATGCCTCCTGAACGACCTGCCCAGAAAAGTAGATCCGAAGGAGATGTGGAGACCACCGAGACGGCTGGGATGGGAGCGTTTTCCAGTGAAACGAGTGGACGGCATGGTCGCGAAGTGAGGCGAAGAAACGATGAAGAAGAAACACATCGCGAGTAACGGCGTGTGTGAAGGTAAGTTGCGTATCCATGTGCAACAGCTCGGGTATCCGGAGTGTGTGTCGTCGTGAGGCCACTGTTGCAGATAAGACAAGGCGCGACTGCGGGTATCATCGTCGCCGCAGTGGCCGTTCCGGTCTTCGCCGTGAAAAACGGGCTCTCCCCGGCGGAAAAGGTGGGAGTTGCGGCCGGATCCCTGGTGATCATTTCCGCCCTGTATCTGCGGATGAGCGCCATCAATCGCGTCAGGGTACGGGGCGACGATGGTTGAAGATGCCGTCGTGTACGGTCCGTCGTCGACCGCGAGAAGACAGCCTACTCGCCAGCGGTGACGGCGGAGCGGTACCATTCGCTGTGATAGTGAACCGCGATTTTGTGCACTCTTCTTCACGATGGGGCACGGTGCTCCCGTAGGAGCACGAAATGTCACCGATACCTCCGGGCGAAAGCTATACCAATGAGTTAGCTCTCAGTATTCACGAAGAGTCTTTGATGTTTCGGCGTAAAGTCCGCTCGAGTGTGCTATCTAATGCAGTGGTCGTTCTTGTCGCCGCTATTGTCTTTGGTGTCTTCTCGGTGACGCAGAGCTTGCAACGCGACCTTCCGGCGGCTACAAGCAATCCCGAGCTTGTGATGGCGCCGTCAAGTGGGTCGGCCTTGACCACGGCTTTCAGCGCGTTACTCGCGGTTATTCTGGCTGTTTGGTTCGCGCCGACCACCTTCCGGCTCGGCGCATCGGAGGCGCCATCGACGATCGCACGGGAGCTGGCGAGCAAGTCGATCGTCGCCGCCATTGCGCGGATATGCGTCTTGCTCTCGCTCAGCGTTACCGTGTGGTCGTACTGGTCGTCGGCCGTGTCCGATGGGCCGTATCGAGTTCCGATCATGCGGATGATACTACCTGCACTGCTCGGGATCGGATTCGCCTACTGGGCGGCAGCGGCGGAAATGCGTCTCGGTGAACTCTCGAATGACAATCTGCTCTGGGCCGAGCGCCATCGGGAGGTGGAGCGGCTGAAGCAAGTGATAGCCGGAGAGCCTTCCTCGGCGCTTTCATGGAAGGTTCGTGTGTCACAACAGTTCATTGCCTTCGTCCTAGTACCGGTAGTTCTCTGGATTCTCGGTCTGTTGATCGTGCCGTCTCCGAACGAAACGGCCGCATTGGCTCGTTTATTAACGATCGTTGTCGTGAACACTATCGGGTACTTCGCTCTCAGCGAACTCATCTACCGGCTCATCGGACGGAAGGTCGCGGCGGCGGCGGGCCTAGTGTTCGCACTGGTGCTCGTGGGCACATTATTGTCGTTGGCCACCACTACCGCTGCGTTTAGCTCCGGAGTGGTCGATGACGCCTTCCATATCGGGCCGATCGCACGGTCAATGTTGCTCTTCACCGTCATCGTGCTATCCGGCCCGTTCGTCATCCTGGCCGTGTTCGCCGCGCGTCTCCCTGGTCGACGGTGGCGTGGGGTCATCTTCGACTCGGCGATGAACCGCTATGCGAAGGAGCTGACGAAGGCAGAGGAGGTTGTCGCATCCACAGCGACGAAGCAGACCAATAGGTCTGCTTCGTCGGGTGAGGCAGTGAAGCCGTTCGCATGGTTGGGATTGGTTGCGTTGCTGCCGATTGCGCCGTTCAACGTCATGTTCGGAGTTCTTGCCCTTCGCCTTATTCGCGATGGTCGCGCTCGCGGGCGGGCGATCGTGATCGCGGCGATCATCATCGGCGTGGCAATGACAGGCATTGGTGTCTGCGCGCTCATCTATGCGGTGTTCTCTGATCCCACAGTTGTTTTCTGTGACCCTGACTCGAAGGCCGCCTGCATCCGCTAAGCCCCCCAGCAGTCGAAACCCGCACCTCGCCGCCGCCGAACCGCTAGCACGTCCCGCCCCGCCGCGCCCGTACTGGCTGCTCCCCGTTCGACGTGATTGCCTGATCCCGTGCCTGATCTTCCGATGTTCCCGCTCGGCTCCGTGCTCCTGCCGCACATGCCGCTCCCACTCCGGCTCTTCGAGCCGCGATACCTGCGGATGCTCGGCGATGTCCTCGAGGACGAGACTCTCGCGTTCGGGGTCGTCCTCATCGAGCGCGGCCAGGAGGTGGGCGGCGGCGACCAGCGGTTCGCGGTCGGAGCGCGGGCGCGCATCCTGAACATCGACGGCGCCGAGTCGTTCGTCACGCTCGATTCGGTCGGCGAGGAGCGGTTCGAGGTTGTCCGCTGGTACGAGGATGACCCGTACCCACGCGCCGAGGTCCGCCCCTTGCCCGATCTGGAGTGGGACGAGAAGCACGCTCCCGCGCTGGCGGCGGCGGAGTCGGCGGTCCGCACGGCACTGGCGGTGGCGAGCGAGTTCGTCGAGCAGCGTTACGGAGCGGTCGTCGAACTGGCCGAGGATCCGGCCGCGCACGCCTGGCAGCTTGCGGGCGTCGCGCCGGTCACCGAGTTCGACCGACTCGCGTTCCTCCGCAGCGCCACGATGGAGGAGCTGCTGGAGTCGGTGCGTGAGCGCTCGGCCGAGGCGACCGAATCGTTCCGGGCCGGCTGGGCCTGAACCCGTACCCCATCAGCCCTCGAGGCTGACGCCGCGCTCCTCCGCCAGCTTGGCCAGGTCGTCCACGATCACGAGCGCCATCCGCACCGAGCGGTCGCGGCGGTATTCCTCGGCCTCCGGGTCCAGGCGCGTCGTGCGGTCGAGGGTCTCTTCGATCGACTGGGCCAACTCGCGCCAGGCGTCCTGACGAGCGTCATCGACGAGCGTGGCGAGGTACTCGCGGTCCCGGGCGCGCTGGTGCAGAGATTCGGCGACCAGGAGCGAGAGCCGCTCGCGGTGATCGAGGTTGTCCACGTCCGCCGAGCGGTAGTCGTGCACATGGTCGGAGCGGCCACCTACCGAGGAGACGTCGGCGGTGATGCTGCGCAGGCGCTTGGCGGCCGCCTCAGATTCGCGGGCCAGCTTCTCGAGCTCCTCCACAGCGACGACGGAGTAGCGGTCGACGTCGAAGGGTACGTCGGCGCCGAGGCCGTCCATCAGCACCCGGTTCTTCACGGCCATCCGGCTCGCGTACTGGGCGAGCATCAGGCCCTCTTCGGCGGCCTCCTCAACGGAGGCGGGTTCGCGCGACGGGTTCTCATCGGGGTCGTACGGTTCCATCTTGAACCTGCGTCGACGCCGGAACCACACGCGCGTCACCTCCATCCGGAGCAGGCGCCCCGCCCGCCGAAGCACCCCCTCGAGAGTACCCGGCGGGAAGGAGTCGCGGGCGGCCGACAGGTGTGGCGGTACCCCCGATGCCGGCCAGAATCGCGTTGACTGGGCGGATGGATCACCGGCGAATTTCGGTCGTCGTCCCTGTGAAGGACGACGCCCGTCACCTCGAGCAGCTGCTCGAGCTTCTCCGCGAGCAGACGCTCGCCCCACTCGAGATTGTGGTCGTGGACGACGGGAGTACCGATGACAGCGCCGCGGTCGCCCGCGCGTCGGGCGCCCGCGTGGTGCAGCATGACGGGGCCGGAATCCCGGCGAGCACGGCGCACGGCTTCGACGAGGCTCGGGGCGATGTGCTCGCACGCCTCGACGCCGACTCCCGCCCGGGATCGGACTGGCTGGCGCGCCTCGCCGGCCACTTCGCCGACCCGGACGTCGGAGCGGTCACCGGTCCCGGCCGCTTCGACGAACTCGGCCCCGTCGCCCGGGTGCTCGCGCGGGTCGCCTACATGGACGCGTATTTCGTACTGATGGGCTCGGCGCTGGCCAATTGGCCGCTCTTCGGCTCGAACTGCGCCGTCCGGCGTTCGGCGTGGGAGGAGATCGCGGAGGAGATGCACCGGCACGATGCCTACGTGCACGACGACGTCGAGATCAGCGTGCACCTGGGACTGCGGCACCGGATCGTCCTGGACCGTCACCTTGAGGTCGGCATTTCGGCGCGTCCCTTCGGCGCTTTCGCCGACCTGCTCCGCCGCTTCGATCGCGCACTGCACACGCTGGCGCGGCACCCGGGCATGGGGTCGTCGCTGCAACGCTGGACGCACCGTGTGCGCCGCCGTCACCGCGATCGTCTGCGCGCGACGGCCGTGGCGCGCCGCGCCGGTTGACGGATAGTCGGGCTAGGCCGCGTCGGGCTCGGGCCGGCGCTCCTTCGGCATCGCCCACACCGCGATGAGCATGCCCACGGCGAGCACCGTCAGCGCGATGCAGACGAAGCGGGTGCCCTCGGCGAGGTCGGCCGGCGCGGGCACGCCGGCGCCAGCCGACGCGTTGACGATTGCGCCGAACACCGCCACGGCGACGGCACTACCGATGTTCCGGGCAAAGAAGTTGGTCGAGGAGACCACTCCGCGCTCGTTCCAGTCGACGCTCGACTGCGCCCGGATCAGCGTCGGGGTCGCCACGAGGCCCATCCCTGCGCCGATCAGCACGCAGAAGCCCGCGATCTCCCAGAGCGTCGAGGAGGCGCCGAGCAGGATGGTCAGCGCTGTGCCGATCACGACCAGTCCCGCTCCGAGAAAGCCCGTGTTGCGGAAGCCGATCCGTAGGTAGAGCCGCCCGGACAGGCTTGCCGCAACAGGCCAGCCGAGGGTCATGGCGGCGACCGCGAAGCCCGCGCCGAGGGCGGAGCTGCCCAGCACCCCCTGCGCGAACGTGGGGAAGTAGGAGGTGATGCCGAGCGTGATCGCGCCGACCATCACCGAGACCAGGCTGGTCGAGATCAGCACCCGCCGCGTCAGCACCCACAGCGGGAGCACGGGGGCAGCCGCCCGCCGCTCGATCGCGACGAAGCAGACGAAGGCGAGCGCTGCGACGACGAACACTCCGACGCCGACGGGGGAGAGCCACGGCCACGCGCTGCCGCCCTCGAGTAGTCCGAGGATCAGCAGTGCGGTGCCGACGGCGAGCACGCAGGCGCCCGCCACGTCGATCCGCTGCTTCTCGCCGCGCGCGGTCTCGTGGAAGCTGCGCATCAAAAGGAACGCCGCGAGCAGGCAGAGGGGGATGTTGACGAGGAAGATGCCGCGCCACGCGCCGAGGTCCGAGAGGACGCCGCCGAGGGTCGGCCCGACGACGGAGGAGATGCCCCAGACGCTCGCGAGATAGCCCTGGGTCTTCGCGCGCTCGGCGACCGTGTAGATGTCGCCCGCGATGGTAATGCCCATCGGCTGGATCGCTCCGGCACCCAGGCCTTGCAGCGCTCGGAACGCGATGAGCGCGGGCATGCTCCAGGCGAGGCCACACAGGAGCGAGCCGACCAGGAACAGGGCGATGCCGATCAGCATGATGGGCTTTCGCCCGATGACGTCCGCGAGCTTGCCGTAGAGGGGAACCGAGACGGCCTGGGCCAACAGGTAGATCGAGAACAGCCAGGGGAACTGCTCGAACCCGCCGAGGTCGGCGACGATGGACGGGACGGCCGTCGAGAGGATCGTGGCGTCGAGGGCGACCAGGGCGGTCGAGATCATCAGGGACAGCAGGATCGGGCCGCGCTCCGAGCGCAGTCCGACGCTTGCACGGGTGGGGGCGTCGGTCACTCTGCCCAGGCTATCCCCTCGTCGGGGGGTCAAGGCCGCGCGGAAAGGATCCCCTCCGTGCCTGGATAGACTGCACTCATGGAACTCGTTCTCTGGCTCGTCGTGTCCGCCATCGCCGGTGTCGGCCTCGTTTCCGGAGTCGCGGCTCTGATCGCCATGACGAAGGCCCCCTGGTCGGCCGACAAGTAATCCACTCCGCATCGCCTCTGCGCCGGGCCGATCCCGGCGCTACTCGTAGACCCGTACCACGCTCCACTGCGGCTCCGTCGACGCGACCACGTCGAGCACGAACGCTCCGCCGGTCGTGAGGTCCGTCGCCTGGAAGCGCCAGCCGCCGATGCTGACCGGCGGACGCCCGAAGGTCGGCCGGAAGTCCTGAAGCGGCGCCCACCACGCGCTCGTGCACGTCCAGACCGTCGGCCGGTCGGTGACCCGGTAGCTGCTGCCGCGCCATTCGAGCGCGATCGGTAACCCTTCGCCGTCGGTCGAGACCAGTGCCGTCTCGTCGATCACTGCCATCGTCGTGCTCCCGTTCACTCGCCAGGCCAGGCTGGCCAGTCGAACAAGTGTTCGATACTCTGCGAGTGTACGCCGCGGCGACCGTGCTCGCCACGGCTGCGGAGAGACCGCAGACGCGAGACCTGGTTCCGGGCGGTGACCTGGGCGGCTGAGCCCGAGAAGCGCACGCTCGTCGGCTACTCCCGCTCGATGGACACAATCGCGGTGGCGCTCTGGGAGCACCAGCCGCCGACCGCGCAGGAAAAGACTTTTCCGGGCTACCCGCCGTGGGGGAAAGGACAGGGGAAAGGGCAGAGGGGAAAGGGCAGAGGGAAGGGGGGCAGAGAGGGAGAATAGCCCGATGCTCCTCGCACTCGTCGGCGGCCCCACCGGGGCGTGGCAGGCCGTCGACCCTGGCAGCGGCGCAGAGGCGGGGAGCGGTCGCGGTCCCGCCGACTTCGCGGCGTTCGTCCGCGAGCGGGAGGCGGAGCGTCCGCGCTGGGTGTGGGATGACACCGCGCGCTGGTATCCCGCGTTGCTGGGGGCGGGGGTGCTCGTCGCGCGGTGCCACGACCTCCGGCTGGCCCGCGCGATCCTCCGCCGCTCCTCGGCCGTCACCGGTTCGGCCCTCGCGCGGTCGCCCCTGGACGCCTGGGATGCGGGAGCGGCCGCGCCTGCCGCTCTCGATACGCTGATCGGCTTCGAGGAGGCGGCTGGCGGTTCCGATGAGCTCGACCCCGTCCTTGAGCTGGCCCGGCAGGAGGAGGCGCTCGCGGGGGCCGCGGAGGCCGGCCGCCTCCGCCTGTTGCTGGCCGCCGAATCGGTCGGTGCCCTGATCGCGCGCGAGATCGCCGAGGCGGGGCTGCCGTGGCGCGCCGACGTGCACGACCGGGTGCTCACCGAGCTGCTCGGCCCTCGCCCGCTCTTCGGTGGGCGTCCGGCGCGACTGGAGGCGCTGGCGGTCCGCCTGCGCGACGAACTCGCCGCGCCCGAGCTCAATCCCGATTCGCCGACTGAGCTCCTGAAGGCGCTGCGACGTGCAGGGCTGCCCGTCGAGTCGACGCGCTCCTGGGAGTTGCAGGCGATCGAGCACCCCGCGGTCCCGCCGCTCCTGGAGTACAAGAAGCTCTCGCGCCTGCTCACCGCCAACGGCTGGGCCTGGCTCGATGCGTGGGTGCGGGATGGGCGGTTCCGCCCCGAGTACGTGGTCGGTGGCGTGGTCACCGGCCGCTGGGCGACGTCGGGCGGAGGCGCGTTGCAGCTGCCGCGGCAGATCCGCGCGGCGGTGACCGCCGATCCCGGCTGGAACCTCGTGGTAGCCGACGCGGCACAGCTCGAGCCGCGCATCCTCGCCGCACTCTCGGGTGACTCCGCGATGGCTGCCGCGGGGCGGGGCCGCGACCTCTACCAGGGCATCGTCGATGCGGGCGTGATCCCCGATCGGCCCCGGGCTAAGGTCGCGATGCTGGGCGCGATGTACGGAGCGATGAGCGGAGAGGCGGGGCGGCTGCTTCCGCGACTCGCTCGTGCCTACCCGCGCTCGGTCGCCCATGTGGAGGCGGCGGCGCGGGCGGGGGAGCGCGGCGAGAGCGTCTCGACGTGGCTCGGGCGCAGCTCGCCGCCCGGGCCCGAGGGACTGGCGACCGACGCGACACGAGCGCGCGAGTGGGGCCGCTTCACCCGAAACTTCGTGGTCCAGGGCACGGCCGCCGAGTGGGCGCTGTGCTGGATGGGGGAGCTACGGGCGCGATTGCGTGCCGAGGGCGGCGCTGTCGGCCGGGCCCACCTGGTCTACTTCCTGCACGACGAGGTGATCGTGCACGCTCCTGCGGAGGTGTCGGAGCGGGTCGCCACGATCGTCCGCGACGCCGCGGTGCGTGCCGGACGCTCGCTGTTCGGAGCGGGCGAGGTCGACTTCCCGGTCACCGTCGCCGTCGTCGACTCCTACGACCGGGCGAAATGAGGCCCGGTGCCCCGCTCAGTGCCGGTGCCCCGCTCAGTACCAGTGCCCCGCTCAGTACCAGTGCACGCTCAGTACCAGTGCGGAGAACGGTTGTTCCAGCTCGACCAGGCGTTGCAGGGTGAGCCATAGGAACTCTTGATGTAGGACAGGCCCCAGTCGATCTGCGTCGTAGCGTTCGTCTGGTAATCGGCTCCGGAGTTGGCCATCTTGCTCGCAGGCAGTGCCTGCGGGATGCCGTAGGCGCCGGAGGAGCTGTTCAGCGCGTTCCAGCGCCACCCGGACTCGCCGTTCCACAGCGGGATGAGACAGCGATCGACCTGGTCGGCTCCCCAGCCGAAGCGGCCGACGGCCGTGCGGGCGTAGTCCTGAGCTTCGGCGGGAGAGAGGCCACCGGTGCGGCCGGCGTAGCCGCCGAGAGCGCCGATGGTCTTTGCCGAGCTGTTGCGCGCACCGGTCGGGTCGTCGTCGCCGAGTTCGACGGCGCCTCCGCCTCCTCCGCCGGAGGGTGCGGCCGGAGCAGCGCCCGCCGCCGGAGCGGACGCGGCGCGCTGTCGGGCGGCTTCGGCCTCGGCGGCGAGGCGGGAGAGGCGCTGCTGCTCCTCGAAGGCCGACTTTGCGTCCTGGCCGTCGGAGTACTGCTTCTCGACCTCGGCGGTGGTGTTCTTCAGCGAGGCGAGCTGGGTGTAGAGTTCTTGGCTGTACTTCTCCTGCTCGGCGACCTTCGCGTCGGCGTCGGCCTGAGCGGAGCGGGCTGCCGACAGCGCATCGGCGGCGGCCGTGGCCAGCGAGACCCGCTCGCTCCGGGCCTGCTCGGCCTGGGCGGCGAGGGAAACGGCCTGGTTCTCGGTCGACTGCGCCGCGGTCTGGAGGCGGCTGGTCTGCTGTGTGAGCTGCGTCATCGTGCCGAGGCGATAGAGGAGCTGGCTTGACTGCTCACCGCCGATGAGGAGGTTGAGCGTGGTATCGGTGCCGCCGTTGCGGTAGAGCTGCGCAGCGAGACGGCCGGCCTGCTCCTTCGCGGAGTCGGCCTCGGAGCGGGCGGCGGAGGCGCGTTCCTCGAGGGCGCTCACCCGCTGGGTCGCCTCGTCGAGGGCGCTCTGCGCGGCGTCCGCCTCGGCGGCACGGCTGATAGCAGCGTCGGTGAGTGCAGCGGCCTGATCGCGCAGGTCGGCGAGGAAGGCGGTGATGCGGTCGACCTCGGCGGCGGTGGCGCTTTCGCTCGACTTCGCAGCCTCGACATCGGACCACGACGGGTAGTCGGACGGGTTGTACGCGGCAGACGCCGAGAGGGGAGCGGCGAGGGCGGCACAGAGAACGAGGACCGTACCCGCTCCCGTGGCGACGAGGCGCCGACGCGCCCGAGAGGGGACGCGGAGACCGAGGGGGGTACGGGGCATGCGAACAACCTTAGGCGACAGCACCTGTGCTTGTCTCACCCGTGCCTGTCTCCTCCCGACTTACGGCGCGACGCCCGCGGCGCGGACGCTCCTGAGCGTAGCCGCGCACGCCGCGTGCCGGACCCTCGCCGGTGAGCTCGTCCCGGGCGGCCTGGAGCAGTCGGCCCAGCGCCTCCTTTCGCAGATGGACGGCGATCGCGGCGAGGCGTCGCTGCGGGTGCGCGGCGGTGGTGCCGTCCTCCATGCGCTCTGGATTGCTCCCGGACGGGGGCGGCTCGTAGGCGTCGAGCACGGCGGCCAGGTCGGCGCCGGACAGGCTCGACGCCAGCAGCACCCGGTCCAGGACATCGTCCCAGTCCTCCTCGGGGGACGCTCCGTCTCCTCTCAGCCACGCGCTCGCCTCCGTCCGGCCCGCGTCGGTGAGGGCGTGCAGGGGGAGACCGTCGTCGGTGGAGCCGGCCGACGTGACGAGGCCGCGCTCGCGTAGGCGCTCGAGCGTCGAATAGATCTGACCTACGTTGACCCGCCGCCGGTGCGCGGCGCGGTCGAGCAGCTCGGCGTGCAGCTGCAGGCCGTAGGCGGGGCCGAGCGTGAGCAGGGCGAGCAGGCCGTCGCGGACGGACACGGTGCTTCCTCCCCGGCGGTCGTCTGACGGTGTGCGGTGTCCGGCGGCGCGGACGACCCGAGTATAGGCAAGGCGGCGAGCCGCCTTGACGCAGGTGCACGGCTCCTGCATCATCGGGCGTGGTGGCTTGTCCACCGTCTAATCGAAGAAGGCGCACCGCAGGTGTTCCGTGGTCCGGGTCGTTGGGGAAGACGCACCGGGACGAACGGAGAACACCATGGTGGCGCAGCAGACTCGGGGTGTGCTCTTCGTGCACTCCGCCCCCCGCGCGCTCTGCCCCCACCTCGAGTGGGGGACAGGTCGCGCTCTTGGCCGTGCCGTGAACTTTGCCTGGGTCGAGCAACCCGTCCTCCGCGGCGCGCAGCGCGCGGAGTTCATCTGGGAGGGTCCGGTTGGTACGGGAGCGGTCATCGCCTCCGCACTCCGTGGCTGGGCAGATGTGCGCTACGAGGTCACGGAGGAGCCCTCGCCGGGCGTCGACGGCGGCCGCTGGATGCACACGCCCGAACTCGGCATCTTTTCCGCGCAGACCGACAGCGTCGGCAATACCGTCGTCCCGGAGGACCGCATCCGCTCCGCGATGGAGTTCGCCGGCGCGGACCCCATTGAGCTGCACCGAGAGCTCCGCCTCGCCCTCGGCCAGGCCTGGGAGGACGAACTCGAGCCCTTCCGCTACGGCGGCGACTTCGCGCCGGTCGTCTGGATGCACGGGGTCGGCTGAGCGGTCTTCGTTTCGACCGCGCTCCCCACCAGCACGGCGGCGCAGGTCCCTCGCACCATGAGGCGTATCCGGTGAGAGCGGACGCGCTACACCGTCCGGAACGCGGCAACAGCATTGTGCCCCCCGAACCCAAACGAGTTCGAGAGGGCGACCAGCGGTCCGTCGCCGAGGTCGCGGGGGCTGGTAACGACGTCGAGGGGGATCTGAGGATCTTGTTCGATGAGGTTGATGGTGGGCGGCGCAGTGCGCTCGTGGAGGGCGAGCACGGTGAAGATCGCTTCGATGGCGCCGGTGCCGCCGAGGAGGTGGCCGGTGGCCGCCTTGGTCGCCGAGACGGCGATGTTCGGGAGGTGGTCACCGAAGACGCGGAGCAGTGCGCGGTATTCGGCGATGTCGCCGACGGGGGTGCTGGTCGCGTGCGCGTTGACGTGGGCGACGTCGGTGAGCGCCGCTCCGGCCTGGTCGAGGGCGCCGATCATGGCGCGAGCGGCGGCGGAGCCTTCGGGGTCGGGGGCCGTGATGTGGTAGGAGTCGCTGGTGACGGCGCCGCCGGCGAGTTCGGCGTAGATGCGGGCGCCGCGGGCGAGTGCGTGCTCCTCGGTCTCGAGGATGAGCGTTCCGGCGCCCTCGCCGAGGACGAAGCCGTCGCGGGAGACGTCGTAGGGGCGCGAGGCGGCGGCTGGGTCGTCGTTGCGGCGCGAGAGGGCCTGCATCGACGCGAAGGCGGCGAGGGGGAGCGGGTGGACGACCGACTCCGTGCCGCCGGCGATGACGACATCGGCGAGCCCGAGCTGCATGTGCTCGTAGGCGTTCGCCAGGGCTTCGGTGCTGGAGGCGCAGGCCGACACGTCGGTGCGGGCGTAGGCGCGCGAGGGGATGGCCATGCTGATCGCGGCGGCGGCCGCGTTGGGCATGAGCATCGGGATGGTCATCGGCAGCAGCCGGCGGGGGCCGCGCTCGCGGAGGGTGTCCCACGCGTCGAGGAGGGTCCAGAGCCCGCCGATGCCGGTGGCATAGTCGACTCCGACACGCAGCGGGTCGACGTCGGTGATGCCGGAGTCGGCCCAGGCTTCGCGGGCCGAGATGAGGGCGAACTGGCTGGAGGGGTCGAGGCGCTTCGCCTCGGGGCGGGAGAGCACCCCTTCCGGACGCACCCTGGCCTGGGCGGCGAAGGTGACAGGGATGTTGTACTGAGCGACCCAGTCCTGCTCAAGGGAGCGGACACCCGATTCGCCGGCGAGGAGTGCGTTCCAGGACTCCCGGGCGGTCCCGCCGAGGGGAGTGCTGGCACCGATTCCGGTGACGACGATCTTCTTGGTCATAACGAGCTTCTCTGTTCCGTAAGGTGTGTGCCGGGCTCACCCCGGCCGACGTTCGCCGACCGGGGTGTCCGCCACGAGGACGGGGTGCGCGGGCGCTGACTACTCGGACGCCTTGACGATGAAGGTGACCGCGTCGCCGACGGTCTTGAGGTTCTTCACCTCGTCGTCGGGGATCTTCACGTCGAACTTCTCCTCGGCGTTGACGACGATGGTCATCATCGAGATGGAGTCGATGTCGAGGTCGTCGGTGAACGACTTGTCCATTTCGACGGCGTCGGTCGCGATGCCCGTCTCGTCGTTGACAAGCTCGGCGAGGCCGGCGAGGACTTCTGCGGTGGACAGTGCCATAGTTCTCTCCTTGAGGGGTTTTTCGGGTGTTCGTCAGTGACCGTAGGTCAGTTTAGGGGTGGGCTCGCGCAGGTCAGGGGAGCACCACGACCTGTGCGCCGAAGACGAGTCCGGCGCCGAAGCCGATCTGCAGGGCGAGTCCGCCGTGCAGTTCCGGGTGTTCTTCGAGCAGACGGTGGGTGGCGAGAGGGATCGACGCGGCGGAGGTGTTGCCGGTGGTTTCGATGTCTCGGCCGACCGCGACGGTCTCGGGCAGTTTCAGCTGCTTGGCGAGTTCGTCGATGATGCGCATGTTGGCCTGGTGCGGGATGAACGCGGCGAGGTCCTCGGGCCGGACGCCCGCCTCCGCGAGGGCTTGCTTGGCGACTTTGGCCATCTCCCAGACCGCCCAGCGGAAGACCGACGGGCCGTCCTGGCGGAGGGTGGGCCATTCGGCGGTCCCATCGCGGTAGGCGGCGAGCGGGTTGTCCATGCCGACGGTGTCCCACTTGGAGCCGTCGGAGCCCCAGACGGTCTTCGAAATGCCGGCGGTGTCGCTGGGGCCGACGACCGCGGCGCCCGCGCCGTCGCCCAGGAGGAAGGAGATGCTGCGGTCGGTCGCCTTGACCAGCTCGGACAGCTTCTCGGCTCCGACGACGAGGACGTATTCGGCGAGACCGGAGCGGATGAAGGAGTCGGCCTGGGCGATCCCGTAGGTGTAACCGGCGCAGGCTGCGGAGATGTCGTAGGCGGGGGCCGGGTTCGCGCCGATGCGCTCGGCGAGCAGAGCGGCGAGCGACGGGGTCTGCACGGTGTTGCTGATCGTGGAGACGAGGACGACGCCGATCTGTTCCGGGCGGATGCCGGCCTTCTCGATCGCCTCCAGCGAGGCGGTGGTCGCGAGGTCGATGGCAAGAATGTCGGCGGAGGCGCGGCGACGCTCGATGATGCCGGTGCGCTGGCGGATCCACTCGTCGGAGGAGTTGATCGGCTCGATCAGGTCGTCGTTGGGGACGACGAGGTCGCCGCGGGCCGCGCCGATTCCGAGAATGCGGGTGTAGGCGCTACCGCTGGACTGGGTGAGGGAAGGGATCGTCATGGGGTGTCTCCTACTGGGCGGCGTGCTCGTCGAGGAAGGCGCGGGCGGCCTCCACGTCGTCGGGGGTCGTGATGGCGATGCTCGGCACGCCCTTGAGGCCGCGCTTGGCGAGGCCGACTAGCGCGCCGGCGGGGGCCAGCTCGATGATCCCGGTGACGCCCGCCTCGGCGAACGCCGCCATGCAGAGGTCCCAGCGCACGGGGGAGGCGACCTGGCCGACCAGCAGCTCAAGGAACGCTGCGCCGGAGTCGACGACGGAACCGTCGCGGTTCGTCCACAGCCGCAGCGTCGGGTCGGCGGGGGTCAGCCCGGCGGTCACGCCGGCGAGGGAGTCGCGGGCGGGCGCCATATAGCGGGTGTGGAACGCGCCGGCCACCTGCAGCGGAATCACCCGGGTCCCGCGCAGCGGCTCGGCTTTGAGGGCCTCGAGCGCATCGACTGCGCCGGCGACAACGATCTGGCCACCACCGTTGTAGTTGGCGGGCTCGAGGCCGAGTTCGTCGAGTCGGGCGAGGAGCGCCTGCTCGTCGCCACCGAGGACTGCGCTCATCGCGGTCGGCGTTGCGGCGGCGGCAGCGGCCATCGCGCGGGCACGCTCACGGACGAACACGAGTGCGTCGGCCTCCGTCAGGACGCCCGCTCCTGCTGCCGCCGTGATCTCGCCGACCGAGTGCCCGGCGATGCCCGCGATCCGCTCGCGGCGCCCGTCCTGCAGCAGCGCGGCGAGGCTGACGAGACCGGCGGAGACGATCAGCGGCTGCGCGACCGCGGTGTCGCGGATAGTATCCGCGTCCGAGACGGTGCCGTGCGCGGCGAGGTCGATGCCGACCGCCTCCGAGTGCGCGGCGACCTGCTCGGCCACAGCGGGCACTTCGAGCCAGGGTGCGAGGAATCCGGGGGTCTGGGAGCCCTGCCCCGGGGCGACGACGACGATCACGGTGTTTAGTCTTCCGATCTGCGCTCGCGGGTGCGGCGCGTGGAGCCACTGACAAAGCAGAGAGAGCTTGTCGCGGGTCTACAAGGGGTCAGCGGCGGATGGGCGTGCGGCGGGCGGCGCCGTCGGGGTCGCTCATCGAGCCGAGAATGAGGGCGGACTGCAGGATGAGCGCCTCGCGGGCGCCCGTCGCATCCCAGCCGATCACTTCGGCCACGCGCTTGAGCCGATAGCGCACCGTGTTCGGGTGCACGAACAGCTCCCGCGCGGTGGCCTCGAGGGAGCGGCCGTTGTCGAGGTAGGCCCAGAGCGTGGTCAGCAGCTCGGTCGAGTGCGTCTGCAGCGGGCGGTAGATCTGCATGATGAGGCTCTGCCGGGCGAGCGGGTCGCCGGCGAGGGCCCGCTCGGGGAGCAGGTCGTCGGCGTTCACTGGTCGCGGGGCGTTCCGCCATGAGCGGGCGACCGCGAAGCCGGCGAGGGCCGCGCGGGCGCTGCGGGACGCCTCCACCAGGGTCGGCACCTCGTGGCCGAGGACGAGATGACCCGACCCGAACCCGGGCTCGAGTGCCTCCGCGATCTCGAGGAAGGCGACCGGCGGACCGGTCTCCTCCGTGGCGTTCTCGCTCGGCTCGGCCCGGCCGATGACCAGGACGAGCCGGCTGCCCTGCACGCCGATCAGCACGTCGGCGTCCATGTGCCGCGCGGTGCGGCGCAGCTGGTCGACGTCAAGCATTTTGGGTGCGGTGCCCACCAGCACGGCGACCTCGCCGTGGCCGTGCCAGCCGAGGGCGGCGATGCGGCTTGGCAGTTCGTCGTCGGCCTCGCCCGTAAGGATCGAGTCGACGACCAGCGCCTCCAGGCGCGCGTCCCAGAGGCCGCGCGCCTCGGCGGCACGCGCGTAGACGTCCGCGGCGGCGAAGGCGATCTCGCGCGAGTACAGCAGGATCCCCTCGCGCAGGTCTTCGCCGCCGTTCTTGATCCGGTCCTCGACGACCTCGACCGTGACCTTGATCAGCTGCAGCGTCTGCGTCAGCGACACCGACCGCAGCAGTTCCCTCGGGGCTGCGCCGAAGACGTCCGCCGCAATCCACGGTGTGGCCGAGGGGTCGTCGAACCAGGAGATGAATGAGGTGATGCCGGCCTGAGCCACGAGGCCGACGGCGGAGCGTCGGCCGGGGGGCATACTGCCATACCAGGGCAGCGTGTCCTCGAGGCGCTTGATCGTCTGCGTCGAGAGTTCGCCTGCGAGGGTGCGCAGCCAGGCGAGGGTCTGCTCCTTCGTGCGCACCGACTCGGCCGTCAGCTCTCGCCGCCCGCGTTACCCGTGGTGCCGGCGTTCACATCCAGAAGGCGGTACTTGTCGATCGCCTGCACCGCGAGCGAAGGGTCGACCTCGCCGCGCTTGGCGAGCAGTTGCAGCGTGCGCACCACGACCGACGGGCCGTCGATCTGGAAGTAGCGCCGCGCAGCCGCACGGGTGTCCGAGAAGCCGAAGTCGTCCGCTCCGAGCGTCGCGAAGTCGCCCGGGATGAACTGGCGCAGCTGGTCGGGGACCTGGTGCGAGAAGTCGGACACGGCGACGAAGGGGCCCTTGGCGTCGGCCAGCTTCTGCGTCACGTACGGCACCTGCTCGGCGTCCTCGGGGTGGAGGAAGTTGTGCTGCTCGGCCTTGATGCCGTCGCGGCGCAACTCGTTCCACGAGGTGACCGACCAGACGTCCGCGGAGACGCCCCAGTCTTCGGCGAGGAGCTTCTGCGCCTCGATCGCCCACGGCACCGCGACACCGGAGGCGAGGAGCTGGGCCTTGGGCCCGTCCCACTGGCCCCAGGAGATGCGGTGGAGGCCGCGGACGATGCCCTCGACGTCGACGTCCTCCGGTTCCTTCGGCTGCACGATCGGCTCGTTGTAGACCGTGATGTAGTACATGACGTTCGGGTCGGAGTGCTTCCCGCCGTACATGCGCTCGAGTCCGGACTGCACGATGTGCGCGATCTCGTACCCGTAGGCCGGGTCGTAGCTCACGACGGCCGGGTTGGTCGCCGCGAGGATCGGGGAGTGCCCGTCCGCGTGCTGGAGGCCCTCGCCGGTGAGCGTGGTGCGTCCCGCGGTGGCGCCGATCATGAAACCGCGCGACATCATGTCGCCGGCCGCCCAGATCGCGTCGCCCGTGCGCTGGAATCCGAACATCGAGTAAAAGACGTAGATCGGGATGAGCGGCTCGCCCTGCGTCGAGTACGAGGTGCCGATCGCGGTGAACGCGGCGAGCGCGCCCGCCTCGTTGATGCCGACGTGGAGGATCTGGCCCTGCGGGCTCTCCTTGTAGGCCAGCAGCAGCTCGCGGTCGACCGACGTGTAGTGCTGACCTCGCGGGTTGTAGATCTTCGCGTTCGGGAAGAACGCGTCCATACCGAAGGTGCGCGCCTCGTCCGGGATGATCGGGACGACGCGGTTGCCGAAGTCCCTCGAGCGCAGGATGTCCTTGAGGATGCGGACGAACGCCATCGTGGTGGCGATCTCCTGCGTTCCGGAGCCCTTTTTGCCGACCGCGTATGCCGAATCCTCGGGGAGGTTCAGCTGCGTGTACTTCGAGCGGCGCTCGGGGAGGTAGCCGCCGAGCGCGCGACGGCGCTCGTGCAGGTACTCGATCGCCTCGTCGTTCTGACCGGGGTGGTAGTACGGCGGGAGGTAGGGGTTCTCCTCGAGCTGCGCATCCGTGATCGGGATGCGCATGGTGTCGCGGAACGACTTGAGGTTGTCCAGCGTCATCTTCTTCATCTGGTGGGTCGCGTTGCGGCCCTCGAAGCTGCGACCGAGACCGTAGCCCTTGATGGTGTGGGCGAGGATGACGGTGGGCTGGCCCTTGTGCTCCGTCGCGGCCTTCATCGCCGCGTAGATCTTGCGGTAGTCGTGCCCGCCGCGGCGCAGGCCCCAGATCTGCTCGTCGGAGTAGCCCTCGACGAGCTTCTTCGCGCGCGGGTCGCGGCCGAAGAAGTTCTCGCGGACGTAAGCGCCGTCCTCTGTTTTGTAGGTCTGGAAGTCGCCGTCGGGCGTCGTGTTCATCAGGTCAAGGAGCGCGCCCTCGGTGTCGCGGGCGAGCAGGTCGTCCCACTCGCGGCCCCAGATGAGCTTGATGACGTTCCAGCCCGCGCCACGGAAGTACGACTCGAGTTCCTGCACGATCTTGCCGTTGCCGCGGACGGGTCCGTCGAGGCGCTGGAGGTTGCAGTTGACGATGAAGTTGAGGTTGTCGAGACCGTCATTCGCGGCGACCTGGAGCTGACCGCGCGACTCGACCTCGTCCATCTCGCCGTCGCCAAGGAAAGCCCAGACCTGCTGATCGGAGGCATCCTTGATGCCGCGGTTGGTGAGGTACTTGTTCGCCTGCGCCTGGTAGATCGCGTTGATCGGTCCCAGGCCCATCGACACGGTCGGGAACTGCCAGAACTCCGGCATGAGGCGCGGGTGCGGGTAGCTGGAGAGTCCGCCGCCCTGGTGCGACTTCTCCTGGCGGAATCCGTCGAGCTGGTGCTCGCTGAGGCGTCCCTCGAGGAAGGCGCGCGCGTACGGGCCGGGGGAGGCGTGGCCCTGAATGAAGATCTGGTCGCCACCGCCCGGGTGATCCTGGCCGCGAAAGAAGTGGTTGAAGCCGACCTCGTACAGCGAGGCGCTCGACGCGTAGGTCGAGATGTGCCCGCCGACCCCGATACCGGGACGCTGCGCACGGTGCACGAGGATGGCCGCGTTCCAGCGGATCCACGCGCGGTAGCGGCGCTCGACGTCCTCGTCTCCCGGGAAGTCGGGCTCGTTCTCGGGCGCGATGGTGTTGATGTAGTCCGTCGTGGGCACCATCGGCACGCCGAGGTGGAGCTCTTTGGAGCGCTTGAGGAGGCTGAGCATGACGTCGCGCCCGCGACCCCGGCCCCGCTCCTCGACGAGCGCATCGAGCGACTCGTTCCACTCCGACGTTTCCTCGGGGTCCGAGTCCACATGACCGACGGAATACGGGTCCTGATCGTTAACAGTCACCCTCGACCTCTCTCTGGGGGCAGATCGTGCCCGAGACATCACTCTCATGAAGCGGTGCGGATCCGCAGATCTGCGGCTCGGATGACGAGCCGAGCGCGGGCACCTCCGTCAGCCTAGCCCGGATACTGGCAGTTCCTTGGAGTCTGCGCGCAGCAGGTCTAGCATTGCCCCTCGTGCTCGCGCGACTTTCGTGCGCACGGAAGGACATCGGACCGATGGCTCTCGAGAAGCTGACCCTGGCTCCCGACTTCGAACTCGCGAACCAGTACGGCGAGCGCATCCAGCTGGGCGACTTCCACGGGCGGCGCAACGTCGCCCTGGTGTTCTTCCCCCTCGCCTTCTCCGGAACCTGCACCGGCGAGTTCTGCGCACTGCGGGAGAACCTGGCGCTCTTCGAGCACGCCGACGTCGAACTGATCGGCGTGTCCGTCGACTCGAAGCACACGCTGCGCGCGTGGGGCGAGCAGCAGGGGTACGGCTTCACCCTCCTCTCCGACTTCTGGCCGCACGGCGACGTCGCCAAGCAGTACGGCGTCTTCCTGGAGGCGAGGGGCTACGCGACTCGCGCGACCTTCCTGATCGACAAGGCTGGCGTCATCCGCGACACCTTCATGACCGCGCCCGGCGAAGCCCGCTCAATTGAGGCCTACCGCGCGGCGATCGACGCGCTCGCTCCGGCGCACGTCTGAGTCTCGCTGCGGTCGCTCTGAGCCCCGCTGCGGTGGGCTCAGGATGCCGACTGCCGTAGGATCGAGGCGATCGTCCGCGGGTAAGCCCGCGACGGGGGCCTTTAGCTCAGTTGGTAGAGCGCCACGTTTACACCGTGGATGTCATCGGTTCGAGCCCGGTAGGGCCCACGGGAACGGTCCGCGTCAGCGCGACTGGCGGCGCTTGTAAGGCTTCGGCTGGCCCTTGATGATCGGGGCGCGGCCGGTGCCCTTGGAGGCCTTGGCCTTGCCGCCGGACTTCGGGGCCGCTTCCGGCTCGTCGCCGAGCGCCGCGAGTTCCTCGCGCGCGGAAGCGAGGCGCTGGCGGCCCGCGGCGGTGAGCGTCGTCGCGGCGGCCCCGGGCTCGAAGAGTGGCTTGCCGAGGTCGAGTTCGACGGCGGCGACGGAGGAGTCGAGCTTCTGCCGCGAGATCCCGAGGCGCTCGGCGGCGCGCACGAAGTGCAGCTCCTCGGCGACCGCCACGAAGTGACGCAGCTGGCTGATCTTCATCCCGAACCCTTCGCGGCCGCTCTGTGCGGCACGACCACGGTACGCGGTCTGGGCGGAGGGAGAGACCGCGCCCTCCCTCCGCCCTCGTCAGAACCAGAGGTCGATGGTGAAGTCGAACTCGTCTCCGGCCTGCTGCTGCAGCTCCTTAAGGAGGCGGAAACCCTCGACCTGGAACCAGCGGCGCTTCTGCTCCGAGCCGAAGAGGCTGGTGTCGAGGTCGGCGTTCTCCCGGAAGAATGTCGCCCAGTCGCGCAGGCGCTTCTTGAGCTCCGGGGTGATCTTCGAATCCCAGTCGACGATCGGCCCCGGCCCGATGTAGTCGTTCAGGGGCCACTTCTGCCCCCAGTCGACGGACAGCCGCAGCGTCCGCTTGGCGGGCTTCTCCGGCTCAGTCATGGAAACCCGCGCAGTCCGGGACGGTGGTCGGGTAGGACGTGATCACCTTGTGGTTGTTGGCGGAGACGATGATCGTCGGGTTGTAGACACCGGCGAGGCTCCCGTCGCTTCGGTGGAGCTCCACCGAGGTGGAGTAGCAGAGCTTCTCATCGCCTTCCGACTCGGGATCGTCGGCAGAGATGGCACGGTCGGTCATGAACATCATCAGATCGTCCCAGTTTCCCCCGCCTCCGACCCCGTCGATCAATGCCTGCCAATCGGTCTGGTGGCGGTCTCGTATGTGGTTGTAGCCGCTGACCCAGAAATCGTCGTCGTCCTTGTCGCCGCAGAACATGTCGATGTGGCCTGCGCTGACATCCCAGGACTCGGATCGGAGGGGACGGGGTCGGCGTTCGATGCAGGCGCTACTGCAAGCGAGCCGATCAGCACAGCGGCCGACGCGAGTGCGCGGACGGCGGTGGCGGAGGAGACGACCATTCGGGTTCCTTTCTGGAAGGTCGGGGCAGGTGCCCGACCGAGCGTGGCGCATCGGCGGTTGCCGGCCCAAGGCAGCGCGCTCGACGTCCTCTGAGAGAGCCGTCAGGAGTTTCGCGCCAAGAGGGGGTGCGCCCGTTGCCGGGCAGGGTCGACCGGCCTACCCTCACGCCCGTGGGCGGTCCCGAAGCCGTCTGCGGAGAGAGGCCGACGTGGGCGTGCTCATGTACAGCTCCATCGCGTCGCTAGACGGCTACGTGAACGACGCCGACGGCGGGTTCTCGTGGGCGGAGCCACGGCCCGCGGTGCACCGCTTCATCACGGAGCGGGAGGCGCGAGTGGGCACCTATCTCTACGGGCGTCGCATGTACGAGACGATGCGCGCGTGGGAGCAGACGTGGGAACTCGCCGACGAGTTCGCGTTCATCCGCGACTTCCAAGAGATGTGGCGCGCGGCGGACAAGGTGGTCTACTCGACCACATTGGAATCGACCGACACGCGGCGCACCCGCCTTCACGCCGAGTTTGATCCGGTGGTGGTCGCGGCGGCGGTCCGGGCCGCCGAGCACGACGTCTCGATCGGCGGTCCGAATCTCGCCCGCCACGCGCTGCTCGCCGGGATCGTCGACGAGGTGCAGCTGTACACCGTGCCGGTCGCGGTAGGCGGTGGCACGCACTTCCTCCCACCCGGGTTCCACGCCCGGCTCGATCTGCGCGAGGAGCACCGCTTCACGGACGGGACCGTCTTCACGCGCTACAGCGTGCGGTGCTGACCCCGCCCGGCTCCTCGGCGCCGACCAGCGCGGCGATACGCGCGGCGACGCGGGCGCCCTGGGCGCGTCCGGCCCGGGCTGAAGCGGCGCGGACGGCCGGGTCGAGCGAGTTCGGTCCGAAGGCGCGCACCGACTCCTCGTCGGCGTAGAGCACCTCGACGCGCGACTCGGCGAGGGCGTCGAGTTCGCCGGTGGGGATCAGGCCGGCGCCGGGTGTGCCGACTCCCGGGAGCGGGGTGATGACCAGGACCCAGTCGGCACCCGCGGCGAGGTCGGCGTTGCTGCCGGAGCGTACGCCGCCGTCCATGTAGCGCACGCCGTCGATGCTGACCGGTGGCCAGACTCCGGGAACGGCGCAGCTCGCCGAGATCGCGTCGACGAGGGCCACCCCGTTCTCGCGGTCGAACACGCGCAGCTCGCCCGTGGCCGTGTCGACGGCCGTGATGAGGAGGCGCTGTTCGGGCCAGTCGGCATCGCCCATCCGTGCGGAGATGACGGCGCGGCGGGTGTCTTCGGGGAGGGTCTCGGCCTCGACCGCGAGGGTGCCGATGCGGCGGCGCGCGTCCTGGGGCGAGCTGGCGCCCTCGACGACGGCGGCGAAGAGGGCCTTCAGACGTTCGCCGTCGATGTCGGCGCCGATTTCGGCCGACTCCTCCTGGAGCTGCGCCTCGTACGACTCCTCGAGTCCGGTGCCAGTGCTCAGCTGCGCGGCGACGGCCGAGCCGGCGGAGGTGCCGATGAAGGTGGTCGACGCATCGAGCAGAAGGCGTGTCGCCTCGGGAGAGGCGTCGGCGAGTCCGCGGAGGACGCCGAGCTCCCACGCGATTCCGGCGAGGCCGCCGCCGGCGAGGACGAGTGCACCAGGCATGGAGGAGGTCCTTTCGTTCAGGGTCAGGCGGGATCGACCGTACATCCACTCAGCTCTTCGCGGCTGCGAGGGAGTCGGCGGCGAGACGGACGGAGGCCTCGCGTCCGTTCAGCCAGAGCGGCACCGAGCGGACGCGGAGTCCGGTCGATTCGAGCGCCGGCACGGCCCTTGCGTCCTCCTCGCCGATGAGCCAGGCATCGAGCAATCCGCCCCCGCTCCGCGCGCCATAGTGCCGGCCGACCGCTTCGGCCGTGGTCTCGACGCCGATCGCGGCGAGGCACGCATCGGCCATGCCGCGTACCACGGCGCCGCCGATGACGGGGGAGACGCCCACGACCGGGGCGGCCGTCCGGCGGAGGGCGTCAGCGACCCCGGGGATGCCGAGGATCGTGCCGATCGAGACGACGGGGTTGGAGGGGGCGACCAGCACGGCGTCGGTGTCGATGATCGCCGCCAGCACGCCCGGGGCGGGACGGGCGCTCTCGACGCCCTGCTGCACGAAACGACGGGCCGGAGCGCCGGCGCGAAGGCGCACCCACCACTCCTCGAAGTGCAGCAGGCGCACGCCCTCGCCGGGCAGCTCGACCTCGACGTGGGTCTCGACGTCCTGATCCGACATCGGCAGGAGGCGGACACCGAGCGGCCAGCGCGCGGTGATGCGGGCGGTCGCCTCCGAGAGGGTCAGCCCGTCGCGCAGCATCGCGCTGCGGGCGATGTGGGTGCCGAGGTCGAGGTCGCCGAGCGTGAACCACGGCCAGCCGACGCCGAAGGCGGTGAGCTCGGCCGAGACCCGCTCGCTTTCGCCGGCCCGGCCCCAACCACGCTCGGTGTCGTTGACGCCGCCGAGCGCGTAGGTGATCGAGTCGAGGTCGGGGCAGACCTTCAGGCCGGTGAGCCACATGTCGTCGCCGGTGTTGACGATGACGGTGATCTCGCTCGCCTCGCCGCCCGCGGCCTCGAGATCTCGGAGGTGCTCGCGGACGGCGGAGGTGAAGCGGGCGCCGCCGACGCCTCCGGCCAGGATCGTGATGCGCATCCGATTACGCTAGCGGCACCGACGAAGTCCGCTCGGCCTGAGCCTTAATGCCGCGGATCCGCGACAGAAACACCGGGGAAATCTCGAACCTGGAGGATGAAGACCGGTTAGATGAAGACCGGTTAGATGAAGACCTGGCCAAAGAAGGCCGGACCACTGAAGCGTGCCCCTGGAGGTACTGATGACCATCGTTCGCGCAGCGATCACCCAGACGACCTGGACCGGCGATAAGGAGTCAATGCTCGACAAGCATGAGCAGATGGCCAGGGATGCGGCGGCCGACGGCGCGCAGATCGTCTGCTTCCAGGAGCTGTTCTACGGCCCCTATTTCGGCATCACGCAGGACAAGAAGTATTACCGCTATGCGGAGCCGGCCGACGGAGTGATCGTGCAGCGTTTCGCAGCTCTGGCAAAGGAGCTCGAAGTGGTGATGATCCTCCCTATCTACGAGGAGGAGCAGACGGGCGTCTATTACAACACCGCGGTCGTGGTGGACGCCGACGGCACGATCCTCGGGAAGTACCGCAAACACCACATTCCCCACCTCGACCGATTCTGGGAGAAGTTTTACTTTCGCCCCGGGAATCTCGGCTTCCCGGTGTTCGACACGGCGGTCGGCAAGGTCGGCGTGCACATCTGTTACGACCGTCACTTTCCGGAAGGCTGGCGGGAGCTGGGGCTGAACGGCGCCCACCTGGTCTTCAACCCCAACGCGACCAAGCCTGGCCTGTCGAACCGGCTGTGGGAGGTCGAGGGTCCGGCGGCGGCGGTGGCGAATGGCTACTTCGTGCTCCAGCCCAACCGGGTCGGCCGGGAGGACAACGAGTACGGCGAGCTGGCGGTCGACTTCTACGGCACCAGTCAGGTCATTGATCCGCGGGGAAACTTCGTCGGCGAGCGGGGCTCCGGCGAGAGCGAGGAGATCCTGATCCGCGACCTCGAGATGGACCTGGTGCAGCAGATGCGTGACGACTGGCAGTTCTACCGCGACCGCCGGCCGGAGTCGTACACCAGCATCACGAAGCCGTGACCGCAGGACGAGACGGGGAAAAGCGATGAAGACCCTCATCATTGGCGGCACGGTCGTCAACGCGACCGGAACCGGACAAGCCGACGTCCTGATCGACGGCGAGACCATCGCCGCGGTGCTCGCTCCGGGATCGAACCTGCTGGGCTTCGATCTCGCGGCGAACGTAGATCGAGTGATCGACGCGAGCGACAAATACGTGATCCCGGGTGGGATCGACGCGCACACGCACATGGAGATGCCGTTTGGCGGCACCTTCGCCTCGGACACCTTCGAGACCGGCACTCGGGCGGCGGCCTGGGGAGGGACGACCTCGATCGTGGACTTCGTCGTGCAGTACCCGGGTGAGAGCGTCGTGGACCGCTTTCAGGCCTGGCAAGAGAAGGCGGCGGGCACCTGTGCAATCGACTACGGCTTCCACCAGATCCTTTCGGACGTGCAGGACTCCTCGCTCCTCGCAATGGATGAGCTGATGCGCGAGGGAGTGACCAGCTTCAAGCTGTTCATGGCCTACAAGGGCGTGTTCCTCTCGGACGACGGGCAGATCCTGCGGGCGTTCCAGAAGGGCGCCGAGAATGGCGCGATGATGATGATGCACGCCGAGAACGGCGCCCTCATTGACGAACTGGTGAAGCAGAGCCTCGCCGCAGGGAACACCTCGCCGTACTTCCACGGCACGTCGCGGCCGTGGCAGGCGGAGGAGGAGGCGACGCACCGGGCGATCATGATCGCCGATCTCACCGGCGCGCCACTGTATGTGGTGCACGTCTCGGCGAAGCAGGCGGTGCAGCAGATCGCGCAGGCCCGCGACCGCGGAATGAACGTGTTCGGCGAGACCTGCCCGCAGTACCTCTACTTCTCGCTCGAGGAGCAGCTGGGAGCGTCCTCCGAGGAGTGGGGGAGCTTCGAGGGCGCGAAGTGGGTGTGTTCCACGCCGCTGCGCTCGAGGGCTGAGGGGCACCAGCACCACATGTGGCGGTCGCTGCGCACCAACGACATCCAGATGGTCTCGACCGACCACTGCCCCTTCTGCATGAAGGGCCAGAAGGACCTCGGGCTCGGCGATTTCTCGACGATTCCCAACGGCATCGGTTCGGTCGAGCATCGGATTGACCTGATGTATCAGGGCGTGGTGTCCGGGCAGATCAGTCTGCCGCGCTGGGTGGAGCTCACCTCGACCACTCCCGCTCGGATGTTCGGCATGTACGGGAAGAAGGGCGTCATCCAGCCCGGTGCGGACGGCGATGTCGTCGTCTATGACCCGCACGGGCACACCTCGATCGGGATCGGCGAGGGGCGCAGCCACCACATGGCGATGGACTACTCGGCGTGGGAGGGCTTCGAGATCGACGGGCACGTCGACACGGTGATTTCCCGCGGCAAGGTCGTCGTCGACGGCGGCTCCTACATCGGCGCGAAGGGCGATGGACACTACATCCCCCGCGGCCTCAGCCAGTACCTGATCTGAACCAGTACCTGATCTGAGAAGGAACCTCATGGATTTCGGAGTCGTCCTCCAGACCAACCCGCCCGCCTCGCGCACCGTCGCGCTCGCCGTCCTCGCCGAGACGTACGGCTTCGACTACGCGTGGACCTTCGACTCGCACCTGCTCTGGCAGGAGCCCTACGTGATCTACTCGCAGATCCTCGAGCGTACGCACCGGATCACGGTCGGCCCGATGGTCACTAACCCCGCCACGCGCGACTGGACGGTGATCGCCTCGCTGCACGCGACGCTCAACGAGATGTACGGCAACCGCACCGTCTGCGGGATCGGCCGCGGCGACTCCGCGGTGAGGGTGACCGGAGGGACTCCGACGACGTTGAAGACGCTGCGGGAGTCGATCCACGTCATCCGCGAGCTGGCCAACTCTCGCCCGGTCGCGTACAACGGGCAGACCCTGCAGTTCCCGTGGAGCCGGGGCTCGTCGCTCGAGATGTGGGTTGCCGCGTACGGCCCGCTCGCGCTGAAACTGGCGGGGGAGGTCGGCGACGGGTTCATCCTGCAATTGGCCGACGTGGACATCGCGCGCTGGATGATCGGCGCGGTCAAGGAGGCGGCGGCGAACGCCGGACGGGATCCGGAGTCGCTGCGGTTCTGCGTCGCAGCGCCGATGTATATCGGCACCGACCGGGAGCACACCGACCGGGAGCACATGCGCGATCAGTGCCGCTGGTTCGGCGGGATGGTGGGCAACCACGTCGCCGACATCGTGGGCCGCTACGGTGCCTCCGGAGCGGTGCCGCAGGCGCTGACCGACTACATCGCCGGGCGCGAGGGTTACGACTACAACGAGCACGGCCGCGCCGGTAACAGCCACACCGCCTTCGTGCCCGACGAGATCGTCGAGCGCTTCTGCGTGCTGGGAACGGCGGATGAGCACATCGAGAAGCTCCGGGCGCTCGCCGATCTCGGCGTGACGCAGTTCGCGGGCTACCTCCAGCACGACAACAAGGAGGAGACGCTGCGCGTGTACGGCGAGCGGATCATCCCCGAGCTGCGCGAGCACATCGTGGCCCGCGCATAAGCTCCTGCTGGGGCTGTTCCGTGCCCTGCTGATGCAGCGGTTCCGCACCGCGGAGTCGGCGGTATTGCCGTGGATCGTGCTCAGCCAGACGGTGGCGCTGATCGCCTCCTACCTCGCCTTCTTCCCGGTCTCGATCAGGGCGCTTCGCGGCCTCGGCTCGCCGACGGCGCACCAGGTCGAGCTGATGCACGTCTACGGCGTGGGCTGGTGGCAGAACGATCGTCGGAGGTCTCGATCGGCCTGCGCGGCGGGATCGGCCGCAGGGGCGACCATCGGCCTGCCGCTGGAGGTGCACGGCGTCGCGGCGGCAGCCCGGCGCTCGAGCCGTTTGTTCTCCCGTCGCCCCTCGCGATCGGCACGGAGTTCGCACGATGGTCGGAGCGAGCGCCGGTCTACCTGACGACTCTGCGGGGGCTGCGCCAGGCGGCGCCGGTGCACCGCGACCTGCTGAAGGCGTACGCGGCAACGCCTGGCAGACCGCGCGGACGTTCACGCTGCCCGGAGCGGTGCCCTACGTCTTCATGGGGCTCCGGATCGCCTCCTCGCTGGCGGTGATCTCGGCGTTGGTCGCCGAATACTTCGGCGAGTACTTCGGCGGGCCCGTCGGCGGGCTCGGCAAGTCGATCACCACGGTGGCCTCGGGCAGTGACTACGCGTTCGCCTACGCCTACGTGCTCGGGGCGGTGCTCGTGGGAGTGGTGTTCTTCAGCGTGACGGCCGCACTCGAGGCGTTCGCGCGGCGCCGCAGCCGTGTGCGCTGAGTGACTCGACCACCTAGTTTTTCCCCCGCCTTACTTTTTTCTCTCGCCTCGTTTTTCTCTCGCCTAGTTTTTTCCCCTCGCCTTACTTTTTCTCCCGACTCACTTCCCGCAGACCGCACCAGGAGGACTCATGAATCGACCCATCCGTATCACCCTGACGACGACCGCTGCCTTCGTGGCCGTGGGCCTCGCGCTCACCGGCTGCACCACCTCGGGTTCAGGATCCGACTCCGACTCCGATTCCGGCGGCCTCACGCCGGTCACCCTGCAGTTGCAGTGGGTCGCCCAGGCGCAGTTCGCGGGGTACTACGCGGCGCTCGACCAGGGCTACTACGCGGACGAGGGTCTGGACGTGACCATCGCGGAGGGAGGAGGCGACATCGTCCCGCAGGACGTGCTCGCCTCGGGAGACGCCGACTACGCGATCTCGTGGGTCCCGAAGGTGCTCGGCTCGATCGAGCAGGGCGCCGAGATCACCGATGTCGCGCAGATCTTCGAGCGCAGCGCCACCACGCAGATCTCGTTCAAGGACAACGGGATCAGCTCACCCGCCGACCTCGCCGGGAGGAGCGTCGGCAGCTGGGGCCACGGCAACGAGTGGGAGTTGTTCGCCGGCCTGCAGAAGGACGGCGTCGCGCTGGAGGACATCTCGCTCGTGCAGCAGCAGTTCGATATGAACGGCTTCCTCGCGGGCGACATCGACGCGGCACAGGCGATGACCTACAACGAGTACGCGCAGGTCCTCGAGACGGTGAACCCGGTGACGGGCGCCCTCTTCCAGCCCGACGACCTGAACGTGATCAGCTGGAACGACGTGGGCACTGCGATGCTCCAGGACGCGATCTGGGCGGACGCTGCCAGGCTCTCCGACGACGCCTACGCGCAGCAGACGGTGGCCTTCATCAAAGCCTCAATCAAGGGCTGGATCTTCGCGAAGGACGATCCGCAGCAGGCGGCCGACATCGTCACCGCGGCCGGCTCGACTCTCGGCACCAGCCATCAGCTGTGGATGACCAACGAGGTCAACAAGCTGATCTGGCCCTCCACAGACGGCATCGGGATGGTCGACGAGGCCGCCTGGCAGCAGACGGTTGGCATCGCGAAGTCGACGAAGAACGAGACCGGCGCGACGATCATCAGCGCGGATCCGCCTGCCACCGCCTACTCGAACGAGTACGTCGAGAAGGCGCTCTCGGAACTCGCCGACGAGGGTGTCGACACGAGCGGTGCGGACTACGCGCCGATCGACGTCACTCTGCGGGCCGGTGGCGCCTGATGCCTGGCGAGCCTGATGCCTGGCGAGCCTGATGCCTGGCGAGCCTGATGCCTGGCGAGCCTGAGTAGACTGGATTCTCGTGACTACTTTCAAGAAGACGCCGTTCACGGTGAACGTGCGCGACCTGGTGAGGCGACCGGGCGAGATGCGCGAGCACCGCCTCGAGCTCGAGGCGCCGGAGCAGTTCGGCGAGGGGATCGTCGCGGTCCGCCAGGGATCGGCCGTTGACCTCGACGTCCGTCTCGAGTCCGTGCACGAGGGCGTCCTGGCCAGTGTCGAGGTGTCGGCCGTGGCCGACGGCGAGTGCAGCCGGTGCCTGAGGGAGATCTCCCTGCCTGTCGATGTCGAGTTCCAGGAACTTTTCGCGTACTCTTCTGACGAAGCTTTCGACTATGAGGTTCACGACGACCATGTGGATCTTGAACCTCTGGTCAGGGATGCGGTGGTTCTGTCGCTGCCGTTCCAGCCGGTCTGCCGGCCGGACTGTCCGGGCCTCGATCCCGTCACGGGGGAGCGGCTGGCCGATTCCACTGCGCGCGATCCCGAGACGCCGCGGGACTCGCGGTGGGATGCGCTGGCCGCGACGGCCTTCGCAGACGCCACGGCTTCCGCAGACAGCGGTGAGGGCGCGACCGCCCGCACCGAATCCGACTAGAGGTAGAGAAGAGAGAATCATGGCTGTTCCCAAGAGGAAGAAGTCCCGCGCGAACACCCACGCCCGCCGTTCGCAGTGGAAGGCGGAGGTTCCGCCCCTGGTCAAGACCATCGAGAACGGCAAGGTCGTTTACAGCCTTCCCCACCGCGCCAAGGTCGTCGAGGACTCCGCGGGCACCGCGCTGTTCCTCGAGTACAAGGGCCGCAAGGTCGCCGACGTCTGATCCGGACCCGCGCTCTCCCGCGGTCATGGTGAACCAGACCTCTGCACGACCCTCCAGCGACGACCGGTCGCGTCTGGAGGCCACGCTCGGCGTGAGCCTCGACGGTGAGCTTTTCGAACTCGCCCTGACGCACCGGTCGTTCGCTTTCGAGCATGGGGGCATCCCGCATAATGAGCGCCTCGAGTTCCTCGGCGACTCGATCCTCGGGCAGGCGGTGACCGTGATGCTCTACACCGAGTACCCGGCCCTCAGTGAGGGCGATCTGGCCAAGCGCCGGGCGAGCCTGGTCTCGACCGTCGCGCTTGCCGAGATCGCTCGCGGCATCGGCCTAGGTGAGTTCCTCCGGCTCGGCCGTGGCGAGGAGTTGACCGGCGGCCGCGACAAGGCGTCGATCCTCGCGGACACGGTCGAGGCGATCATCGGCGCCGTGTACCTCGGCACGGGACCGGACGCCGCGCGCGACCTGGTGCTGCGCCTGATCGCGCCGCTACGCGCGGATCCGCTGCGTTTCGGGGTGTCGATGGACCCGAAGACGAGCCTTCAGGAGGCGGCGGCCGAGCGCGGTGCGCCGGCCCCGCGCTACGAGATCGCGGCCACCGGACCCGACCACAACAAGGTGTTCGTCGCCACCGTGATCGTCGGCGGACTCGTCACCGCTCGCGGCGAGGGCACCAGCAAGAAGGCCGCCGAGATGGCCGCCGCGCTGGATGCGTGGACGCGCCTGGCGACTCCGATCGCGCCCGTCGCTCCCGCGGCATCGGACTGACCGTGCCCGAGCTGCCCGAGGTCGAGGTGGTGCGCGCGGGCCTCGCGCCGGCGGTCACCGGATCGCTGGTGACCGGCGTCGAGATCGTCGATGAGCGCTCGCTGAAGCGTCATGTGCATCCGCACGGCAGTTTCGAGCGCCTGCTGGTCGGGCGCCGGCTCGAGGGGGCGGTGCGGCGCGGCAAGTTCCTCTGGCTGCCCGCGGGCCGCGATGAGGCGCTACTGGTGCATCTCGGGATGAGCGGCCAGGTGCTGTTGCGTACGGCGGATGCGGCGCTGCCGCGGCTCGCGCGCATCCGGGTGGGGATCGAGCACCCCGAGCACGGCGAACTCGCCCTGCACTTCGTCGATCAGCGGATCTTCGGCTCGATGGCTGTCGACGCTCTGGTGCCGACCGCGGACGGCGCGCCCGGCGGCTTCGCGGGTGAGGACGTGCGCGTCGGAGACTGGCTGCGCGCGGTGCCCTCGCAAGTGGCGCACATCGCCCGCGATCCGCTCGACGCCTCCTTCGATCTCGATGCGATCGTCGCCGCACTGGCGCGGCGGACCAGCGGGATCAAGCGGGCGCTGCTCGATCAGACGCTGGTGAGCGGCATCGGCAACATCTATGCGGACGAGTCGCTGTGGGCGGCGGAGCTGCACCCGGAGCGACCGAGCTCGTCGCTGGGCGAGGCGCGCATCCGCCGACTCTTCGCCGAGGTCCGCTCGGTGCTGGAGCGCGCTCTGGCCGAGGGTGGCACCAGCTTCGACGCGCAGTACGTGAACGTGAACGGTGCCTCCGGCTACTTCTCGCACAGCCTGCTCGCGTACGGGCAGACGGGGAAGCCCTGCGCCCGCTGCGGCGAGGCGATCGTCCGGGTGCCGTTCATGAACCGCTCCTCGCACCTCTGCCCGCAGTGCCAACAGGTGCCGCGCTGAGGCGCTGCATCGGGCCACGTCATACTGCGGTGTCGGCGGGAGTGGCGGCGGCGTAGCGGGAGTGGACGACGAGCTCGCCGAGGAGTGTCGCGACGAGGGTGATCACGGCGGCGACGGCGAGGCCGAACCAGAGTCCGACGAGTAGGGCGAGCGCTCCGACGCCGGCGCCCGCGGCGATGAGGGCGATGGCGGCGGCGCGGCGGAACCAGGGCTGACCCGGGCTGCCGGCCAGGCGCGAGTCGGCGGCGAGGCCGGTGATGGTCGAGGTGACGACGACGGTCGTGACGTCCTTCACAGCGAGGTGGCGCGCGGTCGCTGCCTGGAGACCCATTGCTGCGCCGAGGACGCCGGTGACGCTGAGGGCGAGCGGTTCTGGGCGCTCGGGTACCACGGCGAGCGCGATCGCCAGAGCGCCCAGCAGGATCCCGACCACCGCGAACAGCCAGGTCGAGCGGGAGGTCCAGCCCTTCTTCACTGGGCGGAGCACCCGGCCACCGATCACGGCGCCGATCATGAAGGCCCCGAGCGCGATCAGGGGACCGATCACGGGCAGGTCGGCCGCGCCGGAGAGGGCCATGCCGAGGATGACGACGTTGCCGGTCATGTTGCCCGCGAAGATGCGATCGAGCCCGACGTAGCCGACGGCGTCGACGACGCCGGTCGAGAAGGTGAGGGCGAGCATCAGGCCGAGGGTCGCGTCCTCGGTGCGGGTGCGCAGGCTGTGGAACACGGGAGTCCTGTCGTCGGGGGCGAGTCTGGAGAATCGTGTCACACGGGGTGCACCTGCTTGAAACACGATGTCGTTAGGGTCGGATGGCGTGGACAGGCCGCGCAGAGGTGGAGTCCCATGCGGCAGGCGGAGTGGGCGATGCAGCCCGGCGAGGGCATCCCGACGGGCGTAGACTACCTGCCGGTCGAGCCGGGGTCTGTGCTGTGGGGGCGGCTTCCCTGCGCGGCCGATGCGCCGGTGCACAGCGTTGATTCCGGGGCCGAGGTCGTCATCGACACCCTCAGCCACGAGGGGATGCTCGAGGATCAGGGCCGGGACCCGGTCGCTTTCTTCGGCCGCTACGGGGTCGCTCCGGCGGGAGTGCTGCGGGACGCGATCGCGCTCGCCGCCGAGGGGCCGTTCCGCGACGCCGCGGCGGACGGGCCGCATGTGGGGAGCGGGCCGCGCGGTTCCCACTCCGGCCGTTCCTGGGAATCATGGGTGTCGCCGTTGCGGGCGGGGAGCGTCCGCATTCGGTGCCGCCCGGTGCGCACGGTGGCAACATCGACATCGCCCTGCTCACCGCGGGCACGAGCCTCTACCTGCCGGTGCAGGTGCCCGGCGCGCTCGCGTACGTCGGTGATCCACACTTCGCTCAGGGCGACGGCGAGGTAGCGCTGATGGCGATGGAGGCGAGCCTGCGGGTCCGGGTGCGCTTGGAGGTCGTGCCGCGCGACGAGGCGCTGGCGGCGTTCGGGGAGCTGGCCGGGCCGATGGGGGAGACGCAAGAGTTCCTCGTGCCCACCGGTCTCGACGAGGACCTCGACGCGGCGGTGCAGAAGTGCGTCCGCGCGGCGATCGCGCTGCTGGTCGCGCGCTACGGCATGGATCCGGGACACGCCTACGCCTACCTCAGCGCGGCCACGGACTTCGACATCTCGCAGGTCGTCGACCTCGTGAAGGGCGTGCACGCTCGCGTCCTGACGGCGGACTTCTATGCCTGATGCGCGGGTGACGACACTGGAGGGCGTGCTGCCGTCGGGCCTGGTTGACGCGGTCGAAGCGTACGAGGCGGCGCTGGCGGCGGACGATATCGCGGCGCTCGCGGACGCCTTCCTGGACGCGCCGACGACCCTGCGGGGGGATGCCTCTGGGCTGCTCGTCGGGCATGCGGCGATCACCGGCTTCCGGGGACGCCGCGGGGGAGCACCCGCGAGGGAGCTGGTCGAGGTGCACGTACGGGCGATCGACGCGGATACGGCGCTCGTGGTGAGCGTGAACGCGCCGGCCCACGGTGGCCGAGGGCTCGTCACGCAGCTGTGGATGCGCGAGGGCGGGACCTGGCGGGTGCGCGCGGCGCAGGTGCAGGCGCCCGCGCAGGCCCTCGACCCTCGTGTCTGGCGGGCGGTCGGCGCGCCGCTCGTGCCGGCCGCCGGCGCCGGAGTGTTGAACGGGGTCGACGTGGCGGTGAAGGACGTGTTCGCGATCAAGGGTCAGCGGATCGGCGCGGGGGTGCCCGCCTACCTGGCTGCGGCGCCGATCGAGTCGGCGACTGCTCCGGCCGTCGGGCACCTGCTCCGGGCCGGGGCGACGGTGCGCGGGATCGCGCAGACCGATGAATTCGCGTACAGCATCGCCGGCCGAAACTCCGGCTACGGGACTCCGCCGAACCCGGCGGTGCCGGGGGCGATCCCGGGTGGCTCGTCCAGCGGACCGGCGACTGCGGTGTCGCTCGGGCAGGCGGCGATCGGGCTCGCGACCGACACGGCGGGCTCGATTCGGGTGCCGGCGTCGTATCAGGGGCTGTGGGGGCTTCGGACCACGCACGGTGTGGTGTCCGTCGAGGGGCTGCTGCCACTGGCGCCAAGCTTCGACACGGTGGGGTGGCTGACGCGGGATCTCGGGACGCTCCAGCGGGTGGCGGACATCTGCCTGCCCCCGAGTCCGTCGATCCGCGGGGTCGTCGTGGCGCCGGCGCTGCTCGACGGAGTGGATGCGGGGGTGGGCGCTGCGTTCCGAGCGGCGGTGGAGGGCCTGAATCCCGACCAGGTGGCGCTGCCGCCGGTCGCGGCGATGCTCGAGGCGTTCCGGCTGGTGCAGGCCGCGGAGGCGTGGCGGTCCAGCGGCGGTTGGGTGGCGGCGCACCCGGGGGTCCTGGCCGCCGACGTGCAGGCGCGGTTCGACGCGGCCTCGCTGGTGGAGGCGAAGGCAGAGGCGGTTGCTCGAGCACGGGTGGCGGGTTTCCGGGAGGCGCTCGACGCGGCACTGGACGGACGGGTGCTACTCCTGCCCTCGACGTCGTCGGTCGCGCCCGCCCTCGATGCCTCGGCGGAGACGATCGACGCAGCGCGCACGGCGACGCTCGGCCTGACGTGCATCGCCGGGATCGGCGGGTATCCCGCGCTCTCGATGCCGGGACTGAGTGCCGACGGCGCTCCGGTAGGGCTCTGTCTCGTGGGTCCGCGGGGAGCGGATCTCGTGCTGCTGGAGCTGGCCGCCGGATGGGAGAGGGACTGAGAACCGAGAACTGAGAACTGAGAACCGAGGACTCAGAACGGGGGCGGGGCATCGACGAAGCTCGGCATGCGCGTCGACGCGGGAGGCGGGGGCGGCGCGGGCGGATCGGGCGGCCGGGTGACGACGCGGCGGCCCGTTGGAGTGGTCCAGTCGGCCGCACCGTCGGGGTGGAGGGTGTAGCTCCAGCGGTCGCCGTGACGGACGTGGTGGTGCGCGACGCAGAGCGATGCCAGGTTGTGCAGGGCGGTGGCTCCTCCGTGACGCCACTCGAGGGTGTGGTCGGCCTCGGCGCTCGCGGCGGGCCGGGTGCAGCCGGGGAAGCGGCAGGTCCGGTCTCGCAGTTGCAGGGCGAGGCGCATCCGCGGGGGAGGGAGGCGGTGCGTGCGTCCAACGGACACGATCGCACCGGTGCCGGGCCGGGTGAGTACGGGAGTGATCATGGCGTCTGCTCCGAGGAGGTCGCGGGCGATGCCGGCGGGGACGAATCCGTAGCCGTCCAGCTCGGCCGGAGCCTCGTTGCGACCAGCCGCGGTGCTCGCGGCGAGGGTCAGGCGGACCTCGGCGCGAATGCCGGGGGCGAACGTGCGCGGACGCTTGTCGCCCGGTACCGTGCCGGACACATCGCCGTCGCAGAGCAGGTCGGCGAGGGCGTCGGCCCGCAGTTGCGAGAGCGTGCGCCCGTCCGCAGGGGCGCCCGAGGTGCTGCCGGTGCCGTCGGTGCCGTCGGTGCTGTCGGTGCCGTCGCGGAGCGTCCGCGCGATCCGGTCGAGCCGAGCGAGCGCGCCGAGCGCGATCGGAGCGGGGAGGGTCGCGCAGAGTGTCGCCATGCCGTCGTGTTCGGGTGAGACCCAGACGGCGCGGTCCTCACGAGCGCGGGCATGCCGATCCGCGAGGGGGACGTCGTGCAGCTCGTCGCGGAGCCGAGCGAGGCGTCGGCGCAGCTGAGTCGGCGTCATCTCGACCGCTAGTCCCGCGGCGCGCTCGTCGAACGCTGCGAGAGAGGCGGCGGGCAGGGTCGCGGCGACTCCGCAGATGAGCTGACCCGCCTCCCACCGCAGGCGTGCCTCGGCCAGGGCGGCGCGAGTGCGCGGCAGGTGCTCGACCAGCAGTCGGGCGTGCTCGAGTTCTCGGGTGGCCACGCGCTCGGACACGTTCAGTGCGACGGCCAGCTCGGCCCGGACTGAGCGCTCGACGAGATCGTGAGACTCCCGGGGCGATCCACCGCGCGCGAACGCCTCTGGGCAGCGCAGCGCTGCCGTGTAGGCCGCGTGTAGGGCCTCGGCGGAGGCGAGGTGTAGTGGAGCAGCGGAGCGGGCGAGCCGCGCCGCGTGGTCGCCGAGGGTGCGGACCTCCTCGAGTCCCTGCTGCCTGTTATCCGTCATACTTGTATTGAACCAGCGACCACCGACATCCGGCCCCCGAAGCCGTCAGATCCGGACAACTCGACCTCCGACACTGCCTGTGGAGGAGACATTGCCTGTGGAGGAGCCACTGCCCGTGGAGGAGACACTGCGCTAAAGCGGAGCCGGCCGGTGCACTCCGATTCGGAAACCTCGGCGAAACGTCCGTCGCATAGGCTCTGACGCTGAAACACCTGTTTCTCCCAGGCGTGCCCACATGCCCACATGCCCAGCAAGCCAGCAGCCCGCACCCCCGTACGTGAAGAGGTGGCCCCATGACCACGCCAGCGCCGTTCCTCCCCGTCGATCCGCCGCCGCGTCTGCTGATGGGCCCGGGTCCGATCAACGCCGACCCGCGCGTGCTGCGTGCGATGTCGGCTCAACTGGTGGGTCAGTACGACCCGTTCATGACCGCGACGATGACCGAGACGCAGGAGCTGTACCGTCAGGTCTTCCGCACCCGCAACGAGAAGACGATGCTCGTCGACGGCACGAGCCGCGCAGGCATCGAGGCGGCTCTGGTTTCGATGCTGGAGCCGGGTGACCGCGTGCTGGTGCCGATCTTCGGGCGGTTCGGGCACCTCCTCCGCGAGATCGCGGAGCGGTGCGGAGCCGAGGTGCACATGATTGAGGCGGAGTGGGGGCAGGTCTTCCCCGTCTCGGCGATCGCGGACGCTCTGGCTCGGGTGAAGCCGAAGGTGCTCGCCGTGGTGCACGGTGACACCTCGACCACGATGGCGCAGCCGCTGGAGGAACTCGGCGCGCTCTGCGAGAAGCACGGCGCCCTCTTCTACACCGACGTCACCGCCTCCCTCGCGGGCAACGCCTTCGCGACCGACGAGCTCGGGCTCGACGCGGTGTCGGCCGGTCTGCAGAAGTGCCTGGGCGGCCCGTCCGGGTCGGCGCCGGTCACCTTCTCGGAGCGGGCCGTCGCGGTGATCGAGTCGCGCACGAGCATTGAGGCGGGCATCCGCGGCGAGGGCGACGTGGTCAGCGCGCGCCGGGTCCGCTCCAATTACTTCGACCTCGGGATGGTCTTCGACTACTGGGGACCGCGCCGGCTGAACCACCACACCGAGGCAACCACGATGCTCTATGGCGCCCGCGAGTGCGCCCGCATCCTCGTCGAGGAGGGGCTCGACGAGACGGTCGCCCGGCACGCGCTGCACGGCTCGGCGATGCTGGCGGGCGTTCGCGGGCTCAACCTCGAGGTGTTCGGCGACGTCGGCCACAAGATGACGAACGTCGTCGCGGTGCACATCCCCCAGGGCGTCAACGGCGACGCAGTGCGCGGGGCGATGCTCACCGACTTCGGCATCGAGATCGGCACCTCCTTCGGCCCGCTGCACGGGAAGGTCTGGCGC
Source organism: Rathayibacter rathayi (assembly GCF_004011095.1). Lineage (GTDB taxonomy): Bacteria > Actinomycetota > Actinomycetes > Actinomycetales > Microbacteriaceae > Rathayibacter > Rathayibacter rathayi. Next base: position 1,441,770 of record NZ_CP028129.1, on the reverse strand, counting down.
ATCGGCACGATGGGCTACAACGCCCGCACCGATGCTGTACTGACCACGCTGGCAGCGCTGGAGGCGGTGCTGCGCCGCGCGGGCGCCTCCGTGCCCGTGAGTGGCGGAGTCGCGGGAGCGTACGAGGTGTACGGGGCGGTGCGCGCATGAGCGCCGCCGCCACCGTCGACGCCGCCGCCATCCTGGCCCGTTGCGACGAACTCGCCGCGGTCTCCTCCAGCCGCGACGGGATCGAGCGGGTCTACCTTTCGCCCGAGCACGCCCGCGTGAACGCGATGGCCGCGCGCTGGATGACCGAGGCCGGGATGCGCAGCTGGCAGGACGCGGCCGGCAACCAGTGCGGCCGCTACGAGGGAGCGACCCCGGGGCTCCCGGCGCTGCTGCTCGGCTCGCACCTCGACACGGTGCCCGACGCGGGCCGGTACGACGGGATCCTCGGCGTGATGCTCGCGATCGCGGCGGTCTCGCGCCTGCACGCGGCGGGCCGGCGTCTCCCGTTCGCGGTCGAGGTCGTCGCGTTCGGCGACGAGGAGGGCACCCGCTTCGGCACGGCGCTCCTGGGCTCCCGCGCGCTCGCCGGCACCTGGGACGAGCGCTGGTGGGAGCTCGAGGACGCTGACGGAACGACCCTCGTCGAGGCATTTCGTGAGTTCGGGCTCGACCCCTCCCGCATCCGCACCGCCGCGCGTGACGCGCAGGACGTGCTCGCCTACCTCGAGGCCCACATCGAGCAGGGCCCGTACCTCGAGGAAGCGGACCGCGCTCTGGCCGTCGTCTCGTCCATCGCGGGGGCCCGCCGCTTCTCGCTGACCCTCACCGGGAAGGCCGGGCACGCGGGCGGAGTCCCGCTCGAGCGCCGCCGCGACGCGCTGACGGGAGCGGCCGAGGCTGTGCTCGCGGTGGAGAGGATCGCGCGGGAGCAGGGCGTGATCGCCACGGTCGGACGGCTCGAGACCTTCCCGGGGGCGGTCAACGTCATCCCGGGCCGGGTCGACTTCAGCCTCGACCTGCGTGCCGAGACCGACGCGCAGCGCGACGCGGCATGGGACGCGATCGAGCACGCGATGTCGGAGTCGGCGGCGCGGCGCCGGCTCGCGCTCACGGCGGAGCAGACCCACTCTGCCCCCGCGGTCATCGCCTCCGCACGGCTGCAGGACATGGTGCGCGCGGGCATCCGGGCGACCGGGGACGCGGAGCCGATGGTGCTGTTCTCCAAGGCCGGGCACGACGCGATGGCGGTCGCCGACCTCACCGACTACGCGATGCTCTTCCTCCGCTGCGAGGGGGGCGTCAGCCACCACCCGGACGAGAGCGTGACCGAGGCCGATGTCGCGACGGCCCTGGACGCCTTCGAGGCGGCGGTGCTGGCGCTCGCCGACGGGACGAGGATCGCGTGACCTCCGCCTCCACAGCCCCGACGAGCATCGGCCACCGCATTGATGCCGGCTACGCTGCGCTCTCGCGGCAGGAGCAGCGGGCGGCCGACTTCATCCTCGATCATCTCGGCGATCTGGCCGTCTTCACGGCGACCGAGCTCGCCCAGCACAGCGGAGTGTCGAAGGCGACGGTCTCGCGGCTGTTCCGCCGGCTGGGGTTCTCGAACTCGCAGGAGGTGCGTGAGCACGCCCGCGCGCTGCGCTCCTCGGGGGTGCCGGTCGGGCCCGCGCGGGGGCAGGGCGACCCGCTCACCGCTCACCTCGAGAGCGAGCGGGCGAACCTGGCGCGCTTGGCCGCCGCGGTCGGCGACGGGCCGCTGGAGGAAGCGGTGCGGCTGGTCGCCGGCGCACGCGAGGTGGTCGTGATCGGCCTGCGCAACAGCTACCCGGTGGCGCTGCACCTGCGCCAGCAGCTCGCCCAGGCACGCGGGCGGGTGCGGGTCGCACCGCAGCCCGGTCAATCGCTCGGTGAGGAGCTGGCCGGTCTGGGAGCCGAGGACGTCGTGGTGCTGGTCGGCTTCCGGCGCCGTCCGGCCTCCTTCGCAGGGCTGGTCGAGACGCTGGGCGTGCGCGCCGTGCCGGTGGTACTGCTCGCGGATCCGCCCGCCCGGCGCTATGCCGAGCAGGCGACAGTCTGGTTGGAGTGCCCGGTCGAGAGCGGAACGGCGTTCGACAGCTACGCCGCGGCGATGAGCGCGGTGGCGTTGCTGGCCTCTGGTGTGCTTGGCGCGTCCCCGCGAGAGTCGCGCGAGCGGATCGCGGGGATCAGCACGGCGTACGCGGAGCTCGCCGAGCTGGAGGAACGGACGTGAGCGTGAGCGAGGCGACGGAGCTGATCCGCGCGCACGCGAAAGACCCGGTCGGGCGCTCGGACCCGGCGCCGTCCCTCGGTCGCGCCGAGCTGATCACGCCGACCTGCGGTGACCGGATCGAGGTGCGCGTCGACGGGAGCGCGGAGCGGGTGCGGGTCGCGTGGAGCGGGCGGGGCTGCGAGGTCTCGCGGGGCTCGGCGTCGCTCCTGGCCGACGGCCTCGATGAGCTACCGGCCGCCGAGATGTGCGCACGGATCGAGGCGTTCCTTGCGGCGATGACGACCAGGGAGGGTGCTCTCGCCGGCGAGGAGGCGGCGCTGCTCGCGGTGGCGGGCAACCCGGTCCGCTCGGTCTGTGCCACGCTCGCCTGGCGCGTTCTGGCCACCGCCCTGAATGATGCGGGATTCGCGTGAGCGGCTCAGCGCGGACCGTCCCGGTCCAGCCCCGACCACAGGTCGCCGCACTCGATCCCGCGCGCTCCCTCCTCGAGCAACAGGTCGCGGGCGCCGGAGTCGCCGCGAACTCTCGCGATCAGCGCCCGCCAGTAGTCGCTACCCACCAGCACCGGATGACCGGGACGGCCGTCGAAGACAGCGCGCGCGAGCACGCCGGGCTCCGGCGGGGCCTGCTCGAGCAGCCGTGCCCCGACGCTCGGCGGCTCGTCGGGCAGATCGACCAGGGTGATCAGGGCCGCGCCGCCCTCTGCCGCGACTCCTTCGGCCGCGACCAGGCCCGCCCCAAGCGACGCCGAGAGGCCCGTCTCCCATGCGGCGGCGACGAGCACCGTCGCCGTCGCCGGCACGAGGACGCGCGCCCGCTCCGCCTCCGCACCCAGCACGACGAGCACCCGCCCGCAGCCGGCGGCATCGAGCCGCCGCACAGCCCGCTCGACCCACGGCACATCCTCCGCGTCTCGTCGCAGCGCCTTCGGGCCGCCTGCGCGACGCCCCGCACCCGCGGCGAGCACCAGCCCGACGAGCCCACGACTCCCGACCGCATCCACCCGACCATCGTGCCCCAGACGGAGCCCGCCGCTTCGCCGGACGAAGGAGACCGCATGACCGACACCCGATCCGAGACCGCGCGCGACGTGCTGCTCGCCTGCCTCGCCGTCCCGCGTTGGGCCGACGAGGTCGCCGCCGGCGTCCCCTACTCCGGCGTCGATGCACTGGCCGAGGCGGCGGAGCGCGTGGCGCGCACCCTCACCGGCGCTGAGGTGGACGCGGCGCTGGCCGACCACCCGCGGATCGGCGAGCGGCACGCGGGCGCCGGACGCTCCTCCGCTTTCTCCGCCGCGGAGCAGGCGGCGAGCCGCACCGGCGACGAGGCGCTGACCGAGCGGTTGCTGAGCGGCAACCGCGCCTACGAGGAGCGCTTTGGGCGCGTCTTCCTGATTCGCGCGGCGGGACGCGATCGGGCCGAGGTCGTCGCAGAGCTGGAGCGGCGGCTCGGGCTCGACTCGGAGACGGAGGCGCGGGTCGTCGCCGAGCAGCTGCGCGAGATCACCGTGCTGCGCGTGCGCGGACTCGAGGACGGGCTCCTCGTGGCCGGGGAGGCGTCACGATGACCGGGTACGCCAGCCACGTCAGCACGCATGTGCTCGACGCCGTCCGTGGTCGACCCGCGCGCGCTGTTCCCGTCGCCCTGGAGGCCCGGAGCGGCTCCGGCTGGAACCGCCTCGCCGAGGCCCACACCGATGATGACGGACGTGTCGGGGCCTTCGGACCGCGGCGGCTACCCGTCGGGGTCTACCGCGTTGTCTTCGACACCGGCTCCTGGTTCGCGGCCTCGGGAACGGAGTCGTTCTATCCGGAGGTCGTCGTCACGTTCCGGCTCGACGACGAGGACGCGCACCTCCACATCCCGCTCCTGCTCAGCCCGTTCGCCTATTCGACCTACCGGGGCAGCTGATGCAGCTCCAGGATGTCCTCGACGCGTCACAGCTGCGGCTGCGCGTGCTCGTCGCCGGCGACGGAGCACTCGCGCGGCCGGTCGACGGCATCTTCACGACCGACCTGCCCGACCCCCGGCGCTACTTGGCGCGCGGTCAGCTCGTGCTCACCGGCCTCGTCTGGCACCGGGGACCGCAGGACAGCACGGCCTTCGTCGCCGCGGTCGCCGACTCCGGCGCCAGCGCCCTGCTCGCCGGCGAGGGCCTGCTGGGGTTCGTGCCGGACGACCTCGTCGTCGCGTGCCGCGAGCACGACGTCCCGCTGATCGCGGTGCCGGCCGACGTCTCGTTCGGCGCGATCACGGCGCACCTCTCGAACGCGCTCGCGGGTGATCGGGTGGCTCGGCTGACCGCGGCCCTCGCACGCCAGCGGGAGCTACTGACCGAGGTCTACCGGGGGCTGCAGCTCGACGACCTCGTCGCGCGCACCTCCCGCGAACTCGGTCTCCCGGTGACCGTGCTGACCGCGACCGGCCGTACGGTCGCCGCCGCCGCTCCGCTGGGTCTCGGCGAGATCGAGCGGGTCGTGCACGCCGCGCTGATGGCCCGGCGCAGCCCCGTGCTGGTGCCGGATGCGCGCGGCGGCGCCCTTTCGGTGCTCGCGGTCGCCGGCGCGGGCGAGCACCGCGCCACCTCCTGGCTGGTCGTCGTCGGCGGCGACTGGAACGACTGGCCCGCGCCCGTGCTCGACGCCATCACCGAGCTGGTCGGAGTGGTGGGGGTCTACCGGCTGCAGCGTGAGGCGGCCCTCCTGGCGGACTCCGCTCTCGCCGACCGCCTCCTCGAGCTCGTCGAGGAGGACAGCGAGCAGCCCGAGGCCGCGGTGTACCTCCGCCAGCTCGGACTCGGCGGAGTCGGGCGCTGCATCGTGGCCTCGGCGGAGTTCGAGGGGGAGGCGCCGCCGGATTTGGCGCGCCGCGTTTTGGTCGACGCCGCGGCGCACCTGGGTCGGGCCGTGGTCGGCCGGGACGCGCAGGGCTGCGCGGTCGCGGTGCTGCCCGCGGAGGCGACCGACGCGATCCCGACGGGCGCGGATCCGCTCGCCGTGGTCACTTCGGCGCTGCGGCGCGTGGGGGCCACCTGGCCGGGTGCTGTGCTGCGGGTCGGGACCAGTGCTGCGACGCCGCTGTCCGCTCTCGGCGGCGCCCTGCGCTCAGCGCGCTACGGCATGCTGATACCGGGTGCGCCGAGCGATGACTCGCCGGTGCGGATCAGCGACTCCGGAGAAGTGACCTCGGCAGTGCAGCTGCTGAGCGCGGTGCCGGACCACCTGCGCTCCGTGTTCGTCGAGCTGGTGCTCGGGAAGTTGATTCAGCACGATGCGCGCTACAGCTCGCAGCTGGTGGCCACGCTCGCGGCGTTCCTCGATTGCGGCGGCTCCTGGGTGCGCACAGCGGAGCAGACGTACCTGCACCTGAACACGGTCCGGTACCGCATCGCGCGGGTGGAGGAGCTGACGCAGCGCGACCTGTCGGACACGGCGGACCGCGCCGACCTGTTCCTGGCGCTGCAGCTGCGCTGAGGCGCGCTGTCCGCCGCGGGGTTGCGTGGGATGTGCAGGGCCACCGTTCGATTCGCAGGGCCACCGTTCGATTCGCAGGGCCACCGTTCGATTCGCAGGGCCGCGTGCGATCTGCCGGGGATACGTCTCGTTGACCGCGGCGGAGGCGGAGGAGAGCGCTCTCGGCGCGGGATCCCCTGCGAATCGAACGTCCGCGCCCCGCCCGGCCCCGTCACTGCGAAGCCACCCGTCACTGCGAAGCCACCCGCCGCCCCCGCACATGCACGGCCGCGATCGCCGGCTCCCGCAGCGTCATCACCAGCGCGAAGAGCAGCTGCGCGGTCGCCTCGTCCGTGTCGTCGGCGCGGATCCCGTGGGCGAGCACGTCGGCGAGCGGCTCCCAGCGGTCGGGCTCGATGCGCACCAGGTCCGCATCCTTCCCGAGGTCGAAGTTGCCGAAGCGGTCCTCCTGGTCAAGCGCCCGCGCCCCCGCCAGCGTCGCCGTGAACAGGAGCTCGGCCGGGTGCAGCGCGACCGCCGCGTCGCCCGGCTCCGACAGGTGAACCTTGAACGTGTCGTTCGCCACGCGAGGGAGCAGCCACTCGTCCCCCGCTCCCACATCACTCCCCAGCGCGACAGTGACACCCGAGGCGACGGTTCGGCGCCAGGGCATCGTGCCGGAGCCGAGGAACTGCTGCGAGGTCGGGCAGTGCGCGATCGAGGTGCCGGTCTCGGCCATACGGTGCAGCTCCGCGTCCTGGCAGTGCACGGCGTGCGCGAGGATCGTGCGCGGCCCGAGCAGAGAGGAGCCGCCGCGCGCGGAGCCGGGCAGGAAGAGCCCGTCGTAGGTGTCCAGATAGCTGCGGGCGCCATAGGAGCCGAGGACCGCGGCGATCTCGCCGTCGCCGGGACGATCGTTCTCGTTGAGGTGGCTGTGCACGTAGACGCCGCGCCCGCGCACGTCGTCGTAGAGGTCGCCGAGGGCGCCGAGGGTCCGCGGAGTGACGGAGAGCGAGAACCGCGGGACGATCGAGACCTGGAGCAGAGGGTCCCGCCCGTGCCAGCGGGCGATCTCGTCCGCAGTGAGCGCCAGGGCCTGCGCCTCCGAGGTGATCAGTGGTGCCGCCGACGCGGGGCCCACGGTCTGAATGCCGCGGCCCGACACGATCCGCAACCCGGCCTCGCGAGTGCGCTCGAAGAGGGCGTCCTGCGCGGCCGGGAACGCGGAGCCGACGACCATCGCTGCGGTCGTCCCCGCGGCGATCCTCCTCCGGGTGAAGGCGCGTGCGACCAGGTCGGCGAACTCCGGATCGGCGAGTCGCGCCTCCGCCGGGAACACCGCCCGGTCGAGCCACTCGAGCAGCTGGCCGCCGCCGAAGCCATCCGTCGAGAACGTCTGAGGGAAGTGCATGTGCGTGTCGACGAACCCGGGCAGCAGGATCGACGCGGCGTCGCCCGAGACCGGCCAGTCGGCGAATCGCTCGGGAAGCTCGCCGTGCGGGCCGACCCAGGCGATGGTGCCGTCCTGGTCCACCGCGAGGGCGCCGTCCGGGATCGACACCAGCGCCTCGCGCGCGGTCTCGAGTCTCGCGCGCCCGGCGATGTGCAGGATATGTCCGCGGTGGACGCCCCGGACGCCGGTCACACCAGGCCCGTGTAGGTCGTCCAGGCGGGGCCCGCGGGCGGCGCGTCGTCGCGGGTGACGCTCGCCTGGATCAGCCCGTAGGGGCGATCGTCGGCGTGGAAGACCTCGTTGTCGTTCTCGACGCCGAAGGGCGAGAGGTCGTAGACGACGTGGTGCTTGTTCGGAGCGGAGAGGCGGATCTCGACGATCTGCGGGTACTCCTCCAGCACCGCCTTCCCCATCTCGAAGAGTGTCTGCTGCAGGGCAAGGGAGTGGACGGTCGCGAAGCGGCTGGTCATCAGCGCCTTGACGCCCGCGTAGAGCGCCTCCCAGTCCATGCCCGCGATCTCCGCCTCCGTCAAGGCGAAGCGCCACTTCGCGACGAGGGAGGTAGCCATCACGCGGTCGTTCGTGGGCTGGAGGACGGTGTACGGATCGGTGAGAAAGCCGTGGAACTCGCTTCCGGTCGATTTGAGGATCGTGAGGTCCTTGAAGCCGCCGGTAATGCAGATCTGCCGCTCGTCGCCCGAGCCCTCGACCGTGACCGAGGCGATTCGCGTCTCCTGACCCTTCCGGACCCAGGTGTGATCGTGCTCCTGCTCGTCGACGAGCACACGCTCCCAGGCGAACTCCTCGATCTCGATGCGGGCGCCGTGGACCGGCTCGTAGCCGTCAACGAAGTGGCGGGCCAGCTCGAGGCCGTAGGGCTCGATCGAGCGCAGACCCTTCTCTTTGGCGAAGGAGTAGGCGGTCTGCTTCTGAGTGTCAGTGGGCAGGACAGCCGACTGGTCGCCCTCGCGGTGCGCGGCCTCGAAGTCGCCGCGGAGTGCGGTCGAGACGTTGACGTCGTGGATCTCGTGCCGCGGGGTCTCGCGGTAGATCCGCACGACACGGTTCTCGGCCTTCCCGTACTGGTGGTCTCCGAGGATGATCGACATGTCCGCTCCTGTCCGTTCCGTGCGGCCGTGGCCGGTCACGCGGTGGTGCCCGTCCGGTTCCTGGCCGAGAGAGCCCGCCTGCGAGCCCGTCTGCCAGCCTCACCGGCGCGGAGTGGGAGCCCCCTGACTCATCGCCGTCGAGACTCTCAGTCTCGTATGATCCGCCCGCTCCGCTGCCTCGACGCGCCCTGGTTCACCTGCTCGAAACCTCCCGGGAACATTCCGCGAGATGCCACTTATGACGCTCTCCGTCGGCGCGTCGTCGTCACAAGTGGCATCTCGCAGAGGCGGGAGGCGGGAGGCAGGGGCGGAGGCGGGGTCAGGGGCGCAGGAGGAGGCGGCCGGCGGGAGGGGCGGTCTCGGGGGTGACGCGGAGTCCGCCGACCCAGGTGGCGGCGACGGCGCCACGGAGGACGTGACCCTCGTAGGCCGAGACGGGGTTCTTGTGCGCGAGGGCGTCGACATCGACGGGCCACTGCGCCTCCGGATCGAAGGCGACGAGATCGGCGTCCGACCCGGCGTGCAGCATGCCCTTCTGCCCCAGCCCGGCGAATGCAGCGGTGGCCGTCGACATCCACGCCACGACCTGCTCCAACGGGATTCCACGCTCGCGAGCGCCGGTCCAGACCGCGCGGAAGCTCAGCTCGAGGCCCGAGATGCCGCCCCACGCGACGCCGAAGTCACCGCCCCCAGCGAACTTCAGCTCGGCCGTGGCGGGGGAATGGTCCGAGGCGATGATGTCGATCGTGCCGTCGAGCAGGCCCTTCCAGAGCAGCTCGCGGTTGCGCTCGTCGCGAATCGGCGGGCAGCACTTGTACTGCGTGCCGCCATCGGGAATCGAGCCCGCGTCGAAGGTGAGGTAGTGCGGGCAGGTTTCGGCGGTGATCCGCAGCCCCTCGGCCTTCGCCTCCCGTAGCAGCGGCAGTGCGTCGGCGGAGGAGAGGTGCAGGATGTGCGCGCGGCAGCCGGTCTCGCGGACCGACTCGATCAGGTGCAGGATCGCCCTGCGCTCGGAGGCGGGCGGTCGCGAGTCGACGAAGGCGCCATAGGAGGTGCCGGGCTCGTTCGCGCTGGCCTCCAACTCGGCAGGGTCCTCCGCGTGCACGATCAGCAGCCCGTCGAAGGCGGCGATCTCGCGCATCGCCTCGACCAGCTGCTCGCGGCTGAGGTGCGGGAATTCGTCCACTCCGCTCGGCGACAGGAAGCACTTGAAGCCGAAGACGCCCGCGTCGTGCAGCTCGCGGAGGGTGCCGAGGTTCGCGGGGATCGCACCGCCCCAGAAACCGACGTCGATCTGCGCCTGCGGTCCCGCGGCCGCGCGCTTGGCCTCAAGCCCGGCCACCGTGGTGGTCGGCGGGATGGAGTTGAGCGGCATGTCGATGATCGTGGTGACGCCCCCGGCGGCGGCGGCGCGAGTGGCCGAGGCGAACCCCTCCCACTCCGTGCGGCCCGGCTCATTGACGTGGACGTGTGTGTCGACGACTCCCGGGATCAGCACCTGGCCCTCGGGGAGGACGACCTCTTCCGTTGTCCGCCAGGGGGCGTCCCGCTCGCCGACCGCGATGATCAGACCCTCGGCGATCGCGACGCTGGCGGGGCGCCGGCCGTTCTCGGTCAGCACGTCCCAGGCGCGGATCACGAGGTCGAGGAAGGGGGCGTCGTCGGGCATGGATCGACCCTATACTCGGCATGTTTCCTGCGTGTGTGCGCCCGTCGGCAGCTCAGCCCCTCCGCCCCTCCGCCCCTTCGCCTAGCAGCCCCGGCGCCGTCGCCTCCCGACCGAGAAGAGGAGGCCGCCGTGCTCGAACTCGCCGCCGCTCTGCTCGAGCGCGTCGAGGCGGGCGGGAGCGTCGCGGTCGTCACCGTCACGCACGTCTTCGGTTCGGCTCCGCGCGCGCTGGGCTCGTCGATGGCGGTCGACGCCGAGGGGCGCGCGATCGGCTCGATCTCGGGCGGCTGCGTCGAGGCGCAGGCGTACGCACTGGCTCAGGAGGTGCTCGGCACCTCGGGCAGCGCGGCCGAGCACTTCGGCTTCGACGACGAGGCCGCGTTCGACGCGGGTCTCTCCTGCGGGGGACAGCTGCGCGTGTTCGGCCAGGTCGTCGACTCCGGGTCCACCGCGGTGCTCGCCGAGCTGCGCGCCGCCCGGGCGGGTCGCTCGGCCGCGCTGGCAATCGTCGTCGGCGGCCCCTTGGAGCTGGTCGGCCTCGTCCTCACCGAAGCGACGCGCCTCCAGGACGTCGTCGGCCCGCAGTTGGACGAGGACACGGCGGGGCGCATCCTCGCCCAGCGGGCCGGGCGCTTGGCCTCCGGGCGCTCGGCTACCGTCGAGATCCTGTGTCGCGGCGCGGAACTCGAGATCGCGTACATCGTGCAGGCGGAGCGACCGCGGCTGCTGATCTTCGGCGCGGTCGACTTCTCGGCTGCGCTCTGCTCCGCTGGAGCGCTGCTCGGCTACCGGGTCACCGTCTGCGACGCGCGCCCCGTGTTCGCCACCGCCGAGCGCTTTGCCGGCGCCGACGAGGTCGTCGTCGCGTGGCCGTCCGACTACCTGGCCTCGACCGCCGTCGACTCCCGCACCGTGATCGCGGTGCTCACTCACGACGAGAAGTTCGACATCCCGTTGCTCGAGACCGCGCTGACCCTGCCGGTCGCCTACGTCGGCGCGATGGGCTCGCGACGCACGCACGAGCGGCGGTTGGGGCTGCTGCGGGACGCGGGCGTGACGGAGGAGGCGCTCGCTCGCCTGCACTCGCCGATCGGGCTGGACATCGGCGCGTCGACCCCGGAGGAGACGGCGGTGTCGATCCTGGCGGAGGTGCTCGCGGTGCGCACGGGGACGACGGGGGAGCCGCTTGCGGGGCGTACGGGGCCGATCCACGCGGGGCGCTGATCGGGGCCGTGCGCTGTGGCGGTTCTGGTGCGCTGTGGCGGCTCTGGTGCGCTGTGCAGGCTCTGGTGCGATGTGCAGGACCTGTTCGGATTCGCAGGACCTGGTTCGATGTGCAGGACCTGTTCGGATGTGCAGGCCCCGGCCCGATCAGCAGGACTTCGTGCGATGTGCAGGAGCATGTTCGATGAGCAGGGGATGCGGCCGTTTCAGAGTTGATCTGGCGGGCAGACGGGCCGTCCGCCGCGGATCCCCTGCAGATCGAACCGTGGGAGCGCCCCACTCCCTGCAGATCGCACGCCGAGTGGAGGCCCTCGCCCGCGATCCTGCACCGAGTCGGCAGCGCGTCCCTGCAGATCGCACGCCGGTAGCCGCATCCCGACCGATCGAGCCCCCGGGTAACGGCCGCGAAACACCGCCCTGCCATGCTCGAACCATGCAGCGCCACCTCCTCACCGGAGCACACGTCGCCACGGTCGACCCGCACGGCACCGAGCATCCCGCGGGCCACGTCGTCGTCGATGACTCCCGCATCGTCGCGGTCGGACCCGGCGCCCCGCCCGCCTGGGCCCTCGACGGCCGAGCCCCCACAGGTCTCCCCGCGCAGGAGCCGATCACGCTCACCACGGTCGACGGCCGCGGCCACCTGCTCACTCCCGGGCTCGTCAACACGCATCACCACCTCTACCAGTGGCTCACCCGCGGCTGGGCTCAGGACTCGATCCTGTTCGACTGGCTGGTCGCGCTCTACCCCGCCTGGTCCCGGATCGACGCCGATCTCACCCGCTCCGCCGCTCTCGGCGCGATGGGCGTCCTTGCCCGCTCGGGGTGCAGCACCGTCGCCGACCACCACTACGTCTTCCCGCGCGGCTCCGGCGACATCGTCGGCGGCATCGTGGACGCGGCCGGCACGCTCGGGCTCCGCCTGCACGCGACGCGAGGGTCGATGGACCTCGGGCAGTCGCAGGGCGGTCTCCCGCCGGACTTCGCGGTCGAGACCACGGCGGTGGCGATGCAGGCGAGCGGAGAGGCGGTTGAGCGGTACCACGACGCGTCCGACGACGCGATGGTGCGGGTCGCGATCGCGCCGTGCTCGCCGTTCTCCGTGACCGCCGACCTCCTGCGTGAGTCGGCCGTGCTCGCGAGGCAGCTCGGCGTGCGGCTGCACATCCACGGCTCCGAAACCCTCGAGGAGGACGCCTATACGCGCGAGGCGTTCGGCCTCTCGCCCACCGAGTACCTGGAGTCCCTCGGCTGGCTCGGCGGGGACGTCTGGATGGCGCACGGCGTGCACCTCGACTCCGCGGCGATCGCGAAGTTCGCCGCAACGGGCACCGGAGTCGCGCACTGCCCCTCCTCGAACGGCCGCCTCGCCGCGGGGATCGCACCGATTCCGCAGCTGCTGGCCGCCGGGGCGCCGGTGGGGCTCGGTGTCGACGGAGCCGCCTCGAACGAGTCCGGCCAGCTCGGCTCCGAGATCCGCGCCGCCGTGCTGATGAACCGCCTGCGCGCCGGCGCCGACCGGATGAGCGCCCGCCAGGCCCTCTCGATCGCCACCATCGGCGGCGCGCGGGTGCTCGGCCGGCAGGACGAAATCGGCTCGATCGAGGTGGGCAAGCTCGCCGACCTCGCACTGTGGCGGATCGACGGGATCGAGCATGCGGGCATCGCCGACCCGGTCGCGGCGCTCGCGCTCGGGGCGCAGCCACCGGTGACCCTGCTTCTGGTGCAGGGGCGCCCGACCGTCCGGGAGGCCCGGCTCGTGAATGCGGACGAGGACTCCCTCGCACGCGAAGTGGCCCGCGCGAGCGCAGAGCTGGCGTCGCGCTTTTGAGCTGGCGTCGCGCGTCTGAGCGGCGGGCGGCCACTGCGCCAGATCGCACCTCGGCGACGACGCGCTCAGCCGGGCGGCGCCTCCGCCTCGATGGTCGCGACGGGTGCCGCCTCCGGATGTAGGAGCCGCCAGACGCGGTCGCGGGACAGCGGCAGCTCCGTGGGGCGAACGCCGATCGCGTCGCGGACGGCGTTCGCGAGCGCGGGGGCGACCGGGTTGTAGGGGGCCTCGCTCATTGATTTCGCGCCGAACGGGCCGAGCTCGTCGGCGGTGTCGGCGAAGTAGACCTCGGTCTCGGGCACGTCCGCCATCTGCGGAATGTGGTAATTACGGAGGATCGCCGTGGTGACGGTGCCCTCGCCGTCGAGGATCACCTCCTCGTAGAGCGCCGAACCGATCGCCTGCGCGACCCCGCCCTCGACCTGCCCGCGGCACTGCACCGGATTGATCACGAAGCCCGCGTCGGCCGCCTGCACCGACTGCAAGATCCGCACCTCGCCCGTCGGCTCGTGCACCGCCACGCGGAACCCCTGCACGTTGAAGGCGAGCGAGCGTTGCGCCCCGTCTTCGCTGCCGGTCGCCGTGACCGGGCCGCCCGCCGCTCGCACCAGATCCGCGAAGCCAACCCGGGTGCCGTCCGCCGCGAGCAGGCCTTCCTCGTCGGGTTCGAAGGTCTCGTCGTGCCCCGTCAGGCGCTTGGCGAGCGCCTGCAGATCGGCGAGCAGGCGCGTCGCGGCCGAGTACACGGCCTTGCCTGCGACGACCGTTCCTGCGCTGCCGAATGCGCCGGTGTCGTAGCGGGCCGCGTTGGTGTCGGACTGGCGGATCCGCACTCGGTCCGCGCAGGCGCGGAACGCGCTCGCGACCAACTGGGTGTGCACGGTCGTCGTCCCGTTGCCGAACTCCGCCGTGCCGACTCCGACGCTCAATATGCCCTCGGCATCGACGGTGACGGTCGCCTCCGAGAAGTGGCCCCGTGGAGGGATGGTGGCGATCATCGCGAGCGCCGCACCCTGACCCGTCCGCCAGCCGGGGCCCGTGGGCGCGGGGGAGCCGGCTCCGCTGGCGAGGGCCGTCTCGGTGAGGTCGAGGCACTGGTCGAGCCCGTAGGAGGCGAAGCCGATGTCCTCGCCCTCGACGTGCGTGACCACCAGTGGCTCGCCCGGGCGCACAGCGTTGATCCGCCGCAGCTCGAACGGGTCGATCCCGAGCTCGCGCGCCAGTTCGTCCATCGCCGACTCGATCCCGAAGATCACCTGCCCGAGCCCGTAGCCGCGGAAGGCGCCCGAGGGCACAGTGTTGGTGTAGACGGCCTGCGCGTCGACGCGCTTGTTCGGCGCGCTGTAGACGGCGACCGATTCCGAGGTGCCGTGGAACATCACGCCGGGGCCGTGGTTGCCGTAGGCACCGGTGTCCGAGAGGACGTCCACCGCGAGGGCGGTCAGCCGTCCGTCACTGCGCGCGCCGAGGGTCACGCCGACCCGCATCGGATGGCGGCAGGGTGCCATCGTGAACTCGTCGCTCCGAGTGAACTCGAACTGCACCGGACGGCCGGTGGCGAGCACGGCGAGGGCGACGACGTCTTCGGTGAGGATCTCCTGCTTGCCTCCGAACCCGCCGCCGACGCGGGCCGTGAAGACCCGGACCGTTGACGGGTCCCGGTCGAACAGTCGGGCGATCTCGTCGCGCACCAGGAAAGGGACCTGCGTCGAGGTCCGCAGCACCAGCTCGTCGCCCTCGAGCCAGCCGATCGTGCCGTGGGTCTCGAGCGCCGTGTGTGCGACCCGCGAGGTCGAGTAGCGCCCCTCCACGATCACGTCCGCGTCCGCCAGCCCGCCGTCTAGATCGCCGTACTCGCCGTGCAGCTCGGCGACCACGTTCGCCTCGGGTCGGGCGATCCGCGAGGCGATCGGGTCCTTGTCCGCGTGCAGGAGGGGAGCGCCGGGCGAGCGGGCCTCCTCCGGGTCGAAGACGGCCGGCAGCACCTCGTAGTCGACCTCGATCGCGCGGCAGGCCGATTCCGCGATGGCCACCGACTCCGCGACCACCACCGCCACCCGCTGGCCGCGGAACCGCACGACCGTGTCGAGCATGCGAGTGTCGTCGGGGTCGTCGAGCCGCGACTCGTGGCGGGCGGTGGAGTAGAGGACGTCCGGTACGTCGGCGGCTGTGAGCACCGCGACGACGCCCGGGAGAGCACGGGCCGCTGCGGCAGTGATCGAGCGGATGCGCGCGTGCGCGTGCGGACTCTGCAGCACCTTCAGGTGCAGGAGTCCGGGGACGGCGACGTCGAGGGTGAAGGGCTCTCTGCCCTGCACGATCCTTCGCCCGGCCGGTGCGCCGAGCGAGCGGCCCACCTGCGACTGCTCGGCCGTGGGGCGCCCGGTCCTGCGAACGGGCGTGAGCCCCGCCGGCTGGGCCGCGTGTGTCCCGTGCTCGGCCGTACACGCTCCCGTCACGGCCTCGCGGATCGGCCGGTAGCCCGTGCATCGGCAGAGGTTGCCCTTCATCAGCCGGGGCACGTCCTCGGCCCGCGCTCCCTCCAGCGCTGTGGCCGTGACCACCATGCCGGCCGTGCAAAAGCCGCACTGGAACGCGCCCGCTTCGACGAACGCCTCCTGCACTGCGCTCGGCTCCTCGGGCGAGCCCAGGCCCGCTGCCGTGGTCACCTCGCGGCCCTCGACGCGATGGGCGGGGTAGAGGCAGGAGTGGAACGGCGTCCCATCGACCAGGACGGAGCAGGCCCCGCAGTCGCCGGCGTCGCAGCCCTTCTTGACCTCGAAGTGCTCGTGGTCGCGGAGGAGGGTCCGCAGCACCTGGCCGGGTCGGGGGGAGGCGTCGATCGGCTCGCCGTTGACGGTGAACCTCACGGGGTGCCCCCACTCAGCTCGGCGCGGATCTCCTCAGCGAGCACGCGGACGACGGCGTGCCGCCAGTCGGCGGCGCCGTGCGGGTCGGTGAACCAGCTGAGGACGCCGTCGATCGCCGCAGCGAGCTCCGCGGCGGTGGGGGCGGCGGAGAACCGGAGCAGCTCCGGTCGCACGGTTGCCGCGGTGATCGTGAGGACGAACGCGCCGTCGATATCGAGGCGGCCGATCACGACGGCCCCGGAGCGCCCGAGCGGCGAGAGCGCCGTCTTGCGGAAAGCGGTCCGCGCCTGCAAGGACGAGCGCGGGACTTCGATCGAGCGGATGACGTCGTCGCGCGCGAGCGTCGTCGTCATGTTCCCCGTCACCAGCTCGGCCACCGGCACGAGCACATTGGCCCCGTCGCCCCGCCAGAGGAGGGCGGAGGCGTCGAGCGCCGCAGCGAGGCTGATCATCGGTCCGGCGGGGAGGGCGTTGGCGATGTTGCCGCCGACGGTCGCGACGTTCCAGATCTTGAAGGAGCCCAGCAGTGCCGTGCAGCACTGTAAGAAGATCGGATGCGCCGTGTCGCCCGCGTCCGGCATTGCAGCGAGTTCGCTCAGCGTGCAGGTCGCCGCGATCGAGAGCCCGTCGGCCGTGCGGACGATCGGCTCCCACCCGAAGCCCTGCAGGTCGAGGAGTTCGTCGAGGTGGTCGTGGGGGAGGGAGAAGACCCAGGAGCCCCCTCCGATGACCGCGGATCGCGGCCCGCGGCCCGCCAGCTCGGACCGTTCGCGCACCACCCGGACACTCTGAATCGTGTTCAGGTCCATGCCACCCTCCTGTCCTCCGCGCCCCCGCACTGCCTTCCCCTAGTGAACCTCACACCTGTGACACTCGTGTTTCCCCACCTGGTCCTCCCGGCACTTCGGCGCAGGTCGCGGACCCGACCAGGCTCGGGCTCAGGAGGGCGTGCTGAGCCTGAGCAACCCTTCTGTCACCCCAAACTCGCGACCCACTCCGAGCTGCCGTCGACGAACGACTGCTCCTTCCAGATCGGCACGCTCGTCTTGATGTCGTCCACCAGCGCCGCGCAGGCCGCGAACGCCGCCGCCCGGTGGGCCGAGGCCACCGCGCAGGCGAGCGCGAGATCGCCGACGACCAGTTCGCCCACGCGGTGCACGGCCGCGATGCGCACGTCGGGCCAGCGCTCCGCGATGCGTCGGGCGGAGGCGAGCAGCGCGGCGGGCGCGTCCGGGTGCGCCTCGTAGGACAGGCGCAGCACCCCCCGGCCCGCGTCGTGATCGCGGACCACGCCGGCGAAGGTCACGATGGCGCCGTGCGTTGGGGATTCGACGGCCTGTTCGCACTCGTCCACCGTGAGCGCCTCGGCAGAAAGGCGCGCGAGGGCGACGGGATCAGCGGGCATGGTCACCGCCGCCGAGCTGGTCGAGGAGGTGACCGATCACCGGGTCGAGTACGTCGATCCCGTCGCGGACCCCGCCGGGCGAGCCCGGGAGGTTCACCACGACGGTGCGGCCGCTCACGCCCGCGAGTCCGCGGCTGAGCACGGCTGTGGGCACATGGGCGGCGCCCGTGGCCCGCACCGCTTCGGCGAGGCCGGGCAGGGAGCGTTCCAGGAGGGGCGCGGTCTGTTCCGGAGTGACGTCGCTCGCAGCAACGCCCGTCCCGCCGGTGGTTACCACCAGGTCTACCCCGCTGCCGATCGCGTCGGCGATCGCCTCGCCCACCGCGTCTCCGTCGGCGACGACGACCACCCGCGACTCCCAGCCCCGGCTGACGAACCAGGCCTCGAGCGCGGGCCCCGTCCGGTCCTCGTACACGCCCGAGGCGGCTCGCGTGGAGGCGACGACCGCCACCGCGCGGCGCGCAGCCGGGCTCACTCGCTCGTCCACGAGCCACTCCTCCCGCCCGACTTCGCGAGCACTCGGATTCCCGTAATCGCGGCTGCGCGATCGACCGCCTTGATCATGTCGTAGACCGTGAGAGCGGCCACGCTGACCGCGGTCAACGCCTCCATCTCGACTCCGGTGCGCCCGGTCGTGCGCACCCGCGCCTCGATCCGCACCCGGCCGTCCTGCGGCTCCAGGTCGATGTCGATACCGTCCAGCGCCAGCGGGTGGCAGAGCGGGATGAGGGTCGAGGTCGCCTTCGCGCCGAGGATCCCGGCGATCCGCGCCACTCCGAGCGCCTCGCCCTTGGGCAGTTCCCCCTGCTTGAGCAGTCGCACCACCTCGGGCGACGTCTCGACGTACCCCTCGGCGATGGCGGTGCGCGCCGTTACCTCCTTCGCGCTCACGTCGACCAGGTGCACAGCTCCATCGCCGCGCACATGGGTGAGCTGGTCGCTCTCAGTCATCGATCCTCCAGATCTCGACCGTGTCGCCGGTCTCAGCGTGGTCGGTCCCGACGGGGACGTGGATGAGCACCGTCGAGCGTGCGTAGGACGCCAGCAGGTGCGAGCTCGGGCCGCCGATGGGATGCACGAATCCCTCGTCGTCGAGCACTCCCCGGCGGATCTGGTGCAGGTGTGCGGGGGAGTCGAGGTTCGTACCGAGGCGGGCGCGCAGCCGCGGGCGCTCGGCGGGTACGCGGCCCGCGAGCGAGCGCAGCACCGGCCGCAGGAACACCTCGAACGACACCAGCGCACTCACCGGATTGCCCGGCAGCGAGACCACCGGCAGGTGCAGCCCGTCGGCCACGCGCGCACGGCCCAGGCCCTGCGGCCCGCCCGGCTGCATCTCGACGTGCCCGAACTCCGACCCGGCCGGTCCGAGCGCGTCGCGAACGGCCTCGTAGGCGCCCGCGCTGACTCCGCCGACCGTGATCACCAGATCGGTTCCGCCCGCGTGCTCGGCGAGCAGCGCCAGCAGCTCCTCGGCCCGGTCACTCGTGCAGGCGGCCACGATCGGCAGCGCTCCCGCCTCGCGCACCGCCTCGGCCAGCAGGGCGCCGTTGGCGTCGTAGATCTGTGCGTCCTCGAGCACGGCTCCGGGGGGCCGGATTTCGTTCCCGGTCGGCACGATCAGCACCCGTAGCCGCGGCAGCACCTCCACCTCGCTCAGTCCGAGGGAGGCGAGAAGCCCGTAGTGGGCCGAGCGGAGGACCGTGCCGGCCGGTAGGGCGAGTTCGCCCGCGAGGGCGTCGCTGCCCCTGGCGCGGATGAAGGTCGCCGGCATCACCGGATGCGTGAAGGCGACGCTCCCCTCGGCGGGGAAGTGCGGCGGGTTCACGCGCTCGACCGGGACGACGGCGTCGGCGCCCTCGGGCACGGCGGAGCCGGTCATGATCGGAGTAGCGGTGCCCGCCTCGTGCCGCGGCGCGCGATCGCCGGCGGGGATCGGTGCCGACGCGGGCAGGGCGACGGGATGCTCGGGAGTGGCCGCGTCGAGGTCGGCCGCCCGCACCGCGAAGCCGTCCATCTGGGAATTGTCGAAGCGCGGCAGGTCGAGTGGAGATCGGACGGAGCGGGCGAGCACACGCCGGTCGTACGCGCCAGGGTCGACGGCCACGGCGGCCGGATCCAGGCCCAGCGTCTCGTGGGTGCCCCGCGTCGCCAGCGGCGCGAGCAGCGCTCGCACCCGGGCGGCGTGCAGGTGGATCGAGGTCATCGGGGTCCTCTCGCGAGCGGCGGTTCCCGACCGGCGGCGGGACCGAGTCCATCTTGCCGGGTCGCGCCCGATTCCGCGGCGTAGTGTAAGCGAATGAGCACAGCACTGGGGATCCCCGGCTTTCGGCCCCGTCAGCGTAGCGCCGCCCTCCCGGCGGACCGCCCCGCGACTCCGCTCCTCCTGGACAGCTACGGCCGCGTCGCGGACGACCTGCGGATCTCGCTCACCGATAAGTGCAACCTGCGCTGCACGTACTGCATGCCGGCCGAGGGCCTGCCGTTCCAGCCGCCGGCGTCGCTGCTCAGCCGCGACGAGATCCTCCGCCTGGCCCGCATCGCCGTGGAGCAGTTCGGCGTCCGCCAGATCCGCTTTACCGGCGGCGAGCCGCTGCTGCGGAAGGACCTGGTCGACATCATCCGCGACGTCGCCTCGCTCGATCCGCGCCCCGAGATCTCACTGACCACCAACGCGATCGGCCTCTCGGGACGGGCGGCGGCGCTCGCCGAGGCGGGCCTGAACCGCGTCAACGTCTCGCTCGACTCGATCTGCGCCGAGACCTTCGCAAAGGTCACCCGCCGCCCGTTCCTCGACCGGGTGCTGGCCGGCATCGACTCGCTCGGGCCCGCCGGTCTTGACCAGACGAAGATCAACGCGGTGCTGCTGCCCGGGATCAACGACCATGAGGCTCCGGAGCTGCTCGCCTGGGCTCTCGCCGGCGGTCACCAGCTCCGCTTCATCGAGCAGATGGCGCTCGACGCCGACCACGGCTGGGATCGGGCGACGATGATCACGGCCGCGGACATCCGCGCCCGCCTCTCGGAGCGCTTCGCCCTCAGCCCGCACGCAGCGCCGCGGGACGGGGCGCCGGCCGAACTCTTCGACGTGCGCGAGGCCGGCGGCACCGAGGTCCTCGGGCAGGTGGGGATCATCGCCTCCGTCACCGAGAACTTCTGCGGCGACTGCCGCCGCACTCGGCTCACCGCCGAGGGGGGAGTGCGTAGCTGCCTCTTCTCGAACGAGGAGACCGACCTGCTCGGCCCGATGCGCGCGGGCGCCGACGACCACGAGGTCGCCCAGCTGTGGCGAGGCGCGATGTGGGCCAAGCCCGCCGGCCACGAGATGAACCGGGCAGGTTTCGTGCAACCAGAACGCACGATGAGTGCGATCGGCGGATGAGCGTGCGAGTCCGCTACTTCGCCGCGGCGAAGGCCGCCCTCGGCCGTGCCTCGGACGAGCTGACCGGCGTCGAAGATCTGGGCGCGCTCGAGTCGCGGCTCGTCGCCTCGGCGCCCGAGGCCGCACCGGTGCTCGCGCGCTGCACGTTCCTCGTCGGTGGCGTCTCGACGACCGACCGGGCGACATCGTTGCCGGCGGACGCGATGGTCGACGTGTTGCCGCCGTTCGCCGGCGGCTGACCCGGTCGTCCTGCGGCGCTCCGCTCGACTCACGCGTCCCAGCCGCTCATGCCTCCCGCGAGCGAATCGACCGCGACTCCCGCTTCGGCCGCGCGCTCCGCGGCCAGTCGTGAGCGGATGCCCGATGCGCAGTACACGACCAGCGGGCCAGCGGGCAGCGCCCTCGGGTCGAAGCGGGACATCGGCATCCGTCTCGCGCCCGGGACTGCCACCGAGCGGTCCTCGTGGTCCTCCCGCAGGTCGATCACTATCGGAGGCCGAGGTCCGGACAACCGCCCGCGCAGTTGCGCCGCCGTGATCGAGCCCGGCGCCGTCTGTACTGCAGCGACCGGAGGAACGCTCCGCGCCAACGCCAGCTCACTCCACGACCCGTCCAGCGCGTCGTGCAGGAGCACCCGCCCGAACAGCGGCGTCCCGACTCCGGTCACCAGCTTCACCACCTCGGCCGCCAGTGCCGAGCCGATCGTCGCGCACAGTGCCCCGAGCACTCCGACGCTCGCACAGCTGTCCGCCGCATCCTGGGCCTGGGGATGGAGGGCGCGCAGCGTGACTCCTCCGCCCGGCGCCTGGGCCCAGAACGTCGAGAGCTGCCCGTCGAAGCCCAGTGCCGATCCCCAGACGTGCGGCACCCCGGCCCGAGTCGTCGCGTCGGAGGCGAGGTAGCGGGCGCCGAAGGTGTCGAAGCCGTCGACCACGACGTCCCAGCCCGCGATCAGCTCGTCGGCGCTGGCCGAGGTGAACGCGACGGGGAACGCCCGCGCGTCGATGTCGGGGAAGAGCCGCCGCGCGGTTGCCGCCGCCGACTCCGCCTTCGACACGCCGATCGCGGACTCGTCGTGTGCCGTCTGCCGCGCCAGGTTCGAGAGCTCGACCACATCTGCATCGACGATGCCCAGCCGTCCGATCCCTGCCGCGGCGAGCGCCGTGATCACGGGAGAGCCGATCCCGCCCGCGCCCAGCACGAGCACGCGCGCGTTACGCAGCCGTCGCTGTCCGTCCTCGCCGATCGGGGAGAGGCGGATCTGCCGCGCGAATCGTTCGCGCTCGGCGTCCGTCAGCGGGGGTCCTGGTGGCACCGGCACTCGGGCGGTCCGCGGCGGGGCGGAACGTTCTTGCGGGTCGAGAGCAGGGGTCACCTCTCCAGTGTGCACGTCCAGCACCGGTTGTCGGGCTCGCCGGTCCCGGATCTCAGCCCGTCCTTCGAGGCTGCCGTGTCAGGAACCGAGGTCGAAAGCGCCGAAAGCACCCGAACGCCCTGTTCTGCGCCTTTTCAACCTCGGTTGCGGACACAGCGGCCCGCTGCCACCCCATCGACTACCGTGGGAGCGTTGTGGACGGGAGCGAGGCGGCCGGGTGTACCTGAAGAGCCTGACCCTCAAAGGATTCAAGTCCTTCGCTCAGCCGACCACGTTTGCCTTCGAGCCGGGGGTCACCTGCGTCGTCGGCCCCAACGGCTCGGGCAAGAGCAACGTCGTCGACGCGCTCGCCTGGGTGATGGGGGAGCAGGGCGCGAAGACCCTCCGCGGCGGCACGATGGAGGACGTCATCTTCGCGGGCACCTCCACCCGCGGACCCCTCGGCCGGGCCGAGGTAGCGCTGACCATCGACAACTCCGACGGCGCGCTCCCCATCGAGTACACCGAGGTAACGATCACCCGCACCCTGTTCCGCAACGGGGGCAGCGAGTACGCGATCAACGGGCGCGGCTGCCGGCTGCTCGATGTGCAGGAGCTGCTGAGCGACTCCGGTCTCGGCCGCGAGATGCATGTGATCGTCGGGCAGGGCCAGCTCGATGCGGTGTTGCGCGCCACCCCGGAGGAGCGGCGCGGCTTCCTCGAGGAGGCGGCCGGCATCCTCAAGCACCGCCGCCGGAAAGAGAAGACACTCCGCAAGCTTGAGGCGATGCAGGCGAACCTCACCCGCCTCTCCGACCTCGCCGGCGAGATCCGCCGCCAGCTCAAGCCCCTCGGGCGCCAGGCCGAGGTCGCCCGGCAGGCGCAAACCATCGCCGCCGTGGTCCGCGATGCCCGGGCGCGCCTGCTCGCCGACGACGTGGTCGGCCTCCGGAGTGCCCTGGACGCCTTCGCCCGCACCGAGAGCGAGCGGCACAGCGAACGGGTGGTGCTCCAGCAGCGGCTCGAGCAGGCCACGCTTCGGCGCGCACGGGTCGAGGCGGAGGCGGTCGGCGACGCGGTCGACGACGCGCGACGGACCACGTTCGAGCTGGAGTCGGTGCAGGAGCGGCTGCGCAACCTGTCGGCGCTCGCCGGACAGCGCCTCGCGATGCTCGAGCTGGAGTCCGAGCAGCCGCAGATCCAGCCGCGTGTCACGCCGGTGCAGGTGGAGGAGGCGCGGCTCGAGCTGGAGCGCCTGCGGCAGGGGGTCCTCGACGTGGAGTTCGCCTGGGTGCAGGCGCAGCACGCGACGCTCACCGCCCGCTCCGCCCTCGACGCCGTCGATGAGGAGATCGCCGCCCAGTCGGCCCTTGTGTCGCGCTACGACCTCGACCTCTCCACGCTCGCGGGGCGCGCCGACACCGCGGCCTCGCGCCTCGCGTCCGTTCGCGGTGAGGTGCTGCGCGCGCAGAACACGCTCGACTCCGCCGGTGCGCGTCGGGATGCGGCGCGTCGAGCGGTGGACGCCCTCGAGGTCGAGCTGGGCGATGCGGACCGCGGGCCAGACGGCACCCTCGACGAGGGCTACGAGCTCGCCCAGGCCGCGGTCTCCGCCGCCGAGAGCGAGATCGAGCGGCTGCGCGAGGAGCTGCACGCCCTCGAACGCGAGCGCGAGGCGCTGGCCGCTCGCACTGGAGCCCTCTCGCTCGCGCTCGACGTCTCCGACGGCTCGGCCGAACTGATTGCGGCGCGGATCGACGGGGTGCGCGGGCGCGTCGCCGAGCGGATCCAGGTGCGGCCAGGTGCCGAGGCCGCCGTTGCCGCTGCCCTCGGAGCCGTCGCCGACGCCGTGCTCGTCGACTCGACCGCCCGCGCCGATGCTGCTCTGGACGCCGCTCTGGACCGCGACCTCGGTCGGGTCGAGCTGCTGGTCGCCGACTCGGCCCGCCCGCCGCTCGAACTCGCCGTGCCCGAGGGAGCTGTCCGCGCGGCCGAACTCGTGACCGCGCCGCCCGGCGTCCTCTCGCTCCTGGAGCGCGTGCTCGTGGTCGAGGATCTCGCCGTCGCGCGACGGCTGCGTGCGGAGGTCGACCCCGGAGTCATCCTCGTCACTCGCGACGGCGCTACCGTCTCGGACGCTGTGCAGAGCGCCGGCGCCGGCGGGCAGCGCAGTCGCATCGAGCTCGTCTCCGAGCGCGACTCGGCGGCCAGCCGTCTGGAGGAGGTGGAGGGCGGGATCGACCGCTTCCGCTTCGAGCTGGCCGAGCAGACCGACGCTCTCCGCGGGGCGAAGGAGCAGTCCGCGATTGCCCTCTCCGCTCTCCGAGAGCACGATGCCGCCCGCGCCGCACACACCGAGCGGCTCGGCCGCGTGCGCGCCCAGCTCGAGGCGGCGACCGCGGAGCACGGCCGCGGATTGAACGCTCTGGCCGTCGCCTCCGAGCGGGTGGGGGACGCCGAACGGGCCGCCGGTGAGGCGACGGCCGCCCTCGACGCTGCGCGTGCCCGGCCCCGGCCGGTCCTCGACGCAACCGCCCGCGACGGACTCCAGCGCGAGGTCGACTCCGCTCGAGAGCACGAGATTGAGACCCGCCTGGGCGTGGAGAGCGCGAAGGAGCGGGTGCAGGCCGAGCAGGCCCGCGGCGAGTCGCTGGCGCGTCAGTTGGCCGCCGACCGGGCAGCCGCCGACGAGGCGGCTCGCCGCGCCGTCATCCGCCGCCGTCAACGCGACGCGGCGGCCGAGGTGACCGCCGCGCTCCCCGCCGTTCTCGCCTCTGTTGACCACTCGGTGCAGCAGGCGCGGACCGAGCTGGTCGAGGCCGAAGCCGCCCGCTCGCAGCAGAACGCCGAGCTGCAGGCCCTGCGCCGCGAGGAGGGGACCCTGCGCGACCGGCTCCAGTCGGTCACCGAGAGCGTGCACGGCCTGGAGCTGCAGATCTATGAGAAGCGGTTGCAGCTCACCGGACTCCTCGAGCGGGCGGGCTCCGAACTCGGGCTCGACGAGGACGTGCTCGTGGCGGAGTACGGGCCGGACGTCGGCGTCCCCGACGAGACGGGCGAGCAGGAGGACCCGCGGCCGTATGTCCGCGACGATCAGCGGCGGCGTCTCGCGAAGGCCGAGAAGCAGCGTGCACAGCTGGGCCGCGTGAATCCGCTCGCCCTGGAGGAGTTCGCGGCGCTGGAGCAGCGGCACGCGTTCCTGACCGAGCAGCTGGCCGACCTCACCGGGACCCGTCGCGACTTGCTCACCATCATCGACGAGCTCGATGAGACCATGCAGACCGTCTTCGCCTCCGCCTTCGAGGACACGCAGGCGGCGTTCGCGGACGTCTTCCCCGTCCTGTTCCCGGGCGGCACGGGCAGCATCCGCCTGACCGACCCGGAGAATCTGCTCACCACCGGCATCGAGGTCGCGGTGCGACCCGCGGGCAAGAAGATTGAGCGGCTCTCGCTGCTCTCCGGCGGCGAGCGCTCGCTCGCGGCGGTGGCGTTCATGGTCGCGATCTTCACGTCTCGCCCGAGCCCGTTCTACATCATGGACGAGGTGGAGGCCGCGCTCGACGACGCGAACCTCGGCCGACTGCTGAGCATTTTCGAGGGCTTGCGCGCCTCCAGCCAGCTGATCGTCATCACGCATCAGAAGCGGACGATGGAGATCGCCGACGCCCTCTACGGTGTTTCGATGCGGCAGGACGGCGTCTCGGCCGTCGTCGGCCAGCGCGTCGCGTCGCCCCCGGGTTGAGCGGCGCCGCGCACCTCCGCGTCGCGCCCGCCGCCGCTACCTGTCCGATTCGCAGGCCTTCGTCCGATTCGCAGGCCCCGTGCGATGCGACGGGGATGCTCGCGAGAGAGCGCGATCCTCCGCCTGATTCGCCGCGAACAGGCCCTCGATCCTGCACATCGCACCTCGGCAGCCCGCGCTGCCCCCCGCCGGTAGCCTGGACGCATGGCAGAACGCACCTCCTGGTCGCTCGGTCGCGCACTGCGCGGCCTGTTCGAGAAGCGCACGATCGACGACCAGACCTGGGACGACCTCGAGACGGCGCTGATCACCGCCGATTTCGGCCCCGACATCACCGAGGAGATCGTCGATGACCTCCGCGCGAAGGTCGCTCGCTACTCCACCACCGACCCGCGCGACCTGCAGCGGATGCTCCGCGAGTCCCTCGAGGAGCGCCTGTCGAAGTACGACACGACCCTCACGCTCAGCGAGCGCCCCGCCGTGATCCTCGTGGTCGGCGTGAACGGCGTTGGCAAGACCACCACCATCGGTAAGTTCGCCAAGTTCCTGCGCAATTACGGCCGGAGTGTCGTGGTCGGTGCCGCGGACACCTTCCGCGCCGCCGCCGTTGACCAGCTCGCCACCTGGGCGCAGCGTGCCGACGCGCAGATCGTCCGCCCGCAGCAGGAACGACAGGATCCGGCGTCCGTCGCCTTCCAGACCGTGCAGTTCGCGAAGGACACCGGAGTCGAGATGGTCATCATCGACACGGCCGGCCGCCTGCACACCAAGGGCGGGCTGATGGACGAGCTCACCAAGATCAAGCGCGTCATCGAGAAGCAGGCGCCGATCTCCGAGATCCTGCTCGTGCTCGACGCGACCACCGGTCAGAACGGCCTGAGCCAGGCGGAGGCGTTCATCGAGCACGCCGGCGTCACCGGCCTGGTCATCACCAAGCTCGACGGGTCCGCCAAGGGCGGCTTCGTCCTGGCCGTGCAGGAGAAGACCGGCATCCCGATCAAGCTCGTCGGCCAGGGCGAGGGCATCGGTGATCTCACCGGCTTCACGCCCCACGTCTTCGCCCAGCAGCTCGTCAACTGAGCCTGTCCGCGGGACATCGCTGCGCCGCTGCGAGCACAACGTCAGCTGAGAGTGGGTCTCAGCCACGATGGTGGATGAGACCCACTCTCAGCTGACGTTGTGGCGGAGTCGCGGCGGTCACACCGCCTGCGAGAACCCCAGCGCCGCGTCGGCCAGGTGGCGCAGGTGCTCCGGCACCGGCCGCCCCTTCGACTCCATCGAGCGCGCCCAGAGGCGACCGGCCCGGTAGGAGGAGCGCACCAGCGGCCCCGCGAGCACGCCGAGGAAGCCGATGTCTTCCGCTTCTTCCTTAATTGCGACGAACTCCTCCGGGTGCACCCAACGATCCACCGGTAGGTGCCGGGGCGTCGGGCGGAGGTACTGCGTGATCGTCACGATGTCGGTGCCCGCGTCGTAGAGGTCCTGCAGCGCCTGCGAGATCTCCTCGCGCTCCTCACCCATGCCGAGGATGAGGTTCGACTTCGTGATCAGCCCCGCCACCCGGCCCTTGGTGAGCACGTCGAGCGAGCGCTCGTAGCTGAAGGCCGGGCGGATGCGCTTGAAAATGCGCGGCACCGTCTCGACGTTGTGTGCGAACACTTCGGGCCGCGCGTCGAACACCCGCTGCAGGTGCTCGGCGCGTCCGCTAAAGTCGGGGACCAGGATCTCGACACCTGTGCCGGGCGCCTGCGCGTGGATCTGGCGGATCGTCTCGGCGTAGAGCCAGGAGCCCTCGTCCGGCAGGTCGTCGCGCGCGACTCCGGTGACGGTCGCGTAGCGGAGGTTCATCCGGGCCACCGATTCACCGACCCGCCGTGGCTCGTCCTCGTCGTAGTCCGCGGGCTTCCCGGTGTCGATCTGGCAGAAGTCGCACCGCCGGGTGCACTGGGCGCCACCGATGAGGAAGGTCGCCTCGCGGTCCTCCCAGCACTCGAAAATGTTGGGGCAGCCCGCCTCCTGGCAGACCGTGTGCAGCTCCTCGCTCTTCACCAGGGACTGCAACTTCTGGTACTCCGGGCCCATCGTGGCCTTCGTGCGGATCCACTCGGGCTTGCGCTCGATTGGCGTCTCGGCGTTGCGGATCTCGAGTCGCAGGAGCTTGCGGCCGCCGACGTCGGCGCTCACGCGACGACCTCCTGGACGCGGGCGGAGAAGGCGGGCGCGGCCTCCGAGAGGCGTGCCACGACCCTGGCCCGGACGACCGCCATTGGCGGGCTGTCGCCGCGCTCGCGTTCGAGTGTGGTCACGCCGGCGTCGGCGATACCGCAGGCGACGATGCGGGAGTAGGGCTCGAGGCTGTTAGAGACATTGAGCGCGAAGCCGTGCATCGTCACTCCCGAGGCCACGCGGATCCCGATCGCCGCGATCTTGACGGCGCCACCGTCGCGGGGGATCCACACCCCCGAGCGCCCCCGGACGCGCTGCCCCTGGACGTCCAGGTCTTCGAGCACCCCGATCAGCACGTCCTCCAGCGAGCGGACGTAGGCGACCACGTCGACTGGCTCGCTCAGCCGCACGATCGGGTAGCCGACCAGCTGCCCGGGGCCGTGCCAGGTGATCCGGCCGCCGCGGTCGACGTCGACCACGGGGGAGCCGTCGACGGGGCGCTCGTGTGCCTCGGTGCGCTTGCCGGCCGTGTAGACGGAGGCGTGCTCGCAGAGCACGAGGGTGTCCGGTCGGCTGCCGGCCACCACCTCATCGTGCAGGCGGCGCTGGAGCTCCCAGCCGTCGCGGTAGTCCAAGGGGTTCGCGGAGTCGCCCGCCACGAGTGTCTCGATCACCGGGCCACCCTAACCTCGTTCTTGGACTGAGACCAGTTAGTCGGGCATCGCGCCGTGGCGCCGATCCCACCTCCGGTGGAGCCGCGCGCCCGTCGCCTGCCCGCCGTCCGGCCGGGGCTCCGGTAGAATTCCGGGCATCATGGCTACTTTCGGCACCCTCTCCGATCGACTCGTCGAGACCTTCAAGAACCTCCGCACGAAGGGAAAGCTGTCGGCCTCGGACGTCGACGGCACCGTCCGCGAGATCCGGCGTGCCCTGCTCGACGCCGATGTCGCGCTCGAGGTCGTGAAGGAGTTCACCGGGAGGGTGCGCGAGCGCGCCCTCGGCGACGAGGTCAATAAGGCGCTCAACCCGGCGCAGCAGGTCGTCCAGATCGTCAACGAGGAACTCGTCGCGATCCTCGGCGGGCAGTCCCGTCGCCTGGAGTTCGCCAAGCGCCCGCCGACGGTCATCATGCTCGCCGGCCTCCAGGGCGCGGGCAAGACGACTCTCGCCGGCAAGCTCGGCAAGTACCTCGGCAAGGACGGACACACCCCGCTTCTGGTCGCGGCCGACCTCCAGCGCCCCAATGCGGTGCAGCAGTTGCAGGTCGTCGGCGAGCAGGCCGGAGTCGCGGTTTACGCGCCCGAGCCGGGCAACGGCGTCGGGAACCCGGTGAAGGTGGCGCAGAACGCGATCCGCTTCGCGACCGACAAGCAGTACGACACCGTCATCATCGACACGGCGGGACGGCTCGGCGTCGACGCCGACATGATGAAGCAGGCCGCCGACATCCGGCGGGTCACCGTCCCCGACGAGGTGTTGTTCGTCATCGACGCGATGATCGGGCAGGACGCGGTGGCGACCGCGAAGGCCTTCCAGGAGGGCGTCGACTTCACCGGTGTCGTCCTGTCCAAGCTCGATGGTGACGCGCGCGGAGGAGCGGCCCTGTCGGTCGCCTCGCTCACCGGCCGTCCCATCCTCTTCGCCTCCACCGGCGAGTCGCTGGATGACTTCGAGCAGTTCCACCCCGACCGGATGGCGAGCCGGATCCTCGACCTCGGCGACGTGCTCACCCTCATCGAGCAGGCGCAGGCCGCGTTCGACGAGGACGAGGCGCGAAAGATCGCCGAGAAGATCATGGGCGACACGTTCACGCTCGACGACTTCCTCGGTCAGATGCAGCAGCTGCGCAACATGGGCTCGATTAAGAAGATGATCGGCATGCTGCCCGGCGCGAAGGGCATGCGCGAGCAGCTCGACCAGTTCGACGAGCGCGAGATCGTGCGCACCGAGGCGATCATCCAGTCGATGACGAAAGCGGAGCGGGTGAACCCGAAGCTGCTCAACGGCTCTCGGCGCCTCCGCATCGCCCGCGGCTCCGGCATGAGCGTCACCGACGTCAACCAGCTTGTGCAGCGCTTCGAGCAGGCCGCGAAGATGATGAAGACGGTCGCGAAGGGCGGCATACCCTCCGTCCCCGGAATGGGCCCGGTGCCCGGCGCCGGCTACCAGGGCCGCCCCAAGCCGCAGAAGAAAAAGAGCAGCAAGTCCGGCAACCCGGCCAAGCGTGCCGCCGAGAACGCGGCGATCACAGCGGGCCCCCGCGCGGGTGATGCCGGCGGCTCCGGCTTCGGCCTGGGCGGTGGCGGCGCGAAGGGTGCACAGCCCACGCCGGAGGAGCTTGAGCAGTTGCAGAAGCTCCTCGGCCGATGAGGCGGCGCACGGGCGCGATCCTCGCGGTCGTCGCCGTGCTCGGTCTCACCGGCTGCGCCGGGGGATCGGGAAGGGAGGCGATGGCGGCTCCCTCGCCCGACGAGCTGGTCGGGCGCTGGGTGACCGGCATATCCTCCGACGCTCCCGACGTGCCATTCCTCCTGATCGCGGGGGACGGCACCTGGACCGGCTCCGATGGCTGCAACGGCGCGCAGGGGGAGTGGTCGATCGACGGCGAGGGCGCGCTCTCGGTATCGGCCGGCCCGAGCACACTCATCGCCTGCGACGGCGTCGCTCTGCCGCGAATCTTCTCGGAGGCTGCGGCGGCCTCGCTCGATGGTGGGCGGCTGCGCCTGTTCGATGACGGAGGCGCCACCGTGGTCGCGCTCGCTCGCTCCACGAGCGATGAGGCGCCATCGACCTCGCCGGACCCGGCGGGGGAGTAGGAGCGGAACCTAGCCGCAGGAGTGGGCTCCCCGGGCGTCCAACCGCTCGCTAGCGTGAAGGCATGACAACCGCACACGCGCGCCACGTCCGCATCGGCGTCCAAATCGCCCCTCAGCACGTCCCCTACGACGTCATCCGAGACACCCTCGCCGAGATCGAGGATCTCGGCGTCGACATCGCCTTCAACTGGGACCACTTCTTCCCGCTGTCGGGGGAGCCGAACGGCCTGCACTTTGAAGGCTGGAGCATGCTCGCGGCCTGGGCCGAGCAGACCAGCCGGATCGAGTTCGGCCCGCTGGTCTCCTGCAACAGTTACCGCAACCCCGACCTGCTCGCCGACATGGCCCGGACGGTCGATCACATCAGCGCCCAGGGCGCAGAGGGCCGCCTGATCTTCGGCATCGGTTCCGGCTGGTTCGAGCGCGATTACGAGGAGTACGGCTACGAGTTCGGCACCGCCGGCTCGCGCCTGGACGGGCTCGCCGAGGCGATGCCGCGCATCCGCAGCCGCTGGTCGATGCTCAATCCCGCACCGACGCGCGACATCCCGGTGATGATCGGCGGCGGCGGCGAGAAGAAGACGCTGCGGATCGTCGCCGAGCACGCCGACATCTGGCACAGCTTCTCGGACATTCCGACCCTCGAGCGCAAGCTCGGCGTTCTCGCGGAGTGGTGCGCCCGGGTCGAGCGCGATCCGGCCGCGATCGAGATCTCGACCGGCGCGAGCGTCCGCGGCGGAGTCGGCGACGCCTCCTTCGACGTGCTCGATCAGCAGTTCGATCTCGGTGCGACCCTGTTCACGCTCGGCATCACGGGGCCGGACATCGACCTCGCCCCCGTGCGTGACCTGCTCGGGTGGCGGGACGGGAAGAACAGCGCCACACAGTGAATCGCCGGGGAGTCGGTTGGGTACGGCGTTGACCGCCGTGCCGACGCCGCCCCGACCCTGCGTCAGTCCGCCGGAGCGTCTGTCGCGCGCTGGTCGGTCGGCACCGGGCGCGCTAGCCCCGACTTCTCGGCGGCGACCTCGAAGGCGTGCGCGAGCACCCGGTGGCCCTCTACCGTCGGATGCACGTCGTCATCGCCCAGCAGCCCGTCCTCGTTCAGCGGATCCGGGTACTCCAGCGCGTCCCCACCCGCGGCCGTCACAGCGTCGATCAGACCCGCGTCGTACTGGTCGAGATCGGTCGGCCGCGGGTCAGGGCCCCAGACCGAGTCGATCGCGATCAACCGCGCCGAGGGTGAGGCAGCCGCGATCGCCTGGACGGCGGGACCGATCGCAGCGTCCACCTCTTCCGGCTCCCAGTCCAGGTCGTTGCTGCTGGCGATCAGCACGATCGCGTCCGGTTGCGTGTCCGCGATCTCCGCCGCACGGTCGCCGATCGCGAGGCCGCAGTCGCCCACTTCGATGAACCCGCCGCCGTCGCAGCCCAGGTCGGTAACGTCCCAGCCGAAGTCGTCGCCCACGAGAGCGGGCCAGGCCTGCTCCGCGTCGACGTTCAGACCGCGCACGATGCTGTCGCCGACGACGGTGACGCGGGAGCCGGCGGGCAGAGAGCCGCCGAGGGAGAGCGGCACCGGATCCGCGGGCACGGCCGACAACGCAGTGGCCGAGGCGGACGGGGTCGCCGGACTGATCGGCGAGGACGGGGCGGAGCAGCCGCTGAGTCCGAGCGCGAGCCCGCCGATCGCGGCGGCGGTGAGACGGGCGGGCCGCCTCATGCGCGCGGGTCCCGGAGTCCGTCGCGCAGCTCTCCCGCGAGCGCACGGACGACCGCCTTCAGATCGCCGTGGTTGGTCGCGGCGGTTCGCAGCTGGCGCTGGTAGCTCGCTCCCGCGACCAGGATGAGTTCCACATCGGCCAGCTCGTGCACGCAGTCCAGGCGCTCGGCGACCGGCGCGAGAGTCACCAGGAGGTCGCGGATGTCGTCGGTGACGGGCCGTTCCGCTCCTGCCGCATTCAGGATGATCTCGGAGTCGAGCCCGTAGCGGGCCGCGCGCCACTTGTTCTCGCGCACGAACCAGGGCTGCATCGTCGGCAGGTCCTCGCCGGCGTCCAGGCGCGAGGACAGGTGCTCGACGAGGCACTGGATCAGCGCCGCGACGGCTCCGATTTCTTCAGCGGAGGAGAGGCCGTCGCACGCGCGCATCTCGAGCGTCCCCCACTGCGGGGAGGGGCGGATGTCCCAGCGAACCTCGGTGTGGTCGTCGATGACGCCGGTGCGCATCATGTCGTCGACGTACTCCTCGTAGTTTGCCCAGGCGCCGAACTGTGGAGGCAGGCCGGCCGTGGGTAATTGCTGGAACATCAGCGCGCGGTTCGACGCGTATCCCGTGTCCACTCCACCCCAGAACGGGCTGGACGCCGAGAGCGCCTGCAGGTGCGGGTAGTAACCGAGCAGCGCATTGAGGATCGGCAGCACCTTATCGCGATGCTCGATGCCGACGTGCACATGGATGCCCCAGATCATCATGTTCCGCCCCCACCACTGGGTCCGGTCGATGAGGCGGTGATAGCGCTCTTTATCGGTGATGGTCTGGTCGAACCACTGCGCGAACGGATGGGTACCCGAGCAGACCAGATCCAGTCCCATCGGGTCGGTGATCTCGCGCACCTGCTCCAGCTGGTCCCGGAGATCGGCGACCGCGTCGCGGACTCGGGTGTGCACGCCCGAGACCAGCTCGACCGTGTTGCGCAGCAGCTCGCCGGTGATCCGCGGGTGCGGGGCGCCGTCCTCGCCGCGCAGTGCCTCCAGTACGACGTCGGCGACATTGGCCAGATCACCTGTCTGGCGATCGACGATCGCCACCTCCCACTCGATCCCGAGGGTGGAGCGGTCGGACGCGGCGAAGCTGATCTTCATGGCGTGGTCCTCATCGGATCCGGGCGTCCGCCGATCGGGACGCGCCCCGATATCCTCGCACCTGCGGGCAGAGCGGGCGCCGATCCCCGGCGCAGTCGCTCTTAGCCCCGTCCCGCGCTCTCGGGGGACCGGTGGGAGCGGCGGCGTGCCGGCCCGCACCGGCGCGGTTTTTCTGGCAGAATGATCCGTCGGGTCCGAGGCGGTCGACCCTCTACTCACCGCCGACGAAACCCCCTCGAGCTTCCGCCGGGTGTGCCCCCACGCTCACGGCTCAGTTCATCCATCATCGACCGGACACCGGTCAACGACCACACAGGAGAATTGTGGCTGTCAAGATTCGTCTGAAGCGCCTCGGTAAGATCCGGGCGCCCTACTACCGCATCGTCGTCGCCGACTCGCGCACCAAGCGCGACGGTCGCGTGATCGAGGAGATCGGCAAGTACCACCCCACCGAGCAGCCCTCGTTCATCCAGGTCGACTCGGAGCGTGCGCAGTACTGGCTTGGAGTCGGCGCGCAGCCGACCGAGCAGGTCGCCGCGATCCTCAAGCTGACCGGCGACTGGGGCCGCTTCCAGGGCGACGCCGACGCCGTCAGCACCGTCCAGGTGAAGGAGCCCAAGGCTCCGTTCGTCGTCGACGCGAAGAAGAAGCCCGTCCTCAAGCCGAAGTCCGAGGCTCCGGCCAAGGTCGCCCCGGTCGCGGACACCGCCGACGAGACCTCCATCGAGGCGTAGTCCGTGCTCGCTCCCGCCGTCGAACATCTCGTCAAGGGGATCGTCGAGAACCCCGACGAGGTCCGTGTCGTGGCCACGAGCTCCCCGCGCGGAGAGGTCCTCGAGGTGCGTGTGCACCCCGAGGACCTCGGCCGCGTGATCGGACGCTCCGGTCGCACCGCCAAAGCCGTCCGCACTCTCGTCGCCGCTCTCGCCGACGGCCGCCGCGTGCGGGTCGACGTCGTCGACACCGACAAGTAGAGGTGTCGGTCACCGGACCGGGCACGACGCAGCTTCGCGTCGCCCGACTCACCAAGGCCCACGGACTCAAGGGCGCGATCAAGCTTGAGCTCTACACCGATGAGCCCGACAAGCGCTTCACCCCCGGATCCACGTTCACGTTGCAGGTGCCCCGCACCTCCGAATGGCATGGGAAGAAGCTCGAACTCGTCGAACTGCGCTGGTACAACAGTCACCCCGTCGCGTTCTTCAAGGGCGTGGAGGACCGCAACGCCGCCGAGACCCTCCTCAAGGCGATCCTCTGGATCGACGAGGAGGTGCAGACCCAGCCGGGCGAGGACGACTCCTGGTACGACTACCAGCTGGTCGGCATGAAGGTCGTGCGCGACGGCGTCCAGGTCGGCACCGTGCGCCGCGTCGACCACTTCCCGGCGCAGGACCTGCTGATCGTCGGCACTCCCTCCGGCGAAGTGATGGTGCCGTTCGTGAACGCGATCGTGCCCTCCGTCGATGCTGCCTCGGGGATCGTCACGGTCACCCCTCCGATCGGCCTTTTCGAGGAGGCTCCGGAGCAGGAGCCCGCGGCGGTCGACCTCAGCGGGGTCGATCTCGCCGACCCGACGCTGAGCGCTGCCGCCCCCATCGACGACCCCGCCTCCTCCGAGGAGGAGCCCCGGCCGTGAGGATCGACATCGTCACGATCTTCCCGGAGTTTTTCGGCGTGCTCGATATCAGTCTGCTCGGTCGCGCGCGGCAGAGCGGGCTCATCAAGCTCGGCGTGCATGACCTGCGGGACTCCACCCACGACCGGCATCGCACCGTCGACGACACGCCCTACGGCGGCGGCGCCGGCATGGTGATGCGCCCGGAGCCGTGGGGCGAGGCTCTCGACTCGATCCTGGAGTCGGCGGAGGACCCCGTGGTGATCTTCCCCTCGCCCGCCGGCGAACTCTTCACCCAGGCGACCGCTCGCGAGCTGGCGGAGGAGTCCTCGCTCGTCTTCGGCTGCGGCCGCTACGAGGGCATCGACCAGCGCGTCATCGACCACACCGCAGCGCGTGCCCGGGTGCGGATGGTCAGCCTCGGCGATTACGTCCTCAACGGGGGAGAAGTCGCCGTCATGGCGATGATCGAGGCCATCGGACGCCTCGTCCCCGGTGTCGTCGGCAACCCGGCGAGCCTGGTCGAGGAGAGCCATTCCGACGGGCTCCTGGAGTACCCGAGCTACACCAAGCCCGCCTCCTGGCGCGGACTCGACGTCCCCCCGGTGCTGCTCAGCGGCAACCACGCAGCGATCGCCGCCTGGCGCCGCGAGCAGAGCCACGAGCGCACCCGTCGCATCCGCCCCGACCTGCTGCCCTAACCCGCCGCGAGATGCCACTTGTGACGCCTCGCTCCGGCGTGTCGTCGTCACAAGTGGCATCTCGCGGAGTCGTTCAGGGGGGGGCGAGGGGGGCGAGGGGGAGAGGGCCGGGGGACGGCGGTGCAGCCGGCTCACGCGGTGGCCTCCATTCGCGTGAGGTACGGATCGCCGCAACGACGAAGGCGACCACGACCACCGTAGCGACGCCGAGCGTGGTCGCGCCGGACGCCGTCAGCGGCTGCCAGCAGGTGAGGCCGAGGGCCGCCACTCACGCCGCCGACGCGATCGCGACGAGCCGGAGCCCCTGGTCTGTGCGAGCCGCAGCTCCCGGATTCGCTGCTTCAGACGGCGCAGGAGCAGCGCCAGCAGCGGCAGGCCCGCAGTCTCACTCGCGGGCGGAGAGGACGACGTTCCCCGTCTCGGTGATCGCGATTGTGTGCTCCAGGTGCGCGCCCCGCGAACCGTCGCGGCTGCGCAGCGTCCAGCCGTCCTTGTCGGTGTAGATCTCGTCCGTGCTCTGCAGGAACCACGGCTCGATCGCGATGACCAGACCCGGGCGGAGGGGGTAGCCGCGGCCGGCGCGCCCATCGTTGGCGATGTGCGGATCGCCGTGCATCGTGCGGCCGACGCCGTGACCGCCGAAATCGGTGTTGATCGAGAGGCCATCGGCGCGCGCGACCGCCGCGATGGCGGCGGAGATGTCGCCGATCTTCTTGCCGGGCTGCGCGGCGGCGATGCCGGCCTCCAGCGCCCGGGTGGTGGTGTCGATGAGCGCAAGGTCCTCATCGCGGGGCGTGCCGACGACGACGCTGATCGCGGAGTCGGCCACCCATCCGTTCACGGAGGCGGCGAAGTCGAGGGTCAGCAGGTCGCCGTCCTTCAGCCGGTAGTCGAACGGGAGGCCGTGCAGGACGGCATCGTTGACGGAGGTGCAGAGGACCTTGCCGAACGGGCTCGCGCCAAAGGAGGGGTGATAGTCGATGTAGCAGGACTCGGCGCCAGCGGCACGGATCATCTCGTGCGCGAGCCGATCGAGTTCCAGCAGGTTCACGCCCACGGCGGCGGCGGTGGACGTGGCCCTCAGGACCTCCCCGACGAAGCGGCCGGCAGGACGCATCTCCTCGATCTCAGCGGGGGTGCGTAGCTCGATCATCCTGATCCTCTCGGCGTCCGCTGAGCCGTTGCTCAGCGGTGGTGGGTACGGTCGGTGCATGCGCACGCGACGGGCATTCGGTTCTTGGCAGTTTCCAGCGGCGATCGTGCTGCCCCTCTGGATCTTCCTCGGCTACGGCCTCTTCGGGGGAGCGAGCGGCTGGACCGTTCTCGCCCTGCTGATCGCCCTCCCCATTCTGGCGGTCGCGCTGGCTGTCGTGGCCGGGATCATCGCTTTCCGGGTGACGGTGCGCCCGACCCGGACTCCCGCCTGGGGTGATGTGGCCGTCATGGGAGCCTGGCACCTGTCCCTGATCGCGTTCGGATTCTTCCCTCCCGATGGCGCGGCCCTGGGACTGCTCTCGGTGGTCCTCGGAGTCGCAGCGTTCTGGTACTCGATCCGGCGCTTCCTCATCGACGCTCGCGCCACCCTCCTTGCCTTTTCCCAGGCGGCCGTCGTGCAGACGGAGGGCGGCTCGCGACCCGTCTCGGCGGAGGGCTTCGACCCCGAGCGCCCGCAGGACGGACAGACGATCGTCGTGTGACCGGGTGGGCGGTCGAGCCGCGCATCGACGCTGCCTGGCCCACTTTGACGCGGATCCGCGCGGCATGGCAGAATGAGCGCTTGTGCCTCGCGCAGGCTCTGCCACAGGGGAGCCGCGACGACGTGGGCGCATCACCGACTTCCATCAACCAAACGGTGCTCGACCTGTGGCGGGCACGGAGAGCGATACAGCATGCACATCCTCGATTCCGTCGATGCGGCTTCCCTCCGCAGCGATGTCCCGGACTTCCGTGCCGGCGACACCGTCAAGGTCCACGTCAACATCGTCGAGGGCAGCCGCTCGCGCATCCAGGTCTTCCAGGGCGTCGTCATCGGCCGCTCCGGCGAGGGCATCCGCGAGACCTTCACGGTTCGCAAGGTGAGCTTCCAGGTCGGCGTCGAGCGTACCTTCCCGGTACACTCGCCGGTCATCGACCACATCGAGCTCGTCACCCGCGGTGACGTGCGTCGCGCGAAGCTCTACTACCTCCGCAACCTGCGTGGCAAGAAGGCCAAGATCAAGGAGAAGCGCGACGCCTGAGCGGCATTCGCTCGACTTCCGAGGAACCCCGGTCCACCTATGATGGACCGGGGTTCCTCCGTTTCCCGGGGGCGATCCGTCCGGGGAGTTCACCCGGTGATGCACAAGTAGGGGCGACGGCGAGCGATGACAGACAGCACGGCCCCGGTCCGTCTCCCCGGTGACCAGGAGCACGCACGACATTCGGCGGATCCGTCCGAGAATCGGCCGCGCAAGCGCCGAGGCGTCGTGCTCTTCTTCCGCGATGTGGTGGTCATCGTCGTGGTTGCGGTGCTGGTCTCCTTCCTCGTGAAGACTTTCCTCATCCGCTCGTTCTACATCCCGTCGTCCTCGATGGAGCAGACACTCGTCGAGAACGATCGCATCCTCGTCAACGAGCTCGTGCCCGGAGTCGTCCCGATCTCGCGCGGCGACGTCGTCGTCTTCCGCGACCCGGGTGGGTGGCTCTCGCCGAGCTCCGAGCCTTCCGTGCCACCGTTCCAGGCCGCCGTCGATTCCGCTCTCGCTCTGGTAGGGCTCACCGCCCCTGACAGCAACGACCACCTGATCAAGCGGGTGATCGGCCTGCCCGGCGACCAGGTGACCTGCTGCACTCCGCTGGGCCAGGTGGAGATCAACGGCAACCCGATCAACGAGCCCTACGTGAAGCTCCCCGACGGCGTGCAGGCCGTCTCGGCCACACCCTTCGACGTCGTGGTGCCCGAGGGCTCTCTGTGGGTGATGGGCGACAACCGCTACAACTCCGCCGACTCCCGCTACAACACCGACAAGCCCGGCGGCGGCTTTGTGCCCATTGATCATGTCGTCGGGCGCGCCGTCCTGGTGACCTGGCCCGTGCAGCAGTGGGCGTGGCTCGACGACTACCCGTCGGTGTTCCGCGGAGTCGAGATCGAGGCCTCCGAGGGGGACTCGGACGACACGCGCGGCGGGCAAAGCTAGGTGGT
Organism: Rathayibacter rathayi; assembly: GCF_004011095.1. Taxonomy (GTDB): domain Bacteria; phylum Actinomycetota; class Actinomycetes; order Actinomycetales; family Microbacteriaceae; genus Rathayibacter; species Rathayibacter rathayi. Next base: position 1,402,690 of record NZ_CP028129.1, on the reverse strand, counting down.
CGTCGCCGAGCCGACCCTGACGCAGGAGCGCCGGCTGTTCCGGCAGGGCTACGAGACGGTCATCGGGTGCGACGAGGTCGGCCGCGGCGCGATCGCGGGCCCGGTCTCGGTCGGAGTCGTCTCGATCGGGCGGCGCTGCGGGCGCTTCCCCGAGGGGCTCCGTGACTCCAAGATGCTGTCGCCTGCCCGCCGCGAAGCTCTGCTGCCCGCCGTGGCGACCTGGGTCGCGGCGTGGGCGATCGGCGAGTCCTCCGCCGACGAGATTGATGAGACCGGGATCATCGCCGGGCTCGGCCGCGCCGCCTCGCGGGGTATCGAGCGGCTCGCCGACCAGGGCGTCGACCTGGCCACTGCGGTCGTCCTGCTGGACGGCGCCCACGACTGGCTAACGCCGGCGCTGGGTTCTTGGGCTGCGGAACTCACCATCGTCACCCGGGTGAAGGCCGACCGCGACTGTGCTGCGGTTTCTGCCGCCTCCGTACTCGCGAAGGTGGGCCGCGACGGACAGATGGTGAGGCACCACGACGACTTTGCCGACTACGCCTGGGACAGCAACAAGGGCTACGGCAGCGCGGCGCACTGGGCGGGAATCGGGCGGGTCGGACCCTCGCCCCTGCACCGGGTGACCTGGCTGTCGAAGTCGCGCGACGCCGCCGAGGAGCCGATCCCGGCGTTCAAGCCCGCCGGCTCGGCGTAGGATTGACCAACAATGGATGAGGACGAATTCGAGGACTATGACCGCGAGGTCGAGCTGGCACTGTACCGGGAATACCGCGACGTCGTCTCGCAATTCTCATACGTCGTCGAGACCGAGCGGCGCTTCTACCTCGCCAACGAGGTCGAGCTGGTCCGCCGCGACACCGCGCACGACTTCTACTTCGAGCTGACCATGCGCGACGTGTGGGTCTGGGACGTCTACCGCTCGGACCGCTTCGTCAAATCGGTCCGAGTGCTGACCTTCAAGGACGTCAACGTCGAGGAGCTCTCCCGCAAGGAGTTCGAGCTCCCCAAGGAGCTCGCGCTCGACGAGTGAGTCGTGGTGCGAGTACCCGCGGCGGCGACGGTCCTGCGGATGGTGTGCGCGCTTGAGCAGGCGACGTCGACTCGCGTGGCGAGCCCACCGGGGTGTCGATGGCCCCCTCAAGACGGCGTCCGCGTACCCCGTCTCCTTGTGCACACGTCGTCCTCTCTTTCGGGCTGGTTAACTTCCCCGCCACTGTATGGACATTCCGTCCCTTTCTTTGGTGGCTCGATACGGGTTCTGCGAATGCGGAGTAATGGTGCGGTGCGCCACCGTCTGCACGATCGCGCCGGTCAGTCCTCTTTCAGTAAGAACGACTTATCGTGTGCTTGTCGGCTCACTACTCGACGTCAAGGCCATGTCTTATCCTGAGCATATTCATATCCTGAGCGTTTCCTCGGGTAGTGAAGGGTCGACTCTGAAGAAAAGGAGATTCTCATGCTGTCTGTAGCAACAGTACAATCAGGACCCGGAGTAAAACAGCGACGCCGACGAGTAGTGGCGGCACTGCTCGTGACACTGTCGGCCGCCGCTCTGGCAACGCCGGCGGTCGCGGCCGAGGAGAGCAATCGGTGCGGCTCCGCCACCGTCATCGCTGTCCGCGGGAGTGGGGAGCAGGCCGGCAGCGGTTCGGCCCACGGTGATCGGACCTACGCATCGGGAGGCATGGGTGGCGTACTCCAGAAGATGGCAGGCGGTCTCCAGGGTGACCGAGACGTTCCCGTCATCGCGGAAGGTCTGAAATATCCTGCGAACATGGTGAATCCCGGGGACCTCAACGCCTACTTCGAGAGCGTCAACACCGGCGCGAAGAATCTCGTTCTCGAGGTGCAGGACCTGGCCCGATCCTGCCCGAATTCCCCCATCGTCCTCGCCGGCTATTCGCAGGGTGCCGAGGTCGTCCGAACCGCGATCACCGGCACGGACTACCAGGGGCAGCACTACGGACTCACTGCGGACGACAAGAAGCACCTCCGGTCCGTCGTCCTGTTCGGTGCGCCGTCCTACCACGGAGGCGAGCCGTGGAACGCGCCGGACAGCGGGCCCAAGAACGGAATGACTGGTTGGGACGGTAATCCCTACGGGTCATTGACAGTCGCAGCATCGTTACCCTCCTCGAAGAACGACACGTCCTCCATTGTTCGCTCCTACTGCTTGACTGACGATTACTTCTGTCAGTCGAACTACACTATCCAGGGTATGTACGTCCACAGCAGCTATGCGAATTCCGTCATGGTGGACGAGTCGCGCTCCTTCGTGATGTCACTGCTCGCGAGGAAGGCCTAGTCTTCCTCGTGACCATGCGGCCCGCGGAGTGTGACGTCGGGGTGTAGCCGGTCGCTCGTTTCATCGGAGCCTCGATCACGAAATCTCCGACTGGCGTCTTGTGGTGGAGGGGTTGCGCGCTGTCGTCCGTCGTTAGAGGGACTCTCCAGCTGTCGCAATCCGTCCTCCACAGGAGCTGAATCGGCTTTTTCCTCCCCAGAACCGCCGTCGCCTGTGCATCACCAGCGCCGTATCCGGCACGGTTCTCTCAGGAGGACGCATGGACAAGGACGAATTGGGGCGGCGCGGCGAGGAAATCGCTGCGGCGCACTTGAGAAACAACGGATTCGAGATTCTCGACCGCAACTGGCGGGTTCGCGAGGGCGAGCTCGATATCGTCGCCCGGGACGGTGCGGCGCTGGTCGTGGTCGAAGTCAAGACGCGATCATCGACGCGGTACGGCCTGCCGGTCGAGGCCATCACGCGCGCTAAGGCCCAGCGCCTGCGCCGCCTGGCCTACGCCTGGGCCGACGAGCACCACGAACGCTCCCGGCACCTGCGGATCGACGCGGTCGGCATCGTGGCGCCCGGGGGAGTGCCGTCGCAGATTCGGCACCTGAGGGCGGTGGCGTGATGGGCCTGGGAAGGACATCGGCCGTCGGCCTCGTCGGCTTCACGGGCGCCGTGGTCGGAGTGGAGGCGCACTCGGCCGACGGGACACCCGGCATGGTCATCATCGGTCTGCCGGATGCGGCTCTCGCCCAGGCAAAGGAGCGGGTGCGTTCGGCCGCGGTCAACTCCGGCAGCACCATCGCCGAGTACAAGATCACGGTCAACCTCTCACCGGCCGCCATGCCCAAGCACGGTTCGGCCTTTGACCTGGCGATCGGCCTCGCCGCCCTGGCTGCCCTGCACGAGGTGGACGCCGAGTCCGTCGCCGCGGTCGTGCACATCGGCGAGCTCGGCCTGGACGGCCGGTTGCGCTCGGTGCCGGGCGTCCTGCCCGCCGTGCTCGCCGCCGTGCGTGAGGGCCGGCGCCGGGTGATGGTGCCTGTGGAGGATCGGCTTGAGGCCGAACTGGTCGACGGCGTCGAGGTGATCGCGGTCTCCTCTCTGGCCGCCGCCGCAGTCTGGCACGGGGCGCAGTGGGAGGTGCCCGTGCTCCCGAACGTCTCGCCCGTACCCGCCGTCGGCCTCGAGCCGGAGCCGGGCGCCGACCTCTCCGACGTGGTCGGCAACGAGGAAGCGGCCGAGGCGATGGTCGTCGCAGCGGCGGGAGGACATCATGTGTTCCTGCTCGGTCCGCCGGGGGCGGGGAAGACGATGCTCGCGTCGCGACTGCCGGGCATCCTCCCCGACCTCGATGACGAGGCCGCGCTGGAAGCCACCTGCATGCGCTCACTCGTCGGCGCAGCCACCGGTGGCGCCCTGGTGCGCAGGCCGCCGTTCGAGAGCCCGCACCACTCCGCCTCCTCCGCCGCGATCGTCGGCGGCGGTAGCGGTCGTATCCGTCCCGGGGCCGTCGCCCGCGCCACCCGCGGCGTGCTGTTTCTCGACGAGGCACCGGAATTCTCCTCCGTGGCCCTCGACGCCCTGCGTCAGCCGCTTGAGTCGGGAGTCATCCGCATTCACCGCGCGAACGCCGTCGCCGAATTTCCCGCGCGGGTGCAGCTCGTCCTCGCCGCGAACCCCTGCCCGTGCGGCCGCTTCGGCATCCCCGGCGAGACGTGCACCTGCGCCCCCGCGCTGCGCCGCCGCTATCTCGCGCGGCTCAGCGGCCCACTGCTCGACCGGGTTGACATCCGGCTGACGGTCCGCCGTATCGGGGCGGCCCAGCTCGCCGCCCGCCGAGACTGCCCCGGGATGTCGACGGCGCAGGCGCGGGACCGCGTCACCTCAGCCCGGAGGAGAGCCGCTGCCCGCCTGGCGTCAACGCCGTGGATGCTCAACGCGGAGGTCGCCGGCGCGTGGCTGCGTTCGGACGCCCTGCGCCCCACGATCTCCGAGTCCCGCACGCTCGACCAAGCTCTGGAGCGCGGTCTCGTGACGATGCGGGGCTACGATCGTGTCCTGCGTCTGGGCTGGACCCTCGCCGATCTGGACGGTGCCGCCCGCCCGACAGCCGCCCACCTAGCACGCGCCCTCGTCCTCCGCGGAGGTGCCGCATGATCCGGCCTGAGGCGTTGTTCGACGCCGCGGAGCTGCGGGCTGTTCGGCGGTTGCTGGTGCCGGACCTGCTTGACGGCGGTGCGGATGCCGACGTCGGCATCGACGGGGACGGGGGTACGGATGGAGTGGACGCCGCCTCCACCGCTATCGCCGCCACCGTGGCGTCTGCCGGCGCGCTCGCGGTGCCGGACGTGCTGGTCGATGCTGCCGCCCGGTGCGCCTGGAGTTCGTTGACCGAGCCAGGCGACTCCGTGGCCGCCCTCCTCGTCGAGCGGGTCGGAGCCGCGGAAGCCTTCACTCACGTCGTCTCCGCTTCCTCGGCCGCCGACATCCTCGCGGCCTCACCCGCCGGCCCCTTCGCCGAGGGGACCGCACAGGTGGCGCCCCTCGACTCGGAGGTCGCGGCTCTGCACTCGGGGCTGGCTCGGTGGCGCCCGCGCTTGGATCGCAGGCTCCTGTTCCGCCGGGTGGAGATCGCCGGCCACCTCGGCGCACGTCTGCTCCTGCCCGACACTCCCGGCTGGCCCGACGCGCTCGAGGACCTCGGCCCGCACGCCCCGCTGCTGCTCTGGCTGCGCGGCGATCCGGCCGCGTTCGACCCTCTGGACCGTCTCGCCCTCGTCGGCGCCCGCGCCGCGACCGGCTACGGCGAGCACGTCGCCGCCGAGCTCGCCGCCGGCGTCGCGACCCGCGGCGTCTGCATCGTCTCGGGCGGTGCCTTTGGGATCGACGCCGTCGCGCACCGCGCCGCCCTCGGCTCCGGAGGGTGCACCGTCGCCTTCCTCGCCGGAGGAGCGGACCGCCTCTACCCGACGGCCCACGCCGACCTCCTCCAGCGCATCATCGCGACCCCCGGCTGCGCCGTCGCGACCGAGGTCCCGCCCGGCACCACCCCCACCCGCTGGCGCTTCCTGCAGCGCAACCGCCTCATTGCCGCCTCGACTGCGGCCACCGTCGTCGTCGAGGCCGGCGCGCGCTCCGGTTCGCTGAACACTGCCGGCCACGCGGCCGCCCTCGGGCGCCCGCTCGGCGCGGTGCCCGGCCCGGTCACCAGCGCCTCCTCCGTTGGCTGCCACCGCCTCCTGCGCGAGTACGCGGCGACCTGCGTCACGTCGCCGCCGGAGGTGCTCGAACTGCTCGGCCGCAACGCAGCGGAGGAGTCGGTGCGGGCCGTGACGGGCCGTGAGACCAGGATCCTCGAAGCGCTGACGGGCAGCGCTTTCCGCGACGCCGCGACAGTGGCTCGCACCTCCGGCGAGACTCTCGACGACACGCTGGCGGCCTTAGGAACGCTTCTCGCCGACGGCGTGGTCAGCCGATCAGACAACGGGGAGTGGACGCGGTCATCCGGATGACCGGCTCCGCCACAGCGGCGCTGTCGGCGGTCCGCCCTACGCTGAAGACGCATCGGCGAGGGGAGCGGCATGGACGCCACGGCAGCAGGACACGGCGGGGAGCGCCCGCAGCTCGGGCATTTCCGCGCGGCCGACAGGGTGATCGCGCACCTCAGCGACATGCATCTGCTGGCCGAGGGGGCTCTCCTCTACGGGAAGGTCGACACGGTCGCTCGGCTCTCACGGGCGGCAGAGCGGCTCGTCGAGCGCGGCGGACGCCTGGACGCGATCGTGGTCACCGGGGACGTCGCCGACCGGGGCGAAGAGGACGCCTATCGGCGGGTGCGCGCGCAGCTCGACCCAGTGGCGAAGCGGCACGGGTGCCCGATCGTCTGGGTGATGGGCAACCACGACGAGCGCGGAGCGTTCCGCCGGGTGCTCCTCGACCAGGACCCGGCCGGCGCAGGGCCGGTCGATCAGGTCGTGGACCTCGGTGGACTCCGGCTGATCGCGCTCGACAGCGCGGTCCCCGGCTTCCACCACGGCGACCTCACCGACGCGCAGCTCGCCGGTCTGAAGGACGAGCTCGCCGCTCCCGCGCCGCTCGGCACGATCCTCGCCCTGCACCATCCGCCGCTGCCCACTCCGCTGGGCGCGATGACGGTGCTCGAGCTGCGCGGGATCGACCGGCTGGAGGCGGTCGTGCGCGGCACGGACGTCCGAGCGATCCTCGGTGGGCACCTGCACTACGCGACGGCGGCGAGCTTCGCGGGCGTGCCCGTCTTTGTCGCCGGCGCCACCAGCTACACAATGGACCTCGGGGCACCCGAACGCGAACTCGCCGGCATCGACGGCGCACAGAGCCTCTCCCTCGTCCATGTCCACCCCGAAACCGTCGCCGCGTCGTTCGTCCCCACCGCGCCAGCACCGATCGCGACGCGCTTTGGCTCCGACCTGACGGAGCGGCTCGAACAGCTCGACGAGCAGGGGCGGATCGACTTCTGGTCGCGGATGCCGGACGGTTCATGAGCGGCGAGACGCTCGCCGCCTCCGTCGAGCACTTCCTCCGCTACGTCCTCGACGAGCGCTCGCTCTCGCCCGCCACGGCGAAGGGCTACCGCTCCGACCTCGCCCGGCTCGTCGCCCACGCGGAGCAGAAGAGTCAGCTCCTGACCGCCGAGCTCGACCTCGAGCTGCTGCGAGACTGGCTCTGGCGGGAGTCGGAGTCGGGCATCGCGCGCGCGACGCTCGCCCGGCGCACGGCCGCCGTCCGCTCCTTCTCCTCCTGGGCGCAGCGGACCGAGCGGCTGCCGACCGACATCGCCGCCCGGCTTAAGTCGCCCAAGGCCGGACGGTCCCTCCCGCGTGTGCTGACTCTTCCGCAGACGGAGCAGGTGCTCGACGCGGTCGCGGCACGCGGGGCGACGGAGGATCCGGTGGCACTGCGGGACCTCGCGATCATCGAACTGCTGTACGCCTCGGGCATTCGCGTCTCGGAGCTGGTCGCTGTCGATGTGGGCGACGTCGACCTGAGCCGGCTGACTGTGCTCGTGACCGGGAAGGGCGCGAAGCAGCGGGTCGTCCCGTTCGGTGTGCCCGCGAAGGAGGCTCTGGTCGTCTACCTTGAGCGCGCCCGGCCCGCGCTTGCCGCCGGTGACGGCACCCGCGCCCTCCTGCTCGGACGTCGAGGCGCTCGGCTGACCCCCCGCACGGTGTATGGAGTCGTAGCACGCCTGCTCGACGGTGGCCAGGGCTCCGGCCCCTCCGGCCCGCACACCCTCCGCCACACTGCGGCGACTCACCTGCTCGACGGGGGTGCGGACCTCCGTGCCGTGCAGGAACTGCTCGGTCACGCGAGCCTGGGCACTACGCAGATCTACACCCACGTCTCGACCGAGCGCATCCGCGACGCCTATCGCCTGGCCCACCCCCGCGCTTGAACCCGGCCCCGCAACCGAGCCGACTCCCGAGCCCGACCCCAAGGCCAAATCCTTTGCCGCGCCCGCGCCTACGCCGGGGGAAGCACCACGCGCCTCCCCATCCATCGGCAGCAGCACCGCTCTCGGTATGCCGCCGAAGAACCGCATCGGCGACACGTACTCCCCACCCTCGCGCGCACCGAGGTGCAGGCACCGGCCGTCGCAGTGGCCGCCCGCTCCCACCACTCCGATCGGCTGCCCCGCGGCGAGAACCTGACCCGTCGCGACCGACGCGTCCACCGGCTCGACCGTCGAGACCAGCCCGTTCGCATGCGCGATGCTCACGACGGCTCGGTCGACCACCCTCCCCGCGAACGACACCGTCCCCGCGGCGACCGCGACCACCGACTGCCCGGGGGCGGCGGCGAGGTCGATCCCGCGGTGGCCAGCGGCAAACCGGTTGGCTGGAGCGCCCCACGGTGCGGTAACCGAGAAGACGGCGACAGGCGAGGCCCAGCGCGGTGCAGACACGCCAATGGACGGCGCGGGGACGAGGGCGGTGGCGAGCAACGCGACGAGCGCGAACACGCCCGGGCGCAGGAGCGGTGAACGGATCATGCAGCCACCCTCGCGGGTCGGAAGCCGTCAGGGGCTGCACCCCTCGTGACCGGGGGAGAAGCGCCCTCGGGGCACTGCTGTGGAGGGAGGATATCGGCGGCGGCGGGAGCGCAACCCGTCTCGGCGGTCGCTCGGCGGGGAGTAACGTGCCGGTGACCCGGCTCGGGAGCGGCACCCCGCACCGACCGGCGGCGAGAATCGGAGAAGACCATGACCAGCGGACGAGCTGACACGACCAGCGGGAGAGCGGACATCCCGAATCCCTCGGCGGCGAAGCTAAAGAGGAAGGTGATCGGCCTCGCGATCGCAGCGGCGGTCGGCGGCTTCCTCTTCGGCTTCGACTCCTCGGTAGTCAACGGGGCCGTAGAAGCGGTCCAGGGCGAGTTCAAGCTCTCGGCAGCGCTGATCGGCTTCGCGGTCGCCTCCGCACTGCTCGGCTGCGCCCTCGGCGCCTACCTAGCCGGCCGCCTGGCCGACCGCTGGGGCCGCATCAGGGTCATGCTGCTCGGCGCCGCCCTCTTCTTCATCTCCTCCATCGGCGCCGGCGTGGCGTTCGCAGTCTGGGACCTCGTGCTCTGGCGCGTCGTCGGGGGCCTGGGCATCGGCATCGCGTCGGTGATCGCGCCGACCTACATCTCAGAGATCGCGCCGAAGGCGATTCGCGGCGCGCTCGCCTCCCTGCAGCAGCTAGCGATCACGCTCGGCATCTTCGCCGCCCTGCTCTCGGACACGCTGATCGCGAACGGCGCGAACGGCGCCTCCGAGCCGTTCTGGTTCGGCGTGGTCGCCTGGCGCTGGATGTTCATCGCCTGCGCCGTGCCCGCGGTGATCTACGGTCTCCTGGCGCTGACCCTCCCGGAGTCGCCCCGCTACCTCGCGACGCGCGGTCGCTCCGAGGACGCTCGCGCGGTGCTCGCCACGGTCACCCCGCGCGACGAGGTCGACGAGGCCCTCGCGGACATCCAAAAGAAGATCGACGAGGACGCCGAGAACGCCAAGCGCTCCAGCCTGCGCGGGCCTGCGCTCGGTCTGCTCCCGGTGGTCTGGGTCGGAATCCTGCTCTCGGTGTTCCAGCAGTTCGTGGGCATCAACGTGATCTTCTACTACTCCACCTCGCTCTGGAGCGCGGTCGGCTTCGACGAGTCGAACTCGTTCGCGATCTCGGTCTTCACCTCGATAGTCAACGTCGTCGTCACCTTCGTGGCGATCTTCCTGGTCGACAAGGTCGGCCGGAAGCCGCTGCTCCTGGTCGGCTCGGCGGGCATGGCGGTCTCGCTCGCGCTGATGGCGGTCGCCTTCAGTCAGTCGACGATCAGCGGCGACGACGTCTCGCTACCCGGCGCCTGGGGTCCGATCGCGCTGGTCTCGGCCAACGCGTTCGTCGTGTTCTTCGGTGCCACCTGGGGCCCGCTGGTCTGGGTGCTCCTTGGCGAGATCTTCCCGAACCGAATCCGCGCCGCGGCGCTCGGTCTGGCCGCCTCCGCCCAGTGGATCGCGAACTTCGTCATCACGGTGACCTTCCCGGTCCTCTCGCAGGACGTGTCGCTCACCCTCGCCTACGGCCTCTACGCGGCGTTCGCGGCGATCTCGTTCGTTTTCGTCTTCATGTTCGTGCCCGAGACCAAGGGCCGCTCGCTGGAGGAGATGGACACACTGCACATCCGCACGGTGATGAAGTCGGCGCGCAAGTAGGGCCCGACTCCGGAAGGCCACGGCCGCCCTCCCGCAGCGGCGGGGGAGGCGGCCGTTGTGGTGCTAGGATTCTCGGAGCATCTCGCTCGTCGGGGTGACTACGCGCGCCCATTCGGCCTCCGCTCCCCACGGTCCCTCTCCGCTCACGCGGCCGGGGCGGGAGCGCGCCGGGCGCTAGGGCGACGTGCCGACCGGCCGTCGCAGACAACCGAGCGGGAGTTCGGCGCCGTCGTGCGCCCAGGCCCCGAGACAAGGAGAACGACTCATGGCAGTCGTCACCATGCGCCAGCTGCTCGACAACGGCGTCCACTTCGGGCACCAGAAGCGTCGCTGGAACCCGAAGATGAAGCGCTTCATCCTGACCGAGCGCTCGGGCAGCTACATCATCGACCTCCAGCAGTCGCTGGCCTACATCGACAAGACCTACGACTTCGTCAAGGAGACGGTCGCCCACGGCGGCACCATTCTCTTCGTCGGCACCAAGAAGCAGGCGCAGAACGCGATCTCGGAGCAAGCCACCCGCGTGGGCCAGCCCTACGTGAACCAGCGCTGGCTCGGCGGCCTCCTGACCAACTTCCAGACGGTCTCGAAGCGCCTCGCCCGCATGAAGGAGCTGGAGGAGCTCGACTTCGACGACACGTCGAAGAGCGGCTTCACCAAGAAGGAACTCCTCATCAAAAAGCGCGAGCTCGACAAGCTGCACAAGTCGCTCGGCGGAATCCGTAACCTCTCGAAGACGCCGTCGGCCCTCTGGGTCGTCGACACCAAGAAGGAGCACCTCGCGATCGACGAGGCCAAGAAGCTGGGCATCCCGGTCATCGGCATCCTCGACACGAACTGCGACCCGGACGAGGTCCAGTACCCCATTCCGGGTAACGACGACGCGATCCGCTCGGTGAGCCTGCTCACCCGCATCGTCGCCGACGCCGCGGCCGAGGGTCTCATCCAGCGCCACCAGAAGCCCGAGGCAGAGGGCAACGTCTCCGCCGTCGAACCGCTGGCCGAGTGGGAGCAGGAGCTGCTCTCCACGGGCACTCCCGCCGCCGCGGACACCGACACCCCCGCGGACACCGACGCCCCCGCTGCCGCCGATGTGCAGGAGCCGAACGAGCAGGCCGGCGCGGAGACCGAGAAGGACGCCGAGGCCGCGACGGTCGACGAGGCCGTCGCCGAGGCCGAGAGCCCTGCCGCGGAGGAGGAGGAGGAGGAGGCCCCCGAGGCCGCCGCCGACGCGACGTCGACTGACGAGACCGCCACCGCCTGACACCCCGCTCCGTGACGGGGGGGGTCGGACGCCGCGCCCGCGGTCGTCCGGCCCCCGCTCGCTCGGTGCACGTTCACCACGAGTAAGAAGCGCCGTCACCTCGGTGTGCTGGGCTCGTCGAGAGCCCGCCGCCGCGCGTGAGGGCGCCGCAGAGTTTCCGAACCAAGAGGAGTTCCGAGAACATGGCCAATTTCAGCCTCGCTGACGTCAAGACGCTGCGCGAGCAGCTCGGTACCGGCATGGTCGACACGAAGAACGCGCTCGTCGAGGCCGACGGCGACCTGGACAAGGCGGTCGAGATCCTCCGCCTGAAGGGCGCCAAGGGCAACGCGAAGCGCGCCGACCGCTCCACGAGCGAGGGCCTCGTCGCCGCCGCCGAGAAGGACGGCGTCGCCACGATGATCGAGCTCGCCTGTGAGACCGACTTCGTCGCCAAGGGCACCAAGTTCATTGCCCTCGCCGACGCTGTGCTGGCCGCGGTCGTCGCCGCCAGGTCTACCACGGTCGAGGAGGCCCTCGCGGCCCCCGCCGACAGCACGAGCGTGGCCGACCTCATCAACGATGAGGCCGCGATCCTCGGCGAGAAGGTGGAGCTGCGCCGCGTGGCGTCCGTCTCGGGCGAGAACTTCGCGATCTACCTGCACAAGACCAATAAGGACCTGCCCCCGCAGGTCGGCGTGGTCCTGGGCTACGCGGGCGAGGACGCCGAGACCGCGCGCTCCGTCGCCCAGCACATCTCGTTCGCGAACCCGTCCTACCTCTCGCGCGAGGACGTTCCGCAGTCCGAGGTCGACACCGAGCGCCGCATTGTCGAGGAGATCTCGCGCGGCGAGGGCAAGCCCGAGGCCGCCCTGCCGAAGATCATCGAGGGCCGCGTCAACGCGTACTTCAAGCAGGTCGCCCTGCTCGACCAGGACTATGCGAAGGACAACAAGCTCTCCGTCAGCAAGGTCCTGAGCGATGCGGGCCTGACCGTGTCGGGCTTCGCCCGGTTCAAGGTCGGCGCCTAACAGCACTGCAGGAGGGAGCCCGGGTCGTTCAGTCGTCCCGGGCTCCCTTCGCTCTGCCCGGGGCAGCTCCGCGCGTGGTCGCGGGGCCCGCTCCGGGCGGGATAAGTTTGTACGGGTCTACGGGAGGAAACGTCCATGACGCAGACGGATGCGATGACGACAGGTAAGCGCCGCAGGGTACTTTTGAAGCTGTCGGGGGAGGCGTTCGGAGCCGGTACGCTCGGCGTCAATCCCGATGTGATCAGCGCCCTCGCCCGCGAGATCGCCGATGCCGCCACCGAGGTGGAGATTTCCGTGGTCGTGGGGGGCGGCAATTTCTTTCGTGGAGCCGAGCTCTCCCAGCGCGGGATGGACCGCGGTCGGGCTGACTACATGGGCATGCTGGGCACGGTGATGAACGCTCTCGCTCTCCAGGACTTCCTCGAGCAGGCGGGCGCAGAGACCCGCGTGCAGTCGGCGATCGCGATGACCCAGGTCGCCGAGCCCTACATCCCCCGCCGGGCGATCCGGCACATGGAGAAGGGCCGCGTCGTGATCTTCGGCGCAGGCGCCGGGCTTCCGTACTTCTCGACCGACACGGTCGCCGCCCAGCGTGCACTCGAGACGCACGCCGACGTGGTGCTCGTCGCGAAGAATGGCGTGGACGGGGTGTACGACGCCGACCCGCGCACCACACCCGAGGCGAAGAAGCTGGACACGCTGACCTATCAGGAGGCGCTCCAGCGCGGCCTCAAGGTCGTTGACTCCACCGCGTTCAGCCTCTGCATGGACAACGGGATGCCGATGCAGGTCTTCGGGATGGAGCCCTCCGGCAACGTTGCGAAGGCCATCCGCGGCGCCGATCTCGGCACGCTCGTCTCGAACTAGACTGACCATTTCCCTCTCTTAAGGAGTTCCCTGTGATCTCGGATGTACTGGCCGACGCGAAGACCAAGATGGGCAAGGCCGTCGAGGTCGCCAAGGAGGACTTCTCCACGGTCCGCACCGGGCGGGCGAATCCCGGCATGTTCCAGAAGGTGCTGGTGAGCTACTACGGTACGCCGACGCCGCTCTCGCAGCTCGCCTCGCTGCAGAACCAGGAGGCGCGCACGCTCCTCGTCACGCCGTACGACAAGGGCTCGCTGCGCGACATCGAGCAGGCGATCCGGGACATGCCGAATCTCGGCGCGAACCCGACGAACGACGGCACGCTGATCCGGGTGACCCTGCCGGAGCTCACCGCGGAGCGCCGCAAGGAGTTCGTGAAGATTGTGCGCACCAAGGCCGAGGACGCGAAGATCGCGGTGCGCAACATCCGCCGCAAGGGCAAGGACGACCTCGACGCGATGAAGGGTGACATCGGCGACGACGAACTCTCCCGCGGCGAGAAGGAGCTCGAGGCGCTGACGAAGCAGCACGTCGACGCGATCGACGAGGCGCTCAAGCGCAAGGAATCCGAACTGCTCGAGGTGTAGCGGTGGCCGAGATCCCCGAAGAACCCGAGGGCGGGGAGAAGAGACCGTCTCCGCGCGTCCCGGGTGCCCGGGGACCCCGGATGGTCACCAGGGATGCGCTGCGCGCACGCGCCCAGCAGGGCCGAGCAGACGTCGAGCGCCAGCTCGAGGCGACCCGGGCTCAGCTCGAGGCGACAAACGACCGCCTGACCGCTCGCTCCGGCCGGAACCTCGTATCGGCGACCGCGATCGGACTGATCGGCGGCGGCGCGATGGTCGTCAGCCTGCTGGTGGTCAAGGAACTCTTCATGGTGCTCGCGGGGGTATTGGTCCTGCTCGCGGCGCTGGAGCTGTCAAACGCGCTGCGGCATGCCGGTCGTGACATCCCGCGCATTCCGACCGCGACCGCGGCGGTGGTCGCGGTGCCGGCCGCCTACTACGGGGGTCTCGGGGCGGCGTGGGCGGCGGTGCTCGGCGGCGCGGCCCTCGTCGGCGTCTGGCGCCTGGGCGAGCAGCTGTTTCAGCGCACAACCTCCAGCCGGCGTGACCTCGCCCTCGATATCGGGCTCGGCGCCTTCGTGCAGGGTTACACCACCTTCCTCGGCGCCTTCGCGATCCGCCTGGTCGCCGAGCCAGGCGGTCAGCTCTGGGCGTTCGCGTTCCTCGTGCTGGTGATCGTTGTCGACACTGGCGCCTACATCAGCGGACTGACCTGGGGCAAGCATCCGATGGCGCCTCGGATCAGTCCGAAGAAGACCTGGGAGGGCTTCGCGGGGGCGGCGGTCGGGGGCATCGTCGTCGGTGTCCTGCTCGCCCTGCTGATGCTCGGACAGCCGTGGTGGGTCGGCGCGATCTTCGGAGCGGTCGTGTTGCTGACGGCGACCCTCGGGGACCTAGCGGAGTCGCTGATCAAGCGCGACATCGGGATCAAGGACATGAGCTCGTGGCTGCCGGGCCACGGGGGAGTGCTCGACCGCCTGGACTCGATCCTGCCCTCGGCCGCCGCGGCCTACGTGCTGTACTTCGTCTTTGAGCGCTGAGCCGACTCGAAGCTCCCGCGAGGCGCGCCGATTCTGCTCCCGACCTGTGGCTTGGCATGATGTCGGGATGACCGCTCCCTTCCCCCGAGCCCGCGAGTCCCGTCTCGGCTACGACATGGGCGAGGTCGACTCCTTCCTCGCCTCCGCCCGGGTGGCCTACTCGCAGCTCTCCGGAGGTCCGGCGGATCTCCGCGCGGCCGACCTGCGCCACACTGCTTTTACTCTGCGCAAGGGCGGCTATTCGGCGCCGCATGTGGACGCGGCGCTGGAGCGCCTCGAGGACGCCTTCGCGATGCGCGAGCGGCAGTACGCCATCGCGGCGCACGGCGAGCAGGCCTGGCTCTCGGATGCGCGGGCGAGCGCCCAGGAGATCGTGAATCGGTTGGCCCGGGCTCCGCGCGAGCGCTTCACCCGGGCGGGCGTGCTGACGACCGGCTACACCATTCGCCAGGTCGACGCTTTCGCCGACCGCATCTCGGGTTACTTCCGAGACGGTTCGGTCTTGACCGTGGACGACGTGCGCACCGTCTCCTTCGCTCCGCAGCGCGGGGGCTACGCCGAGCCGCAGGTGGATCTGCTGCTGGACACGGTGGTCGACGTGATGCTGGCGGTCCGCTGAGCGGTCGGGCGCGCACTCATCGGTCACCGGTCTGCTGGCCGATCACGACGTCGTCCGTTATGCTTTCGTCATCGTGGCTCAGCATCCTCAGACTTCCGTCGCCCGCCCGCCCGCGTACCGCAGCAGCGGTCGCCCGGCGGTTCCGCGCCAGACCCCGGTGCGGCGCTCCTGGACTCGGGTCCCGCTGGCGGTTCTGGCCTTCACGGCCTCGATCGCGTTCGTCATGGTGAACGTCGTCGACCCGTCCAGCGGTGCGGTCGCCTCCCCCTACTATCAGGCACCGGCGCGTTTTAACGGCGATGTGGCGCAGCGACTTGTCGTGGCCGACGCCGCCGCGCGCACCGTGCAGCGCGACTCCTTCGGCGCCGAGGCAAAGCCCAAGCCCATCCCGAGCCCGGAGCCGACCCCCGCCGCGGTGCAGCCCGCCCCGGCCGCTGCCGAGCAGGAGGAGTCGAGTTCCTCCGCCCCGGCCGCAGTCCCCGTCGCGCGTGCCGCGGCTCCAGACCCGGGCTCGGCCAAGGCCATCGCGTACGACATGATCGTGCAGCGGGGCTGGGCCGACAGCGAGTACGACTGCCTCGTCCTGCTGTGGAACCGCGAGTCCGGCTGGAACGTGTACGCCGAGAACAAGTCCAGCGGTGCCTACGGCATCCCTCAGGCACTGCCGGGGAGCAAGATGGCCACGGTGGGGTCGGACTGGGCATCGAACGCGAGCACGCAGATTACCTGGGGCCTCGGCTACATCTCGGGCCGCTACGGATCACCGTGCGGCGCCTGGGGCCACTCGCAGTCGCTGGGCTGGTACTGAACCGACGCGGCTGAGGGTCTCGCTACCCTGGAGCCGTGGATGACGCGCTGCTCGGGATCGTCGGGATCATCACCGTGGTCACGGTCGCGCGCTTCTCGAGCCGCCTCGGCATCGCGGCGCCGCTGCTGCTCGTCGTCATCGGCATCGGCGCGTCCTATCTCCCCGGCGTCCCGGATATTGAGGTCGAGCCGGAGCTGATCCTCGCCGGGGTCCTGCCTCCGCTGCTGTACTCGGCGGCGATCCAGGTGCCGCTCACCGATTTCCGGCGGAACCTGCGCTCGATCTTCGGCCTCTCGGTGCTGCTGGTCGTGGTGACGGCACTGGTCGTCGGCGGTTTCCTGTACCTGGTCTTCCCCGATCTGAGCCTGCCAGCGGCGATCGCTCTCGGCGCTGTCGTGAGTCCAACGGACGCGGTTGCGGCGACCTCGATCGGCAAGAAGCTCGGTCTGCCGCCGCGGCTGGTCACGGTGCTCGAGGGCGAGAGCCTGGTCAACGACGCCTCGGCGCTCGTGCTGCTGCGGGCGGCAACGGCCGCTGCGGCGGTGGTCGGCGCCTCCGCCACCACCGACGCGATCGACGTGGGCGAGGTGAGCGTCCTCTTCGTCTACTCCGTCCTGATGGCGATCGCCCTGGGCCTGGTAGTGGGGGCCATCACCGTCTTCGTTCGCTCGACGCTGCGCGATCCTGTGCTCGACACGGCCGTCTCGTTCGCCGTGCCGTTCCTCGCCTACATCCCAGCGGAGGAGTTGGGCGCATCCGGTGTGCTCGCCGTCGTGGTCACCGGGATCTACACGGGGCACAACAGCGCGCGTTTCCTCTCGCCGCAGTCGCGGATCAGCGAGCGGGTGAACTGGCGGACGGCGCAGTTCCTGCTCGAGAACGGCGTTTTCCTGCTGATGGGCGCCGAGATCAAGGCGATCATCAGCGGGGTCGCCGATCCGGGGGAGTTCGGGGTGGGCACGGCGGTGCTGCTGGGACTGGCGACGGTGGTCATCCTGATCGTGCTGCGCACGCTCTTCGTCTGGCCGCTGCTGCTGTGGCTGCGCAGCTCCGGGCGTCGCGCAGAGCGGATTAATCGGCGGCTGGCTGTCGGAGTGATGCGGCTGCGCAACAGCGCCACCAGCGACGAGCGCTTCCGGCGCCGGCAGGTCCGGGCGGAGCGACTGTACCAGCGGCGCGAAACCGACCTAGCCGCGACCACGAGCGAGGCGTTCGGCTGGCGGGGCGGAGTCATCCTCTCCTGGTCCGGGATGCGCGGCGTGGTCACGCTCGCGGCGGCTCAATCGCTCCCGGGGGAGACGCCGTATCGCTCCCAGCTGATCCTGATCGCCTTCACCGTCGCCGTGGTGACTCTGCTACTCCAGGGCGCAACGCTGCCGGCCCTGATCCGCCTGACCGGCATCCAGGGCTCCGACGGCGAGGCCGACCGCCGCGAGCTGGCGACGCTCCTGGACGAGGTCGCGGCCACGGGTATTCAGGCGCTGCCGGAGGCGGTGGCCGAGCTCTCCGACGGCGAGGTGGGCGAGCGCGTCGTCGAGCGGGTGCGCCGGGACACCCTGACCCGCTCGCAGGTGGCATGGGAGCAGGTGGGGCGGGCGGAGGATGCGCCTCCGGGACCGCATGCGCAGTACCTTCGGCTGCGCCGCGCGGTGCTGCTGGCCGAGCGCGAGGCATTGCTGGAGGCGCGGGGCCGCGGCGTCTACTCCTCCAGGACCCTGCGACGCGCCCAGCTGATGCTCGACGCCGAGGAGACCCGCCTGGAGATGGACGATAGCTCGCACTGATGGCGAGCCGAGGACGGCGGCCTCGTCGAGCGGCTTCTAGACTGGGCGGATGCCGCGCAGCAATCGACCCCGGGGCAGCCGTCGTGATGACGACGAGTCGCGTGACCTCTCGCGGATGCTCGCCGGATTCCGGCGCACCGAGTCGCACGCCGGCCGGGAGTGGAATGTGCAACCCGTCTCGGCGGCCCGCGCGGTGAAGAACTACCTCTGCCCGGGCTGCGGTCTGATGATCGACATCGGCCACGCCCACCTGGTCACCTGGCGCGCCGACGGCGCTCTCGGTGACGCCGCCGATCTGGCCGGCCGCCGCCACTGGCACACGCACTGCTGGAGAGTCCGAGGAGCACGATGACCCACGAGATCCGCGGAGGCATCGTCCTCCCCGCCCGCCGCGAGGACGTCGAGCTGCGCACTGCCGACGGGCTGACGCTGGTGGGCGAACTCGCGCTGCCGCTGGAGCGCGAGCCGGTCGCGACACTGGTGACGCTGCATCCGCTGCCGACTCACGGCGGCTTCATGGACTCGCACGTCCTGCGCAAGGCCGCCGCCCGGCTGCCCGCTCTCGCCGATTTGGCGGTTCTGCGTTTCAACACGCGTGGCACTGCATCGGCACGCGGCACGAGCGAGGGCGCGTTCGGACACGGTACCGAGGAGCGCGCCGACATCGCCGCGGCAATGGCCTTCGTCGCGGAGCGCGCCCTGCCTCGCCCCTGGCTGGTCGGCTGGTCGTTCGGCACGGAGCTGGCGCTGAAGTGGGGCAGGGAACATCCGGTCGAGGGCGCGATCCTGCTCTCGCCGCCGCTGCACCGCACGAGTGCGGAGGAAGTCGCTGCCTGGGGAGAGGACGGCCGCCCGCTCGTCGCGCTGATTCCGGAGTTCGACGATTACCTACGGCCGGAGGCGGCTGCCGAGCGCTTCGCGAGCGTGCCGCAGCTGGATCTCGTCGCGGTGACGGGCGGCAAGCACCTCTGGGTCGGCGAGGCGCAGACGCGCCGGGTGCTCGAGGAGATCGTGCGCGTCGTGGCCCCGGCCTCCGGTCCGCTGCCGACGGAGTGGGCGGGCGAACTCGGCTGAGCCCGCCCGCGTGGCGACCGATCAGCGGTCGGAGGAGGAGCGGCCGCGCTCGGTGTCCGCGTCGGTGTCCTCCTCCGGGCGGCTGTCGGAGTCGCCGTGTGCGCCGCTGTCGGCGTCGTCATCCGGTTCGCTGCCGGAGTCGCCGTCATCGGCCAGATCGCCGATGTGCCCGATCAGGCCGCGCAGACCCGAGACGTACCCGGCGATCGCGTCGCGCTCGGTCCGGATCTCGTCGAGGCGGCGCTCGGCCGTAGCCATCAGTTCGCGGCTGCGGCGCTCCGCGTCTGCGATGAGCGTCTGCGCCCGGTCCCGCGCGTCATCGAGCAGTGCATCGGAGTCGTCCTGAGCCGTCCGGCGCAGACGAGTCGTCTCGTCGAGGGCGTCGCTGCGGAGGGCATCGGCCTCGAGGCGCTTGTCGTTCGCTCGGCGGATCGCGTCGGCGAGCTGCAGGTTCGACTCGTCGAGATAGCGCTGCGTCTGCGCCACGGCCTCCTGATGGCGGAGCAGGTCGTCGCGGTCGGCCTCCTCGCGGCGCGCGGCCAGCTCGACCACCAGGTCGATGCGGGCCTGCTCGACCTCGCGCGAGAGCGCAGCGGTCTCGTCGGCTGAGGCGGCGCGCAGGCCGGCCAGCTCGGCGTCGAGTACGGCGACAGCCTCAGCGCGCTCCTGCGCCAGACGGGCGCGTTGGTCCGCGATCTCCCTGGCACCCTCGGCGCGAATCCCGGCGACCTCGGCGTCGAGTGCGGCGCGAGTCGAGAGTAGCTCGGCCTCGACCGCTGCGCGCGCCTGCGCGACCTCGGCCCCGACGTCCGCACGGAGCCGATCGACCTCGGAGGCGGCCTCGGCCCGCAGCAGCTCGTTCGCCTGGGTGAGTCGGGCGGCCTCGGCGCGCGCGACCTCGATCTCGCGGGCGGCGACAGCCCGCATCTCCGCGGCCTCGCGCTCGGCCTCGGAGCGGATCGCGGCGGCCTCTCGCTTGGCGGTGGCACGGGTCTCGGCGGCCTCGGTCGCGACGGTACCGCGGATCGCGGCGGCCTCGCGGACGGCGTCCTGGGTCATCACGTCGCGGTCGTCGGCGGCCTTGCCGAGGGTCGCGGCGGCCTGCGCCTCGGACTCGTCGCGGGTGCGATCCGCCCGGCGGCGGGCCTGGGTCACGAGACGCTCGGCCTCGTCGCGGGCCTCCTGGAGCAGGCGGTCGCCCTCGTCACGAGTGGAACGGCGGAGGGCGGAGGCGTCGTTCTCGGCCTGCGCGATGATCCGCTCGGACTGCTCCTCGGCGACCCGCAGGGTGTGCTCGAGCTTGGCGCCCAGACCCGCGTAGGTGGGAGCACCGACCTGCTGAAGCTCCTTCTCAAGGCCCTCGATCCGCGAGGAGAGGCGCTTCACCTCTCGGCCGCTCTCGGCCGCCTGGGTGTTCGAGTGGATGAGCTCGCGGCGCAGGCCCTGGATGGCCTTGTCGACCTCGTCCCGGTCGTAGCCACGGAACACCTGGGTGAATTCGGCCTCGTCGTTCGCCACGTCGTCTCCTTCACAGACAGGACCGCGGGGGGCTCGCGGCACTCGGAAAGTGTATTCAGCGCGACGGCTCCGGTCGGGGCGACACCCGCACCGCGCGCCGCTCGGGCCGCACTCTCGGCTTCTGTCGGGTATCGGGCCGAGGGCATCGGCTATTGTGGACTGTCTTTGTCTGTTGCCGTCGCGTCCCGGTCCGGCTGCGTCACCCGAGCCGGCCCCGGCCGTCACCCCGATCCGGCAACGCAGGAGGAGTTCTTTCGTGCGGTTCGTCTTCGCCATCATCGCCACCGTCATCGCTGCCGCGATGATCGTGCTCGGCATCGGTCAGCGGACGGTCTGGGCTCCTCCGGAGTCGATCACCGCCCAGACCGCTCTCGATTCCTCCGCGCCCTACGCGGTAATCGACGGGAGCACCCTTGGCGCGAATCCGGGACGGCAGACCATCACGGTCGAGGGGAGCGGCGACCTCGTCGTCGCCTACGCCCCCACCTCTGACGTGCTCGGCTGGGTGGGCCGATCCAGCTACGACGCGGTCGGCTACGAGCGCGTCGGCGACACCCTCACGGCCGCGCAGGAGACAGGTCGGCGCGTTCGGCTGTCCTCCGATGTCGAGACCGCCGATGCCGCCGTCGTCGACCCGCGCGGCTCGGACCTCTGGCTGGAGCAGTTCGAGGGCAACGGCAGCGTCACCCTGGCGCTCGACGTGCCCGAGGACGTCTCCATCCTCGTCGCGACCGATGGCACAGCGCCCGCCGCCGACTCCGTGCGAGTCACCTGGCCGGTGGACACTGCGACTCCGCTCGCCGGTCCGCTGCTGCTCGGCGGCGCCGTCTTCCTCCTGCTCGGCCTCATCCTCTATATCTGGGCGTTCGTGCACCTGCGCCGCCAGCACGGCCCGCGGCGGAAGGGTCCACAGGGGCGGATCCCCCGTGGCGCTCGCCGGCCTCGACCCCGCGCCGGTATCCAGGCGTCGGTCGCGACACCGACGCGCCGGCGGGCCGCGCTCGTGCTGCCGATGGTGCTCGGGACCACTGTTCTGCTCTCGGGCTGCAGCTCCGACTACTGGCCCGATCTCGCGGCCGGTCCGAGCGAGGTGCCGATCGCGACGGCCACGCCCACCGCCGGTGCAGAGCCGGTCGCGGCCGAGCCGACCCCGGTCGTCACGACGCAGCAGGCTGAGGCGATCGTCGCCGCGGTCGCCGGTGTCGCGTCCCGAGCGGATGAGGCGCGCGACGCGTCGATTCTCGCCGAGCGCTTCCAAGGCGAGGCGCTGACCGAGCGCACCACGAACTACGAGGTCACCGCCAAGGGCGGCACGATCGCCCCGCCGCAGAGCATCCCGGCCTCGCCGGTGAGCCTCGTGCTCCCGCAGGACACGGAAACGTGGCCGCGTCTGGTGACGGCCGTCGTGCAGAACTCGGCCGACAGCACCCAGGCGCCGATCGCTCTGATGCTGAGCCAGGCCAGCCCGCGAGTGGACTACAAGGTCAACTACGCGATCTCGCTCGAGGCCAACGCCCGAATCCCGGACGTCGCCCCGGTGACCGTCGGAACCTCGATCGTCGCTCCGGACTCGCGGCTGATGAAGCTCGCGCCGCAGACAGTCGGCTCCGCGTATGCGGACGTGCTCGCCAACGGCGATGCGAGCCAGTACGCCGGGCTGTTCGTGGCCGACGGCGACACGCTACGTGGGCAGGTCGGCATTGATAAGAAGAATGCCGATCGCCAGGCGCTGCCCGACACCGCCTCGATCGAGTTCTCGAACGCGGCGGGAACCTCGCCGACGATCGCGCTCGCGACGAACAATTCGGGAGCCCTGGTCGCGGCGAGCATCGCCGAGTCGTCGACCGTCCGCCCCACGGCCGAGGGCTCGACCGTCTCGACCTCCGGCGCCTCGCAAACCCTGCTGGGCACGGACAAGTCGACGACCGGCATCAAGACCACCTACGGCTACCAATTGCTGTTCTATGTACCGTCTGTCGGATCGGAGGAGAAGATCGTGATGCTCGGATGGAGCCAGGGACTCGTCTCGGTGGTGCAGCTGCCGTGAGTACCGTCCCGCCCCTGCCCGGAAACCTCCGCGGCGCCGTCGACCTCTCGTCGCTGGTGAACCGTCGGACCCCGCCCGCCGCTGCAGCCGCCCCGGCCGCTGCTCCCGGAGGCGCGCCCGGCGCGAATCCGCTGCTGCTGACCGCCGGTGACGCCGAGTTCGACCAGGTGGTCCAACTCTCGTCGCGGGTCCCGGTGATCGTGGACCTGCGCGGTTCCTGGTCGGATCAGAGCCAGAGCATGACCGCGGTGCTCGAAAAAGTGATCGTCTCGTACGCCGGTGCGTTGGTGCTGGTCGGGGTCGACGTGGAGTCGAACCCGCAGCTGGCGCAGGCGTTCCAGGCTCAGTCCGTGCCGACGGTGGCCGCGATCATCGGCGGGCGGCCGGTGCCCCTGTTCAGCGGCCTCGTCGCCGAGGAGCAGTTGCGCGATCTGCTGGAGCAGGTGCTCCAGCTCGCGGCGCAGAACGGCGTGACGGGCACGGTTCCGGTCGAAGGCGCCGCCCCCGCCGAGGGTGCCGAGCCCGAGCCGGAGCCGCTGCCGCCGCACCACCAGGAGGCGTACGACGCGATCGACCGGGGCGACTACGCCACGGCGATCACCGAGTACGAGACCGCAATCGCGCAGAACCCGCGCGACGACCTCGCCGTCGCCGGTCTCGCCCAGGTGCGGCTCCTGGCGCGCCTGCAGGGCCACACGCTCGACGACATCCGCTCGACGGCTGCGGCCGAGCCCTCGAACCTCGACGCGCAGCTCGCGGTGGCCGACCTGGACGTCTCCGGCGGTCATATCGAGGACGCCTTCGACCGGCTGCTCTCGATGTTCCCTCGCCTGGACGCCGACGGAAAGGGCGCCGTTCGGGCGCGCCTGCTGGAGCTGTTCGAGATCGTCGGGCAGACCGACCCCCGTGTGAACAAGGCCCGCGCACGCCTCACCGCCCTGCTCTACTGAGCCCGGTCCACCAGGGACGGCCAGAACGTCGAGAGGCCGCGACATCGAGAGGCCGCCCGCTCGTGACGATCGTCACGGCGTGCGGCCTCTCTCGTGCGGGATCTGCTCAGTCGGCGGGGCGCAGGTAGAGCACGGCGAGCGGGGGGAGCACCAGCTCGGCGGAGGCGGGTCGACCCGCCCACGGCTGGTTGCGCGCCTCGACTGCGCCGAAGTTGCCGACTCCACTGCCGCCGTAGATCTCCGCGTCCGTGTTGACGAGCTCTTCCCAGCGGCCGGCCGTGGGCAGACTCACGCGATAGCCGTGCACAGGAGACCCGGAGAAGTTCGCGATGACGGCGATCGGACGACCCTCACTGTCCTTCCGCAGGAACGAGACGACATTCGGTGCTGCCGCGCCGCCGTCGATCCACTCGAATCCCGACTGCTCGTGGTCGAGCTCCCAGAACGACGGCGAGTCGCGGTACACGCGGTTCAACTGGCCGACGAGGCTCCACAGGCCGCGGTGGCTTGGCTGGTCGAGGATCCACCAGTCCAGGCCGCGCTCCTCGCTCCACTCGGAGTACTGGCCGAACTCCTGGCCCATGAACAGGAGCTGCTTGCCGGGGTGCGCCCACATGAAGGCGAGGTAGGCGCGCACGTTGGCGAGCTGCTGCCAGTGGTCGCCGGGCATTTTCTGGATCAGCGAGCCCTTGCCGTGTACGACCTCATCGTGGCTGATCGGCAGGACGAACTTCTCGCTGAAGGCGTAGACGAAGGAAAAGGTGATCTCGCCGAGGTGATACTGGCGCCAGAGCGGGTCGTTCGCCATGTAGTCGAGCGAGTCGTGCATCCAGCCCATGTTCCACTTGAGCCCGAAGCCGAGTCCGCCGGAGCTGGTGGGCTGCGTGACGCCGGGCCAGCTGGTCGACTCCTCGGCGATCATCATGATGCCGGGATGCAGCCGGTAGGCCGTGGCATTGACCTCCTGGAGGAAGCTGATCGCCTCGAGGTGCTCGCGTCCGCCGTACTGGTTCGGCAGCCACTCACCCTCCTTGCGGGAGTAGTCGAGGTAGAGCATCGAGGCGACGGCGTCCACACGCAGGGCGTCCACATGGAACTCCTCGAGCCAGAACAGCGCGTTCGCGACGAGGAAGTTGCGTACCTGGGCGTGCCCGAAGTCGAAGACGTAGGTTCCCCAGTCCATCTGCTCGCCGCGCCGCCAGTCCGGGTGCTCGTAGAGCGGCTCACCGTCGAAGCGGGCGAGGGCGAAGTCGTCCTTGGGGAAGTGGCCGGGAACCCAGTCCAGGATGACGCCGATGCCCGCTCGGTGCAGGCGGTCGATCAGGTACTTGAGGTCGTCGGCCGTGCCGAATCGGCTCGAGGCTGCGTAGTAGCCAGTGACCTGGTAGCCCCAGGATCCGCCGAACGGGTGCTCGGCGAGCGGCATGAACTCGACGTGCGTGAAGCCGAGCTCCGTGACGTACTCGATCAGCGGATCCGCGAGGTCGCGGTAGCCGAGGCCGGGCCGCCACGAGCCGAGGTGCATCTCGTAGACGCTGAGCGGCTGCCTGTGCGGGTCGACCGAGGCCCGCTTCGCGATCCAGCCGGAGTCGCCCCACTGGTGGTGCGAGACGGGCACCTTCGAAGCGGTCGCGGGCGGTACCTCGGTGGCGCGGGCCATCGGGTCCGCCTTGCGGACCCAGTGGCCCTCGCGCGAGAGCAGGTCGAACTTATAGGAGGCGCCGGGCTCAATGCCGGGCACGAAGATCTCCCACACGCCGGTCGTACCGAGATTGCGGAGGGAGTGGCCCTCGCCGCTCCAGTCGTTGAAGTCACCGATAACACGCGCGGCCTGCGCGTGCGGCGCCCAGACGGCGAAGCTGGTGCCCCAGACGCCCTCGTGCTCGCGGTGGTGGGCGCCGAGCGCCTCCCAGAGCCGCTCGTGACGCCCCTCGCCGATCAGGTACAGGTCGACGTCGCCCACCGTCTTCGAGAAGCGGTAGGGGTCCTCGGCCGTCCACTCGCCGCCCCCGCCGTAGCGGGCGTGGACGGTGTACGCCTGCGGGCCGAGGACGTGGAAGCCCTGCCAGATGCCGTCGCTGAGGTGGCTGAGCTCGACGCGGGCACCGGTGTCGAGCACCACGGCGACCTTCTCGGCGAGCGGACGGCGCACGCGCACGACGGTCACCGGGTCGGCAACGCCGGGGGCCGAGACGAGGTGCTGCCCGAGGACGTCATGCGGGAGCGCATTGCTGCCGGTGGCGAGCTGCTGGAGGACCCACGCGGGGATGTCGGGGAGCAAGATCGCGGCGGTGCCGTCGATCGGGCCGGAGGCGGGCGGGGCGGGTGTGGCGGGCGCGGCGGTGTCGGCCGCGATCGTGTCGGCCGCGACGGTGTCGGCCGCGACGGTGTCGTCCGAGGGGGAGGAGCCGGCGCCGTTGGCCGTCCACCCGCCAACCCGCTGCGGTGCCTCCGGAACCGTCTCGACCGCGTAGTGGCGCGCGTTCTCACCGTCGGCTCCGGGGCGCTCGGGAACGTCGGGGACCGTGTCGGCGGCGTGCGCGCCGTGCCCGGAGGTGGTTGCCGAGCTAGTGCCCGTGGTGGGGACCGTGTCGGCGCGCGCTCCCAGGCCCGCTTCCTCGGCCGGGCTCGTGCCCCCGGGAATGGTTCCGCTCATCGTCCGTCCGCCTTCACGCTCAGGATGTGCACGGGCTCGACGAAGGAGTCGAGCCGCACGTAGTCGTCGCTGCCCCAGGTCCAGACAGCGCCGGTGATCAGGTCCTCGACCTCGAAGCTCGCGCCCCAGTCGAGCCCGATCGTGGGCAGGTCGAGGTGAATTGTGCTCTCGCGGGCCGAGTGTGGGTCGGTGTTGACGACGACGATGATCGTGTCGTCGGCTCCGGTACCCGTGAACGCCGCGTGCAGGTGCTTGGAGTAGACCAGGATCGCGTCGTCGTCGCTGCCGTGCACATGCAGGTTGCGCAGCTGTCCCAGCGCGGGATGCGCCCGGCGGATCTCGTTCAGGCGTGTGAGGTACGGCGCGAGCGAGCGGCCCGACTCCTCAGCCTCGGTCCAGTCGCGGGTCTTGTACTCGTACTTCTCGTTGTCGATGTTCTCTTCGGCGCCCGCGCGAGCGACGTTCTCGACCAGTTCGTAGCCGGCGTAGACGCCCCACAGCGGCGACGCGGTCGCGGCCAGCGCGGCCCGCGCCTTGTAGGCCGATCGCCCGCCGTACTGGAGATACTCGGTGAGGATGTCCGGAGTGTTCACGAACAGGTTCGGCCGCATGTAGTCGGCCGTCTCGTGCGAGATGCTCGTAAAGAACTCGCTGAGCTCCTCCTTAGTGTTGCGCCAGGTGAAGTAGGAGTAGGACTGCTGGAAGCCGACTTTTCCGAGCGCGCGCATGATCGCGGGCCGGGTAAACGCCTCCGCGAGGAAGACGACCTCGGGGTGCTCGGCGTTGACCTCGTGGATGATCCACTCCCAGAAGTCGAGCGGCTTCGTGTGCGGATTGTCGACGCGGAAGATCCGCACGCCCAGGTCGATCCAGTGCCGCAGGATCCGCAGTGCCTCCTGGCGGATGCCCTCGGGGTCGTTGTCGAAGTTGATCGGGTAGATGTCCTGGTACTTCTTGGGCGGGTTCTCGGCGTAGGCAATAGAGCCGTCGGGGAGCGTCGTGAACCACTCCGGGTGGCTGGTGACCCAGGGGTGGTCCGGCGAGGCCTGCAGCGCGAAGTCGAGGGCGAGTTCGAGGCCGGCGTCGGTGACCGCGGCGTGGAAGGCGCGGAAGTCCTCCTCCGTGCCGAGGTCCGGGTGGATGGCGTCGTGGCCGCCCTCGGCCGAGCCGATCGCCCACGGCGAACCGGGGTCGTTCTGGCCGGCGTCGAGGGTGTTGTTCGGCCCCTTGCGGAAGGAGCGGCCGATCGGATGGATCGGCGGCAGGTAGAGCACGTCGAAGCCCATCGCCGCGACGGCGGGAATACGCTCGATCGCGGTACGGAAGGATCCGCTGGTGACGGTGCCGTCGCCGTGGCGGACGGCGCCCTCGGAGCGGGGGAAGAACTCGTACCACGCGCCGACGCCCGCTCGGATGCGCTCGACGTGGACTGTGCGCGGCTCCGAGACGCTGGTGAGGCTCATCACCGGGCGGGCGTTGAGCGCGCCGTGGACGGCGGGATCGGTCGCCGCGGCGAGTCGCTCCTCGGCGTCGAGCGAGGCGTCGCCGACGCGGGAGGCGGTGTCGGAGAGCAGGCTGCGCTCGCCCTCGGGCCTCGAGGCGTCGCCGGCGCCTTTGCGCAGCAGGCCCTCGCCGATGGCGAAGGTGACGTCGATGTCCAGGCCGGCCGGGATCTTGACCTCGGCGGTGTGCAGCCAGGTCGCCCAGTCGTCGGCGAAGGCGCGGATGCGGTAGCTCCAGTCGCCCGCCTCGTCGAGGGCCACGAGGCGGCCGTAGCGGTCGGTGCCGGTCGCGAGAAGCGACATGCGGTGCTCCGAGTCGGCGCCGGACGGCGAGCTCAGCAGGAGATCGACGCCGATAAGGTCGTGTCCCTCGCGGAACGCCGTCGCGGCGAAGGGGACGACCTCGCCCGCAAACGCCTTCGCGGGCCAGCGGTCGTCCTCGAGCCGGGGCTGCGGGTCGAGGATCGGCAGGCGCTCGGCGCGGACGCGGTAGCCGCTCTCGGTCGTCGCGGGGGCCGGCGACGCTTCGGGTGTGCCAGCGGTCACAGGAGCGGCCGGAGCGCTATCGGCCGCGGGGGGAGCAGGAGTCGCCTCCGGGGCGTCAGCCGGCGCCGGAGCGGCCGTTTCGGGGGGCGCTGACGCCGCCTGGGGTGCGCCTCCGCGGCCTGCTCGCCGTGCGTCCTTGCCGTTCTGAGCCTTGCCGAAAGGTATCTGAGCCACGTCACGACAGTACCGACCGGCGGCGGCTCGCACACGGCGGTTGCGCCCGTGCTCGGGCCTGTGCAACCGGACTCGGGGAGCGCGCGGCGAAGCGTCGCGCCCGGGTCCGCGCCCCACCGATCCGCGGTGGCGGGGGTCCGCTAGGGTGACCGAGCGTGACCGCCCCGGCGCTCCGCGACCGGGCGCTCCGGGGTCCGCAGAAAGTCGAGGGCTGCCGTGAAGGCGATCCGCCGCTTCATCGTCCGCTCCGTCCTCCCGCCCGAGCTCTCGGCTCTGGGCGATCTGGCGGGCAATCTGCGCTGGGCCTGGCACGAGCCCACCCGGCGCCTGTTCGACCGGGTCGACCCCGCGCTCTGGCGACGCGGAGGAGCGGATCCGACGGCGCTTCTGGGCGCGGTCAGCCCCGAGCGCCTCGCCGAGTTGGCCGGCGACCAGGGTTTCGTCGACGAGGCGTGGCGCCTGCGCGAGGAATTGGAGCGTTACCGCAGCGAGCCGCGCTGGTACCAGTCGCTCCCGGAGTCGGCGCCGCGCGCGATCGCCTACTTCTCGCCGGAGTTCGGCATCGCTGCGGCCCTGCCGCAGTACTCGGGGGGCCTGGGCATCCTCGCCGGCGACCACCTCAAGGCCTCCTCGGATCTGGGCGTTCCGCTCACCGGCGTCGGCCTCTTCTACCGCTCGGGCTACTTCTCGCAGACGCTCTCGGCCGACGGCTGGCAGCTGGAGTCGTACCCTCCGCTCGACCCGGACGGACTGCCGTTGCGCGTCGTGCGTCTCGCAGACGGCTCGCCCGCCCGCATCGTGCTCGCGCTGCCGGCGGGCCGGGCACTGTATGCGCGGGTCTGGCGGGCCGACGTCGGCCGGGTGACCCTCCTACTGCTCGACACCGACATCCCCGAGAACGAGGACTCCCTCCGCTCGGTCACCGACCGCCTCTACGGTGGCGGCGGCGAGCACCGCCTGCTGCAGGAGTTGCTGCTGGGCGTCGGCGGCGTGCGCGCGCTCGCGCTCTGGGCCGAGGTCTCGGGCAGCGCCCTGCCGGAGGTGTTCCACACCAACGAGGGGCACGCCGGCTTCCAGGGGCTCGAGCGCATCTCCGGCCTGATCGGCGCGGGCCTGGACTTCGACCAGGCGCTCCAGGTCGTGCGGGCGAGCACGGTCTTCACCACGCACACTCCGGTGCCGGCGGGCATTGATCGGTTCGATCGCGCACTGATCGAGGAGTACTTCTCGACCGAGCTGTTGCCCGGGGTGCAGGTCGAGGACGTGCTCGCGCTGGGGGCCGAGCCTGGCGACTCCGGCACCGCGTTCAACATGGCCTTCATGGGCCTGCGCCTCGCCCAGCGCGCCAACGGTGTCTCGACCCTGCACGGCGAGGTCAGCCGCTCGATGTTCTCCAGCCTCTGGCCGGGCTTCGAGACGGCGGAGGTGCCGATCGGCTCGGTGACGAACGGCGTCCACGCGGCGAGCTGGACCGATCCGATCCTCCGCTCGCTCGCGCAGGAGCGGCTCGGCACCGATGACACGACGCGGGCCGACTGGACGTCGGAGGCGCTCGGCGACACCGAGCTGTGGGCGGCGCGCCGAGCGATGCGGGAGCAGCTGGTCCAGGACGCCCGCCGCCGCGC
The DNA here is from genome assembly GCF_004011095.1 of Rathayibacter rathayi. Classification (GTDB taxonomy): domain Bacteria; phylum Actinomycetota; class Actinomycetes; order Actinomycetales; family Microbacteriaceae; genus Rathayibacter; species Rathayibacter rathayi. The sequence continues at coordinate 1,372,621 of NZ_CP028129.1, read as the reverse complement.
CGCCCGCTCGTGGCAGGAGCAGAATCCGGGCGGCCTGCCTCCGGCCTGGCTCGACGAGCTGCTCGACTCGGACGTGCTGACCATCGGATTCGCCCGGCGGGTGCCGACCTACAAGCGGCTGACCCTGATGCTGCACGACCCGGAGCGGCTGCGTGCGCTGCTGACGCACCCGCAGCACCCGATCCAGATCGTCATCGCCGGCAAGTCGCACCCGGCCGATGAGGAGGGCAAGCGGCTGATCCAGCGCCTCGTGCGCTTCGCGCAGGAGCCGGACGTGCGCCGTCGGATCGTCTTCCTCCCGGACTACGACATCGCGATGGCCCAGTTGCTCTACCCGGGCACGGACGTCTGGTTGAACAATCCGTTGCGCCCGCTCGAGGCCTGCGGCACCTCCGGGATGAAGGCGGCTCTGAACGGCTCGCTCAACCTCTCGATCCTTGACGGCTGGTGGAACGAGTACTTCGACGGCGAGAACGGCTGGGCTATCCCTTCCTCCGACCGCGCGCTTGACCCGGAGGACCGGGACAGCCTCGAGGCGGATGCGCTCTACGAGCTGCTCGAGACCGAGGTGGTGCCGCGCTACTACGAGTGCGACCACGAGGGAATACCGCGGCACTGGGTGCGCTCGATCCGGCACACCCTGGCGACGCTCTCGCCCGAGCTCTCGGCCGAGCGGATGGTGCGCCAGTATGTGGAGGCCCTCTATGCGCCGGCGGCCGAGGCAGGACGCGCGGTGGCCGCCGATCACTTTGAGCCGGCGAAGGAGCTGGCTGCGTGGAAGCGTCGGGTGCGCGCCGACTGGCCGGGCGTCGCTGTCGCCTCGGTCGAGTCGGGCGGGATCGACGCGGTGCCCCAGCGCGGCGACCGCCTCGCCGTGCGGGCCCGGGTGCGGCTGGGCGAGCTCTCCCCGGCCGACGTCTCGGTCGAGGTCGTCTACGGGACGACCGCGGCCGACGGCTCGCTCACCGAGGTCCGCCACCACGAGCTCGTCGTGGTCGAGGAGTCCGGCGCCGTGGTGCCCGCCGACGCGGTGGGCCGGGTGACCTACGCCGGGGAGGTCACCCTCGACCGCAGCGGCTCCTTCGGCTACACCGTCCGCGTGGTACCCCGGCACCCACTCCTCGCTCGCTCCGCCGAGCTCGGCCTCACCGCCACCGCCCACTGACCCCTCCCCCTCCTTTTGCTTCTCCGCGAGATGCCACTTGTGCGCGCTTTCCTCGGCGTGTCGCACGCACAAGTGGCATCTCGCGGGGGGAGAGGGGACGGGGTGGGGGGACGAGGACGGGGTGGGGAGTTAGCGGGCGATGTCGGCGAGGAGGGCAGCCGTTGCGGCGACGAGGTCGGCGGGGGCGAGCTCGATGTCGAAGCCGCGCTGGCCGCCCGAGACGAGCACCGTGTCGTACAGCTGGGCGGTCTCGTCGATCACGGTGCGATGCGGGGCCTTCTGCCCCAGCGGAGAAATGCCGCCGAGCACGTAGCCGGTGCGGCGTTGCGCGAGGGCGGGATCGGCCATCGCTGCCCGCTTCCCTCCGACCGCGGCCGCGAGCTCCTTGAGGCCCAGTGAGCCGGTGACGGGCACGACACCGACCACGAACTCCCCGTCGACATCGACCACGAGCGTCTTGAACACCCGCTCCGGCTCGACTCCCAGCGCCGTCGCCGCTTCGAGCCCGTAGCCCGTCGTCACCGGGTCGTGCCGATACTCGCGCGGAGTGAAGCGGATGCCGGCGGCGCTCAGCGCGACGGTCGCCGGGGTCCCCGGTCCGCTCCGAGCCATCAGGTGTCCTGCTCCGCCGCCGCCCCGTGGGCGGCAAAGAGCTGCATCGAGGTGCCCGCGACCCGGATCACCTGCCCCGGCAGGAACGACTCGCCGTGCTCGAGTGGCTCGGGCTCCTCGCTGTTCCACAGCCGCGTGTAGCCGGTGATGCCCTCGCCCTCGGCGAGCACCACGGTGGTGTCCTGCTCGACGCCGTGCACCACCAGCAGCACGCGGTCAGGATCGCCCTCGACGGGCGTGGAGACCGCGAGGTACTGCAGGGTGCGATGGGCGGCCGAGGTCCAGTCGTGCTCGGACATCCCGTGCCCGTGCGCGTCGAACCATGTCATGTTCGTCGCGCCGGGGACGGCCTCGTTGCCGCTGCTGTAGCGGAAGGGCCGCAGCGCCGGGTGCTCGCGGCGCAACCGCAGTAGTGTCCGCGTGTGCGCGCGCAAGGCGAGCTGCCAGTCGGCCAGGCCCTCCCAGCGCACCCAGGTGAGGTCCGAGTCCTGGCAGTAGGCGTTGTTGTTCCCGCGCTGGCTCCGCCCGGTCTCATCGCCCGCGGTGATCATCGGGACTCCGGCGGACAGCAGCAGGGTGCCGAGGAGATTCCGCATCGCCTTGCGCCGGGCGAGCGTGATCCGCTCGTCGGTGGTGGGACCCTCGAAGCCGTGGTTGAAGGAGCGGTTGGTATCGGCTCCGTCGCGGTTGAACTCACCGTTGCCGATGTTGTGCTTGACGTTGTACGAGACGAGATCGGCGAGGGTGAAGCCGTCGTGTGCGGTCACGAAGTTGACCGAGGCGAGGGGCCCCCGCTCCGCCGAGAAGGTGTTCGAGGATCCCGAAAGCCGGTTCGCAAAGCCGCCAATGCCGACGGGCGCCGTGCCCGCGCGCCGAGCGTAGTCGATGTCCGAGAGCCAGAAGTTGCGGGCGCGATCGCGGTAGCGGTCGTTCCACTCCGACCAGCCCGTCGGGAAGTTGCCGGTCTGCCAGCCACCCAGGCCCACGTCCCAGGGCTCGGCGATCATCTTCACGCCGGCCAGCGCTGGATCCTCGACGGCGGCGCGCAGCAGCGGGTGGTCGCTCCGGAAGTGCGCGATCTCGTCGCGCCCGAGCGTCGCGGCGAGGTCGACCCGGAAGCCGTCGATGCCGACCTCGCCCGACCAGTAGCGCATCGAGTCGAGCGCCAGGCGCTGCGCCGCGGGCCGGCCGAAGTCGAGCGTGTTGCCGCAGCCGGTCACGTCCACGTAATGCCCCTCGGACGTCTGGCGGTACCAGCCGGCATCGTCGATGCCGCGCAGGCTCGACATCGGCCCGCCCGGCCCCTCCTCGGCGGTGTGGTTGTAGACCACGTCCAGGATCACCTCGAGGCCGGCCTCGTGCAGGAGCTTCACCATCCCCTTGAATTCGCGGAGCACCGCGCTCGGGCCGCCGCGCTGAGCAGTGGGGGACGCGTACGCGGAATGCGGCGCGAAGAAGTTCAGCGTGTTGTAGCCCCAGTAGTTGGTCAGGCCCTGGCGCAGCAGGCGCTGCTCCGAGACGAACGCGTGCACGGGGAGCAGCTCGATCGCGCTCACGCCCAGCTCGAGCAGCGCCGAGACCGTCGACTCGTGCGCCAGACCCGCGTAGGTGCCACGCAGCTCCACCGGGAGCGCCGGATTCAGCCGGGTGAGCCCCTTGACGTGCGCCTCGTAGATCACGGTGCGCTCCATCGGGGTGCCGGGGCGGGAGGAGCCGCCCCAGTCGAACGCGTCGTCCACGACGACCGAGCGCCATTTGTTCTCGGCCACCCGGTGCAGACCCCGGGAGTAGGGCTCGAGCAGGGGTCGGCGCGGATCGAAGCGGTGCCGCGGCCCGGTCGGACCGTCCACCCGCAGCGCGTAGCGGCGGCCGGGAGTCAGCAGGTCGGAGTGGGCGGACCAGACGGCCGCATCGCCGCGGGTCAGCGGGACGGTGCGGGTCACCCAGGTCGGGTCTTTCTCGTCGTACAGCAACAGGTCGACGGCGCTCGCGCTCTCGGACCAGACCCGCAGCTCACCGCCCTGACCCTCGACACTCACGCCGAGCCTGGCCAGGGGATCGGGAGGGGTCATGCGACTTACAGTAGTGACGGGCACCACCTCCCTCCGTGCCCCTGACGCGGAACGAAGGAATGCCGTGATCTACCTCGACCACGCCGCGACCACTCCTCTGCGCGCCTCGGCGCTCGCCGCCTTCGCCGCCGCCTCCGCCCACGCGGGCAACCCCTCCTCCGTGCACGGCTCGGGTCAGCAGGCGCGCCGCCGACTGGAGGACGCCCGCTCGGCGCTCGCCGGGGTGCTCGGCTGCGAGCCGGTCGAGGTGATCCTCACCGCAGGCGGGACCGAGGCGATCAACCTCGGGATCAAGGGCCTGTTCTGGCAGCGACGGGCCGAGGACCCGGCCCGTCTCCGTATCCTCGTCGCCGAGGGCGAGCACCAGGCGACCCTCGACAGCGCCTCCTGGCTCGATGAGCACGAGGGCGCCCGGATCGACTGGCTGCCGCTGGAGGAGGAGGGGACGTTGCGACCCGAAACGCTCGCCGCGGCGCTGGCGGAGGACCCCGGCTCGGTCGCCCTGGTCACGGTGCTCTGGGTCAACAACGAGATCGGCACGATCAACCCGATCGAGGAGCTGGCCGCCGTCTGCGCGGTCGCTGGCGTCCCCCTGCACGTCGACGCGGTCGCCGCCCTCGGGCACCTTCCGTTGCGGATCGCCGAGGTCCGCCGCGCCTCCGAGTCGCGTGACGGCGCGGGCCTGGTCGCGGTCAGCGTCTCGGGGCACAAGGTCGGTGGTCCGATCGCGACCGGCGCGCTCGTGCTCGCCCGCGACGCTCGGATGGTGCCGGTGGTGCACGGAGGCGGTCAGCAGCGCGGCGTCCGCTCCGGCACCCAGGACGTGCCCGGCGCCGCGGCCTTTGCCGCCGCCGCGGTCGAGGCCGACGCCGAGCTCTCCGCCGAGGCTGTGCGGCTCGCGGCTCTGCGCGACCGGCTCGTCGCGGGAATCCTCGCCGCCGTACCGGGTGCGACGCTGACCGGGCCCGCCCTCGACTCCGGACGCCGCGTCGCGAACAATGCGCACCTCGCCTTCCCGGGAGCCCAGGGCGACTCCCTTCTCTTCCTCCTGGACACCGCTGGCGTCTCCGTCTCGACCGGCTCGGCCTGCACGGCGGGGATCCCGGAGCCCTCGCATGTGGTCCTCGCGCTCGGCCGGAGCGAGGACGAGGCACGCGGCGTGCTCCGGATGACGCTGGGGTATACCTCGACCGACGCGGACGTGGACGCGCTGCTCGCCGCGCTACCGGACGCCTACGCTCGCGCCGCGCGCGCCGGCCTCTCAAACCGCGCGGTGCTGCCCGCTTGAGCCTTTGACGGACGCCCCAGCGGGAGCGCCTGACGGACGCCCCCGCGGGAAACGTAGACTCGCACGGTGAAAGTTCTCGCGGCGATGAGTGGTGGAGTGGACTCGGCGGTTGCTGCGGCCCGCGCAGTGGAGGCGGGACACGACGTGGTCGGCGTGCATCTCGCCCTGAGCAGGATGCCCGGCACGTTGCGCACCGGGAGCCGGGGCTGCTGCACGATTGAGGACTCGATGGACGCGCAGCGCGCCGCGAATGTCCTCGGCATCCCGTACTACGTGTGGGACTTCTCCGAGCGCTTCAGGCTCGACGTCGTCGACGACTTCGTCGCCGAGTACACGGCCGGACGCACCCCTAACCCCTGCATGCGCTGCAACGAGCGGATCAAGTTCGCCGCCCTTCTCGAGAAGGCGCTCGACCTCGGCTTCGACGCCGTCTGCACCGGCCACTACGCCTCCCTCCGTACTGCCGCCGACGGCTCGCCGGAGTTGCACCGCGCGAGCGACGAGGCGAAGGACCAGTCCTATGTCCTCGGTGTGCTGACAGAGCAGCAGCTGCGGCACTCGATGTTCCCGCTCGGCTCGACCCCGTCGAAGGCGATCGTGCGCGCGGAGGCGGCGGAGCGCGGGCTCAGCGTCGCGAGCAAGCCCGACAGCTACGACATCTGCTTTATCCCCGACGGTGACACCCGCGGCTGGCTCGCCGAGCGGGTCGCGCCCGAGACCGGAGTGATCATCGACCGCGACGGCGCGGTGGTGGGCTCGCACGAGGGCGCGCACGGCTACACCGTCGGCCAGCGTCGAGGCTTGCACCTCGGCGTCCCAGCGCCGGACGGGCGGCCGCGGTTCGTGCTGGAGGTGCGGCCCGTCAGCAACCAGGTCGTCGTCGGTCCGCGGGAGGCGCTGCGCATCAGCGAGATCGCGGGCGAGCGCTTCAGCTGGGCCGGAGCCGCGCCGGAGGAGGCGGCGCTGCCGTTCCGCTGCGACGTCCAGATCCGCGCGCACGCCGACCCGGTTCCTGCCTCGGCCGCGGTGTCGGAGGTCGATGGCAGGGTGGAACTCGTGATCACTCCGGACTCCCCACTCGACGGCGTCGCCCCTGGCCAGACGGCCGTCGTCTACCTCGGCACCCGTGTGCTGGGCCAGTGCACCATCGACCGCACGGTCGCCGCCGACGCCGCGGTGCCTCGATGAGCGCGGTCGAGCCGGCCGCTCGCGTCGAGGAGCTGCGGACGCTCCTCCGCTCCGCGAGCGACGAGTACTATGCGGCCGACTCCTCGCCACTGTCAGACGCCGAGTACGACTCGCTGGTGCGCGAGCTCGCCGCGCTCGAGGGGGAGCACCCCGAGTTGGCCACCGACGATTCGCCCACGCAGACCGTCGGCGGTATCGTCGGCGCCGGCCTCGCCCCCGTCGACCACGCCGAGCGGATGCTCTCGCTCGACAACGTGTTCTCGGCCGAGGAGCTGCGCGAGTGGTGCGAGAAGACGGTCGCTTCGGCGGATCGACCCGTCGCCTGGCTCACCGAGCTCAAGATCGACGGGCTCGCCATCTCGCTGCACTACGAGCACGGGCGCCTCGTCACTGCGGCCACCCGAGGCGACGGCCGCATCGGCGAGGACGTCACCGTCACTGCGCTCCACGTTGCGGGAATCCCTCAGCAGCTCGCTGGCGAGGGCCACCCGGCGCTGGTCGAAGTCCGCGGCGAGGTCTTCATCCCGGTCGCCGCGTTCGCCGAGCTCAATGCGCTACAGGAGACGCTGCGCGAGGAGATGGTCGAGGAGACGCGGGCACGGTGGGCCGCTCGCCCCGCCGCCACCCGCGGTGGGTTCGAGGAGGAGAAGGCGCGCACCAGCGCGCTGCGCCGCTTCCCGACCTTCGCCAACCCGCGGAACGCCGCGAGCGGCGGGCTCCGCCAGCAGCTAGATAAGAAGGCCGGTCTCGACCTGCGCGCCGGGCAGGCGCGGGTCAGCTCTCTCGCGCTCTACGTGCACGGCATCGGCGCCTGGCCCGACCCGCCGGTCGCGTCCCAGTCCGAGGTCTACGGGCTGCTCTCTTCCTGGGGACTGCCGGTCAGCGGTCACAACCGGGTCTCGGCCTCGGTGGAGGAGGTGCTCGCCTTCGTCGAGCGCTACGGCCGCGAGCGCCACTCGGTCGAGCACGAGATCGACGGCGTCGTCGTCAAGGTGGACGAGCTCGAGCTGCACGACGAACTCGGCGCCACCAGCCGGGCGCCGCGCTGGGCGATCGCCTATAAGTACCCGCCCGAGGAGGTGCACACGACGCTTCTCGATATCGTCGTGAGCGTGGGGCGCACCGGCCGCGCCACTCCGTTCGCCCAGATGACCAAGGTCAAGGTCGCCGGGTCGGAAGTGCGCCAGGCGACGCTGCACAACGCCGACGTGGTGAAGGCGAAGGGCGTGCTCATCGGCGACACCGTCGTGCTGCGCAAGGCGGGCGACGTCATCCCCGAGGTGCTCGGGCCGGTGGTCGAGCTGCGCGACGGCAGCGAGCGCGAGTTCGTGATGCCGACGCAGTGCCCCGAGTGCGGTACCACCCTCGCTCCGGCGAAGGAGGGCGACGTCGACTTGCGCTGCCCCAACGCGGAGTCGTGCCCGGCCCAGGTGCGCGGGCGCGTCGAGCACATCGGTAGCCGCGGCGCCCTCGACATCGAGGTGCTCGGCGAGGTCAGCGCGGCAGCCCTCACCCAACCGCTGGTGCCGGCGGAGCCGCCGCTGCGGACCGAGGCCGGGCTCTTCGAGCTCACCGTGGCCGATGTCTTCCCGATCGAGGTCATCGTTCGCGACTCCGAGACGGGGCTACAGAAGCTCGACGCGAACGGCGATCCGAAGGTGGTCACCCCGTTCAAGCGCAGGCGACAGCCCGCCAAAGACGGCGCGTTCGACCCCGCGGCGGGAGCATTTGCCGGCGACGAGGTGTCGGTGCCCTCGACCAACGCGCTCCGGCTGATCGAGAACATCGAGCGGGCGAAGACGAAGGAGCTGTGGCGCCTGCTGGTCTCGCTCAGCATCCGCCATGTCGGCCCCGTCGCGGCGCGCGCGCTGGCCGGCTACTTCGGCTCGCTCGACGCGATCCGCGGGGCGAGCCGCGACGAGCTGGCCGCAGTGGACGGCGTGGGCGGCATCATCGCGGACGCCCTGATCGCGTGGTTCGAGGTCCGCTGGCACGTCGAGATCGTTGAGCGGTGGGCCGCGGCGGGGGTGCGCTTCGCTACTCCCGGCCACCCCGGTCCCGGAGCCGCGGACACTGCGGGCGGAGTGCTCGCGGGTCTGACGGTCGTCGCGACGGGCAGTCTCGAGGGGTACTCCCGAGAGGGCGCCCAGGAGGCGATCCTCGCAGCCGGCGGCAAGGCGGGCTCGAGCGTCTCGAAGAAGACCGACTACGTCGCCGCGGGCCCGGGTGCCGGCAGCAAGCTCGGCAAGGCCGAGGCACTGGGGCTGAGGATCATCACCGCGGCCGAGTTCCACCTCCTGGTAACGGAGGGACCGGCGGCCATCGCGCTGCCGGAGGAGGCGGAGGCCGGCGAGATCGGCGAGGCCGATGCCGGCGACGAGACAGCCTCGGTCGCGGCCGCTGCAGGCGACCTCGCCGCCGCGTCCGCAGAGGAGCGGACCGTGCCGGACGTCTGACGCCGGGCGATAGTGAGCGGCGCGCGTTCCTGCGCCGTGTGCGCGCAGATCCCGTCTCGCTCCCACTCCGCTTCGTCGCCAGAGCCGCTGCGCCCTCCCGGACCGCGAGACGGCCACGCTCTCGCACGGACCGGGCCATTTCGCATCAGGCCTTAGGCTGCCTTTCTTCGGGTAAACCTTGGTCGGATCGTCACCGTTTAGAGAAGGTTTCGCAGTCCGGCGCTGAGATCGGAGCACCGGTGGCGTTCTTTCAGGTTCCCGCTGATGCTCTTCCCGTCGGCCCTATCGCGTTTCGGATTCACGGCAGCAAAGGGAATGACAGCAGAGCCGGCTCGCGCCGCGGAGCGCGTCCGCGCAGGGCGTGCAGGTGAATCGGTCGCGGCACTGTCGCTTTCCGTGGCCATTTTACGAGCGCGTATTCACGAGCCTGAGGCCGAGCGGGCAGTCGGGGCGGCGGAGTCGCCGCGGGCGCGCCGAGTAGACTGGCCGCCGGAAATCACCCCCAACCACCAGACGGAGACGCATGTCCGAGATCACGGCCGATACGGTCGCCCATCTGGCCCAGCTGGCCAGAATCGACCTCACTTCCGATGAGATCGGCAGGCTGACCAGGGAGCTCGGCCAGATCGTTGACTCCGTGCGCGTTGTCCAGGCGGTCGCCACACCGGACGTGCCTGCGACCAGCCACCCGATCCCGCTCCAGAACGTCTTCCGCCCCGACGTGGTCGGCGAGACCCTCACGCTCGAGCAGGCCCTCTCCGGCGCGCCCGAGCACGACGGCAGCCGCTTCCAGGTCTCCGCGATCCTGGGGGAGGAGCAGTGAGTGCGCACGGCGACGAACTCGTCCGCCTGAGCGCCTCCGCCCTCTCCGAGAGACTGGCCGATGGCTCGGTCTCCTCGGTCGAGGCCACTCGTGCCCACCTCGAGCGCATCGAGGCGGTCGACGCGGCGGTTCACGCCTTCCTCCACGTCGCCCACGAGGGCGCTGTCGCGTCCGCCGAAACCATCGACCGTCGCCGCGCCGACGGCCAGGCGCTGCACCCGCTGGCCGGAGTGCCGCTCGCGGTCAAGGATGTCATCGTCACCAACGACATGCCCACCACCAGCGGATCGCGGATCCTCGAGGGTTGGCGCCCGCCGTACGATGCGACTGTCATGCGCAAGGTCCGCGAGGCGGGCCTCGTGCCCATCGGCAAGACCAACATGGACGAGTTCGCGATGGGCTCCACCACCGAGCGCAGCGCTTACGGCCCCACCCACAACCCGTGGGACCTCGACCGCATTCCCGGCGGCTCCGGCGGCGGGTCCGCCGCGGCCGTCGCGAGCTACGAGGCGCCGCTGGCCCTCGGCTCCGACACCGGCGGGTCGATCCGCCAGCCCGCGCACGTCACCGGCACCGTCGGCGTGAAGCCGACCTACGGCGGCGTCTCGCGCTACGGAGCGATCGCGCTCGCCTCGAGCCTCGACCAGATCGGCCCCGTCTCGCGGACCGTCCTCGACTCGGCACTGCTACACGACGTGATCGCCGGACACGACCCGCGCGACTCCACGTCGCTGCGCGACTCCTGGCCCTGCTTCGCCGACGCCGTCCGCCGCGCCGAGGTGACGGGCCTGCGGATCGGCGTGTTGAAGGAGCTCGACGGCGGCGATGGCTTCCAGCCCGGCGTCCTGGCGCGCTTCCACGAGGCGCTCGAGATCCTGCAGGGCGCCGGAGCAGAGGTCGTCGAGGTGAGTCTGCCGAGCGTCGAGTACGCGGTCGCCGCGTACTACCTGATCCTTCCCGCCGAGGCCTCCAGCAACCTCGCCAAGTTCGACTCGGTGCGCTTTGGCCTGCGCGTCACTCCCGAGGGCGGCGGCACGGTCGAGCAGGTGATGGCCGCGACCCGCGAGCAGGGCTTCGGCTCCGAGGTGAAGCGGCGGATCATCCTGGGCACCTATGCCCTCTCGGCCGGTTACTACGACGCCTACTACGGCAGCGCGCAGAAGGTACGGACGCTGGTGCAGCGCGACTTCGACGCCGCCTTTGCGAGCGTCGACGTCATCGCCTCGCCGACCGCGCCGACCACCGCCTACCGGCTCGGCGAGAAGCTCGACGACCCCCTGGCGATGTACCGCGGTGACATCGCGACCATCCCAGCGAACCTGGCCGGCATCCCCGGCATCTCGGTGCCCGCCGGTCTGGCCGACGAGGACGGCCTGCCTGTCGGCGTGCAGTTCCTCGCTCCTGCCCGCGAGGACGTGCGCCTCTACACGGTGGGCGCCGCACTCGAGGCACTGCTGGAGGAGAAGTGGGGCCGCCCGCTGCTCGCCCTGGCGCCCGACCTGACCCACTCCGTGCTCTCCGCGACCGAGGAAGGTGCCGTCTGATGGCCTCCGCGCACAGGTCCGCCCCCGAGCTGATGGACTACAACGAGGTCTTCGAGACCTTCGAGCCGGTGCTCGGCTTCGAGGTGCACGTCGAACTCAACACGACGACCAAGATGTTCTCGGACGCGCCCAACACGTTCGGCTCCGAGCCCAACACGAACGTCACTCCGGTCGACCTCGGCCTCCCCGGCTCGCTGCCGGTCGTCAACGAGCAGGCCGTCCGCTACTCGATCAGCCTCGGCCTCGCTCTGGGCTGCTCGATCGCGCCGTCCAGCCGGTTCGCACGGAAGAACTACTTCTACCCCGACCTGGCGAAGAACTATCAGATCTCGCAGTTCGACGAGCCGATCGCGTTCGAGGGCTCCGTCGAGATCGAGCTGGCCGACGGCTCGCTCGTCCAGATCCCGATCGAGCGGGCGCACATGGAGGAGGACGCCGGCAAGCTCACCCATGTCGGCGGAGCGACCGGCCGCATCCAGGGCGCCGAGTACTCGCTCGTCGACTACAACCGCGCGGGGGTCCCGCTGGTCGAGATCGTGACGAAGCCGATCTATGGAAGCGGCACACGAGCGCCGGAGTACGCGAAGGTCTACGTCGCGACCATCCGTGACATCGTGCTCGCGCTGGGCATCTCTGACGCCAAGATGGAGCGCGGCAACCTCCGCTGCGACGCGAACGTCTCGCTTCGCCCCATCGGCCAGGAGAAGCTCGGCACCCGCACCGAGACCAAGAACGTGAACTCTCTGCGCTCGGTCGAGCGCGCCGTGCGCTACGAGATCCAGCGCCAGGCCGCGATCCTCGCCTCCGGCGGCACGATCACGCAGGAGACGCGCCATTGGCACGAGGACACCGGACGCACCTCCGCGGGCCGGCCCAAGAGCGACGCCGATGACTACCGCTACTTCCCGGAGCCCGATCTGCTCCCGGTCGTCCCGAGCCCCGAGCTGATCGAGGAGCTGCGCGCCGCGCTCCCCGAGAAGCCGGCCGAGCGCCGTCGTCGCCTGAAGACCGAGTGGGGCTTCACGGACTTGGAGTTCCAGGACGTCGCCAACAGCGGCCTCCTGGTGGAGATCACCGAGACCGTCGCTGCCGGCGCGACTCCGCAGGCCGCCCGTAAGTGGTGGACCGGCGAGATCGCGCGCCTCGCGAACGCCGCCGGCGAGGATCCGGCGAGCCTGGTCACCCCCGGCCAGGTCGCCGAGCTCTCCGGATTGATCGAGAGCGGCACGCTGACGGATCGCCTCGCCCGCGAGGTCCTTCAGGGCGTCATCGCCGGAGAGGGCACTCCGCGGGAGGTCGTCGACGGCCGCGGACTCGCGGTCGTTTCCGACGACGGCGCGCTCATCGAAGCGATCGACGCGGCGTTGGCCTCGCAGCCGGATGTGCTCGCGAAGATCCGCGACGGCAAGGTGCAGGCCGCCGGTGCCGTGATCGGCGCCGTCATGAAGGCGATGAAGGGCCAGGCCGACGCGGCCCGTGTCCGCGAACTCGTGCTGGAGCGCGCCGCAGGCTGAGCCGGTGCGCGGGGAGGTGCGGTCATGGGCGGGGGATTTACTGACGAGACCCTTCCCTCACGGCTCGAGCTGCCGGCGGGCGCCCTCCTGCGCCCGCTGGTCGCGAGCGCCGCGAACCTCCTGCACGAGGCGATCGGCGAGCAGCTCGACACGGTGACCATTCCCGACAATCGTCCAGACGATCCCGCCGCTTTGGCCGGCGCGAACATCGTGGCTCTCGTCCCGGCCGTCCCGGAACTGACGGCGCTGCCAGAGCCGGACGGGGACTCGGCCACTCGCCTCTGGGCGCAGTACCGCTCCGCGCATCCCGCCGTCGAGGAGAAGCTCCCGCCCGTGGAGTCCTTCGGCGACAGCACCGCGATGGCCGACGAGTTGCTGGGCCTCGTGCGGCGCGGAGTGAAGACGGCCACTGCCTCGCTCGCCGCAGACGGCGCACCTGCCGCAGGCGAGCACTGGATCGTCTGCGACGGCGGCGGGATCGCGCGGGTGGTCCTCGTGACCGAGGAGGTGCGGATCGGTCCGCTCGACTCGGTCGATGACGCCTTCGCCTGGGCCGAGGGCGAGGGCGAGCGCACTCGCGAGTCCTGGCTCGACGGGCACCGCCGCTACTTCTCCCGCACGTCGCCCGGCGGCATCGGCGATGTCGTCTTTGAGCGCTTCCGCGTGGTGTGGCCGGAGGCCGATGCCGAGCGAGCAGCCGCCTTCCTCCGCTCGATCGGAGCGTCCCGACCCGAGGAACTCGACGGGACTCCCGCGCAGGACTAGGGAGTTTCCCGGATGCCCCGCTCAGGCGCCCTACGACACAGTGGAGTCATGGCTACCCTCGTACGCCCCCGTCGGGGCAGAATCATCGCCGGCGTCTGTGCCGGTCTCGCCCGCCGTTTCGGCTGGAGCCCCTTCGTGGTGCGGCTCCTGTTCGTGCTCTCGTGCCTGCTCCCCGGGCCGCAGATTATCGCCTACCTCGTGATGTGGGTGGTCATTCCACAGCAGAAGTGACCGCGCCCTTCCGCTCCGGGCAGCCTCTGAGAGAACGCTCAGCGCCCGGAGCGGTGGGACGCCTACGGTAGCGCCATGCGCCCGTCGGGCGCCGAGGAGGAGATCATGGGATTCCTGGACCGATTGCTGGGTCGCGACGAGCAGCCCGAGAGCGCACGCCGCTCGACCGACGCACCACCCCAGTCCGCAGACCGCAGAGCCGAGTACGGCACCCCGCCGGCGACCTCTCCTCGCAGCGATGACGAGCGGGCGATCGAGCGCTACCGCTACCTCCTCCGCACGGCGCCGCCCGAAGCGATCGAGCAGGTGCACCGCGAGGCCTTCGAGCAGCTGACCCCCGAGCAGCGCCAGCAGGTCTTTCGCGAACTCAGCGAAGGCGCGCCGGTCGGTGACGCGCCGAAGGACGACGATCCCCGCACGCTCGCCCAGTCCGCCACGCGGAGCGAGCTGCGCCAGCCGGGATTCATGGAGCGGCGCTTCTCCGGCGGTGGCGGGATGGGCTTCGGCGGCGTCCTCGCCTCCTCGATGCTCGGCACGATCGCCGGCTTCGCGATCGGCTCGGCCATCGCGGGGGCCTTCCTCCCGGACGTGGGCGGCGACTATGCCGGCGGCGAGGGTGACGTGTCGGCCGACGGTGGAGTGGGCGGAGCGGACGGCTCCGCGGCGGACGCAGGCGACGGTGGCTGGGGCGATTCCGGCGCCGATTTCGGCGGCGGCGACTTCGGCGGCGACTTCGGCTTCTAGCCCCGATACCGAGGGCCCTCGACCACGCGGCGTGGTCGGGGGCCCTCGTCGTGCATCCCGGGCTCAGTCGCCGTCGGTCAGCATCGCCTTCACCTGGCGGCGGAGGACCTTGCCGATCATGTTCCTCGGCAACTCGTCGACCACGGTGATCCGCTTGGGGACCTTGTAGGCGGTCAGCGCTTCACGGACGGCTTTGCGGGCCGCGGCGACGTCGAGTTGCGCACCTGGCTCCAGCACGACCGCGGCCGCCACGGTTTCGCCGCTGTGCGGATCGGGCAGGCCGACCACGGCTACCTCCTTGATCTCGGGCAGGCGCAGCAGCACCTCCTCCACCTCGGACGGCGAGACATTGAAGCCGCCCGTGATCACGAGTTCCTTGAGCCGGTCGACGATGCGCACGAAGCCGTCCTCGTCGATCGTGGCGATGTCTCCGGTGCGGAACCAGCCGTCATTCGTGAAGGTCGCCGCCGTTTCCTCGGGCTTGCGGTGGTAGCCGCGGAACACCTGTGGGCCGCGGACGATCAGCTCGCCCTGCTCGCCGACCGCCATCTCCCTTCCCGGGTCGTCCGGGTCGACGATCCGGACGTCCGTACCCGGCAGCGGGAGACCGACCGTTCCCGCGCGGCGCGTGGGCCCGACGGGATTCGCCATCAGCACCGGCGAGGTCTCTGAGAGGCCGTAGCCCTCGACGAGCGTCCCACCGGTCAGCGCCTCGAACGACTCGACAAGAGCCGGATCCAGCGGCATCGCGCCGGAGATCGCGATCTCGATGCCGTGGAGCGAGACTCCGCTCTGCTGAGCGCTGCGCGCCAGGCGCTCCGCGATCGGCGGCACGGCGGGGAGGAACGTGGCGGGATGCTTCTTCACCACCTTCAGCACCAGCTCCGGGTCGAACTTGGGGAACAGCACCAGCCGCGCGCCCATGCTCATCGCGAAGGTGAGGCAGAGCGTGAGGCCGTAGGCGTGGAACATCGGCAACACGGCGTAGACGACGCAGTCGCCACGTCGGACCGTGGGCACCCAGGCGCGCGACTGGGCGGCGTTCGCGGTGAGATTCGCGTGGGTCAGCTCGGCGCCCTTGGGCGTGCCGGTCGTGCCGCTCGTGTACTGGATGACCGCCAGGTCCTCCGCCGTCGGCCGCGGGTGCGCGGAGTCAATCCGGCGGCGCAACAGCGACTCCCAGTCGATCGCCCCCCGGGCCCGACCGGTGAGCGCGGAACGCGACTCCCGCGCCTTCTTCAACGGGAGGCGCAGGGCCGCCCGCATCGGAGCGGGCATGGCACGGGTCAGGTCGACGGCGATCACGGTCTCGACGCCGAGATCGGCGGGCAGGTCCTGCACCGTCGGGACGACGCGGCTCCAGGCGATCACGAGGCGGGCGCCGTGGTCCTCAAACTGATGCCGGAACTCTCGCGGCGTGTACAGCGGATTGTGCTCGACGACGACGGCGCCGAGCCGGAGGACCGCGTAGAAGGCGATGACGTGCTGGGGGCAGTTGGGGAGGATGAGGGCCACCGGATCGCCCGAGCGCACGCCCAGGCGACGCAGGCCCTCCGCCGCCCGTTCGACCTCGTCGGCGAGTTGGGCGTAACTGGTCGAGCGGCCGAAGAATTCCAGCGCCACATGCTGCGGATAGCGCTCGGCCGACTCGGTGACGATGTCCAGGAGCGAGCCGGTCGGGAGCTCGAGCTCCGTCGGCACGCCGGGTGCGTAGCTGCGGGTCCAGGGGCGGGGCGGGTGGGTGCTCACCCGCCCCACTCTAGAAGGCCGTGCCAGTGCTCAGGCTCCCTGTGCCACCGCATCCTCGATCGGCGTCGGACCCGAGACAATCTCCCAGGTCTTGGCGATCGAGGTCGGCTGGGCCAGTGCGGCGATCACGGTGGCCGCGACGTCCGCGCGCGGGATACTGCCCTTCTCGACGGAGCTGCCGAGCGTGATCGTGCCGGTGCCCTCGTCGTCGGTCAATCCGCCCGGGCGGAGGATCGTGTAGTCGAGTCCGGAGTCGCGCAGCGCCGAGTCGGCGTCGCGCTTGGCCTCGACGTAGGCCTTCCAGCCCTCCTCGGTGTCCTCGGGTAGCGGCTCGTCCACGCCGATCGCGCTGACCTGCACGAAGTGCTGCACGCCCACGATCGCGGCGGCCTTCTGGCTGAGCACCGACGCGCCCAGGTCGACGGTGCGCTTGCGCTCGGGGCCGGAGTCGGGCCCCGCGCCGGCGGTGAAGACCATGCCGTCGAGGTGGCCGAGCGCCTCGGCGAGCGCCTCGGGGGTGGTGTCCTCGAGGTCGTGCACGAGCGGCTCGCCGCCGAGGCGAATGATGTCCTCCGCGTGATCGGGGTTGCGGATCACTCCGACCGACTCGTGTCCGGCGTCGTAGAGCAAGTGCAGGATCTGCTGCCCCACCTTGCCGTGGGCTCCGATGACGGCGATGCGGGTCATGGCTGGTCCTCTCCTCGTCGGGGCGGGTCGCCCCGGGTTCATGGTCGCTCCCATCCTGCCGCGGCCTCCCGCCAGGGTCCCAGGCCTTGACCGCGTGCTCAGGCTGCCGCGCGGTCGTCGCGACCGGTGATCGCGAGCAGGCGGCTCTGCAGCGATGAGGCCGCGTCGACCGGCACGGGTGCGGCGTAAAGTCCGCTGGCTCGCAGGGTCGCCTCCTGCGGTGCGAACAGCTCCCAGACGGCAGCGACGAGTTCGTCGTCGAGTCGTTCGTCACTGCCGGTCGCCCGGGCGAGGTCCCAGGCGTGCACGGTCACGTCGGCCGTCTGCTCCTGTAGCAGCTCGACGGCGCTGACCGTGTCGCGCCCCAGCAGCACGGTGGCCTCCGGATCGACAGAGCGAGCCGTGGCACGCAGGGTGTCGGTCACGCGCCGCCACTCACTCCGCAGGTCGGGCGCGACAGGCTCGAGACGGAGGGCCGACTCGTCGCCGCCGGAGAGAAGCGTGTGCGCACGCTGCTGCTCGCGGACGACGTGCAGCACCAGCGCGCGCGTATCCCATTCGGTGTCGGGAGTGGGGGAGGACCAATCCTCGACCGCGCTGAGCCGGAGCTCGAAGGCGCGATGGGCGCGGTCCTGCAGGTCAAGCCAGCGCGTCAACTCGACGGTGGTGCTCGTCGGGGTGCTGGCGCTCATCGAGGTGGCGGTGGGGGAGTCGGGCTGCTCGTGCGTCATGGTCTCTCCGGAGCGTCGTGGTGCTCGGGTCAACCACGAGCGGTCTGTGCTCATTCCCCGACCCCGCAGTCCGCTCCGGCCGGCGCCGCGGATGTCCGTGGTGCGTGCGAGCATGAGGCGGGATGAGGGCGAGGAGGGTGGTACGGCGTGAGCAAGCAGGACGGCACGGCCCGGTGGGTCACGACCGAGCCCTTCGACGACCCGCGCGCGAGCATCCTGCACATAGATATGGACGCGTTCTTCGCCTCCGTCGAGCTGCTGGACCGACCAGATCTGCGGGGGAGGCCGGTCATCGTCGGCCACCACGGCGCGCGCTCGGTCGTCACCGCCGCCACCTACGAGGCTCGCCGCTACGGGGTCAACTCCGCGATGCCGATGGCGGTCGCCCTCCGCCGCTGTCCGCAGGCCGTGGTCCTCGAGCCGCACATGGAGCGCTACCGGGAGGCCTCCCGCCGGGTGATGGCGATCTTCGACTCGTTCACACCGCTGGTCGAGCGCCTGAGCATCGACGAGGCGTTCCTCGATGTCGCGGGCGCCCGCCGCCTCTCCGGCTCACCGTTCGCGATCGGCACCGAGATCCGCCGCCGGGTCCACGCCGAGTTGGGCCTGACCTGCTCCGTCGGGATCGCCAGCACCAAGTTCGTCGCCAAGCTCGCCTCCGGCCGCTCCAAACCCGACGGCCTGCTCGTCGTCCCCGCTGACGCGGTCCGCGAGTTCCTCGATCCGCTGCCCGTGAGCGCCCTCTGGGGGGTCGGCGCCAGCACCGAGGAGGCACTCGTGCGTCGGGGCCTGCGCACCGTGGCCGACGTCGCTTCCACTCCGCTGACCTCGCTGGTGTCGACGCTCGGCGAGGCCACGGGGCGCCGCCTGCACGCGCTCGCGAACGGGGTGGACCCGCGGCCCGTCGAGACCCGCCAGATCGAGAAGAGCGCCGGTCACGAGATCACCTTCGCCGACGACGTGGCCGACCCCGAACTCGTGTTGCGAGAACTGTTGCGGCTCTGCGACAAGGTCGCGGTGCGGATGCGCAGGTCTGGCGTGCGCTGCCGCACGGTCGCGGTGAAGGTCCGCTTCGGCGACTTCAGCACCCTCACCCGATCGCGCACGCTCGCCGAGGCGACCGACGTCGCTCGGGTCCTCTATGAGGCGTCCTCCGCTCTCCTGGAGGCGGCCAATCCGCTCCGACGCCCTGTGCGGCTGATCGGAGTGCGCGGCGAGCAGCTCGTCGAGGGCGACGACGTCGCGTTCTCGCTGTGGAGCGACTCCGACGACTGGCGCGACGCCGAGGTCGCGGTCGACGATGTGGCGGCCCGCTTCGGCTCCGGAGCCGTCCGCCCGGCCTCGCTGCTCTCCCGCAGGGCCCCCGAGTCGGCCAAGGGGATCGACCTCAGCGACACGCTCGCTACGCGGAACCGATGGTCAGACTGATCGGCCGGTGGTCGGAGCCGTTCGGCGGCAGGACCGCCAGGGTCGCCGCCGGAACGCCGTCGGCGAGGGCGTGGTCGAGCGAGACCAGCGGCAGGATCGACGGCCAGGTCGCCGGGAAGCCGATTCCGCCGGTGCGCACCAGCCGCGCTTCGGCCAGCACGGGCGCGAGCCGATGATCGTCGGTCGGCGTGTTGAAATCGCCGATGACCAGGGTTCGCGCCGACTCGTCGTCACGGAGCACCGTGGCGAGATTCGAGAGCATCGAGTCCCGCTCCGCGTGGTCACCTGGTCGAAACGATGCCAGGTGCACGACGAACAGGCGGGTGCTGCCCACCGGTGTGTCCACATCGAGCGCCAGCGCGCGCGTCCAGCCGAGACCGAGATCGAGCGGCTCCTGAGCTGTGAGCTCGGTGCGGCTCCAGACGCCGACGGTACTCGAGACGAAGGAGTAGGGGTACTCATCGGCCAGCTCGTCATCGACAGTGCGCACGGCTGCCCCGTCGAGTTCCTGCAGGGCGATCACGTCCGGATCGCGCTTGGCGAGCGACGCGGCGAGCTCACCCGCGCCCTGGCTCGTCTCGATGTTCTGGCTGATCACGGTGAACGACCCGGAGCGGACCGCGGGTGCGGGCAGTGCGACGGGGAGCACCAGCACGCCGTACACCATCGCCAGCACGGTGACGGCGGCCGCCGTCCGCCTCGAGCGGAGGGTCACTGCGGCGGCGATCAGCAGCAGGACGAGCAGTCCCGTCCAGGGGATCCCGACCTCCAGCACCGAGAGCCACCCGATCGGATCCGGCAGCACCCGGTGCAGGGCGAGGAAAGCCGCCAGCGCCAGGCTCGCGACCGCGACCGCGGTCGAGCGCACAGGACGGCGACGGGAGCGAGCGGGCATCCCTCGATCATGACAGCCGGTCCCCGAGGGTGCATGGACGAGTCCTGTGCGCCCCGGCGGGCCGCTTGTCGCCGCGGAGAGGCGCGGAGTACGGTCGCAGCATGCCCAACATCGCAGTCTCCCTGGCCGACACCGTCACCACCGCGGGTACCTCGACGATCTACGGCGAACCCGTCACCGTCGACGGCGTCTCGCTCGTCCCCGTAGCCCTGCGCTGGTTCGGCTTCGGCGGAGGCAGCGGCTCCGAGGACGGTCAGGAGGGCAGCGGAGGCGGCGGCGCCACGGTCATCCCGATCGGCGCCTACATCAAGGACGACCTGGGCCTGCGGTTCCAGCCCAATGTGATCTCGGTCCTCGCCATTGGCATCCCCTTCGTCTGGGTCACCGGCAAGGCCCTGGCCCGCATCATTCGCGCCCTCAAGAAGTAGTCGAAACGGCCCCGTGTCAGCTGGCGCGCTGCTGGCGCGCGGGGTACCACTTCTTCTTCGTCCGGCCGAAACCAACGATCAGCCGTTCGGCGTCGTCCGGCCGCTTGGGGTCGTAGATCACCGCCGCGGGCTCATTCGCCATCCAGGCGTCCCCCCGCTTCTGCGGGTACTTCAGCGCCCGCTTCTCCTGGCCTTCGGCGGTGCGGTAAGCGACCAGGAGGCGCCCCAGATCCCGGGCGGAATCGCGGTCGCCTCGCGCCGGATCCGGCCCGATCACCTGCGCCGTCACTCGGGTTCCGTAACTGAGCAGCTCGCGCCGGATTCGCGCACGGCGCTGCCAGAGCAGGGCCTGCAGCAGCACGAGCAGCAACACGGCGAGGACGACGACCACCGACCAGGACATGACGTCTATGATTGCGGACGAACACGGGAGTCCGGTGCACCGGGCTGAGAGGAAGGCAGAAGCCTTCGACCGTCGAACCTGATCTGGGTCATGCCAGCGAAGGAACGTTTCGATCTCCTCTTACCAACCCGTGCCCTCCCTTCGCTTCCACGAAAGGGCACGCCAGTGCAGAACACGAACGCGCACGCGCAGAACGCGCACGCGCAGCCCCTCGCCGCGTCCACCGCCCCAGCTCGGCGGAACCTGCGCTGGCGGGTGGTCGACATCGTGGTGGCGAGCGTCATCGCCGTCGCGAGCGGGGTCGTCTTCTGGGCCTGGGGCCTGGCGACGAACGTCCTCGGCCTCGCCTTCGAGTTCCTGCCCGGGCTCGGCGGCCTCCTCGGCGGCGGCTGGCTCTTCGCCGGCGTCCTCGGCGGCCTCATCATTCGCAAACCCGGAGCGGCGCTCTACACTGAGCTGGTCGCCGCGGCTGTCTCGGCGCTGATCGGCACTCAGTGGGGGTACACCGTGCTGATCTCCGGCTTCGTCCAGGGACTCGGTGCTGAGATCGTCCTCGCGCTCTTCCTCTACCGCAGCGGACGGCCGCTTGTCGCAATGCTCGCCGGTGCCGGTGCGGGCCTCGCACTCGCGATCAACGACCTGCTGTCGTACTACGCGGCCAATGATGCGCTCTTCATGGGCGTCTACGTCGTCTCCTCTATCGTCTCGGGCGTGGTCCTGGCGGGCCTGGCGTCCTGGTTCGCTGTCCGCGGTCTCGCCGCCTCCGGAGCACTGGACCGGTTCGCCTCGGGTCGCGAAGGCCGAATGGTCGAGAGAGCCGGCGCGGTCTCTCGATGAGCGGCGCGTCGGTCCGGGCCCGGGGCTGGAGTTGGCGTCACGCGGGACGCTCGCGCTCCGCCGTCTCCGGTCTCGATCTCGCTCTGGAGCCGGGTGAACGGGTGCTGCTGCTCGGTCCCTCCGGAGCGGGTAAGAGCACGCTCCTGCACGCACTGGCCGGGGTGCTCGGCGACGAGGAGGACGGTGCCGCGGCGGGAGAGGTCACGATCGACGGAGCCGCTCCGCTCGCGCGACGCGGAGTAGCCGGCCTCGTACTGCAGGACCCGGACACCCAGGCAGTCCTCGTGCGGGTCGGTGATGACGTGGCGTTCGCCTGCGAGAACCTCGGTGTGCCGCGCGCGGAGATCCCCGCCCGAGTGCGGCAGGCACTGGAGGATGTCGGGCTCGACCTACCGCTCGGCCACTCCACCTCCGCGCTCTCCGGAGGGCAGAAGCAGCGGCTCGCCCTGGCGGGCGTTCTCGCGATGCGCCCTCGGCTCCTCCTGCTGGACGAGCCGACCGCCAACCTTGACCCCGCGGGGGTGCGAGAAGTGCGGGCGGCAGTCGAGCACACCGCGGCCCGCACGGGAGCGACACTGATCGTGGTCGAGCACCGGGTCGACGTCTGGCTGGATCTCGTCGACCGCGTCGTGGTCCTGGACCGTGACGGCGCGCTCGTCGCGGACGGTGCGCCGGCGGAGGTCCTGCGTGACGAGCGGGATGTGCTCCGCGCCTCGGGCGTCTGGCTGCCGGGTGAGCACCCCGAGCGCCGTTCGTCGAGCCCCCTGTGGTCGCCGGCCGCGCTCAGCGCACAGGATCTCTCGGTCGGCCGGCCCGTCTTTGGACGCCGTGCCGCCGCCGTCGTCGCCTCTGGGCTCGACCTCGCCATCGACTCCGCTCGGGTCACGGCCGTGCTCGGTCCCAACGGCGCGGGCAAGTCGACCCTGGCCCTCACACTGGCCGGCCTCCTCCCGCCGGCCGCGGGGAGGGTGAGTGCCTCCACGTCGCTGCGGGCCGGCGCCGGACCCGAGCCGATTCGCTGGAGCTCCGCTCAGCTCGCTGAGCGGATCGCGATGGTCTTCCAAGAGCCGGAGCACCAGTTCCTCACCGCCCGGGTGCGTGCTGAGCTGGCCCTCGGCGCCCGGGACGGCGCGGAGCGCCGGCGCGCGGAGGATCTGGTGGAGCGCCTCGGACTCGCTCACCTGGCCGACGCGAACCCCTTCACTCTGTCCGGAGGGGAGAAGCGGCGGCTCGCCGTCGCCTCCGCACTCACGCGGTCGCCGTCCGTGCTCGTGCTCGATGAACCGACCTTCGGGCAGGACCGTCTCACCTGGGAGGTCGTCGTCGGCCTCCTCGCCCAGCAGCGCGACGAGGGCGCAGCGGTGCTCGCCGTCACCCACGACGAAGCGCTGGTGGCGGCTCTCGCCGACTCAGTCCTCACCCTCGGCGCCCGCGAGGCGGTGTCCGGGTGACGCTCCTCGACGCGGTCCCCGCCCGCGGCCGAATCGCCCGCGCGAATCCCGTGGCGAAGCTCCTGTCGAGCCTCGTGATTGCCCTCGCGCTGATCCTCACCGTCGATGCTGTCTCGGCAGCTACCGCGCTCATCCTCGAGCTGCTGGTCCTGCCGTTCGCCGGGCTCCGGGCCGGCGAGCTCGTCCGGCGGACGGCACCCGTGTGGATCGCCGCCCCGCTGGCCGGACTCTCCACCGTCCTCTACGGGCGCGACAGCGGAGCGGTCTACGCGGAGTTCCTGATCATTTCGGTGACCGACGGCTCGGTCGCGCTCGGCCTGGCCATCGCCCTGCGGGTCCTGGCGATCGGTTTGCCCAGCGTGGTCCTGATCGCGACCACCGACCCGACCGATCTCGCGGACGGCCTCGCCCAAATACTCCGGCTGCCCTCGCGCTTCGTGCTCGGCGCCCTCGCCGGCATGCGAGTGGTCGGCCTGCTCGTCGACGATTGGCGCACCCTCTCGATGGCGCGCCGGGCGCGGGGCGTCGCCGACGGCCGGGGGGCCGTGCACGCACTGCGCAGTCTCGCTTCGCGGAGCTTCTCGCTGCTCGTCCTGGCGATCCGGCGGGGGAGCAGGCTGGCGACGGCGATGGAGGCGAAGGGGTTCGGCTCCGGTATCCCGCGAACCTGGGCTCGGGAGTCGCGCCTGGGAGCGGGAGACCTGCTGCTGCTCGCCGGTGCGGTGGCGATCTCGGCGACCGCCGTCACGGTCTCCATTCTGTCCGGCGCGTGGAGTTTCGTGCTGCATGGCTGAGCGAAGCGTTCCTGTGACCACTGCGTCGGCGCGCGAGCTCTCCCGGTGGATTCTCGCGAGACGCTGTCGCACGGTGCTCCTGGACGGGCCGAGCGGTTCCGGCAAGTCCACTTTCGCGCACGCTCTGGTCAAGCAGATCCGCCTGGCGCCGGGGGCGCCGTCCGTCGCTCTCGTGCAAATGGACGACCTCTACCCCGGGTGGTCGGGCCTTGACCGGGCGTCGCAGGAGAGCGCCCGGTTGCTCGTGCGCCCGCACGCTCGTGGCCTGGCGGCGCACTGGCGACCGTGGAACTGGGCCGCCGGGACGACGGCCGGCCGGCGAGTCGTCCGCGAGAGTGTTCTGCTGCTCGAAGGCTGCGGATCGGCCGGCGCCGACGCGCGCCGACACGCGGACCTCGTCGTCTGGCTCACCGCCGGCGACGAGCTGCGGAAGACGCGCGCGCTCGCCCGCGACGGTGAGCTCTTCGCTGCGCACTGGGACGCCTGGGACCGGAGCTTCCGGTCGTACTGCGAGCGCGAGCGGCCCCGCGGGGGCGCAGACCTCGTGCTGGACTCCGGCGGCGACTGCGCCGTGGGATCCTGAGGCGGGCAGCATCGCGGGAGTGCGGTGGCGGGTCAGGCCCAACCGAGCTCGTGCAGCCGCTCGTCGTCGATGCCGTAGAAGTGTGCGATCTCGTGCACGAGCGTGACGTGGATCTCATCCCGCAGGGCGTCCAGATCCTCGCAGGCGGCGAGGTGCGGCTCGCGGAACAGGACGATGCGGTCGGGCATCTCGCCGAAGCCGTAACGTTCGCGCTCCGTCAGTGCCACGCCGTCGTAGTACCCGAGTAGGTCGAGAGTGCCGTCCTCCGGCCGCTCCTCCACGACGAACACGACGTTCTCGAGGCCGTCGACCATGTCGTCCGGCAGGGCGTCGAGCTCGGCAACGACCAGCGCCTCGAAAGCGTCCTCGTCCAGGTCGAGCATCCGGGGCCTCTCTCCACCTGCGATCGTGATCGACCGCTGGATGGGCGGAAGAGGCCCGGAGTCGGAACTCCGGGCCTCTTCCGCTGCATGCACAGCCACTGGGGTGAGTAACGGGGCTCGAACCCGCGACCTCCTAGACCACAACCAGGCGCTCTGCCAACTGAGCTATACCCACCAGGAGCGTGTTCCGCCGGGGCGACCCCGCGAAGCAACTGTACGAGAGTACTACATCCGCGAGGCGAACTCGTCCACGACGGCCACCGAGACGGCCTGCACCTCGGCTGT
The DNA here is from genome assembly GCF_004011095.1 of Rathayibacter rathayi. GTDB lineage: Bacteria > Actinomycetota > Actinomycetes > Actinomycetales > Microbacteriaceae > Rathayibacter > Rathayibacter rathayi. Next base: position 1,347,565 of record NZ_CP028129.1, on the reverse strand, counting down.
GGTCGGTCCCGGCTCGGCCACGAAGACGGCACGGCGGTAGTACTGGAGCTCGCGGATGCTCTCGAGGATGTCCGCGAGGGCGCGGTGGCCACCGTTCTTCTTCGGAGCGTTGAAGTAGATGCGGGGGAACCAGCGCCGGGCCAACTCCTTGATCGTGCTGACGTCGACGTTGCGGTAGTGCAGGTGAGTATCGAGGCGGGGCATGAACTTCGCCAGGAACGCGCGATCGGTGCCGATCGAGTTGCCAGCGAGTGGCGCCTGCTGCTCGGCCGGAATATGCCGGAGTACGTACTCGAGCACCTCGTACTCGGCTTCCGCGACACTCACTCCGGAGGGGATCTCGGTGAGCAGCCCCGAGGTCTCATGCATCTTCCGGACGAAGTCGCCCATGTTCTCGAGCGCAGTGGCGTCCGGTCTGATGACGAGGGAGAGGCCCTCGTCTAGGGGATTCAGCTCGAAGTCGGTGACGACGACAGCAATTTCGACCAGCTCGTCGACGGCGAGGTCCAGGCCCGTCATCTCGCAGTCGATCCAGACAAGACGGTCGGGGGCGCTACTCATGACGGGAAGTCTATCCGCGGCTACCGACACCCGATCCGGTCGGCTCGCGCCTCCTAGACTGAATCCCCGTGATCACGCTCCTCTCCTCACTCCTGATCGTCAACGCCGTGTGGAATGCGATCGTCTGGCCGCCCTTCCTGCGCCGCGTCCGGAAGGACCCGCGCGCGCGGGATGCCGATGGCCGGGCGACGACCTTCCTCCGCGTCCACTTGGTGCTCATCGGAACCTCGCTCGCCCTCGCCGCCGTCTCGCTCGTCGGGGGAGTGCTTGGACTGGGTCAGGGCGCGTAGCCGGCGTCGGGCGGGGCTCGGACGGACGCAGCAACGCCGCCGTGCCCACCGCGGTCGGGCTTCGGCGGCGATACTTTCGGCGGCGATATTGAAGAGATGGTCGGTCCCGACCCAGCAGTGATCTTCGACGTCGATGGTACGCTGGTCGATGTCAGCGGTGTTCGGCACGACATCGCGGACAACGCCGCGAAGAAGGATTTCCGCCGCTTCCACTGCGCCGCGTCGTTCCGCCCGCCGGTGGCGTCCACGCGCGGCTCGTCCATCGTTCCGGTGCTCGGGTGTTCATCGTCAGCGCGCGCTCGGAGCGGTGGCGCTACCGGACGGTGATCTGACTGCGGAAGTGGGAGGTCGACTACGAGGTGCTGCTGATGCCGGCGGAGGGGGGATGGGCGGCCGGACGTCGAGGTGAAGCGGGGGCTCCTGACGATGATCCGATGCCGATACGGCGCCGAGCCGTCCCGGGCTGGGGTGTTCGCCCGCCGGAGGAGGAACCGGTCGGTCGGAGTTCTCCACCTGATCCGGTGGTCGTCCGAGAGCCGGCGTACCCTCTCGGGGCCGCGGTGCCCCCGGCAGGACTCGAACCTGCGACCGTCAGATTAGAAGGCTGCTGCTCTATCCGCTGAGCTACGGGGGCGCCTGGTCAGGGTACTACGAGGCCGGGCGGCGCCCGTCGTCCTGGCGTCCCGCGGGTGGTCACCGGCTTTGCACGGGGTTTCATCCTCCTGCGTGACTCTCGAACGAGGACTCGAGGGCCCTGCCTCCCTAACACGCCGGCACATTGCAGGCAAGATCGGCGTGTTTCCCATCAGATGTCAGTGGAGTGTCATTCAGGCACCTAGTCTTGGGGTGTCCGGAATTACAACGACGTAACGAACGGAGGCACGACCATGCTGCTCCTCGCCATCCTCGGTGGAATCGCCGCCGCGTGGACGATTGTCGCGGCGCACCTCGCCGTGCTGGTCGGCCGAGTCGCCCGTGCACGAGATGCACACAGCTAGTCCGTACACGCATCGCCCGCACGACAGAGAAGGCCCCGACCGCACTCGCGATCGGGGCCTTCTCTGCGTCTTCCGGTGGTGACTGCTGGTGAGGTGCGTGTTCAGTCGGCGTCACAGCGCACTGTGATCGTCCCGTCGGTCGTCCTCGGCGGCGGAGCGCTGGAAGCGGGCCTCGTCCGCGCGGACGACGGCGTCGTCCTGACTGGCGGGATCAGCCGGGGCGCCGGCCTCGGCGCCGTCGCTGTGGAGTGCCTGCCCGTCGTCCCCGACGGCAGCCGGAGCGCTTGCGTGCGGCTCGAAGTCCCCACCGGATGTCGCGCGCTGTGTCTCGACAGGCGGCAGCTCCTCAACGGGCCGCTCGCGCGAAGGGACCTCCAAGCGGTCGACGTCGGCGAGGAGGCGGCGCGTCTCATCCTGCGACGCGTCCGTGTCCGACGGCGGTAGGACGATGCTGGGAGTCGCGGCGCCGGCCGTACCCGCCGTGGCGCCGCTCGCGATCGCGGCACCGACGACGACGGGGGTAGCAGGCGCTGACTGAGCGACCGGCGGAGTAGTCCCCTCCGGTGCCGACCTCCCCGTATTCCCCATCTGCTCGGTCAGGTCTGCGAGCGCCGACTCGGCCGAGCCCTCACGACCGGTCTCCGAGAAGCGCCAGCGCTCGAGGTCCGCCAGGAACGCCTTGCGCGCGCGCCCGGGCTTGTCACGCCAGAGCACCAGACGGTCGCGGAACTCATTCACGCTCGCCTGCGTCTGGTAGCCGCCGGTGCTGGAGGTGTGCTTCAGCTCAGCGAGCTCATGGGCGGCCCAGTTGGCTGCGACTCCGGAGCCCTTGACCGGCAGCAGGCGCAGGTGAGTCTCGGCCTGTGCCGACGCGCGGTCGCTGAGGACACGCTCGGTGCTACTGAGGACGTTCCAGGCGGAGGCATCGACGGCCGCGTCGACGAGCGTCGCGATGATCGCGTTCTTGCGCTCGTGATCCTGCTGCCGGATCAGGCGCGCGATGGACGCGCGGAAGACGGAGCCGATCACGACCGCTCCGATCACGACAGCCAGCAGGACCACGGCGGCAGTGAAGACCGCCTGGTACCCATCGCTCGTGCGGATCCAGGACAGGAATTCGTTCCACCACTGCATGGGGCGAACGCTATCCGGGGCGGCCCTCGCCTCTCGGTCGGCACGCCGCCGATCCTTCGGATCGGCGCGGACCGGGCGCGCCGGGAGCTGATCTGAGGAATCGGCGGACTCAGACTGCTGCGAACTCAGGCTGCGAACTCAGGCGACGCGGAAGACCTCGATCGCGTCATCGACGTTCCAGAACTCGCCCAGCTCGGCACCGGCCGGCATCCCCGCGCGCAGTAGCCGGGCTCGGTAGCGCTCGCCGAGCGGATCGTCCATCAGCTCGATGTGACCGACGACGGCCCCCGAGCCGGAGCTGACGCGCCACAGCCGGGAGTTGACCTGCGTGAGCGTCGGCGGGGTGCGAATCGCGTGCAGCGTGGACAAAGACATCGGCTCCTCCTGTTGGGTCTCGAAGCACCCACCGGCTGAGTGCTGTCGCAGACTACGGCCGACCACCGACATCCCTGGCCGAGATTCAGCGCAGGGTCGTGCCGTCCACCGCGAACTCCTCAATCGCCGCGATCTCCTCCGCTGAGAGAGGTTCCGCATCGAGCGCGGCGACGTTCTGCTCGAGCTGGGCGACGCTCGAGGCGCCGATGATCGCGCTGGTGACCGTCGGCACACGGAGCACCCAGCTCAGTGCGAGCTGCGCCAGTGACTGCCCGCGCTGCTGTGCGATCCCCGTCAGGCCCCGCGCCCGGCTGAGGTACGCCTCGTCGATCCGGTCGGCGGAGAGGAAGCGGGAGGTCGCAGCGCGGGAGCCCTCCGGGACGGTGCCGTCGAGGTAGCGGTCGGTCAGTAGGCCCTGCGCCAGCGGCGAGAAGACGATACAGCCGGATCCGAGTTCGTCCAGGACGGGGAAGAGGTCATCCTCGGGGCCGCGGTCAAAGAGGGAGTAGCGCGGCTGGTGCAGCAGGAGTGGGACCCCGCTGCCCGTCAACGCAGCCTCGGCGGCTCGGGTCTGCTCTGGCGAGTAATTGGAGATGCCGGCGTAGAGCGCCTTGCCCTGTTGCACGGCGCTGACCAGGGCGCCCATCGTCTCCTCGATCGGTGTCGTAGGGTCCGGCCGGTGGGAGTAGAAGACGTCGACATAGTCCACGCCGATCCGCCGCAGGCTCTGGTCGAGGGAGGAGAGCACGTATTTGCGTGAGCCGCCATCACCGTACGGCCCCGGCCACATGTCGTAGCCGGCCTTTGAGGAGATCACCATCTCGTCGCGATAGGGCCGGAGGTCCTCGGCGAGGATCCGCCCGAAGGCCGTCTCGGCCGCGCCATAGGGCGGTCCGTAATTGTTCGCGAGGTCGAAATGAGTGATTCCGAGGTCGAACGCACGGCGCAGAATCGCCCGTTGAGTGTCGAGGGACCGGTCGGATCCGAAGTTGTGCCAGAGACCCAGAGACAGAGCGGGCAGAAGTAGTCCGCTTCGTCCGGTACGTCGGTAGTCCATGCGGTCGTAGCGAGAGGGGGCGGCTGCGTAGCTCACCCGGCGACTCTATTCCAGCGGTGCCGACTCGCGGAATGCGCGGGGCCTGCGAGGTGTTGGATCAGGGGACGCGCCCGGCGCTCCGGATGCGTCGATGCGACAGGAAGTGAGTCACACGCAATGCGCACATTCGTACTCGCCGGAGGATGCTTCTGGTGTTTGGACGCCGTTTACCGCGTCCTCGATGGCGTGACCGACGTCGTCTCCGGCTACACCGGCGGCCGAACGATCGAACCCGACTACGAGGACGTCTGCTCCGGTCGCACTGGGCACGCCGAGGCGGTCGCCGTCACCTTCGATCCGGAGGTGATCCCCGAGCAGGTGATCCTCGACGTCTTCTTCACCCTGCATGACCCGCGCCAACTGAATCGCCAGGGCAACGACGTCGGTACGCAGTACCGCTCCGCGATGTTCTACTCCTCGGACGAGGAGAAGGGATTGTTCGAATCGGCCCGTGACCGGGCATCCGAGTGGTGGGAGGGGCCGATCGTCACCGAGATCTCTCCCCTTGGCGTGTACTACCCGGCCGAGGACTACCACCAGGATTTCTTCGCGAAGAACCCGGGGCAGGGCTACTGCCTCGCGGTTGCGTTGCCCAAGGTGAACAAGATCCGTTCGTCGTATTCGTCCTACATCTCTGCGTCGTAACTCTCCTCCACAGGGAACGGCTTCGTCGATCTCTCCCCAGAAGGGCCCACCTCCGCCTCGGAGGTGGGCCCTTCGTCGAGACACTGTCCCTGCGGCGCCCGAGCGGTACCAGCCCCTCCGCCGGGCGCCGTCTCCGCCGCAGAAGCGGCGGGGGAGGAGAAGAAAGGACACGACCATGACCGACACGCTGACCGTCATCGGGACCATCGGCACCGACCCCCGGAGCATCGACACCGCCAGCGGCACCGCAATGACCAGCTTCCGCCTGGCAACGGCACAGCGGCGCTACGACCGGGCCGAGCAGCGCTGGATCGACGTCTCCACCAACTGGTACACCGTCACCGCTTTCAACGGCCTCGCCGGCAACGCCCTGTCCTCCCTGGCCCGGGGCGACCGCGTCCTCGTGACCGGCCGTCTCGGCGTGAAGGTGTGGGAGGCGGGTGGGAAGACCGGAACCGATGTGATCATCACGGCCGAGGGCATCGGGCATGATCTCGCCTGGGGCACGACCCGCTACACGAAGACTCTGGTGCGTGCGGCTGCGCCTGCCGCGCCGGCGAGTGAGCCGGCCTGGAGCGAGCAAGCGCCCGGGGAGGGGCTCGCGCCGAAGGACTGGGGAGCCGCGCCCGACGGATCCGGAGCTGTCCGTGCTGCGGATGGCTCGCGGGCGGCGGTCGGGCTCGACGGGGACGCTCCGTTGCTCTCGGTAGGATCCGGGGACACCCCGTTCTGATCCGGGGCCCGGAGCGAGAGTCGCTGCGGTCGGGAGGAGCCAGGCGTGAGACTCAATCGAGCGGCCAGGATCGCGCTCGCGCTAAGCGCACTCACCGCCTGCCTCGGCGGCTGCACGGCACCCGAGGCACCCCAGCCCGACACCTCGACCGCCGCATCGCAGGAGGCGGTGCCCGAATCGGCCGCGCCCGCCGCCTATGTCCCCGGCGGGACGACCGAGCAGAACCTCCCGGCCTTCGAGCAGACGTTGCGGTCGGCCGCCGAGCCCGACCCCGGGGTGGGTGGTTCGAGGGTGGTCCAGGCGCTCATTGCGGCCGGATTTCCTCGCGAGTCGCTGCAGATGACAGCCGACGAGACCTCGGTCGGACTCGACGCGGACTCGGTGCAGGTCTCGGTCAAGCTCGGCGAGTCCTGCCTCGTCGGCCAGTACGGTCCGAAGAGCGGCGGTGTGCGGGCCGTGATCGCGGCGCCGATCGCGACCGGTGCCTGCCTCGTCGGCCGTACGGTCCCTCTCGAGGGCTGAGGCGCACGCACCCCGAGTGGGGCGCGGGTGTGGGAAGAGACGTTCGATCGGTGTGATGCCGCGCCGTGGCGCAGACGGCGCGGACGGCCTGTCTGTGCAGCGTCGGGCCACCGACCACAGCGGATCCGTCGACGATGGATCCCTTTTGGCCTCGAGGCTGCGGGACTGCATCGACCCGGGCGGACAGTGACCCTGCCCGCGGCCCCAACGTGCCGGTTAGGCTGCCCTGACCGATCTGTGCCCCATCTGGGGACCCCAGGGACGGACGTGCTGACGGCAGTGTTCGGCACGAGGACCACGACGAGGGGGAACTCGCCATGACCACAGCCCGAACGCACGCAAAGACACGGGGGAAGTGGCTGCGTGCCGCGGTCGCCGTCGTCGGCGCCACCGCCGTCGTCCTCGGCGTAACGAGCGGGGCCGGCGCAGCGTCGGCCGAGACCCGTCGCATCGGATTGTCGACGGCTCCGTACACCTGGTCGGTCACAGAGGACTACAGCGCGGCCCAGGTCGCGCCGGTCGCCGCGGACGCCACCGAACTCGAGGTCACCCTCTCGAGGTCGGCGCGACCGACGTCGCCGTATCCCGACTTCACCACGGTGAACTGGACGGTCGGCACCCTGCGGGGCCAGAGTGAGCTCACCTCCGGAAGCCGGACTTTCCGCATCCCGCTGAAGCAGAGCCTGTCCTCTCTCGGTGGCTCGTCGATCCCTCTGCAGCTGACCGCGCAGAAGGAGCCGATGAGCGCCTCCGCGAAGCCCTACGGCCAGGCGTTCGACATCGGATACGAGCTCGTCACCACCGCAACCCTCACCGTCGACGGGAACGCCGGCGCGGGATTGGGCCGGGTCGACCTGTCCGCCGACGCCGCGAGCCTTGCCCGCGGAGGCTCCTTTTGGGGCGCGAACTCGAGCGCGCAGAACGTCGTGGACAACGACGTGATCGTCCTCGAATCCAACCGAGCGGGCTTCTTCGACCTCGAGGGCCTCACCGCGAACGTCGGACCGAGCCGCTCCGACCGCCTCGGCGCGCAGATCAGCGTCGACAGCGACCAGTCCGCCGTCTCCGTGACCGTTCCCGCTGGGGCCTATGCCGCTTCCCGGAATGCCGCGAGCAGTCTCGTTCAGGTCTCCGGCACCAGCCGAGGCCGCGCGCAGCCGGACGGAGCGACCGTGAACATGGACGCGGCGATCCGCGTGACGGGTGGCGGCACGACCACGCCGCCGGTCACGCCCACCCCGACCGCCACAGCGACGACTCCGCCCGGCGGAGGATCGCCGACGGTCTCGCGGATCGCCGGTGTCGACCGCCAGGCCACCGCGGTCGAGGTATCCAAGCGCACCTTCGGCGTGAACGTGCCCGTCGTCTACGTCGCCACCGGCTCGAACTTCCCCGACGCGCTCAGCGCCGGACCGGCCGCGGCCAAGCAGGGCGGTCCGCTGCTCCTGGTGGATCGCGACTCGATGAGCCAGGTTGTCCGCGACGAGCTGACCCGCCTGAAGCCCGCGAAGATCATCGTCGTCGGGTCCGAGCTGAGTGTCGGCGGCCAGGTCTACCGAGACCTCACTGCCTACGCGAAGAACGGCGAGATCCGTCGCCTCGGCGGAGTCGATCGGTATGACACCTCCCAGCGGATCATCCAGTACGCCTTCTCCGGCGGCTCGGCCACGGCCTGGCTGGCGACGGGGGAGAAATTTCCCGACGCCCTCAGTGCCAGCGCGGCAGCCGGCGCGGTCGACGCTCCCGTCATCCTGACCAACGGGACGGTGGCCACGGCGGACGCCCTCACTCGCGGACTCATCAGCGGACTCGGGGTGAAGACGCTCACCATCGCGGGCTCCCCGCTTTCTGTCAGCTCCGGCATCGAGCTCTCGATCCAGGGACCAGAGATCACCCGCATCGGCGGAACCGACCGCTACGACACGTCGGAGAAGCTGAACAAGGCGGCCTTCGGCTCGGTGAAGACCGTCTACCTCGCCACCGGCGAGAACTTCCCCGACGCCCTCGCGGGAGCCACGGCTGCCGGCTTCACCGGCAGCCCGCTGTTCGCGGTCCAGCCCACCTGCGTGCCCGCAGCCGTCCTGGCCGATATCTCCGCCTCTGGAGCGACCCAGGTCGTCCTGCTCGGCAGCACCAAGACGCTGTCCGAATCGGTGGCGACGCTGACGCCCTGCGGCTGATCCGGGCCTGCTGACGCCCTCCGCCCTCCCCACCCGTCCGCCGGCGGGGAGGGCGGTCTGCGTTGCTGCACTCCTGCCGACGCGGGGGCGCGACTTCCCGTTATCCTCGACTGGTGCGGGCGGTCCCGCGGCCCGCGCACCGTGTCGGGTCAAGGCCCGGCGTTTCGCCCCGGTCCGAGCCTCCGGCAGCACCTCCGCGCGGAGCAGGGGACGAGCGGGCGACGCGACTCCGCGCAGACCTACGGACGTGAGGACTTGGTGTGGCTGAATACATTTACTCGATGGTGCGCGCGAGAAAGGCGGTCGGCGACAAGCTGATCCTGGACGACGTGACCATGTCGTTCCTGCCCGGCGCGAAGATCGGCGTGGTCGGGCCCAACGGCGCCGGTAAGTCGACGATCCTGAAGATCATGGCGGGCTTGGACACACCCAGCAATGGCGAGGCGCGGCTGAGCCCGGGCTACTCCGTCGGCATTTTGATGCAGGAGCCGGAGCTCGATGAGAGCAAGACGGTGCTCGAGAACGTCCAGGAGGGTGTCGGCGAGATCAAGGGCAAGATCGACCGGTTTAACGAGATCTCGCTTGCGATGGCCGACCCGGACGCAGACTTCGACAGCCTCCTGGCCGAGATGGGTACCCTGCAGGAGGCCATCGACGCCGCCGACGCCTGGGACCTCGACTCGCAGCTGGAGCAGGCGATGGACGCGCTGCGCACCCCGCCGGGCGACTCCCCGGTCACCACTCTCTCAGGAGGTGAGAAGCGCCGCGTGGCGCTGACCAAGCTGCTGCTGCAGAAGCCGGACCTGCTGCTGCTCGACGAGCCCACCAACCACCTCGACGCCGAGAGCGTGCTCTGGCTGGAGCAGTTCCTCTCGAAGTACCCCGGCGCCGTTCTCGCCGTCACCCACGACCGGTACTTCCTCGACAACGTCGCGGAGTGGATCGCCGAGGTCGACCGCGGCCACTTGTACCCCTATGAGGGCAACTACTCGACCTACCTCGAGAAGAAGAGCGCACGCTTGGAGGTCCAGGGCAAGAAGGACGCCAAGCTCGCCAAGCGCCTCAGCACCGAGCTGGACTGGGTGCGCAGCAACGCCAAGGGCCGTCAGGCCAAGTCGAAGGCGCGCCTGGCGCGCTACGAGGAGATGGCGGCGGAGGCCGAGAAGACGCGCGTGCTCGACTTCGAGGAGATCGTCATCCCGGTCGGCCCGCGTTTGGGCGCTCAGGTGATCGACGCGAAGAAGCTGCACAAGCAGTTCGGCGAGCGCGTCCTGATCGACGACCTCAGCTTCACCCTGCCCCGCAACGGCATCGTCGGCGTCATCGGCCCGAACGGCGTCGGCAAGACGACGCTGTTCAAGACGATCGTCGGCTTCGAGCCGCTCGACTCGGGCGATCTGAAGATCGGCGAGACCGTCGACATCTCCTACGTCGACCAGAGCCGCGGCGGTATCGACCCGCAGAAGAACCTGTGGGAGGTGGTCTCTGACGGCCACGACTACATCACGGTCGGCAGGACCGAAATCCCGTCGCGCGCCTACGTCTCGCAGTTCGGCTTCAAGGGTCCTGACCAGCAGAAGAAGGCTGGAGTCCTCTCCGGCGGCGAGCGCAACCGCCTCAACTTGGCGCTGACGCTCAAGCAGGGCGGCAACCTGCTCCTGCTCGACGAGCCGACCAACGACCTCGACGTCGAGACCCTCGGCAGCCTCGAGAACGCGCTCCTCGAGTTCCCGGGCTGTGCCGTGGTGATCACCCACGACCGGTGGTTCCTCGATCGGATCGCTACCCACATCCTCGCCTACGAGGGCACCGAGGAGGACCCGGCCAACTGGTACTGGTTCGAGGGCAACTTCGACGCGTACGAGGAGAACAAAATCGAGCGCCTGGGGCCGGACGCGGCGAAGCCGCACCGTTCTGCCCACCGCAAGCTCACCCGCGACTGATGCGTCTGCACGTCGCCATTCCGCTGCGCTGGTCGGACTTCGACGCCTACGCGCACGTCAACAACGCCGAGATGCTGCGCCTGCTCGAGGAGGCGCGCATCCAGGCGTTCTGGAAGCCGGACTCACCGCAGGCCGGTGGAATGGCGACGGCGGTCCTCGACGCGCGCCCCGGTGCCTCGTCGATCAGCCTGATCGCGCGGCAGGAGATCGAGTACCTTGCACCGATCCCGTACATGCGTGCGCCGATCGACGTGGAGCTGTGGATTGGGCGGATCGGCGGGGCCAGCCTCGAGGTCTGCTATGAGCTGTACTCGCCCGCCGGCGTCGTCCCGCGGGTGCTCTTCACGAAGGCCGCCACCACGATTGTGCTGGTGACCGCCCGGACGGGACGGCCCGAGCGCATCCCGGAGGAGCTGCGCGAGGCGTGGGGCCCCTACGTCCAGGAGCCGGTCACGTTCTGGAAGCGGAGCTGATCCCGCGCGCCTTGACGGTCGATCCGAACGTGGAGGGCGGCTCCGGGTCGCGAGATGCGGTTCGGCTCGCCCGATGCGGGACGTCTCGCGAGCCGGACGTGTTCCCGCGAGCCGGAGCACGAGCGCCGCGCCTACGCCGACGGAACGCGGACCATGCCCTCCTGGGCGACGCTGGCCACCAGCAGACCGTCGCGGGTGTAGATCCGCCCGAGCGAGAGGCCGCGCCCGCCGGACGCGCTCGGCGCCTCCTGCACGTAGAGGAGCCACTGGTCTACCCGCGCGGGGCGATGCCACCACATCGCATGGTCGAGGCTCGCAATGCGCAGGCCCGGGGTGCTCCAGGCCGCGCCATGTCGGCGGAGCGTGGACTCGAGGATGGTGTAGTCGCTCGCGTAGGCGAGGGCCGCGCGGTGCAGCATCGCGTCGTCCGGCAGCGGGCCGAGCGAGCGCATCCACACGCTCTGGTGCGCCACCCGCTCGGGGTCGGCCCGGAGGTAGACGGGCTGCTCGACGTGCCGCACGTCGAAGGGGCGCTGGGTGGCCCAGAAGCTGCCGACCGGGTGGTTGACCCCCGCGAGGGTCTCCGCGGTGCTCGGCAGCGACTCCGGATCGGGGATACCCTCCGGCATTGGCTCCTGGTGGTCCAGACCCTCGTCCTCGGACTGGAACGACGCGATCATCGAGAGGATCGGCCGTCCGTTCTGGTACGCCTGCGTTCGGCGTGTGCAGAAAGAGCGGCCGTCGTGGATCCGGTCGACCGAGAACGTGATCGGGAGGGTGACGTCGCCCGGGCGGAGGAAGTAACCGTGCATCGAGTGCACCGAGCGCTCTTCGACGGTGCGGCCTGCCGCGATCAGCGACTGGGCGAGGACCTGGCCACCGAACACTCGCCCCTCGGGCATCCACTGCGACGGGCCCGTCGAGATGTCCTCACTGGTGCGGGCGCCCGTATCGACCAGATTGAGCGCGGTGAGGAACGAGGAAAGGGGGTCGGGCACGGTACCTCCGGGGTGTGTCGGGCGGCGGGCCACCTCGGGTAAGTTTATCGACGCGATGAGTTCGTCCTTCTCCCTGGCGGATCCGCCGAGCCTGTCGGATCTGCGCGTCTTCTTAGGCCGCTCGGCGCGGGTCGAGGACGGTGCGGTCCGGCTGCTCGCCGACGATCATGTGCTGGCCGCCTACACGCCGATCCTTCAGCCTCGCGGGCTGCTCGACCGCTCGGCCACCGTGCTGGGCCTGCGGGTCTTCGCGCTTGACGAGCCCGCCGAATTCGACCGGATCGTGCCGATCCGGGCGCTGTCGGACCGACTCGCCCGCCTGCAGTGGGAACCGGGCGGAGCGGACGGCAAGCCGGTCGTGCTGCCCGACGGCGACGACGCGACGGCAGGCCCCTGGGCGGGCGTCTCCCCGCCCCGCGGCGGCTGGACCCGACGCGAGCCCATCGACCCCGGTTTCCTGGAGCGCGTGGCACGGGAGGGGATCGACGAGATCGCGGCGGCCGTCGGCTCGGAGACTGGCGAGCAGATCGTCGGCCGCGTTCGTTCCGCGGTGTGGGGGCGTGCGCTCGACGGCCTCCCGGGCGTCCCCGCCGGTGCGGCGTTCGCGCTCTTCGCGCTCGGGTTCCTCGGCGCCGACGATCCGGTGGCTCTGCTGGAGAGCGGCGCCTGGCGTCGGTTCACGTCCCGGCGTGGTCACGTCCTCGTCCGCACTCCGGGCTGAGCCGCCGACTCCTCCTCGAAGCCGACTTACTCCTCGAAAGTGTTCACCATCGCGTGCGCGGCGCGTTCGAGGTAGTCCCAGAGCAGGGCGTCGTCGGCCGGTGCGAGCGCGAGGGCGTCGACCGCGGTGCGCATGTGCTGGAGCCAGTGGTCACGGGCTTCGGGGTTGATCCGGAACGGTTGGTGCCGCATCCGGAGCCTCGGGTGGCCCCGCTGCTCGCTGTAGGTGCCCGGCCCGCCCCAGTACTGCTCGAGGAAACCGGTGAGGCGCTGGATCGCGCCCTCGAGGTCGTGCTCGGGGTACATCGGCCAGAGCACCTCGTCCTCACGGACGCCCTCGTAGAACCGGCGCACCAGGCGCTCGAAGGTCGGTCGGCCGCCGAGGTGCTCCCAGAAGCTGCGCAGTGGAGGCGTGCCGCCGATCTGCAGGCCGCTCACGGGCGCTCCCTCGACGCTCCGGGAGTGCCTTCGTCGGTCGGCGGAGGCGTTGCGCCGCCGCGTCGCAGCGCGCGGGGAAGCCGAACGGGCTTGCCGTGTTCGGTGCTGATCGTGGGGGAGGGCGTGGTCCGCGGCGGCTTGGCGCCTCCGACGCTGGTGGCACCCTCGAAGCCCTCGAGCACGACGGTCGCGAGGGAGGGCAGCTTTACGTCGAGCGCGTCGAGCGATTTCTTCAGGCGCAGGCGCAGCTCGCGGGCGACGTCGTCCTTCGCGGTGGTGCGCGTCTTGACGACGACCCGGATGACCAGGGCGTCGTCGGCGATCGACTCCAGACCCCAGAGCTCAGGCTTGTCGATGATCCGGGCCCGCCACCGGCTGCTCGCGGCGAGCTCGTTCGCGGTCGCGAGGACAGTGGACTGCACCTGCTCGAGATCCGTTTCGTAGGGCACCGCGAGATCGACGATCACGCGGGACCAGCCCTGCGACATGTTGCCCACCCGGACGATCTCGCCGTTGCGGACGAACCAGAGGGTGCCGTTGACGTCGCGGATCTGGGTGACGCGGACGCCGACCGACTCGACCACGCCGGTGGCCTGGCCGGTGTCGACGACGTCCCCGACGCCGAGCTGGTCCTCCGCGACCATGAACAGACCGTTCAGCACGTCCTTCACGATGTTCTGGGCGCCGAAGCCCAGGCCCGCTCCGAGCGCGGCGGTCAACAGAGCGAAGGAGCCGATCAGATCCTTATCAATGGTCGTCACGATCATCACCAGGGCGATGACGACGATCAGGATCGAGCTGAGATTGTTCAGGATCGAGCCGAGGGTGCGCGTGCGCTGCACGACCCGGACGGCCGCGAGCGGCGAAGCGGCGATCGATTGCGTGTCCTCGACCCGCTGCCGGCGCTTCACACCTGAGACGATCTGGTCGACGACGCGGCCGATCACGAAATGCGCGATGACGCGCACCAGCAACGCGCCCAGCACGATCCCGAGGACCGCGATCACCTTCCAGAAGGCGTCGGACTCGAAGAAGGAGACGGTGGCGGCGACGGGATCCGGGGTGGAGGTCTGAGAAAGCAGCATGACCGTTCCAGGCTACGGGACGCCTCCCTCCGAGTCCGGTGCACGGGTGCCGCGCCCGTATAGATTCGAGTCGGGTCCGCTCGGGCCCGCACACCGCCCTCGGAAGGACGCCCGATGCTCCACTCCACCCGGACTCCCGCCGAGAAACGCCGCCTGTTCCGCGAGCGCCTCGCCTCGGGCGAGCTGCTTCAGCTGCCCGGTGCCTTCACTCCGCTCTCGGCGCGACTGATCGAGGCCAAGGGCTTCGACGGGATCTATGTATCGGGCGCCGTGCTCTCGGCCGAGTTGGGACTGCCGGACATCGGGCTGACCACCCTCTCCGAGGTCGCCGGCCGCGGGCAGCAGATCTCGCGGATGACCGACCTCCCGGTTCTGGTGGACGCCGACACCGGCTTCGGCGAGCCGTTGAATGTGGCGCGCACGGTGCAGATGCTCGAGGACGCCGGAGTCGCAGGGCTGCACATCGAGGACCAGGTGAACCCCAAGCGTTGCGGGCACCTGGACGGTAAGGCCGTCGTCGACGAGGCGACCTCGGTGCGCAGGATCGCCGCGGCGGTCGACGCGCGCCGTGACTCCGAGCTGGTGATCATGGCGCGCACCGACATCCGAGCCCTCGACGGGCTGCCGGCCGCGATCGACCGGGCGAAGCGGCTGGTCGACGCCGGGGCCGACGCGGTCTTCCCGGAGGCGATGCGCGACCTGTCCGAGTTCGAGGCGGTCCGCGCGGCGATCGACGTGCCGATCCTCGCCAACATGACGGAGTTCGGCAAGAGCGAGCTGTTCACGGCGCAGCAGCTCGCCGACGTCGGCGTGAACATCGTGATTCACCCGGTGTCGCTGCTGCGGATCGCGATGGGTGCGGCGATGCGCGCGCTCGACACCCTCAAGGCCGAGGGGTCGCTCCGTTCGCAGGTGCCCAGTATGCAGACGCGCGCAGAACTCTACGAGCTGCTGGATTACGCCTCCTACAGCCACTTCGACGAGGGCGTCTTCGACTTCTCACTCGCCGACCACTTCGGCGCATGATCGCACCGCACCAGCACCACCGGGCGGCGCTCACCGGCGCCGTCTCCCGCCTCTCGCGAAGGAGTGAAGAGATGAGCACGACTGACCAGGACATCCGCAAGGGACTCGTGGGGGTCGTCGTCGATACGACGGCGGTGTCGAAGGTCGACCCGGAGTCGAATGCGCTGCTCTATCGCGGCTATCCGGTGCAAGAGCTCGCCGCCGGGACCTCGTTCGAGGATGTGGCCTGGCTGCTCTGGCACGGCGAACTGCCCACGCGCGAACAGGCTGCGCAGCTCGCGGCCGTGGAGCGTGCCCATCGCGCCCTCGCCGCGGAGGTCCGCGCGGTGATCGACCAGCTACCGCTCTCGGCACATCCGATGGACGTGCTGCGGACGGCGGTCAGCGTCGTGGGTGCGCTCGAGTGTGATCCGGACGGCGACGCACCCGGGGCCGTGCTCGAGCGCTCCGTGCGGCTGTGGGCGGCTCTGCCTGCGATCGTCGCCTACTCGCAGCGACGCAGGCACGGCCTGGAGCCCGTCGAGCCTCGGGACGACCTGGGCTACTCCGAGAACTTCCTCTGGATGACGTTCGGAGCGGTGCCGGAGCCGGTAGTCGTGAATGCCTTCCGCGTCTCACTGGTGCTCTACGCCGAGCACTCCTTCAATGCGTCCACCTTCACCGCGCGCGTCGTGACGTCGACGCTCTCGGATGTCTACTCCGCCGTCACCGCGGCGGTCGGCGCGCTGAAGGGCCCGCTGCACGGCGGTGCGAACGAGGCGGTGCTCCACATGCTGGACGAGGTCGGCACCGGCACCGAGGCGACGCGGCGGGCGCAGGAGTGGCTCGCCGACGCGCTCGGGCACAAGCGGAAGGTGATGGGGTTCGGGCACAGGGTGTACAAGTCGGGAGACTCGCGCGTGCCGACGATGGACGCCGCGCTCCGCCGCCTCGCCGAGCACGAGGGCGCCGCCGAGCTGATGGAGCTCTACGACGCACTGGCCGAGGCGATGGCCCAGCGGACGGGCATCCTGCCCAACCTGGACTACCCGTCGGGTCCCGCCTACCGCCTGATGGGCTTCGACACCGAGACCTTCACGCCTCTGTTCGTGGCGGCGCGGGTGGTGGGCTGGACGGCGCATGTGATCGAGCAGCGCGGTTCGAACGCGCTGATCCGACCGCTCTCGGCGTACGACGGGCCGCAGCGCCGCTCGGTCCCGCAGCGCTGAGGCGTCACGGCACCGAGCGGCAGGGGATCAGCCCCGGGTGTCGCGCTCCTGGGCGCGGAGCGCGCGCTCCACGCCAGCCAGGTTCTCGATCACGAGGCGGCGCAGCGCCGGAATCTCCGGGTTCGCATCGAGCCAAGCGCGGGTGGCGTCGACGATCTGCTGCGAGGGCGTGGCGGCCGGGTAGAAGCCGACGACGAGGTACTCCGCAATCTTGTAGCTCTTAGACTCCCAGAGCGAGCGGAGGGCGTCGAAGTAGACCGGGATCATCGCGTCGAGCAGGCGCGGGTCGGCGACCCGCTGAAAGCCGAGGCCGGTCGAGCGGACGATCGTGTTCGGCGCCGAGTCGTCGGCTGTCACCGAGTCCCAGGCCGCTCGCTTCGCCTTCGCCGTCGGCAGAGCGGCGCGGGCGTGCGCCGCCGACTGCTGGCCGGTCGCCGTGTTGTCCGAGGCGAGTGCCGCGTCGATCTCCTCCGCTCCGGCGCGGCCTCCTGCGACGAGGGCGATCAGCAGCTCCCAGCCGAGATCGGTGTCGATGTCGAGGCCGTCCAGCGCTGCGGAGCCGTCGAGCAGCGCCTGCACGGCCTCGAGGTGGCCCGGGGTGGACGCGAGCACCGCGAAGAACCGGACGAACTGGAACTGCGCGTCGCTGCCGGCCTCGGCGCGCTGAGCGAGCGTCCAGAGCTGATCGCCCGCCTCCTCGACGACCTCGGCCCGGTACTGCGGAGCGACGTACTGGGTGGCCGTGGTGACGAGCTGGTTGAGGACCGTGCGCAGCGTCGTGGATTCGGTCTCGGTGGCGATGTTGCCGAGCACGAGGCGAACGAAGTCGCGCGGGGCGGTCTCGGCATCGCGGGTCGCGTCCCAGGCGGAGCCCCAGACCAGCGAGCGGGCCAGCGGGCTCTCGATGCCCGCGAGGTGTTCGATGGCGACGGCGAGCGAGTCCGCATCGAGACGGATCTTCGCATAGGCGAGGTCGTCGTCGTTGAGGAGAACGAGGGCCGGGCGGGTGCGCCCGATCAGCTCGGGCACCTCGGTGCGCTCACCGTCCACGTCGAGTTCGAGGCGGTCCACTCGGACGAGGCGCTCGCCCTCGAAGTCGTACAGCCCTATCGCGAGGCGGTGCGGGCGGACCGTCGGATACTCCTCGGCCGCACTCTGCAAGATCGCGAACGACGCGACCGCTCCGCTCTCGTCGACCGCGATCTCGGGGTGGAGCGTGTTCACGCCCGCCGTCTCGAGCCACTGCGCCGACCATTCGGTGAGGTCGCGCCCGCTGGTCGCCTCGAGTTCGACCAGCAGGTCTCGCAGCTCGGTGTTCGAGAACGCGTGCTTCACGAAGTACTCGTGCACTCCCGCGAGGAACTCCTTCTCGCCGACCCATGCAACGAGCTGCTTCAGCACCGAGGCACCTTTGGCGTAGGTGATGCCGTCGAAGTTGACCTGGACGTCCTCCAGGTCGTTGATCGTCGCGACGATCGGGTGCGTGGAGGGCAGCTGGTCCTGGCGGTAGGCCCAGCTCTTCTCCATCGCGGCGAACGTGGTCCATGCCTCGGTCCATTCGGTGGCCTCGGCGGTGGCGAGGGTGGAGGCGTATTCGGCGAACGACTCGTTCAGCCAGAGGTCGTTCCACCACTTCATCGTGACCAGGTCGCCGAACCACATGTGCGCGAGTTCGTGCAGGATCGTGACGACCCGGCGTTCCTTGACCGCGTCGGTCACCTTCGAGCGGAACACATAGGTCTCGGTGAAGGTCACCGCTCCCGCGTTCTCCATCGCTCCCGCGTTGAACTCGGGCACGAACAGCTGGTCGTACTTGGCGAACGGGTAGGGGACGCCGAACTTCTCCTCGTAGAACGCGAAACCCTGCTTCGTCTTCTCGAACACATAGTCGGCGTCGAGGAAGGGCGCGAGCGAGGCGCGGGCGAAGACGCCGAGCGGGATCGTGCGGCCGTCGGAGGAGACGAGGGAATCGGTCTCGACCACGTACGGCCCGGCGATGAGGGCTGTGATGTAGGAGGAGATGCGCGGCGTGGGCTCGAAGCTCCAGGTTGCCCTCCCCTCGCCCGCCGCGACGGGCGCGGGCGTCGGCTGGTTCGAGACGACCTGCCACTGCGCGGGCGCGGTGACGGTGAAGCGGAACAGAGCCTTGAGGTCCGGCTGCTCGAAGACCGCGAAGACGCGGCGGGAGTCGGGGACCTCGAACTGCGAGTACAGGTACACCTCCCCGTCGACAGGGTCGACGAAGCGGTGCAGGCCCTCGCCCGTATTGGTGTAGAGCGCGTCGGCGACGACGGTCAGCTCGTTGTCGGCGGCGAGGGAGTCGAGCCGGATGCGCATGCCGTCGGCGACGTCGGCCGGATCGAGCTCGACGCCGTTGAGGGTGACGGAGTGGACCGTGCGGGTAATCGCGTCGATGAAGCTGGACGCATGGTCGGTGGCGGAGAAGCGCACCGTGGTCGTGCTGAGGAAGGTCTCGGCACCCCGGGTCAGGTCCAGAGCGATGTCGTAATCGTGGACCTGGATCAGGGAGGCGCGCTGCTGCGCCTCGCTGCGGGTGAGGTTGTCTCCTGGCACGGGGGTGCTCCATCCGTTCGTCTCGGCGCTGCCGCAGGCGTCTGGGTGCGGACGCCGCCGATCCACCCTAGGGCCGTGGCGACCCGCCGGGGAGCCCCGCTGCTGCGATCCCCGGAGCCGCCTGGGAGCGGCGGCTGCGGCTCCTCGGAGCGGCGTACCGTGTCTCCATGACCTCTGTGCACTTCTGGTTTGATCCCTCCTGCCCGTGGGCCTGGATGACTTCGCGATTCGTGGACGAGGTGACCCCCGCCCGCGAGCTCGACGTGCAGTGGCACATCATGAGCCTCGCCGTCCTCAACGAGGACAAGGACGTGGACGACTTCTACCGCGCCTTCCTCCCTCGGGCGCTGCGCTACACGCGCCTGGTCGCCGCCGTCGCCGAGCGTGAGGGCCGCGAATACCTGAAGCCGCTCTATGACGCGCTCGGCACCCGGATCCATGTGGGCGGCCGCTCCGACGCCGACGCGGTCATCGCCGAGTCGCTCGCCGAGCTCGGGCTCCCCGCGGACCTCGCCGCGTACGCCGACTCGGACGAGTACGACGAGCCGATGCGCGCCTCCCACGCCGACGGCATCGGGCGCGTCGGTCAGGACGTCGGAACACCGGTTATCGCGATCGGAGACGTCGCGTTCTTCGGCCCGGTCATCTCACCGACCCCGCGGGGTGAGCAGGCGCTCACGCTCTGGGACGGCATCGTCGCGGCGGCCTCGTTCGATGGCTTCTTCGAACTCAAGCGCTCACGGACCCGCGACCCGCAGTTCGACTGACTCGGCCCGCGGTACTCTGACTCCCGGCCCGGGCACCGCGGGCCCCAGACGTCTCCTGGAGGAGTTCACTCGTGCGCATCCACCTCGCCACGGACCACGCAGGGCTGGACTTCAGCCGCCACCTGATCGAGCACCTGGGTGCCGCCGGCCACGAGGTGATCGACCACGGTCCCACCTCCTACGATCCGTTGGACGACTATCCGTCCTTCTGCATCAACGCCGCGGCCGCGGTCGTGCGCGATCAGGAGGCGGGGGTTCAGGCCCTCGGCGTCGTCTTCGGCGGCTCGGGCAATGGCGAGCAGATCGCGGCGAACAAGGTCACCGGTGTGCGTGCGGCTCTGGTCTGGAATCTCAGCACCGCGGTGCTCGCCCGCCAGCACAACGACGCCAACGTCATCTCGATCGGTGCGCGCCAGCACTCGGTCGAGGAGGCGACCGATTTCATCGACGCGTTCGTCGCCGAGCCCTTCAGCTTCGAGGAGCGCCATGTGCGCCGCATCGCGCAGCTCGCCGAGTACGAGGCCACCGGTGATATCGCCGGCCGGGTCGTCGACTCCGCCGCGAAGGAGCACTGAGTGCCCGAGGGGCACTCCGTCCACCGGATCGCGCTGCAGTTCGAGCGCGACGTCGTCGGGCACCGCGTCGCGACCAGCAGCCCCCAGGGTCGCTTCACCGAGGGAGCCGCGGTGCTCGACGGGCGGGAGCTGCGCGAGTCGACCGCTGTCGGCAAGCACCTGCTGCTCCGCTTCGAGGGGGAGCTGACCCTGCATGTGCACCTCGGCCTCTACGGCGCGTGGGACTTCCTCGGGCACGTCTCGCCGCTGTTCCCGGATGGGAAGGCCGGGAGCAGCATCGGCGCCCCGCGCCGTCGCCGCGCGGTGCGCCTCTCCGAGACGGAGCACGAGACCGACTCCGAACTCGACGAGTTCCCGCCGCCGCCCGTGGGGGCGGTGCGGGTGCGCATCCAGACGGAGGAGACCGTCGCCGACCTGCGCGGCCCCACCGCGTGCGAGGTGATGGACCCGGCCCAGGTCGACGCCCTGCTCGCACGGCTTGGCCCGGATCCGGCGGCCGAGGACTCCGAGGAGGCGCGCGAGCGCTTCGTGAGTCGGCTGCGCAAGACGGCCACTCCGGTCGGCCTGGTGCTGATGGACCAGTCCGTCGTCAGCGGCATCGGCAACATCTACCGCGCCGAGCTGCTGTACCGCGCCGGTCTGGATCCGCACACGCCCGGCAAGCAGGTGCCACTCGAGGTGGCGCAGGCGCTCTGGCGCGACTGGGCGTATCTGCTCGAGGACGGCATCCGAACGGGGATGATGATCACGCGCCGCGGCCTGACAGGGGCCGAGCGCTCGAAGGCCGTTCGCAGCCGCGCCGAGCGTAACTACGTCTACAAGCGCGAGGGGTTGCCGTGCCGGGTCTGCGGGACGAACGTCCTACTCGAGGAGATCGGTGCGCGCAAGCTCTACTGGTGCCCGGTGTGCCAGTCCTGAGCGCCGGAGCACAGGAGGCCCGCAGGCGCCGTGGCCACCGAGCGATCGTCACAGCGACCCGTCGGCTCCGGCGATGAGCCGCGGGCTCCTGCTGCGGGGCGCCCGTCTCCTCGGGTCCTCCAGGCCCTGTGCTGTGCTCCTGCGCGAGGGCCGGCTGGCGGCGATCGGTCCCGAGGTCGTGCCCGCACGGGGCGATGACGTGCGCGACCTCGACGGGCGCTGGCTCCTGCCCGGGCTCTGGGACGAGCACGTCCACTTTTCGCAGTGGGCGATGACGGCCCCGCGCCTAGACGTGTCGGCTGCCGCCTCAGCCCGCGAGACGGCGGACGCCGTGCGGCAGCGGCTGGCGGAGCAGCCGGGTGCCGGCACGCTGATCGGCTTCGGTTTCCGCGACGGGCTCTGGCCGGAGCCCCCGACGACCGCGCTGCTCGATGAGGTCTCTCCCGCGCGGCCGGTCGTGCTGATCAGCGGCGACCTGCACTGCGCCTGGCTGAATTCGGCCGCGTATCGGCAATACGGCGTCGCTGCGCAGCGAGAGCTCGTCCGTGAGGACCCCTGCTTCGAGCTGGTCACCGCGCTGGGCGCGCTCGGCGAGGACGAGCTCGATGCTCTGGTCGATACAGCGGCCGGGCGGGCGGCGGCACGGGGAGTAGTCGGCGTCGTCGACCTCGAAATGGGCTGGAACGCGGGCGACTGGACCCGCCGCGTCGGCCGCGGCACGCGCTCCCTTCGCGTCGAGACGGGCGTCTACCGCGACGACCTCGACCGGGCCCTGGCCGAGGGGCTGCGCTCGGGCGATGACCTCCCCGGCGGTGAGGGACTACTGCGGATGGGTCCACTCAAGGTCCTCATCGACGGCTCCCTGAACACCCGGACCGCCTACTGCGCCCACCCGTACGCCGACCACGACGGCTACGGCGTACTCACGGTGGAGCCCGCCGAACTCGACGAGCTGCTCGCCCGCGCGGCAGCCGGCGGCATCCGCTCGACGGTGCACGCGATCGGCGACGCGGCGGCGACCCTCGCCCTGGATGCGCTCGGCCGGGTGGGCGGGGGACGCATCGAGCACGCCCAGCTCCTCGCGGACACCGACCTGCCGCGTTTCGCGGCGCTCGGCGTCGAGGCCGGGGTGCAGCCCGCACATGCACTCGATGATCGCGAGGTGGCGGAGCGCTACTGGCCGGGACGCACCGGTCGCGCGTTCCCGCTCCGCTCGCTACTGGACTCCGGAGCGCGCGTGGTGCTCGGTTCGGATGCGCCAGTCGCACCGCTGGATCCGTGGGTCGCCGTCTCGGCCGCGGTCTTCCGGGCGCTCCCCGGCGACGAGCCGTGGCACCCGGAGCAGCGGATGAGTGTGGAGGAGGCGATCATCGCCTCGACCCGAGTGCGGCGGTTGATGCCCGCGATCGGCGATCCGGCCGACCTGGTCGTCGTCGAGCGTGATCCGCTCCGCTGCGACTGCGCCGAACTCCGCTCCATGCCTGTCGCGGCGACGCTCCTGGGCGGACGCTTCACGCACGGAGCCTGAGCGCTCGTCGCGGGCTGCGCGAGGCGGAGAGGACGAACGGCCCGCTGATCCGAGGATCAGCGGGCCGTCGCAGGCATCCTCGCTCAGCTCTCGCTGACGTGCGCGAAGAGGAACCAGCGGTCCTTCTCGAGGCCGCGGCCGATCTCGATGGCGACGTCCTGGCTGCTCGCGTCGATCTCGGCGAGCTCGGCGATCGCCGTGTTCACGACCGAGATCGCAACGTCCATCTGGCGGATGATCTCGACGATCGCGTTCTCGGAGCGCTGGAAGCCGGGGGTGAGCGGCTCGGACTGCGTCGCCGAGGCGACGGTCTGGATGCGGGCGTCCACCGGGAGGCCCAGAGCGACCACGCGCTCGGCGGCCAGATCAGCCCACTCGATGGCGCGGCCGACGATCGCGTCGAGCAGCTCGTGGACGCCGATGAAGTTGGCGCCGCGGACGTGCCAGTGCGCTTGCTTGCCGTTGACGACGAGCGCGGTCATCTCGACGACGACGGGGCTGAGGAATTGAGCGACTCCGGAGGCTACATCGGGGTTCGAGGAGGTGTGTGACGTGACGGACGTGCTAGACATCGTCTGGTCCTTTCGAGAGTGGGTGACTGATCGTCAACTGTACGCAGATCCCGCGATGCCGCAAGGAAGCGCAGGCTCGGCTGAGTCGGGTGAAGGGCAGGCTCACCTGCCTCGCCCGGCGCCGATCCGGGGGTCTGCCCCCGGGCGCCCTGGGCTCCGGCACCGCTACGCTCGACCGGCCAGCAGGGACGGCCGGATCGGCCGACAGGGGCGCAGGAGCACCGGCGAGGAGGGGCATATGAGCACCGCGTCGACCGCGCTCGAGGAGGCCGCTCGCGCGTACCTTCGGCTGTGGCGCGGGCTGCCCCGGGAGGCGCTCTCGCTCGTCGCCGCCGTGCCCGTCGCTATGCTCGGCGCCCTCTGCGCGGGCCTTGCTCTCGCGGTGACCCTCGGACTCGTGGGCGTCCTGATCGGCCTCGTCTTCTTGCCGGCCGCCCTCTACACGGCGCGCGTATTCTCCCGCGCCGCCGTCGGCCTCGACGTCCTCGCCGGGCGCCCCGCCGTGCCGCACCCGCAGTGGCGGCGGCCACCGGCCTCCATCGCGCCGTCGACGTTCGCCCTGTACGGCCCCGTGATAGATGGCCACTACTGGCTCGCGCTGCTGCACACGCTCGTCGTCGGTCCACTCGTCGCCCTGCTGTTCGGGCTGCTTCTCGCGCTGTGGACCTGGGCGGGGATCGGCGGGCTGGCGGCCGCCCTGGGGGCGCCGCCGGCCCCGCCCGTCTGCTGGCCGAGAACGGCGCCGCGCTGCTGAACCTCTCGGAGCCGCCCGCCGCGATGATCGCCGCGGCCGCGCTCGCCACGACGGTCCTCTTCGTCTCTACGCTGCCGTTTGTCACCCGGGGCCTCACCCTCGCGCGCTGGCTCATCAACCGATTGGTGCTGGGGCCGTGGGAGTCCGAGGCGCTGCAGCGCGAGGTCGCCGAGCTGAGTGCCTCCCGTGGTGCGGCCGTGGTCGCTGAGGATCGCGCTCTGCGTCGGCTCGAGCGCGACATCCACGACGGCCCGCAGCAGCGACTAATCCGGGTGCAGATGGATCTCGCCTCTGCTCGCAACCGCCTCACCGCCGATCCGGAGTCGGCCGGCCGGATCATCGACGAGGCCCGCGAGCACGTCGGAGCTGCACTCGATGAGCTGCGGGCGCTCTCCCGTGGAGTAGCGCCGCCGATCCTGCAAGACCGGGGCTTCGAGGCGGCCGTGCACTCGCTCGCCGCCCTGAGCCCCGTGCCGGTCGAGGTGCTCGCGGAGCATCCGCTCGGGGACGTCCCGCCCGAGGTCGAGCGCAGCGTCTACTTTGTGGTCGCCGAGCTGCTCGCCAATGCGTCCAAGCACTCGAGTGCGCGATCGGTGCGGGTGCACCTGGACACGCGCGAATCCGCCACACCGGGGGAGCACTGGCTCGACGTCTGGGTCATCGACGATGGGGTCGGGGGAGCGTTGAGCGTCCCCGGTCACGGGCTCGAGGGAGTCGGTGGCCGCGTCCGGGCCTGCGCGGGATCGTCACGGTGAACTCGCCCCTCGGTGGCCCGAGCACCGTGGCCGTCCACGTTCCCTACCGGCCGACCGCTCTATCCTGAGGGCGTGCCCATCCTCCGCGTCGCCATCGCCGAGGACTCGGTCCTCCTGCGCGAGGGTCTGGTCCGTCTCTTCGAGGACGCGGGATTCGCCTCCGTCGGCGCCTTCGGGGATGCTGGTGGTCTGCTCGAGGATCTCGTCCGTGACCCTGCCGCGGTCGATGTCGCCGTACTCGATGTGCGGATGCCGCCGACGTTCCGGGACGAGGGCGTTCGTGCGGCGCTCGAGATCCGCCGCCGCCACCCGGGCATCGCGGTCCTGCTTCTCAGCCAGTACGTCGAGGTCACCTACGCGCAGGAGCTGCTCAGTTCCGGCGACGGCGGGCTGGGCTACCTGCTGAAGGACCGGGTCGCTTCCGTGGAGGAACTGCGCGACGCCGTCGAGCGCGTCGCGGCCGGCGGAACCGTCCTCGATCCGCAGGTCGTCGCTTCGCTCCTGCAGCGCAACCGCGATCCGCTCGCCGCCCTCACCCCGCGCGAGCGCGAGGTGCTGGAGCAGATGGCGCAGGGCCGCACCAACGCGGGAATCGCCTCCGCCCTGTTCGTCGGCGTGGGGGCCGTGGAGAAGAACGTGACCGCGATCTTCCAGAAGCTCGGACTGGAGGACTCCGGCTCCGATCACCGCCGAGTACTGGCCGTGCTCGCCTGGCTGCGCGCCGGCCGCTGAGTTCGAGAGTAAAAGAGGACCACCGGATGTCATCTACCCCCGCGGCGGGCGCTCGCGTGCTCACCCTGCCCGGCGGCCGCACGCCCGAGATCGCCGCCACGGCCTGGATCGCTCCGGGCGCGACCGTGGTCGGCTCCGTGCGGCTGGGCGAGCAGGCGAGCCTGTGGTACGGCGCCGTGCTCCGTGCCGAACACGCCCGGATCGAGGTCGGCGCCCGCAGCAATCTGCAGGACGGCGTGGTCGTCCATGTCGACGCCGGTCACGACGCCGTGATCGGTGCGGGCGTCTCGGTCGGGCACAACGCCGTCCTCCACGGCTGCACGATCGAGGACGACGTGCTGGTGGGGATGAACGCGACCGTCTTGAACGGAGCGGTGATCGGCACCGGCTCGCTCATCGCCGCGGGTGCAGTCGTGCTGGAGGGGACCCGCGTCCCGCCGGGCTCGCTCGTCGCCGGCGTCCCCGCGAAGGTCCGCCGCGAGCTGTCCGAGCAGGAGCGGGCGGGCATTCGCCACAACGCCGCCTCGTACCTCGCACTGAGGGAGGAGCACGTCGGCGCGATCAGCTGATCACCGGCTGAGGAGCGCGCGGGGAAGTCGGCTCAGACCGATGCGCAGTCGCGTCAGGCGGGCACGGCGGAGCGCGGCTGCCGACGGCCCCACCTCGGGGTGCTCCGCACAGAAGCCGGACTCCGCCGGCCATAGGGCCTCGGCGAGGAGGCGATGGCGACGGTGCAGCGGCGTCGAGCGGAAGGCGCGGACCCAGGCCAGAGTCCGCCCGCGATGCGCGTTCGACGGGTGCAGGACCCAGTCGGCGTAGGCCTGGACGTTCTGCGGAGGCGGCACCCCGAGGCGGGTGAGGAACGGAGCGAGTGTGGCGGTCGCGTCGGTGGTGTCGGCCAGACGCAGCAGTGCGTCGATCGAGAGGTCGGCGCGCCCGCTGCTCCACCGGTGCACGAGTCCATCGAGCTCTCGCCGGCCGCGAACGGCGGCTGGATGGCGAAGGGCGTGCAGCGCGAGAACGGCGCTGTTCGCGACCGGATCCGCGACCAGGACCGCCGCACCGGCCAGCTCGGCCGGCAGCCTCCGCGCCCACAGCTCGTCGAAGACCCCACAGCTCGTCGAAGACCCCACAGCTCGTCGAAGACCCCACAGCTCGTCGAAGACCCCACAGCTCGTCGAAGACTCTGTCGCTCGGAGCCAGGAATCCGGGAAAGGCGTGGTGCACGTCGATGTCGCACGGCCACTGGTCGTGCAGCAGCGTCACCGAGTGCAGCGGCAGGATCCGCGGGGCCGACATCCCTGGTCGCTCCCGCCAGCCCCGCAGGTGCAACTCCGTGAGGAGATCGGCGAGGCGGGCGGGCTCGACCAGAACATCGACATCGCCGGAGCGGTGCGCGTCGCGAAGGTCCTGCGCCTCCAGGACCGGGCCCGTGACCGAGAGACAGCGGATCCCCCGGTCACGGGCGAGGCGACCGACCAGCGCGTGCCCGAGCAGGATCGCGTCGTCGGTGTGCAGCCGGCCGATCATCCGCAGGCGTCGGTGGAGGGCGCAGGAGAGGCCTCGAGAACCCGAGCGCGGCCAGTGTGCAGAGAAAGGCCAGGACGTCCTCGCAGATGTCGTCCTCCCGCTCTCCGGTGAGCACCGCGAGGCGCACGACCATCGCCTCCGCAGAGCAGGGAGCGGCGGTTTGCCGCCAGATCAGCGGAGCGGCGCCCTCCAGGAGGACGGGGTGCGCACCCGGGGCACCAAGGTCGAGGATCGTCGTACGGTCCTCCCGATCGAGGACCGCCAATCCCGACGTGCGGGACCACAGTTCCCTCGCCGCTGCTGCCTGCGCGCTGCCTCTTCCTCGTCGTCCTCCGGGGCGGAAGACCACATCCTCCGCCCCGGACCCTCGGTCAGCCGTCGAGTTCTGCCGTGCTCAGGCCGAACGTCAGTTCAGGGTTCTGGACGCCGGCGTAGATGAAGCCGGAGGGGTTATCGCCCCCGACGATCGCGTTGTAGACCCCGGTCACGTCGAACGCTCCGGTCTGCGGATCAATCGGAACGAGGAATCCGGCGTCGCGGCGCAAGTCGACGCGGCCGGGCGAGGGTTCGGAGAAGCTCAGGACGACCTGCGCCGGCAACGGTCCGCCGGTCACCGAGACGGTCCCGGTCAGGGTGGGGAAGTCGACTCGCGAGCCGTTCCGCGTCCCGCGGTACTGCGCCGGGTTGAACGCGATGGAGCCGGAGCGCGGCTCCGGGTCGGTGACGCTGATGGTCGCTGTGCCCGCCGTGTACCCGTCAATGGAGGCGATCACTGTGCCAGTGACGACGGCGGAGGGGCAGGTGACGCCGGGGACCACGAAGGTCCCGTCGGCCTGGATGGGCGCGCTGCCTGGGCCGCTGAAGCCGGGGGAGTAGTGCAGAAGCACGACGGCCGGGACGGGCCCCGAGACGTATCCGGTCAGCGCGATGGTGCCGAGGCCGGTGTGGTTCACGTAGGTACTGGGCGCGAAACCGACCGAGTCGGTCTCGGAGGCGGCGAGTGCCGGCGTCGCGACAGCAAGGGCAATCACCGGCACGGACCAGCCCGCGGCGCGCAGGGCGGCTCGTCGGGTCGGTTGCGTCGTCGAAGCAGGACGGGCGGGGTTCTCAGTCATTCAGCGTTCTCCTTGTTACTGATCGCGGTTACTGATCGCGGCGGGGAGGGGTTCCGAGCCGCCTGGTCGATCATCACAATCAGGTCACTGAAACGGGGACAGGACAGTCATATGTCCCGCAAACGAGGGGTCAGTGTCGGACCTGCGGGGGTCGTCGTTCGATCGTGCGGCCGGGCAGCGGCGGGATCAGGCGCGGAGCGCATCGCGATGCCGCCTCGACGGGGGAACCGAGGAGTGGCGGAGGAGAAGACGGAGGGGCTGACGAGAATCGAACTCGCATCATCTGTTTGGAAGACAGAGGCTTTACCACTAAGCTACAGCCCCGAATCGGCGACCTGAGGGCTGCGATCGGCGCGGACCGATCTCACGACCGGGCACCAGGACAGCGTAGTACATCACGCGAGGGCCGGGAGCACTGCCGTGAAGAGCGCCACGACCGGGGCTGTGACCGGCCCGCGGGCCACTGCCGCGCCGTTCCGGTCGCAGTGGCCGCCGTGCAGTACACTTGTGAAGGCCATTTCGGCGTGTCGCGCGAGCGGACGTGCGGGGAGGGTTCGACGAGAGTCTCATGCACGGTGCCCAGGCCCGCGCAATCCGGGGCGTAGCTCAGCTTGGCTAGAGCGCCCGCTTTGGGAGCGGGAGGTCGCAGGTTCGAATCCTGTCGCCCCGACCACGAGTACTCATCGTGACGACATCGACCCGTGACGACCGTCATCCGGCGCCGACACCAACCAGCACAGGAGATCCCCTCACGTGAAGACCACGGTAGAACAGCTGAGCCCGACCCGCGTGAAGCTCGCGATTTCGGTCACCCCGGACGAACTCGGCCCCAGCATCACGCACGCCTATGGCCACATCGCCGAGCAGATCACCGTCCCCGGCTTCCGCAAGGGCAAGGTCCCTCCCGCGATCGTCGATCAGCGCGTCGGCAAGGCGGCCGTGCTCGAGCACGCGGTCAACGAGGGTCTGGACGGCTTTTACCGTGAGGCCGTTCGCGAGACCGAGGTCCGCCCCCTGGGCCGTCCGCAGGCCGACATCCTCGCCTGGCCGAGCGATAAGGACTTCACCGGCGACCTCGAACTCGCCATTGAGGTCGATGTGCGCCCCGAGATCACCATCCCGGACTACGACGGCATCGAGCTGACCGTCGACGCGGCAGGGGTCACCGACACCGATGTCGACGCCGAGCTGGACAAGCTCCGTAGCCGATTCGGCACTCTGGTTACCGTCGACCGCCCGGCGACGACCGGTGACTTCGCGCAGATCGACCTGGTCGCCACCATCGACGGGGTCGAGGTCGACTCCGCCAACGCCATTTCCTACGAACTCGGTTCGGGCGAGCTGATCGAGGGCATCGACGAGGCGCTCGACTCGCTGACCGCCGGGGAGAGCACCACCTTCACCGCCCCGCTGCTCGGAGGCGACCACGCCGGCGAGCAGGCCGAGATCGCGGTCACCCTCACCGCCGTCAAGGAGCGCGAGCTGCCGGATGGCGACGACGACTTCGCTCAGATCGCCAGCGAGTTCGACACGATCGCCGAGCTGCGCGAGTCGCTCACGGCACAGTCCGCTCAGCAGAAGACCTTCGGCCAGGGCGGCGAGGCTCGCGAGAAGCTCGTCGAGGCGCTGCTCGCCCTCGTCGAGGTCCCCGTGCCGGCCGGTCTCGTCGAGGACGAGGTGCACCGCCACCTCGAGGGCGAGAACCGCCTCGAGGACGACGAGCACCGCGCCGAGGTCACGGAGGCCAGCGAGAAGACCTTCAGGACGCAAATCCTTCTCGACCACATCGTCGAGCAGGAGAAGGTCCAGGTCAGCCAGGACGAGCTCACGCAGTACCTGATCCAGGGTGCTGCGCAGTACGGCATGGAGCCGAGCGAGTTCATTAAGGTCCTGTCCGAGAACAACCAGATCGGCCAGATGGTCGGCGAGGTCGCGCGCAACAAGGCGCTCGCGATCGTCCTGGGCAAGGCGAAGGTCACTGACACCGAGGGCAACGCCGTCGACCTCACCGCGTTCACCGCGGTCCCCGGTGACGATGAGGCCGGCGAGACCTCCGATGAGTCCGCCGAGTCCGTCACCTCCGAGGAAACCGAGGTCGTCGAGGAGGCCCAGGCCGCCGCCGACGCCGAGGTGCCCGCCGAGCCCGCCGCGGACGAGGTGCCCGCCCCGGCCCCCAAGAAGAAGCGTGCGCCCGCGAAGAAGAAGGTCGCCGCTGCCACCGAGGAGACCCCCGCCGCCGAGTAGTCTCCGCGAGCACGACCAGGAGCCGCCCCCCCGATTCGTCGGAGGGCGGCTCCTTTCGTCGGTGGGGCTCCGCTCCGCCGCGGGCGAACACGGGCGACTCCGCTCCGCCCCCGGCGAACACGGCCGGATCCCTCTGGTGCCGTCCGATAGATTCGCCTCCGAAGCGACAACTGAAACGGAGCAATACATGGCCGACATGGTTATGCCCAACAGTGTTTTCGACCGCCTGCTGAAGGACCGGATCATCTGGCTCGGTTCCGAGGTGCGCGACGAGAACGCGAACGAGATCGCTGCGAAGCTCCTGCTCCTGGCAGCCGAGGACTCCGAGCGGGACATCTACCTCTACATCAACTCGCCCGGCGGCTCGATCACCGCGGGCATGGCGATCTACGACACGATGCAGTTCGTCCCGAACGACATCGTGACCGTGGGTATCGGAATGGCGGCCTCGATGGGCCAGCTGCTCCTCACCGCCGGAACCCAGGGCAAGCGCTACATCACCCCGAACGCGCGGGTGCTCCTCCACCAGCCGCACGGCGGCTTCGGCGGTACCGCCTCCGACATCCAGACCCAGGCGCAGCTCATCCTCGACATGAAGAAGCGCCTCGCCGAGATCACCGCCAAGGCGACCGGCAAGACCGTCGAGCAGGTTAATGAGGACGGCGACCGCGACCGCTGGTTCAGCGCCGAGGAGGCTCTGGCCTACGGCTTCGTCGACCACATCCGCTCCTCGGCGACCGACGTGGCCGGCGGTGGCGGAACCGCCATCGACGAGTAGTCCACCGAACGCGCCGAGAGATCAGGAACAGACAATGACCACACCCACCTTCGGCGGAACGGCGTTCGGCTCCGGAGCCGCACCGTCCTCGCGCTACATCCTGCCCACGTTCGAGGAGCGCACGGCCTACGGCTACAAGCGCCAGGACCCGTACGCGAAGCTCTTCGAGGACCGCATCATCTTCCTCGGCGTGCAGGTCGACGACGCCTCCGCGGACGACATCATGGCCCAGCTCCTCGTCCTGGAGAGCCAGGACCCGGACCGCGACATCGTGATGTACATCAATTCGCCCGGCGGCTCCTTCACCGCGATGACGGCCATCTACGACACGATGCAGTACATCCGCCCGCACATCCAGACGGTCGTGCTCGGCCAGGCCGCCTCCGCAGCTGCCGTACTGACTGCCGCGGGCACGCCGGGCAAGCGCCTCGCCCTGCCGAACGCGCGCATCCTCATCCACCAGCCCGCCGTGCAGCAGGGCGGAGGCCAGGCCTCGGACATCGAGATCCAGGCCGCCGAAATCATGCGCATGCGCGAGTGGCTCGAGGAGACGCTGTCGAGTCACTCGAACCGCTCGATCGAGCAGGTCAAGAAGGACATCGACCGCGACAAGATCCTCGGTGCGAGCGACGCGCTCGAGTACGGGTTGATCGACCAGGTCCTCACCAGCCGCAAGAGTCTGCCGGCTCTCACGGCCTGAGACCCGACGCGGAAGGGGCCGGAAGGCGGAGTGATCCGCTGCCCGGCCCCTTCCGCGTCCGCCCCGGCCCCGTAGCAAAGCGCCACGCGAGTCACAAGGCACGGCGAATCCGGCCCGCCTACCGAGCGTCCGCGGCTCAGCGGCTAGGCTCGGAGCAGTGTCCGAGGGGATCGTCCCGCTCACACTCGCCGTGGCCCCGGGCTCCGGAGTTCGACTCGACAGACGCACGACAAGGAAGTGGGGCATTCCCGTGGCACGTATTGGCGAAAGCGCCGACCTGCTGAAGTGCTCCTTCTGCGGCAAGAGTCAGAAGCAGGTTCAGCAGCTCATCGCAGGACCGGGCGTCTACATCTGCGACGAGTGCGTCGAACTCTGCAACGAGATCATCGAGGAGCGCCTCTCCGAGTCGAGCGAGGAGACGAGCCACGAGTTCGACCTGCCGAAGCCAAAGGAGATCTTCGGCTTCCTCGAGGAGTACGTCATCGGGCAGGAGCAGGCCAAGAAGGCCCTCGCCGTCGCGGTCTACAACCATTACAAGCGAGTGCGTGCCCGCAACACCATCACGGCCGCCGACGCGATCCACGACGAGGTCGAGATCGCCAAGAGCAACATTCTGCTCATCGGGCCCACCGGTTGCGGTAAGACCTACCTCGCTCAAACCCTCGCTAAACGGCTCAACGTTCCCTTCGCGGTCGCCGATGCGACGGCCCTCACCGAGGCGGGCTATGTGGGCGAGGACGTCGAGAACATCCTGCTCAAGCTCATTCAGGCCGCCGATTACGACGTGAAGCGCGCCGAGACGGGCATCATTTACATCGACGAAGTCGACAAGATCGCGCGGAAGGCCGAGAACCCCTCCATCACTCGCGATGTCTCGGGCGAGGGAGTTCAGCAGGCATTGCTGAAGATCCTCGAGGGAACCGTGGCCTCGGTGCCGCCGCAGGGCGGGCGGAAGCACCCGCATCAGGAGTTCATCCAGATCGACACGACGAACGTCCTCTTCATCGTGGCCGGCGCCTTCGCCGGCCTCGAGGACATCATTTCGTCGCGGGCGGGCAAGCGCGGTATCGGCTTTGGAGCTCCGCTGCACAACAAGGACGACGAGATCAACATCTTCAGTGAGGTGCTCCCAGAGGACCTGCACAAGTTCGGACTGATCCCCGAGTTCATCGGACGTCTTCCCGTCGTCACCACGGTCACGCAGCTGGACCAGCATGCACTGATGCAGATCCTCACCGAGCCGCGTAACGCACTCGTGAAGCAGTACCAGCGGATGTTCGAGATCGATGGCGTCGAACTCGAGTTCGACCGCGGTGCACTCGAGGCCATCGCCGACCTGGCGGTCCTGCGCCAGACCGGCGCCCGCGGGCTGCGCGCGATCCTCGAGGAGGTGCTGGGCCCGATCATGTTCGAGGTGCCCTCTTCCGACGAGGTGGCGCGCGTCGTCGTCACCCGGGCGGCTGTTCTCGACAATGCTGCGCCGACGATCGTGCCGCATGCCCCGCGCCGTCAAGAGAAGAGCGCCTAGGCATTCTCGCTCCACCGCGCCAGTTCACCGTGATTGGCCCGGCAGGTCGACGGGCCCGAGACTCCCGCCTCCCTACTCTGGCGGAGTGCACAGCAGGTGTGCCCGGGGGTCGGCGGCTTCCGGCTGACGCCCGGGGAGGCTCGCCATCGTTCAGCCGCTGCTCGCCGGGGTCGTCGCCGCCCTCACCGGCTTCTCCAGCTCGTTCGCGATCGTGCTCGCCGGAGTCGTCGCGGTCGGAGCCACCGATGCGCAAGCCGCGTCAGGCCTGCTCGCGGTCTGTGTGCTGCAGGGCGTGCTCTGCATCGCCCTGAGCCTCCGCTACCGCGTACCGATGACCTTCGCCTGGAGCACTCCGGGCGCTGCCCTGCTAGCCGCTACCGCGACGCTCCCCGGTGGTTTCGATCGAGCCGTCGGCGCCTTCCTGGTCGCCTCCGCTCTGCTCGTGGTCACCGGGTTGTGGCCGGCGCTCGGGAGGCTCGTGGCGCGCATCCCGCGCCCGCTCGCGAACGCGATGCTCGCAGGCATCCTCTTCTCCCTCGTCCTGGCGCCGGTACGGGCGGCGGTCGAAAATCCCGCGCTCGCGCTGCCGGTGATCCTGCTCTGGCTGCTGCTCACACGCTTGCTGCCACGCTGGGCGGTGCCGGCGTCGATCGCGCTCGCGATCGTGCTGCTCCTGGTGACGGACGGCGCCGCGCTGGCGCGTGCTCCGCTGCTGCCGGTGCCGCAGTTCGTGGCTCCGGTGTTCGACATCGGCGCGATGGTGGGGATCGGCCTGCCGCTCTACGTCGTGACGATGGCCGGGCAGAACATCCCGGGCATCGCGGTGCTGTCGAGCTTCGGCTACGCGGCTCACTCGCGGCCGGCGATCGTCTCAACCGGCGCCCTCTCTGCGGTCTCCGCCGTCTTCGGGGGAGTGCCGATCAACTACGCCGCACTCAGCGCCGCGCTGACGGCGGGCCCCGAGGCGTCGCCGCGGCCGGAGCAGCGCTGGATCGCCTCGGTCTCGGCCGGCGTCTCCTACCTCGTGCTCGGCGTGTTCGCGGGGGCGGCCGCCGCGCTGGTGTCCTCCGCGAGCCCGCTGCTGATCGAGGCCGTCGCCGGGCTGGCCCTGCTGGGCGTGTTCGTCTCGGCAGTGCAGGCCGCCGTGGAGGACGCACGGCTGAGGCTGCCGGCGGCCGCGACCCTCCTGGTCACCGCCTCCGGCACGACGATCGCCGGGATCGGCTCCGCCTTCTGGGGGCTGGTCATCGGGCTCGTCCTCCTGGCCTGGCTCGTCCCAAGGCGTCGCTAGAGCAGACCGCGGCGGGCGGGCAGGGCTCGGTCCGTGTGGCCCGCCAGCGGAGAGACCTGGGCGACGGCGGCGCTGCACGAGCGGGGCCGCCCCGCTCCGGTGCGCCGACTGCTCTCACGACGATCCCACGCCGCACGATCCCACGCCGTGGATCAGCCCCAGTCGTCGTCCTCGCTCTCGACCCGGCCCTGCGGCTGGCTGATGTCGGCAGCGTCCTCGTCGGGACGGTAGGTGATCGTCGTGCCGTCGTCGAGCTCGAGGACGGGCTTCCCCTCCAGCCAGGTCAGCGTCCACCTCCAGTCGGCGGTCGCCGTGCCGTTCGCACCGAGCTCGCGCTCGGCATCGCCGATCGCGGTGACCACGATGTCGGGAAGGGTGTGCGGCGGCTCCTGGCCGATCGCCCAGCGGGTTCCGAGCTGCATGGGGGTTCTCTCGTCGATGCGGAGGGAGGCGGGACGGTCCCCGCCTCCCGGGGAGGGGCGCTACGCCTCGGTCTCGAGCTCGATGCTCACCGCGAGGGCGTCGCCCTCCACGAGATCGAGCGCCGCGATCCGCCCGACCGCCGCGAGGTCGCTGGCCGCGAGGCGCAGCGACGCGACGAGCTCGGCCGGAGCCACGACCGTGGCCGAGCGGGCGGGCGTCTTCTGCGAGGCCTTCGCGTCGGTCTTCGCGCGGCGGACGGCCGTGAGGACCGAGCTCGCGGCGGCCAGCACGGCGGGATCGCCGCCCAGGCCCTCGACGCTCGGCCACGGGCGCAGGTGCACCGAGTCGTCGTGCGACCACGACCAGGTCTGCTCCGTCGCGAACGGCAGGAACGGTGCGAACAGGCGCTGCAGTACATCGAGCGCGCGGTGCAGTGCGGCCGCGGCGGAGGCGCCGTGCGCGCTGTACGCACGCTCCTTCACCAGCTCCAGATAGTCGTCGCAGAACGTCCAGAAGAACGCCTCCATCGTCTCGAGGGCGCGGGCGTGGTCGTAGTTCTCCAGTGCCGTCGTCGCGTCGGCGATCACGGTATCGAGGGTGGCGAGCATGCTGAGGTCAAGCGGATCCGTGACCTCGGCGCCCTCAGCCTGCGGGAAACCGTGGATGAACTTCGCCGCATTGAGGATCTTGATGGCCAGGCGGCGGCCGATCTTGATCTGCGACGGATTCTGCGGATCGAAGGCCGCGTCGGTGCCCAGCCGCGAGGAGGCGGCCCAGTAGCGCACTGCATCCGAGCCGTGCTGCTCCAGCATCGCGGCCGGAGTGACCACGTTCCCCTTCGACTTCGACATCTTCTTGCGGTCGGGGTCGACGATGAAGCCCGAGACGGCGGCGTTCCCCCAGGGTGCGCGGCCGTCCTCGAGCTGGGAGCGCAGGAGGGTCGAAAAGAGCCAGGTGCGGATGATGTCCTGGCCCTGGGGCCGCAGATCGTAGGGCGCCACCAGCTGCCAGAGCTCGTCGTCGCGCTCCCAGCCGCCCGCGAGCTGCGGGGTCAACGAGGAGGTTGCCCAGGTGTCCATCACGTCGAGCTCGCCCTGGAAGCCGCCCGCGACTCCGCGCTGCTCCTCGGAGTAGCCGGGGGCGGGGTCGCTGGACGGATCCACGGGCAGGGCCGCCTCCTCCGGCACGATCGGCGAGTCGAAGACAGGATTGCCGTCGCCGTCGAGCGGGTACCAGACCGGGATCGGCACGCCGAAGAAGCGCTGGCGCGAAATCAGCCAGTCGCCCGAGAGGCCGTTCACCCAGTTCTCGTAGCGGACGCGCATGAACTCGGGCACGAAGCGCACGTCACGGCCGAGCTCCAACAGGCGCTCCTTGAGCGCCGCATCACGAGCTCCGTTGCTGATGTACCACTGGCGGGTCGAGACGATCTCGAGCGGCTTGTCGCCCTTCTCGAAGAATTTGACCTGGTGAGTGATCGGGCGCGGGTCGCCGATCATCTCGCCGGACTCCTTGAGCAGCGCCACGACGGCCTGTTTGGCCGAGAAGACGGTTGTGCCCGCGAGCTGCTCGTAGGCGGCCCGGCCGGCGTCGCCCGTGATCGCAGCGGGCGCCTCCGAGACGAGGCGGCCGTCGAAACCGATGATCGCGCGATTGGGCAGGTCGAGCTCGCGCCACCACACCACGTCTGTGATGTCACCGAAGGTGCAGATCATCGCGATACCCGAGCCCTTGTCCTTCTGCGCGAGGTGGTGCGCGAGCACCGGGACCTCGACGTCGAAGAGTGGCGTGCGGACGGTGGTGCCGAACAGCTCCTGGTAGCGCTCGTCGTCGGGGTGCGCGACGAGGGCGACACAGGCGGGCAGCAGCTCCGGGCGGGTCGTCTCGATGACGACGTCCTCGCCGCCCTCGCGGTGAAAGCCGAGTCGGTGGTAGGCGCCGGGCTGGTCCTTGTCCTCGAGCTCGGCCTGCGCAACCGCGGTGCGGAAGGTGATGTCCCAGAGCGTCGGGGCCTGCGCCTGGTAGGCCTCGCCTCGGGAAAGATTGCGCAGGAACGCGCGCTGAGAGGCGACCTGCGACTCGTCGCCGATGGTGCGGTAGCTCTGCGACCAGTCGACCGAGAGCCCGAGCATCCGCCAGACGTCCTCGAACTGCTTCTCGTCCTCCACGGTGAGGCGCTCGCACAGCTCGATGAAGTTGCGGCGCGAGATCGGCTTCTGATCGGCCGCCTTGCTGCTCTTGGTGTCGCCGCCCTCAAACGGAGGCGTGAAGCCGGGCTGGTAGGGCAGCGTCGGGTCGCAGCGCACACCGTAGTAGTTCTGCACGCGGCGCTCGGTGGGTAGACCGTTGTCGTCCCAGCCCATCGGGTAGAAGATCTTCTTGCCGCGCATCCGCTGGAACCGCGCCACGACATCGGTGTGCGTGTACGAGAAGACGTGCCCGATGTGCAGCGAACCGGAGGCGGTGGGCGGCGGGGTGTCGATCGAGTAGACGTCGGCACGGGTGAGGCCGGTGCGGTCGAACCGGTAGGTCCCGTCTGCCTGCCAGCGCGGGCCCCAGTAGCCCTCCAATCCCTCGAGGGCGGGCTTCGCGGGGAGGCGGTCGGCGAGGGTCATGATGCTCCGGTTCGCTCTGGGCGGCACCGTGTCGGTGGTGATGGTGCCTGGATGGGGGCTCCGGGCGGGTCGTCCGTCGGCCGCGCCGATTCTACCCGAGCGAAAGGGGAGGGATCAGTCGACGAGGGGCGCGAAACCGGCGCAGACGGGTGCGAGCGCCTCCTCGAGATACGGCAGGAGCTCGCCGCGGGTCGGCCCCGCCGCGGCCCACGCCTGCACGGCGGCGACCGCGGCTCCGACGCTCGCGTAGGCGATGGCTCGGGTGAGGTGAGAGGGCAGCGGATGCGCGCTTCGCTCCTCCACGAAGCGGGCGATCACGGCCGCCTGGCGGGTGAGGCGCGAGAGGGCCGACGCCTGCAGTTCGTGCACGCTGCCGATCAGCTCCGACTGGGTGAGCACCCACGGCACACTCGCTGGGCCGAAGCCGGAGCCGATGGCGAGGAGCGCGTCGCGGAGCGCAGCCATCACTCCGCTCGGGCGGCCGGATCGGGCCAGGGCCTCGGGCAGCTCGGCCAGCCGGTCGTCGACCAGCACCCAGAACACGTCGCTCTTGGACTCGAAGTAGTTGAAGAAGGTGTTCCGCGAGACTCCCGCGCGCTGGGCGATCTGCTCGATGGTCGTCCCCGCGTAGCTCTGCTCGACGAACAGGTCCAGAGCGGCGTCCTCGAGCATCGAGCGCGACGACGCGCGGGGTCGTCCGCGTTGCACCCCTGGCGCCATGACCTGCTCCTGCTCCACTTCCTCCGACGCGCTAGGATAGCGCCGGACGACGTCGACCCGGCTATCACCGGTGAGTCTTCGGAAGAACGGCATTGGCTTCGGCCTCTGCCCAGTAGACCCGGACGGGTGCGGCCCGTGACAGCCGATCGAGTGGGAACGCGTCAGCGGGCACTCCTCCGGGAGCGGCCGGCCGACCGGTCCAAGCGAGGTGGTACCGCGACCCAGCCCGGGGTCTGAGATCCGGGCGGGCCGTCCTCGTGCAGACCAGCAGCACTGCCAGGAGACCGCACGTGACCTACCCCCTGACCCCGCCCACCCCGCACGGAGCCGAGCCTGCCGAGAGTTCTGCGTTCGGCAGGGGTGTGACCCCGTCGCCGCGCTTCCCCGAGATCGAGGAGCGCGTGCTGGCCTACTGGAAGGCGGACGACACCTTCCAGGAGTCGATTCGCCAGCGCGAGGGCGCACCGGAGTGGGTCTTCTACGACGGCCCG
The DNA here is from genome assembly GCF_004011095.1 of Rathayibacter rathayi. Classification (GTDB taxonomy): domain Bacteria; phylum Actinomycetota; class Actinomycetes; order Actinomycetales; family Microbacteriaceae; genus Rathayibacter; species Rathayibacter rathayi. The sequence goes on along the minus strand of NZ_CP028129.1, from coordinate 1,308,530 downwards.
CCGTTCGCCAACGGCCTGCCGCACTACGGGCACCTGCTCACCGGCTACGCCAAGGACGTCTTTCCCCGCTTCGAGACGATGCGCGGGAAGCAGGTGCACCGCCGCTTCGGCTGGGACACCCACGGCCTACCCGCCGAGCTCGAGGCGGAGCGCCAGCTCGGCATCACCGACAAGTCCCAGATCGAGGAGATGGGCGTCGCGGCCTTCAACGCCGCCGCGAAGAAGTCGGTACTGCGTTACACGGGGGAGTGGCAGGAGTACGTCACCCGCCAGGCGCGCTGGGTCGACTTCGACGACGACTACAAGACACTCGATCCCTCCTTCATGGAGTCCGTGATCTGGGCGTTCAAGCAGCTCTACGACAAGGGCCTCGCCTACGAGGGCTATCGCGTACTGCCGTACTGCTGGCGCGACCAGACCCCGCTCTCGAACCACGAGCTGCGGATGGACGACGACGTCTACACGGTGCGCCAGGACCAGACCGTGACCGTCACCTTCCCTCTGGTGGGCGAGACGGCGGAGGCGCTGCAGCTGACCGCGGTTCGCGCGCTCGCGTGGACCACGACGCCGTGGACCCTGCCGACCAACCTCGCCCTCGCGGTCGGCCCCTACATCGAGTACGCCGTCGTTCCCGCCGGCCCGAGCGGCGCCGCCGACGGCAGGGGCAAGCCGGAGGAGCGCGAGCTGTCGGCCGAGTACCTCCTCGCCATCGACCAGGTCGGCGCGTACGCGAAGGACCTCGGCTACCCCGATGCGGAATCGGCGCTGGCCGCCGTCTCGCGCACGCACCGCGGCGCGGAGCTCGACGGGATCAGCTACGACCGCCTCTGGGACCACTACGCCGACACCGAGGCCTGGGGTACGCAGAACGCGTGGCGCATCCTCGTCGCCGACTACGTGACCACCAGCGAGGGCACCGGCATCGTGCACCAGGCGCCCGCCTACGGCGAGGAGGACCAGAAGGTCTGCGAGGCGGCGGGTATCCCCGTCATCATCTCGATCGACGACGGCGGCCGCTTCCTGCCGCAGATCAGCGAGGTCGCGGGCCTCCAGGTGTTCGAGGCGAACAAGCCGCTCACCCAATTGCTGCGCACTGGCCACCGCCTACTCCGCCAGGCGAGCTACGAGCACTCGTACCCGCACTGCTGGCGCTGCCGCAACCCGCTGATCTACAAGGCCGTCTCGAGCTGGTTCGTGCGCGTCACCGCGATCCGCGACCGGATGGAGGAGCTCAACCACGAGATCACCTGGGTCCCCGAGAACGTCAAGGACGGCCAGTTCGGCAAGTGGCTCTCGGGGGCCCGCGACTGGTCGGTCAGCCGCAACCGCTACTTCGGCTCACCGATCCCGGTCTGGAAGAGCGATGACCCCGAGTACCCGCGCATCGACGTCTACGGCTCGCTCGACGAACTCGAGCGCGACTTCGGCGTGCGGCCCGAGGACCTGCACCGCCCGTACATCGACGAGCTCACCCGCCCGAACCCCGACGACCCGACCGGCCGCTCAACGATGCGCCGCATCAGCGACGTGCTCGACGTCTGGTTCGACTCCGGATCGATGCCCTTCGCCCAGGTGCACTACCCGTTCGAGAACGCTGACTGGTTCGACACGCACAACCCCGCGGACTTCATCGTCGAGTACATCGGGCAGACCCGCGGCTGGTTTTACACGCTGCATGTGCTCTCCACCGCGCTCTTCGACCGGCCGGCATTCCGCAACGTCGTGAGCCACGGCATCGTGCTGGGCAATGACGGCCAGAAGATGTCGAAGTCGCTGCGCAACTACCCGGACGTCGCTGAGGTCTTCGACCGCGACGGCTCAGACGCGATGCGCTGGTTCCTGATGTCGAGCCCGGTGCTACGCGGCGGCAACCTCATCGTCACTGAGGAGGGCATCCGCGAGGGCGTCCGCCAGGTGCTGCTGCCGCTGTGGAGCACCTGGTACTTCTTCTCCCTCTACGCCAACGCCTCGGCGGGCGGAGGCTACGAGGCCACCCGGCGCACCGACTCCGACGACGTGCTCGACCGCTACCTGCTAGCCAAGACACGCGACCTCGTCGCGACCGTCACCGGCCACCTCGAGGCACTTGACCCGACGCTCGCGGCCGCCGCCCTGCGCGACTTCGCCGACGTCCTCACCAATTGGTACGTCCGCCGGTCCCGCGACCGCTTCTGGCAGGGAGTCGACGAGGAGGGCCGCGGGTCGGAGGCCTTCGACACGCTCTTCACCGTCCTCGAGACCGTGTGCCGGGTGGCCGCGCCACTGCTCCCGCTCGTGAGCGAGCAGATCTGGCAGGGCCTCACCGGCGGGCGCAGCGTCCATCTGGCCGACTGGCCGGAGGCGGATGAGTTCCCCGCCGACGAGGCGCTCGTGCACGCGATGGACGCGGTGCGCGCAATCTCATCGACCGCGCTCTCTCTGCGCAAGCAGGCCGGACTCCGCGTCCGCCTTCCGCTCGCACGCCTGAGCGTCGTCGTCGCGGACGCCGAGGAACTCGCGCCGTTCGAGGCAGTCCTCCGGGACGAGCTGAACGTGAAGGAGGTGTCGCTGGTGCCGCTCGTCGACTCCAGCGCCGCCGACTACGGAGTCACCTCGCGCCTCGCGGTGAACGCGCGTGCCGCCGGTCCGCGCCTTGGCAAGGGTGTGCAGAGCGTGATCAGGGCCGCGAAGGCCGGCGACTGGAGCGAGACGGACGGCGTCGTCACCGCCGGTGGCGTCGAGCTGGCCCAGGGCGAGTACGAACTCACGCTCGAGGTCGGCGGATCGACCGGTGACGATCGAGCCATCGCCCTGCTCCCACGCGGCGGCTTCGTGCTGCTCGACACCGCGACCACGCCCGAGCTCGAGGCGGAGGGGCTCGCGCGCGACCTCATCCGCGCGGTGCAGGACGCCCGCAAGGCGGCCGGCCTCGAGGTCAGCAACCGGATCGTCCTGGAGGTCGTCCTCGACGAGCCGAGCCTGCAGGCGCTCGCGCCGCACGCGCTGTGGATCGCGGAGGAGACCCTCGCGACCGGCTGCGCTTTCACTCCGCTTACCACGGCCTTGGAGGGCGGTGAGGGCGCGATCGCCTTCGGTCCCGCCGGCACCGCCATCATCCGCGTCGAGAAGGTCGAGGCCGCCGATGTCTGATCCGTTCGAATCCGACGACGCCGATCGCGCGGCCGCCGACGCGGTGTACGCGGCGCTCCTGGAGCGCCTGGGCGAATCGAGCATCCGGCCGCGCCTCGCACCGACCCGCCGCGCCGTCGAGATCCTCGGCGACCCGCAGCGGGCCTACCCGGTCATCCAGATCGCCGGCACCAACGGCAAGACCTCCACCAGCCGGATGATCGAGAGCCTGCTGCGCGCCCACGGGCTGCGGGTGGGCCTGTTCACCAGTCCGCACCTCGAACGCTTCAACGAGCGGATCGTGATCGACGGTGAGCCGATCTCGGACCGCCGCCTCGCCGACAACTGGCAGGACGTCGAGCCGTACCTGCGGATGACCGACGCCGAGCTTGCCGAGCAGGGCGAGGCGCCGCTGTCGTTCTTCGAGGCAATCACCGTCCTGGCCTACGCCGCCTTCGCCGACACCCCGGTGGACGTCGCCGTGGTCGAGGTGGGTATGGGCGGCGAGTGGGACTCGACGAATGTCGCCGACGCGCAGGTCGCCGTCTTCACGCCGATCGCCCTCGACCACAGGGAGCGCCTGGGCTCGAGCATCGAGGAGATCGCGCGGACGAAGTCGGGCATCGTGAAGCCGCTGGCCTCGGTGGTGTCCGCGCAGCAGGTCCCGGAGGCGGAGGCGGTGCTGCGGCACGCGGCCGCGGCCACCGAGTCCTCGATCGTCGTCGAGGGAGTGGACTTCGACGTGGAGTCGACGACCGTCGCGGTCGGCGGGCAAGTCGTCACCGTCCGCGGAGTAGTCAGCACGTACGAGCAGTTGCTGCTGCCGATCTTCGGCGACCACCAGGCCCAGAACGCGGCCGTCGCCGTTGCCGCCGTCGAGACCTTCCTCGGCGGAGGGACGCAAGAACTCACCGGTGACGTCCTCGACGAGGGCTTCGCCGCCGCGACCTCACCGGGCCGTCTCCAGCTCGTCGGCCTCGCACCGCGCACCATCGTGGACGCCGCGCACAATCCGCACGGTGCCGCCTCGCTCGCCGCCGCGCTCGGCCGCTACTTCGACTTCGACCGCGTCACCGCCGTCCTCGGCGTGCTCGCCGAGAAGGACGCCGAGGGAATCCTCCGGGAGCTACGGCCGGTCGTGGACGAGCTGATCGTGACGACCGCACCGAGTGGGCGCGCGATGCCCGCCGACCAGCTCGCGGCCCTGGCCCGGACGGTCTTCCCGGAGGAGGCGGTCCGCGTCGCTGACGACCCGTTGGGCGCTCTCACCGCCGGTCGGGTCCTCGCGGCGCGCACCGAGAAGGGCGCGCTCCTGGTCACCGGCTCGATCACTCTCGTCGGTCGCACGATCACCGCGGCGCGCGACGAAAATTGGCTCGGCTCGTGAGAGCCGGTCGGCCCCGACGCACCCGGACGGTCCGCGAGAGCCTCGGCTCGATCGTCCTCGGCTTCGAGGCGGTCATCGTCTTCCTCGCCACGCTCGTGGCCTTCGGGCTCAAGGCCGCCGATCCCGTCGTCGTACTCGTCGGCGGAGCGGTGGTCTGCCTCGCTCTCGTCGCGACGCTCGGCCTCCTGAACCGCCCGATCGGCTTCCGCCTCGGCTGGCTGCTGCAGTTCGTTATCGTGGCCTCGGGCCTGCTGGTCCCGATCATGTACGTCATCGGCGCCGCGTTCGTAGCGCTGTGGACCTACTGCATGGTCACCGGCACCCGCCTGGACACCCAGACCCGGCGGGCGGCGGAGCCCACCGACCCCACCGAAGGAGAACGCTGAATCATGGCCACTCAGGAGACTCTCGTCCTCGTCAAGCCCGACGGCGTCGCCCGCAACCTCACGGGCGAGATCCTGCGCCGCATCGAGGCGAAGGGGTACTCCCTCGTCGACGTGAAGCTCGTCGAGGCAGACCGCGCGCTGCTCGCCGCGCACTACGCCGAGCACGAGGGCAAGCCCTTCTACAAGCCCCTCGTCGAGTTCATGGAGAGCGGCCCGATCGTCGCCCTCCGCATCGCCGGCGACCGCGTCATCGAAGGGTTCCGCGCTCTCGCCGGCAGCACTGATCCGACCACCGCCGCGCCCGGCACCATCCGCGGCGACCTCGGCCGCGACTGGGGCCTCGCGGTGCAGCAGAACCTCGTGCACGGCTCCGACTCCGAGGAGTCGGCTGCGCGCGAACTCGGGCTCTGGTTCGCCTGACTTCTGGTTCGCCCGACTTCTGTCTCGCCTGACCCGTGGTGTGCTCGATCCGACCTGACGCCCGCCTCTGACGGGACTCGTCAGAGGTAGGCGAGCACGTCCAGGCGCACCTGGGCAATCACTGCGATCAGCAGGTAGCAGATCAGCGTGATGAACCCGCTCCAGCCGTAGGCGGCGCCGGCGAAGCGGCGTACTCCGGCTGGTACCGGATATACGCCCTCCCGGAAGTTCCGGAGCGTCACCAGCCAGAAGCCGGGGATCACTACCGCCCAGGTGAGCATGCACCAGGGGCAGAGCGTCCCGAGCGCGAAGATGCTGGTCGCGATGAGCCAGCCGACGAACACCAGCGCGAGCAGGAACCCGAGGTTGAAGAGCGCCCAAAACCAGCGGTCGAACCGGGCGCCCGCGAGCAGACCCGCACCCACCACGATCGGGGCGATCCACGCTGCGAGGCCGATGAGCGGGTTCGGGAAGCCGAACACCGCCCCCTGCGCCGAGTTCAAGTTCGCGCTGCACTGCACCAACAGGCTGAAGTCGCAGCCCAGTCCCGCCTCGGGGTTCGTCAGTGCGGTGAATTTGTCGTTCGTTAAAGCGAAGGCGGCGGTCCAGCCGATCACGCCGAGGACGATCAGCAGGACAGCGAAGGCGACGGGGCGCTGCTGGGAGGGGGCGTCGCGCACCCCGGGATCGCTGGACACCGGGGGATTATGGCACGCGTCGGATCGGCGCCTCTGAGAATGCGTGCGATAATCAGAGCCGTCGGTCCGGGGGAACCCGCATCGACGCGAAGAAGGTTTACCGGGCGAGTACCGGGCCACAGGAGATCCCCAGCGTTCCGCGAATGGACGCGCCGGATCTCCGCTCCGCCGGATGACGACCGCAGGTCGCACCGCGGGGGAGCGCGTGTCGGATAGTCAGTTCCGAGTGTGCAGCTGCAACCGGAGTTTCACGCCACGAGAGCGATGAAACCGGGGGAGCGGAAGGATTCGCGTCGGGCCGAGGCCCCTCGCACGAGAGAAGCATCCGGGAAGACGACGCGGCGGACGACCCGGCCGAGGAGTGCACCAGGAATGGTGGAAGACAACAGTACGAGCGGATCCGATCCGGACCGCGACGAGCCCCGCAGCGGGGCCAGGAAGATCAGCCGCCTCTTCGGTGGCCGCCGGGCCACCCGGCGGACCGAGTCGAGCGCGCCAGTGACAGGGGAGACGATCATCGACAGCAACGAGACCGACCAGGCCGCGAGAGAAAGTACAGGGCAGCCCGGATCCGGCAGTGCTGACCAGCCCGAGACAGGCAGTGCCGAGCGGGCCGCCGAGCCGTCGACGTCGACGGGCGCGGTGTTCGCCGACGCCGTCTCACAGACCGCGGCCGAGGAGGAGGAGGAGCCGCGACGTCCCGCCCTGCCGAGCCCGTCGCTCCTGTTCCAGGCGCCGATCCTCCCCGACTACGTCGAGCTGGCCCCGCTGCCGCCCCGCGGTGCGCCCCTGGGCCTCCAGGAGGAGCGCGAGCAACTCTCCGAGGAGCAGGGCTCCGTCCGGCGCCGCTCGCGCCGTCGCAGCGGCGAGAACGAGCGTTCGGGCTCCAACGACCCCGAGAACACCGTCGTCCGGGTCCGCCAGCCGCGCGAGACGCGCGAGCCCGAGCTGATCACCGAACCCCAGCGGATCAAGGGCTCCACCCGCCTCGAGGCGAAGAAGCAGCGCCGCCGCGACGGCCGCGACGCCGGCCGCCGACGCACGGTGGTCACCGAGTCCGAGTTCCTCGCCCGCCGCGAGGCCGTTGACCGCGTCATGGTCGTCCGCTCGAAGGAGGACAGCATCCGCATCGGCGTGCTGGAGGACGGCGTGCTCGCCGAGCACTACGTTGCCCGCTCACAGGAGGCGTCACTGATCGGCAACGTCTACCTCGGCCGCGTGCAGAACGTCCTCCCCAGCATGGAGGCCGCCTTCGTCGACATCGGACGCGGCCGCAACGCGGTGCTCTACTCGGGCGAGGTTGACTGGGACGCCGCGAACAATGCCGGTGGCCCGCGTCGCATCGAGCTCGCACTTAAGCCCGGCGACCGCGTCCTCGTGCAGGTCACGAAGGATCCCGTCGGCCACAAGGGCGCGCGCCTCACGAGCCAGATCTCCCTCCCCGGCCGCTACCTCGTCTACGTTCCCAACGGCTCGATGAACGGCATCTCGCGCAAGCTCCCGGATACGGAGCGCGCGCGGCTGAAGAAGATCCTCAAGGAGGTGCTCCCCGAGAACGTGGGCGTGATCGTGCGCACGGCCGCCGAGGGCGCCACCGAGGAGCAGCTGACGGTTGACGTCGAGCGCTTGACCGCGCAGTGGACCGCCCTCAGCACGAAGGCCGCAACCGGGCAGGCTCCCGCCCTTCTGCACAGCGAGCCCGACCTGCTGATCAAGATCGTCCGCGACGTCTTCAACGAGGACTTTGAGAAGATGGTGATCGCCGGCGAGGACGCCCGCGAGACGATCGAGCTCTATCTCAGCCAGGTCGCCCCCGACCTGCTCGAGCGCGTCGAGGTCTACACCGACGAGAAGGACGCATTCGATGAGTTCCGGATCACCGAGCAGATCGAGAAGGCTCTGGAGCGCAAGGTCTGGCTGCCCAGCGGCGGCTCGCTCGTGATCGACCGCACCGAGGCGATGACGGTGGTCGACGTGAACACCGGCAAGTTCGTCGGCTCGGGCGGCAACCTCGAGGAGACCGTCACTAAGAACAACCTGGAGGCGGCCGAGGAGATCGTCCGTCAGCTGCGCCTGCGCGATATCGGCGGCATCATCGTGGTCGACTTCATCGACATGGTGCTCGAGTCCAACCGCGACCTCGTGCTCCGCCGTCTGGTCGAATGCCTCAGCCGCGACCGCACCAAGCACCAGGTGGCCGAGGTCACCTCGCTCGGCCTCGTGCAGATGACCCGAAAGAAGCTGGGCCTGGGCCTGCTCGAGACCTTCAGCGAGAACTGCGAGGTCTGTGCCGGACGGGGCGTCATCGTCCATCACGACCCGGTCCTCAAGCACCGCTCCGCCGCCGCCCCGCAGCAGGAGCAGCGCCGCCGCGGCAAGGGTGGCGAGCAGCAGCCCGCCGCCTCCGGCCGCTCAAACGGCGCGCAGAACGGCCAGGGCGCCTCGGGGACCAAGCCGGTGAGCACCCACGCCATCACCGACGACGCGAAGAACGCGCTCGCGCAGATCGCGGCGAGTACCATCCAGCCGCAGGCCGTGCGCCAGGCGGCGGAGACGGCTGCGACGCTCGTCGAGGTCGCAACGGACGCCGTCGCGGCGGGGGCTCCCGAAGAGATTGTCGAAGTCGCGGAGGAGTCGCCATCCGAGTCGAGCAGTCGCGGCGAGCGTCCTGCCCGGGGGGAGCGACGCCGTCGCAGCCGCGATCGCGAGCCGCGCCAGGAGGCCGCAGAGGCGCCCGAGGTCCCGGTCGCGGACGAGGCGACACCTGCCGGTACCGCGCCGATCCTCGATATCCCGATCGCTCCGCTCACTCCCCCGCGCCGGGTCCGCAGCGAAGTGGCCGAGCACCTGCTCGACTCCGTGCTCGACGCGCTGCCCGCCCCGAAGCAGCCCGGTCAGGGCCGTGCCAGGAGCCGGCGCGTCACCACGGCCGCTCTCACCGGAGTCGCGGTCATCCCCGAGCAGACCCCGCGCCGCGCCGACCAGTAGCGCAGTTCGACGTCAGGAGGGCCCGGTGCTCGGCGACAGTCGGCGTCGGGCCCTTTCGGCGTCCCGGTCGCGCGCACGGACACGCAGCCCGCTCTCGCGCAGCCGCTCGACCAGCTCCCGCGCGCTGACCGACACCGCCCCGGCGGCGACGAAGTCGTCGATCCGCTCCTCGGGAACGTCGTAGTGGTCCAGGTCGAAGCCACGCTCGGGCACACCGAGGCGGCGCGCGAAGTCGTGCAGCTCTTCCAGGGAGGCGTCGCTGACCAGGTGCGCCCAGAGCCGACCGTGCGCCGGCCAACGCGCGGCGTCCACGAGGATGGCCATTCCCCGATCGTAGGCGGCGCGCCGTCCGTCCGCCCGTATCGCGCTCGACTATGGTGACGAGGTCGCCGGTCGGGTGGACGCGGCTCCGGGTCGTGTGCGTTTGACCGTGGAGCCCGGATCCCGTACTCTTGACCGTTGGTGTGGCGCGACCCATGTGCTCACGCAGATTTCCGTTGCCGCTCTGCCCCTCACGGGGAGCGGGCCGCGGTGCCGGTTCCCTCGTGTCGTGAAGAGACGGGTACGAACCGGAAGACCGGGGCCCAGCCCCGTCCTTACAAGCCCCGGACGAGGCCTCCGCTCCGTCCAGACGAGAAACAGGTACGAGAAGTGGTTTACGCAGTTGTGCGCGCCGGTGGTCGGCAAGAGAAGGTCGAGGTCGGCACCATCGTGACGATGGACCGGGTCAAGGCCGATAAGAACGGCACCGTGCAGCTTCCTGCCGTGCTGCTCGTCGACGGTGAGTCGGTCACCTCGGACGCGGCGACCCTCGCGGGCGTCACCGTCACCGCCGAGGTGCTCGAAGACCTCCGCGGTCCGAAGATCATCATCCAGAAGTTCAAGAACAAGACCGGTTACAAGAAGCGCCAGGGGCACCGTCAGGACCTCACTCGCGTCAAGGTCACCGGCATCAAGTAGTCCTGCACAAGAATTGAGCTGACCTGCCGGGCGAGCCATCGCTCTGCGGGAGATCAGCACGGGGCTGCGGCCCCCGGTCTCGAGGAGATGAAGAATGGCACACAAGAAGGGCGCGAGTTCCACTCGCAATGGTCGCGACTCGAACGCGCAGCGTCTCGGCGTCAAGCGCTTCGGCGGCCAGGTCGTGAACGCGGGCGAGATCATCGTCCGCCAGCGCGGTACGCACTTCCACCCCGGCGCGAACGTCGGACGCGGTGGCGACGACACGCTGTTCGCCCTTTCGGCGGGTGCTGTCGAGTTCGGCAGCAAAGGTGGCCGCAAGGTCGTCAACATCGTGGTGGCCGCCCAGTAGGGTCGACCTCCTCGGCCGCACAGGCACAGGACGCAAGGGGCGGGCTTCGGCTCGCCCCTTGCGCGTTTTCCGGGGCACAGCCCCTCGGTGTCGACTTCTCGGCGCCCCTCGCACTCACGGACGGATTCACATCATGGTCACTTTCGTCGACAACGTCACGCTGCATCTGCGTGCCGGCCACGGCGGCAACGGCTGCGTCTCCGTCCGCCGCGAGAAGTTCAAGCCGCTTGCCGGCCCCGACGGCGGCAACGGCGGTCACGGCGGCGACATCGTCCTCGTCGCCGACCCGCAGACGACGACACTGCTCGCCTATCACCGCCACCCGCATCGAAACTCCGAGAACGGCGGCCCCGGCATGGGCGACCACCGCGCAGGGGGCAATGGCGCGCTGCTGGAGCTCCCCGTCCCGGTCGGCACGGTCGTGAAGTCGCCCGACGGCGACGAGCTGATCGACATGGACGAGCCGGGCCTGCGGTTCGTCATCGCTCCGGGCGGGCAGGGCGGGCTCGGTAACGCCTCGCTGGCGACCACCAAGCGCAAGGCGCCCGGCTTCGCACTGCTGGGTACGCCGGGCTGGGAGGGCGATGTCGTCCTCGAGCTGAAGACCGTCGCCGATGTGGCGCTGGTCGGGTTCCCGTCGGCCGGCAAGTCGAGCCTGGTCGCGGCTATCTCGGCGGCCAAGCCGAAGATCGCCGACTACCCCTTCACGACCCTCGCCCCCAATCTCGGCGTGGTCCAGGCGGGGGAGTCGCGGTTCACCGTCGCCGATGTTCCCGGACTGATCGAGGGTGCGAGCGAGGGCAAGGGCCTGGGCCTGGAGTTCCTCCGCCACGTCGAGCGCTGCACCGCGCTCGTCCATGTGCTCGACTGCGCCACGCTCGAGCCCGGCCGCGACCCGCTGACGGACCTCGACATCATCCTGGGCGAGCTCGCGGCGTACCCCGTCGGCGACGGGCAGGTTCCCCTGATCGAGCGCCCGCAGCTGATCGCCCTGAACAAGGTCGACGTGCCCGAGGCCCAAGAACTGGCCGATTTCGTCCGGGCCGACCTCGAGGGCCGCGGCTACCGAGTGTTCGAGATCTCAGCAGTCAGCCACTCGGGGCTCCGGCAGCTCACCTTCGCCCTCGCGGAGATCGTCGAGAAGCATCGCCTCGAACTCGCTGCCGTGCCGCGGGTCGAGCGGATCACGATCCGTCCCCGCGCCGTGGACGAGAAAGATTTCGAGATCAAGGTCGAGGGCGGTTCGTACGGCAATGTCTACCGCGTGCTCGGCACGAAGCCCGTGCGGTGGGTCGCACAGACCGACTTCACCAACGACGAGGCGGTCGGCTTCCTCGCCGACCGACTGGCCAAGCTCGGAGTCGAGAACGGCCTGTTCACGGCGGGTGCGGTTGCCGGCTCCACTGTCGTCATCGGCCCCGGCGATGGCGTCGTCTTCGACTGGGAGCCGACCCTCACCTCGACGGCCGAGCTCATCACTGCGCCCCGCGGCACCGACGTCCGCCTCGACGAGAACCGTCGCAAGACCCGCAACGAGCGCCGCGAGGACTACTTCGAGCGGATGGACGCGAAGGCTGAGGCCCGTGCCGAACTCGAACGCGAGCGCCAGGGCGGCGTCTGGCGCGTCGCCGACGAGGACGACGGCACGGAGAGCGACGAGCAGAGCTGACTCCTACCCTCGGTAACGTCTGCGCCTACCCTGGCCGGGCTTACCCTGGCCGGGCCTACCCTGGCCGGGCTTACCCTGGCCGGGCTTACCCTGGCCGGGCTTACCCTGGCCGGGCCTACCCTGGCCGGGCTTACCCTGGCCGGGCTTACCCTGGCCGGGCCTACACTGGCCGGATGCCGCAGACGACCCCCAGCAGTGCGCTGACCGAGCGGTTCGCCGCTTCCCGTGCCGCCTCGCGCTCCCTCCGCAGCGCCACGACCGACCTCAAGAACCGGGCTCTGCTTGCGATCGCCGATGCGGTGCGCGCCAGTGCCGAACGGGTCGTCCCGGCGAACGAGCTGGACCTAGAGCGCGGCCGGGAGAGCGGGATGAGCGCGGGCCTGCAGGATCGTCTCCGCCTCGATGCCGCACGCCTGGGTACCCTTGCCGACGCCGTCGTTGCGGTCGTCGGACTCACCGATCCGATCGGGCAGACAGTGCGGGGGGCGAACCTGCCCAACGGAGCCTCGCTGACGCAGGTGCGCGTGCCCTTCGGAGTGGTCGGCGCAATCTACGAAGCCCGGCCCAACGTTACCATCGACATCGCCGCGCTCGCGCTCAAGAGCGGCAACGCCGTCGTCCTGCGCGGAGGCACCGCCGCCGAGAACACCAACCGCGTCCTGGTCGAGCTGCTCCAGGAGGCGGTCGCCTCGGTGGGGCTTCCGGCCGAACTGATCCAGAGTGTCGACGACCACGGCCGCGAGGGCGCGAAGGCGCTGATGCGTGCGCGGGGCTACGTGGATGTGCTGGTACCGCGGGGGAGCGCGGGCCTGATCGAATCCGTGGTGACGGAGTCGATGGTCCCCGTGATCGAGACGGGCGCCGGAGTGGTCCACGTCTTCCTCGACGCCAGCGCCGACGAGGAGTGGGCCGTCGACATCGTGCACAACGCGAAGGTCCAGCGTCCGAGCACATGCAACGCCCTTGAGACCCTTCTCGTGCATCGGGACTCTGCGGAGCGGCTGCTCCCGCCTGTGCTCGGGCGCCTCGCCGAGGCGGGCGTGACGGTGCACGGCGATGAGCGCGTCACGGCTCTCTGGCCCGACGCCGTCCCAGCCACCGAGGAGGACTGGTCGGCCGAGTACTACTCGCTCGACGTCGCTGTCGCTGTGGTCGACGACCTCGACGCGGCGATGGCCCACATCGACCGTTACTCGACGCACCACACCGAGTCGATCGTGACCGAGGACCTCCGCAGCGCAGAGCGCTTCCTCGCCGAGGTCGACTCGGCCGTGGTCATGGTCAACGCGTCGACCCGCTTCACGGACGGCGGAGAATTCGGCTTCGGCGCCGAGGTCGGTATCTCGACCCAAAAACTGCACGCGCGGGGCCCGATGGGCCTCCCCGAGCTGACCAGCACGAAGTGGCTACTGCGCGGCTCCGGTCAGGTCCGCACCTAGCCGACGCGGACGATCCGGCGCCCTGCGGCGGCCGGGTAGACTCGACGAAGCCCCGCCGGGGCGACCACGACTTCCAAGGAGCACTGCATGTCCCTCGCGACGACCGTCCTCGCCGAAGCAGCGGCCCATGCGGAGCTGCCGCTCCCCCCGATCGTTTTCGGGCTGATCGCCGCCGTCGCGTTCACGGCACTCGGCTTCGTGACCTGGAGCTACCGCGATGTGGCGAACCGCCACTCGCACAAGACGGGTGCGGGCTCGAACGACCGGCACGGTCACGGCCACTAGGCGGGGAGCCCAGCGATCGTGACGTCCGCCGCGAGCGGAGGCCCGCGGCGTCCCCGTATCGGAGTGATGGGCGGCACCTTCGACCCGATCCACCACGGTCACCTGGTTGCCGCATCTGAGGTGGCCCAATCGTTCGACCTCGACGAGGTCGTCTTCGTCCCCACCGGTCAGCCCTGGCACAAGAAGACGGTCACGTCGGCCGAGCACCGCTACCTGATGACCGTCATCGCCACCGCGTCGAATCCGAGCTTCACGGTCAGCCGCGTCGATATCGACCGGGTCGGAACGACCTACACGATCGACACTCTGCGCGACATCCACGCCGCGCACCCGGATGCCGAGCTCTTCTTCATCACAGGTGCGGACGCGGTCGCGCAGATCCTCAGCTGGAAGGATTACGACGAGCTGTGGGAGCTGGCCCACTTCGTCGCCGTCAGCCGACCGGGGCACGTCCTCAACGTTTCGGGATTGCCGGCCCAGGACGTATCCTTATTGGAGATTCCGGCACTAGCGATTTCCTCGACGGACTGTCGGAGCCGCGTGAACCGGGGTCATCCGGTCTGGTACCTGGTTCCCGACGGTGTCGTCCAGTACATCTCGAAGCACCATCTGTATCGGAGTACGTCATGACAGTTCAGCCCGAGGAGAAGCCGCTCACCCGGCGCGAGATCCGCGAGCGCGAGAGGCGCGAGGCCGGTGCCGGCCCTGCCGCCGCCGCTCCGACGACTTCCCGGCGGGCAGCAACGGCCTCCGTCACCGCCGCCGGCGACATGCCGGTGCTCACTCCCACTCAGGCCCTGCGGATCACACCCGTCGAGCCGCGTCCGGCGAGCGAATCCGATCTGCGCACCTCCTCGATGGAGATCGTCGCTACCGAGAACGCGACCGGCCGTCCTCTGACGCGCCGCGAACTGCGCGCCCTGCTGGCACAGCAGCAGGCCGAGAAAGTCGCCGCGACGCCGGAGGTCGAGCCTTCTGCTCCCGCCGATCGAGAGCGGTCCGGCGAGGTCGAGGACGCACTCGAGCGCGCTTCGGCGCTCCCGCCGACGGGCGCAGTGGCCGTGGTCGAGGCCGCCGACGAGTCGCGAGACGCCGAACCGGTCCCCGAAATCGAGGACGCCGCCGCCGAGGAGGGCGTACCCGAGGGCGCCGGCACGGCTGAGCAGCCCGGGGATTCAGAGGCGTCCGGGGATGCCGCACTGGCCAGGGCCGAGCCCGACGAGCCCGCGCCCGAGGACACCGATGCGATCAGCGCCCGCGACGAGCGGACTGACGACACGTCTCCGTCCGACACGGTGGGGGAGCAGGACGACCCTCAACCCGCGGACGAACCCGAACCCGAGCAGCCGCACCTCAACACCGCCCTGTTCGCCTCGGTCGGCGGCTCGCTCGACATCGCCGATGAGAAAGCGACCGAGATCACCGGAAGCTTCGAACCGCCTATCGAGCACCTCGCTATCACCGAGGAGTTGGACAGCAAGTCGAAGGAGGACGTGGATGCCTCGTTCGACTCCCTCATCGCGAGCGGAGTCGCCGCGACCGGCGCCGTCACGACCACCAACGCGCTGATCCTGCCGACCACCGGTCCCGGAACCTCCGTCGGGACCGACTCGGGCGAGATCCTCGTTACCGGCTCGTTCGATCTCCCGCGAAGCCTCGGCTCCACGGGCCAGCATCCGAACCTCTACGACTCGCCCGATGTCGACCGCTACGTCGACCGTATCGACCGAGAGCAGCCCGCCGGCGAGTCCGAGCCGGTCCGTGCCTCCAGTGCCGTCTCGACGCACGCCGCGGGAACCTCCATGATCGCGCCGCAGAAACGCGCCGGCATCAGCGTTCCGGTGGTCCTCGCGGTCACCGCCGCGGTCCTGCTGGTCGCCTCGATCGCGCTGTTCATCGGTGGCTTCGTGCTCAACATCTTCTGACCCGCCACCGACACTGAAGGCTTTATGACTGCGACCGACTCCGCCCGCGCCCTGCTCCAGCTTGCGGCCACTGCCGCCGACTCCAAGGGCGGAGAGGACCTCGTCGCCCTCGATGTCTCGGGGCCGCTGCCGCTGGTCGACATTTTCCTCCTCGCTACCGGCCGATCCGAGCGCAACGTGGTCGCGATCGCGAACGAGGTGGAGGATCGGCTTAACGACTCCGGCGCCAAGCTCCTGCGCCGCGAGGGTCGTGCGGAGGGGCGCTGGATCCTGCTCGATTTCGGAGACCTGGTTGTGCATGTGTTCCATGAGGAGGACCGGATGTACTACTCGCTGGAGCGACTGTGGAAAGACTGCCCGACGGTGCCGTTCACGATCGACCAGCCCGTCGCTGTGGACTCGACGCCGCCCACGAACTGACGAACACGCCCGGCGACAGCGCTCGATTTCACATCGCGCAGTTCGTGTTGTAGTTTGTTCGAGTTGCTTCCGCCGAGCGGATTCCGCAACATGGGCGGTCGAGCAAGAACCGCGATAACGCAAGAACCGCGATAACGCAGAACGGCGATAAAGCAGAACAGCACGATGCACGGGTCCGTGGCGCAGCTGGTAGCGCACCTGCATGGCATGCAGGGGGTCAGGGGTTCGAATCCCCTCGGATCCACTCTGAGAGTCCGCACCCCACGAGGAGTGCGGGCTTTCGTCGTTTTAGAGCGGCCACACTCGGTCTGTCCTCGTAGGGGATCGAGCCCGTGTGGATCGGCCCCGTCGGGCCGATCCCGTCACGCCGTCCTCGGTCCGACCTGTTCCAGGTGCGCACCGCTCTGAGCCAGGAACGTCGAGAGTTCGCCCCAGGCGTCCTCCGCGATGGTGCTCTGAGGGCGCCGCGCGAGATCCGCCAGCGCATCCGTCAGCTCCTCCGCGCCGGTCACGATCCTGGTCCGCGCCGGTCCTGCACCCTGCCACGCGGGGGCGTAGGTCCTGACGTCGGGGTAGCTGTAGAGGACCGCGGTGTCGAACCACGGGGTCGGCAGCCCTCGCCCGGCGAGGTACTCCTTGAACCGCGCGGCCTGGATCCGCACCTGTAGGGCGGGGACACGATGATCGACATGGGTCCTGACCGTCAACGACGACACCGTACTCGGCGCGATCTGAACGGCGAAGGTCTCCGGCAGCGCGTCTTCCTTGACCAGCACGCCGTAGGACGGATGCACAGTGCCGGGACGGATACCGTCGAACACTACCCCCTGCCAGTACTTGGCCTCGATGATCATCGCTCCGTGCCGGGTCAGCAGCAGGTGATCGATCTGAGCGAAGAAGCGCCGCGTCGTGCGCGAATCTGTCGGTACGAAGACGATGTTCGTCGCCAGGAGGCCCGACAGCCCCGCCGAGACACACGCCTCGCGGATCAGTGTGTGCGAGACGGCCTCTTCCTTCCAGGTCTTCGAGAGCGCTGTGCGAATCTGATCGGCCTCCTCCTGCCTCGTCTCGAGTTCGGTCCGGCTCTCGGCGAGCTCGGTCTCGTGGGAGTGGGCGAGAGCGCCGAGCGCATCCTCGTGCCGTCGCTGGAGCTCCGCGGTGGAGCGCTCGTTCTCCTGGGCGGTCTGCTCAGCGTCTGCCGCTGCCGCGGCTCGACGCCGGTGGCCGAACAGGGCGACGATCAGGAGGGCCAGGAGCAACGCGGCCGCGACGGCCCAGGGAAAGTTCTCGTTCATGCCCGCCAGGCAAGCACGGACCACCGACGGCGCGCCCGTGACGGTCGGTAAACGCGCCGAGCGGGCAAACTAGCCGCATGCCGAATCCCCCCGCCCAGCGCGGCCTCATCACCCAGTTCTCGATCGTCAACGCGCTGGTCGCTGGCCTCTTCGACGGGATCGTGACCAGCCGCGAGGTGGATGCGCACGGCGATCTCGGACTCGGCTGCGGCGAGCACATGGACGGGGAGCTCGTGATCCTGGACGGAGTACACCGCCTCTTCCGCGGAGACGGCTCCGTGGTCGTGCTCGAGTCCGACGACGTCATCGCCTTCGCCGAGGTAGCACGGTTCGCACCTCATCACGTTGCGGCGGTTGAGGATCTCGGCTCCCTCGAATCCGTGCTGCACGCGGTGCGATCGCTCGTGCCCAGTCCGAACGTCTTCGTGGGAGTGCGCCTGCGAGCGCGGGTCGGCACTGTGGTTCTGCGTCAGCCGATCGCGCAGGTGAAGCCCTACCGGCGTCTAGCGGAGGCAATGCGCGAGCAGCGCGAGGTCAGGCTGCACGGCGTCGAGGGCACACTGTTGGGCTTCATCGGCCCGCGCCCGTTCCAGGGGATCAGTGTCGCCGGGCTGCACACCCATTTCGTCGACACGAGCGGAGCGGTCGGCGGGCATGTGCTCGCCGCCTCCGGCGTGACGGGTGTGCTGGAGATCGAGCAGTACGGCGGTCTCACCGTCCGACTGCCCGAGTCGGACGACTACCTCCGGGCCGACCTGGACGCCCCGGCCGACGCCGACGCTGCGATCCGCGCCGTCGAGACCGACCACCCGAGCTGAGCGCCCCTACCCTGGACGCATGCCCACACTGCGCGACGTCCACGCCGTCATCGACCGACTCTGGCCCGAGGCGGCCGCCGAGAGCTGGGACGCGCCCGGCCTGGTGACCGGTGACCCCGACGCGTCCATCGAACGCCTCCTGCTGACGGTTGACGTCGTCGCGGATACCGTCGAGGAGGCCATCGACGGCGGCTTCCAGCTGCTGGTCGCGCACCATCCGCTACTGCTGCGTGGCGTCACCTCGATCGCTGAGGACGGCTACAAGGGCCGCCTGCTCGCCGACCTCATCCGCAGCGGCTGCGCCCTGGTCTCTGCCCACACCAACGCCGACATCGTGACGGACGGAGTCTCGGATGTGCTTGCGGCCCGTCTCGGCCTGACCGGCGCGACTCCACTCGTGCCGGGCGCCGATCCCTCCGTGGGGCTCGGCCGTGTGGGCGACCTACCCGAGGAGGTGACGCTCGGGCGCTTGGCCGCTGCCGTCGCCGACGTCCTGCCCGCCACGGCCGGGGGAGTGCGGGTCGCAGGCGGCTACGAGAGTCCCGTGCGCCGCGTCTCGCTCTGCGCAGGAGCTGGAGACTCGCTCCTGGACGCTCCAGCGGTCCGCACGAGCGACGTGTTCATCACCGCCGACCTCCGGCACCATCCCGCCTCGGAGGCTCGCGAGAAGGCCCGGCACGGCAGCGGTCCCGCGCTCATCGACGTCTCGCACTGGGCGAGCGAGTGGCTGTGGCTCGACGTCGCCGCAGCCGCTCTGCGCGAGGCCCTGCCCACGGTGACCGTCGAGGTGAGCGAGACCCGGACCGACCCGTGGGATTTCGCGATCGTGCATTGACCCACCGTGGGCACGGGAGAATGGACGCGGCGCGCCCACCCTGCGTGCCGGGAACGAGGACCGCCACGTGAAAGCCAGCCCCGCACACCAGCGCGAACTCCTGACTCTCGCGAGTCTGGACACGAGGGGCGCGCAGCTGCGCCACGCTCTCGCGACGCTTCCGCAGATCGCGCGGATCCAGGCGATGCAGGCCCGTGACAACGAGACCCGTCGTGCCCTCGCCGAGCGCGCCGGGCGCCTCGAAGACGTGCGCACCGAACTCGGCCGCATCGAGTCTGACGTCGGCGTCGTCGAGAAGCGCCTCACGCGCGACCGAGACCGCCTGCAGACCGCTTCGGCCGCGAAGGACATCGCCGCGCTCGAGAGCGAGATCACCTCCTTGGTGAAGCGCCGGGGCGACCTAGAGGACATCGAGCTGACGCTGATGGAGCGCATCGAGGGCATCGAAGCCGAGGTCGCCGCCGCTCAAGCCGAGCGCGACGAGGTCGTCGCCTCGCTCACCACTCTCGCCGAGGAGCGCATCGCGCAGGCCGAGAAGCTCCGAGACAAGCAGGAGGCGCTGGCCCGCGACCGTGCCGGTCTCGTCACGACGCTGCCGGAGGATCTGGTCGAGCTCTACGAGAAGCAGCGCATCCGGTACGGCGTCGGAGCGGCATTGCTTCGCGGCAAGGTGTCCGAGGGCAGCGGAGTCGCGCTCACCGAATCCGATCTGTCCTGGATTCGCGCGTCTGCGCCGGACGAGGTCGTCCTCTGTCCCGATAGCGGTTGCATCCTGGTGCGCGGCGAGGAGTCGACGCTCGCCTGAGCCGTAGACTGGACGGGCGAACGGGCCGGCAAGACGGTCGCGTCACCGCGGCGAGAGCCCGGTGCCGAGGAACGTCCGGGCTCCACAGAGCAGGGCGGTGGGTAACACCCACCCGGGGTGACCCGCGAGATAGTGCCACAGAGAACAGACCGCCGCAGGCTTCGGTCGGCGGTAAGGGTGAAACGGTGGTGTAAGAGACCACCAGGGGCCGGAGTGATCCGGTCCGCTCGGTAAACCTCGCCCGGAGCAAGGTCAGACAGAGGACGATGCGGCTGCTCGCCGGGTCCTCGGGTAGACCGCTGGAGAGTCACGGCGACGTGGCTCCGAGAGAGATGGCCGTCCAGCGCCCGCCGAGAGGCGCGGCGTGAACAGAACCCGGCGTACCAGCCGACCCCTTCGCCACGAGATGCCCCGCCCCGGCGGGGCATCTCGTGCCCCTGCCGCATTCCCATAAAGCGGTCTCAACTCGCCGCCGTCCACAAGGCGAACCGCCGAAACGCGTGCCAGCGTTTCGGTGTAGCCGGCCGCATCCCGCTCTATGAAACGCACCACCCGCGCACGCCAACCGCGGCGCGGCGGGCAGGGACCGCCGCGAACCACATGCACCGCGAACCGCCGAAACGCGTGCCAGCGTTTCGGTGTAGCCGGCCGCATCCCGCTCTATGAAACGCACCACCCGCGCACGCCAACCGCGCCGTGGCGGGCAGGGACCGCCGCGAAAGACGACTCAGCCCGCGAGGGCTGCCGCGCCGAGTATGCCTGCGTTGTTGCGGAGCGCTGCGGGGATGATCGGTGTGCGCAGATCGAGCAGCGGCAGGAATTCCTCGTAGTGCTTCGAAATGCCGCCGCCGACGATGAAGAGGTCGGGCCAGAGGAGCGCCTCGAGGTGGGAGTAGTAGCGCTGGAGTCGCTTCGCCCAGTGCTTGTAGTCGAGGTCGTCGCGCTCCTTGGCGGCGAATGACGCCTTCTTCTCGTAGTCCCCGCCGTGGATCTCTAGGTGGCCGAGCTCGGCGTTGGGGATGAGAGTCCCGTCGTGGATCTGTGCCGTGCCGATCCCCGTGCCGAGAGTGGTCATGATGACCAGGCCCTTCGTGTCCTTCGCCGCTCCGAAGCGGGATTCGGCGTAGCCCGCCGCGTCGGCATCGTTGACGAAGAAGATGTTCCGGTGGAGCGCGTCTTCGAACAGCTTCCCGGCCTCGAGGCCGATCCATTCGTCCGAGACATTGGCTGCCGACATGGTGCGGCCGTGCACGACGACGGCCGGAAAGCAAATGCCAACCGGGGTGTCCGAGGGGAGATCAGGGATCTGCTCGAGGATTTGCTGGACGGTGGCGACGATGTCCTTCGGCTTTCCGCCGTCGGGGGTGGCGAACTTCATCCTGTCGCTGAGAAGAGTGCCCGCGGCCACATCGACCGAGGCTCCCTTAATGCCCGTTCCCCCGATGTCGATCCCAATGGCGGTCGCCGCAGCAGTCATATCGGTCATGCTAGCGAAGGGCGAGGGGTCTGGCCCGACGCAGGCTCCGGCGTAGGATCGCCCGCATGACTGTTGGCGACGTGAACTCGTGGTGGTACAACCTCAAGGCCGGCACGGTGGAGCAGGGCTTCGTGTCCCCCTCGGTCGACCGGGTCGGACCTTTTTCCTCGAGGGAAGAAGCGGCCCATGCTCTCGAGCGACTGCACGAGAACAGCCGCAAGTGGGCCGAGGAGGACGCCGCCGAGGACCGCTGAGCGCCACTACTCGTAGCTGTGCTCAGCGCCGGGGTAGGCACCGGATTCGACGTCGTCCCGGTAGGCAGTAACGGCTCCGGTCAGTACCCCCCGCAGATCGGCGTACTGCTTGACAAAGCGGGGGATGCGACCGGTGGTGAAGCCGGCGAAGTCGGTCCACACAAGCAGCTGGCCATCCACATTGGGTCCCGCGCCGACTCCGATTGTCGGAATCCGTAGTTCCTGGGTGACCTGCCGCGCCGCATCGGCCGGAACCATCTCGAGCACGACGGCAAAGGCGCCCGCGTCCTGGACGGCATGCGCGTCGGCGAGCAGCTGCTCGAGCCCCTCGCCGCGGCCCTGGACTATGTGCCCGCCGAGCCCGTGTTCGCTCTGCGGCGTGAATCCGATGTGCGCCATCACGGGGATGCCCGCCTCGACAATGCGGCGGATCTGCTCGGCTGAGCGAACCCCGCCCTCGAGCTTGACCGCGTGCGCGTGCGTCTCCTTCATGAAGCGGAAGGCCGTGTGTAGCGCATCGTCGGGCCCGGACTCATACGAGCCGAAGGGCATATCGGCGACGACGAAGGCACGCTCCACGGCCCCAGCGACGGCACGCGCCAACGGGATCAGCTCGTCGACGGTCACGGGGAGCGTCGTGTCGTAGCCGAGCACCGTGTTGCCGGCGGAGTCACCGACGAGGAGGAAGTCGATCCCGGCCTCGTCGAAGATCTTCGCTGTCAGTTGGTCGTAGCTCGTCAGCCCGGTGATGCGAACACCGGAGTCCTTCGCAGTCTGGAAGTGGCGGGTTCGAACGCGTTTCGCGGGCTGCGCTGACATGGGCGCCAGTCTATGGCGCGCCTGTGGCACCCCGCGGGCCCTGGTCGGAGGCAGTAGCCTGAGGGTCGAAAACAGGAGGAGTCTGGATGGACAAGCAACGGGACTTCGTTCTTCGCACCATTGAAGAGCGAGGGATCAAATTCGTTCGCCTCTGGTTCACCGACGTCGTCGGCACTCTCAAGTCGGTCGCCATCGCGCCGGCCGAGGTCGAGGGAGCATTCGCGGAGGGTCTCGGCTTCGACGGTTCCGCGATCGAGGGCCTCACCCGCTCGTTCGAAGCCGATGTCTTGGCGCACCCGGACCCCTCGACGTTCCAGATCCTGCCGTGGCGCGGAGAGATCGACCCGACGGCGCGGATGTTCTGCGACATCACGACGCCCGACGGCCAGCCCGCCGTCGCGGATCCACGCAACGTGCTCAAGCGCACGCTGGCGAAGGCGGCAGAACGCGGATTCACGTTCTACACGCACCCTGAAATCGAGTTCTACCTGTTGACGTCGTCGTCGTTCGGTACCGAGGGGCCGGAGCCGGTCGACTCCGCCGGGTACTTCGACAACGTCCCCGGAGGCACGGCGCACGACTTCCGCCGACGCTCGGTGCGGATGCTGGAGGACTTGGGCATCTCGGTCGAGTTCAGCCACCACGAGGCGGGACCCGGTCAGAACGAGATCGACCTCCGCTACGCCGACGCGCTGACGACGGCTGACAACATCATGACCTTCCGCACGGTGATCAAGGAGGTGGCGATCGAGCAGGGCGTGTACGCGACCTTCATGCCCAAGCCGCTCTCCGGGCACCCCGGTTCGGGTATGCACACCCACTTGTCGCTCTTCGAGGGCGACGTGAACGTGTTCTACGAGCAGGGCGCCCAGTACCAACTGTCCAAGCTCGGCCGGCAGTTCATCGCAGGCCTGCTCAGGCACGCCCCCGAGATCACCGCGGTGACCAATCAGTTCGTCAACTCCTACAAGCGCCTCTGGGGCGGCGACGAAGCGCCGAGCTACGTCTCGTGGGGCCACAACAACCGCTCCGCTCTCGTGCGGGTGCCGCTGTACAAGCCGAACAAGGGGCAGTCCTCGCGCATCGAGTACCGCGCTCTCGACTCCGCTGCGAACCCCTACCTCGCCTACTCGCTGCTCCTGGCCGCCGGGCTGAAGGGCATCGAGGAGGGCTACGAACTCCCCGCCGAGGCCGAGGACAACGTCTGGGCGCTGTCGGACGAGGAACGCCGTGCACTCGGCTATGGCGCCCTGCCCGCGAGTCTGGATCGTGCCATCTCGCTGATGGAGGAGTCGGAGCTGGTCGCAGAGACGCTGGGCGAGCAGGTGTTCAACTTCGTGCTGCTCAACAAGCGAAAGGACTGGGCCGAGTATCGCGCCCAGGTCACTCCGTACGAGCTGCGCAGCAACCTCGAGATGCTCTGACCCTTCGGCCATGCCCCGCGAACGATCTCTGCGCGATGTCGCGCGCCTCGGCTTCTCCGCGCTCGGTGAGACCGGGGCGCGGCTGGCCGAGGCGGAGCTTCTGGCGGGTCGGCAGCTGGAGTCCGTGCTGCCCTCCTTCGCTCGCGTGGCCGACCCGGACGAGGCTCTGCTCGCACTGCTCGATTTGCTGCGGCGGCACCGCGGCCGGATGGACACGGTCCTCGCCGACGACGAGGCCCTGACGCGCCTGCTCCTGGTGCTCGGGGCCTCCTCCGGACTCGCCGACTTCCTGCAGCGGCGTCCCGAGGAACTCGCGAGCGTCCTCGAGCCGGTCCGAGCTCTTCCCGGCCGCGCCGAGATGAAGGCCGAGCTGCTGGACTCCGTCGGCGCGATAGACGGCTTCTCGACGCTTCGGGGGGAGGCGGGCTGGACTGCACTGCGCGTGCGGTACCGACGCCTGCTCACGCAGATCGTCGTGCACGATCTCAGCCAGGCCGATCCCGTCGCGGCGATCGACCGGGTGACCCGCGCGCTGGCCGACCTCGCCGGCGCAGCACTCGAGGCCTCGCTCGCTGTGGCGCGGACGGAGCTGGTCGGCGGCGCCGGCCCCGGGCGCTTCGGCAGGGACGAGGTGGCGGCCACTCGCTTCGCTGTGATCGGCATGGGCAAGGCGGGCGCTTCCGAGCTGAACTACGTCAGCGACGTCGACGTGATCTTCGTAGCGGAAGGCGACCCAGAGCGCGAGCTGTCGAACGCCCGCGCGATCGACGTCGCCACCCGGCTCGCCGTCCTGCTGATGCGCGGCACCTCCGCCCTGGCGATGGAGCCGGAGCTGTGGGAGGTCGATCCGAACCTCCGGCCGGAGGGGAAGCAGGGTGCCCTCGTGCGCACCCTCGAATCCCACATCACCTACTACGACCGCTGGGCGAAGAGCTGGGAGTTCCAGGCGCTCCTCAAGGCGCGTCCGCTCGCAGGCGATCTGGAGCTGGGTCGGGCGTACGTCGATGCGGTCGCGCCGAAAGTGTGGACGAGCGCCTCCCGCGAGAAGTTCGTGGAGTCGGTCCAGCGCATGCGCGAGCGAGTCACCGAGAACATCCCGCAGAACGATGTCCACTACCAGATCAAGCTCGGGCCGGGCGGGCTGCGCGACATCGAGTTCACGGTGCAGCTGCTGCAACTCGTCCACGGGCAGACCGACGACGAGATCCACATGCCCGGTACTCTGCTCGCCCTGGGAGCCCTCGCCGAGCGCGGCTACATCGGCCGCACCGCTGCGGAGGAATTCGCGCAGGACTACCGCGCGCTGCGCCTCCTAGAGCACCGCCTGCAGCTGCGGCGCCTGCGTCGCACGCATCTCATGCCCCGCGACGAGCACGAGCTGCGCACCCTCGCCCGCTCCAGCGGCCTCGCCCGCACGGCGGAGGAGCTACTGAGCGTCTGGAACGGCATCAAGAACCGAGTCCGCGGACTGCACGAGCGCCTGTTCTACCGCCCGCTCCTCTCGGCCGTCGCCGCACTCTCCGACGGGGGAGCCGAACTCTCCACCGGCCAGGCGGAAGCGCGCCTCGCCGCCATCGGCTTCGCGGATGCCCGCGGGGCCCTGGGCCACATCGCCGCGATGACCTCGGGCGTCTCGCGCCGCGCGAGCATCCAGCGCCACCTGGTGCCGGTGATGCTGCAGTGGTTCGCGGACGGCCCTGACCCCGACTACGGACTGCTCGCGTTCCGTCGGCTCAGCGACGTCCTCGGCGGTACGCCCTGGTTCCTCCGCATGCTGCGCGACTCCTCGGGCGCCGCGAAGCGCCTGACGACGGTGCTCTCGGGATCGCGTTTCGTCGGTGAACTCCTCGACCGGATCCCGGAGTCGGCCGCGTGGCTCGAGGACGACGACGCTCTACGCCCGCGAAGCGCGGCCCAGCTGGGTGAGGAGGTCCGCGCCGTGCTCGCCCGCCACGACAGCGCCGACGCGGTGGCCTCCGTCCTGCGCTCGATGCGCAGGCGGGAGGTGCTGCGGACAGCGATGGGCGGCGTACTGGGGCTCAGCACCATCGAGGAGATCGCAACGAGCCTCACCGACATCATCAGCGCGCTGCTGACCGGAGTGCTCGCTGCGATTCGCCGCGACAGTGACACTCGGCCCGGCTCTCAGACCGAGTTCGCGATCATCGGCATGGGGCGCTACGGAGGAGCGGAGCTTGGCTTCGGTTCCGACGCCGACGTGATGTACGTGCAGCGACCAGGGACCGCCGAACCGCACCAGGCGCAGCTCTACTCCCAGTTCGTCGTCGCGGAGCTGGTGCGGTTGACGGAGGACTCGCGCCTCCCGCTCGACCTCGACGCCGACCTGCGCCCCGAGGGCAAGAACGGGCCGCTCGTGCGCTCTCTTGACTCGTACCGTGCCTACTACGCCCGCTGGTCCCTGACGTGGGAGGCGCAGGCGCTGCTGCGGGCCAGGGGAGTGGCGGGCGACCGGGCGCTGATCGATGATTTCGCCGAGTTGGCCGATGGTGTCCGCTATCCTTCCGCGATGTCGGACCGCGACATCCGCGAGGTGAAGCGGATCAAGGCGCGCGTCGAGAGCGAGCGCCTACCGCAGGGTGCAGACCCCCGTCGGCACCTCAAGCTCGGCCGCGGATCACTGAGCGATGTGGAGTGGTTGGTGCAGCTCCTCCAGCTGCAGCACGCGCGCTCCTTGCCGCCCCTCCGGACCACCTCGACCCTCACCGCTCTGGCGGTGGCGGAGGCGGAGGGCTTGATCAGCGGACAGGATGCGGAGCGACTCCGCGCGGCCTGGATCCTCGCCTCCCGCGTCCGCTCGGGCACCACTCTCTGGGGGAACCGTACGAGCGACGTCCTCCCGACCGACCGCCGCCAGCTCGAGGGCGTCGCGCGCCTGCTGGAGTACCCGGTCGGCTCCGCGACGGCCCTCGAGGACGACTACCTCGGCGTGACCCGCCGAGCCCGCGCGGTCTTCGAGCGGCTGTTCTACGGGCCTGCCGCGGAGGACGCGCCGACCCGCCGCTGACCCCTTCCGCCGGAAACGGCGAAGGGCCGCCCCTCCCGAGGAGGAACGGCCCTTCTGGCGGTGCTGCGGGACTAGACACCGTAGTACAGCTCGAACTTTCCGCCAATGATTGCCGGCGATGGGGAAAGGTCGCGATCCGCGTCAGTCCGCCGATCGTATGGTGGTGAGCGGCCCGGATCGGGACTCTTGCTGACTCGCTGCGGACTGAGGTCTTCGCTCAAAGGACAGTTGCGGAGCGAGCCCTGCTGGTCTCGTCACGCTCGGTGAGACGCAGCGGGATTGCCGGGGTGACGAGGAGCCACTGGCTGTACCCACGAGCGTCGACAAATAGAAATGATGTGTGCTTCCCGCCACCAAGGATGAGGTCGATATCGCTCCGCATCTTCCCGATGTCGGTGTCCTCGGAGAGCGGAATCGTCTCAGTTCCGTAGTGCAGCGTCTTCTTCGACATAGCGGGGTCCTATCTGTGTAGTGGCAGGCCTTCACGCCCATCCGACTCTAGGGCGTTCTGCGGCTCTCTCGCGTGTCGGAACCCTCAGGCGGCCTCATGGCGCGGCGGCGGTACGGACGCAGGAGCGCCTTGATCGCGGGCTCCCCGACCCATCCCGCGGCCTTCGCTCTCCGCTCCGCAGTCTCTTGGACCCGCTTCGCGTACCAGGCACGGTTGTACACCGACAGTGCCGACCGGCACTGAACACACCGGCATCCGGTCCAGTAGCGCTGCACGGTGCCGTGCTCAAGGTGGGCCGCCGATCGCGGCCGGGTGGCGTTCGTCTCGAGGCGTTGCACGAACGCGGCTTGCAGGTCGGGGAGGAGGATCACCCGCTGCCCGTCGACGAGGCGGCTCGGCATGCCTTCCTCGAGCCAGCGCATGATCGTGCGCCGGCTGCGATGCACTCGACGGGCGGCTTCACGCACGGAAAGGGCCTCAACCATGCATGCCAGTCGAGGCCCTAGTAGCGCCTGATCTACCTCCAGCTGCCGCGCTGCTGATCGTGGTCGCGTCGATCAAGGGCGTTCGCGACGATGATCTTCGCGTCCCCGTTCGCCTGCTCGCGGAGGATCCCGAACAGGTGGCCGTCCATCGTGATCTGCCTGTCCCGGTCGGTCGTGGGAGCCGCGGCCGTGATGTCCCCGCCTGTCATTGGCTACACGCCCATGCGCTGCATCGTCTCCGCGAGGATCGCCATCGACCGCTGCGAACCGTCGAGTGGGATGTACGGCCTCAGGAACATCCGCCCGGTCGCCGACGACGCGCCATGTGGAAGCGGGCACCATCTGCGCGACGGGCTGCATCGGCGTCAGACCGCGTAGGCCGCCCTGCGCGTAGAACTCCAACACGCCGCCGCGCGCCTGGTGCGCGTAGGCCGGCAATCCGGTCGAGGAATAAGAACCGGCCTGCGATTGCACGAGCTTCTGCACCGTCGTGATCGTGATGCTGCGGCCAGTGTTGGCCGCGACGTACCGGTCGATCGAGCTTTGCGCCGGCTGAGTGTCCGCGAAGACCACGACCGATCCGTCGGAGAGAGTCACGATCCGATCCGACAGGGACTGCACCTTCCCCTGCTCCTCGGGCGCGCTCGACGAGAACGCCGTCGTCGCCGAGCTCGGGGTCTGCAAGACCGTGTCGATCAGCGAACGCGCCTGCCCTCGGTGAGACTCATCTGCGTCAGCTGCCCGACGAGGGCGCTGGTCGCCGTGTTGTACCGACCGGTCAAAGCGTCCTGCGCTTCACCGGTCGCAGCAGCGGCAGAGATCTCATCACCGAGCGCCGCAATCGAGTTGCGGACCTGACTCTCAAGATCGGCGCCGGCCCGGACCGAGCCGTCCTGCGCGACCGTGTACGCGTCGACTAGCGGCGTCGTCCCGTCGAGGGAGTAGCCGACACCATCGATGGCTGACGCGACGTCTCGGGTGCGGTCGGAGAGGTAGCCGAGGTCGATCTGCGGGTCGAAGAAGTCGTGGAACTGGTCCCGGCCCTCCTTGAGGTTGCCGCTGAGTTGGTGGACGTTGTCGGCGACGGATGCTGTCTTCTCGTCGAAGCCCTCTATGTCGGTGATGACCGCCTCGAGCCCGGACGTGTCTTGGCCGAAGAAGTACATCGCCTGACCGATGGCTTTGAGGATGTCGACGCCGGCGCCGGACACGAACTCCCGAGCGCCTCCGTTCCGCCCGCGACGGACTCTATGAGGGCCTGCCCGAAGTCGATCCCACCATCGACGAGATCCGACAGGAACTGCAGGACTAGGCCGCGGTTCTCGGACACGAACATCGCGAGGTTGCCGAGCCCGTCTCCGAACGCGCCGGCGAGCGCGCCCTTCACCGCGTCGCCTGCGACCTCGATGCTCCGCAGGGCGCGCCCTCGGTCTTCGACGCGTCGTTATCCGCAAGGGTGTCGAACATCTTCTGCGAGGAGCCGGTGACGCCGTTCAGCTGACCTGCTGCCGTCGAGAGGTCGAGAGCGAACAGAGCAGAGCCCAGGTCCTCAGCCTGGGTGCCGAAGAGGCCGACGGCCGCCGCGTTCCGGGCGACCGGGTCGAACTGGCGATCCTGCTCGACAACGCGGGGATCGCCCGTGAGGATGTGGAAGCCGAGGGAGAGCCCATCGGTGGCACATTCATGATCGGCTTCACTGCGGAGGAAGTTGCAGGCCGCATTCACGAGCGCGATGAGCACCTGAGCATGGACTACATCCAGAGCGCCTCCATGAGGCCAGAGCCGGGCTACTGGACCAGCCGGTACGTCGCCGCAGAGAGGCTGAACGTGGCAAGCATCCGGAAGCGCCCTAACGGCACCTGGCGCGCCCGCTACCGCGACGCGGACGGCAAGGAGCACGCCCGGCACTTCCGGTACAAGGACAACCCGAAGGAGAAGGCGCAGTCGGCGCAGCACTGGCTCGACTGGGTGACGGCCTCCGTCGTTCGCGGCGACTACCTCGACCCCGACACCGCGCGCATGACGGTGGGAGCGGTGTGACCGATGGCTGGCCGGATACGCGACGAAGCGCCCGTCGACGGTTCGGCAGGCGCGCACGCATCTCAAGCACATCCGCGCCGCTTTCGGCTCTCGCCCCCTGGCTAGCGTCAGGCCGTCCGAGGTCAAGATGTGGACCGCGGCGCTCAAGGAGCGGGGCCTCGCGGATTCGACGGTCTACGCCCTGCACGCTCGGCTGTCGCACCTGCTCTCAGACGCCGTGCACGAGACGGTCTCATGCCACGGTCTCCGGTTTCGAGAAGGACGTCTCCGGGCGCGGGGAAGCAGCGGCCCTACGTCGCCACGACCGAGCAGATCTGGGCGCTCTACGACGCGATGCCGGAAGGGATGAAGCCGGTCATCCTGCTCGGCGCATTCGCCGGCCTCCGGGTCGCTGAGATCGCCGCGCTGCGTACCGTCGACGTCGACTTCATGCGCGGCATCATCACGCAGGCGATCCAGTACCCGGCCGAGCCGCTGAAGACGGAGATGTCGCGCACCCGATCCCGATCCCCACGGAGCTCGCGCTCGAACTGAACCGGGTGCCGGCGAAGTGGGGAGCAGCACGCTCGTCGTCGGCGCATACGGCCGACCGGTCGCTCCGTACACGATCGAGACGCAGTTCCGCGCTGCGCGCGACACGATCGACGGTCTGCCTAAGGGGTTCCGCATTCACGACTGCCGTCACTACTTCGCGTCGCTGCTCATCGCATCCGGCCTCGACGTGAAGGTCGTGCAGGCCCGGCTGTGGCACTCGTCCGCGACGACGACGCTTGACACGTACGGGCACATGTGGCCGGACAAAGACGAGTCCGCACGAGCGGCCGTTGCACAGGTGCTGGCCGCTCGTGCGGACTCGTTGCGGACTGACCCCGCTACTTCCGCGGGTTCTCGCTAGACCCCGTAGTACAGCTCGAACTCGAACGGGTGCGGGCGCTGCGCGAGGGGCTTGATCTCCTTCTCGCGCTTGTACTCGATCCAGGTGTCGATGAGTTCCTGCGTGAACACGCCGCCCTGGAGCAGGAAGTCGTGGTCGGCCTCGAGGGCGTCGAGCGCTTCGCCGAGGGTCGCGGGGACCTGCGGGATGAGCTTCGCCTCCTCGGGAGGCAGCTCGTAGAGGTCCTTATCGACCGGCTCGTGCGGCTCGATGCGGTTCTTGATTCCGTCCAGGCCCGCCATCAGCTGGGCGGCGAAGGCGAGGTAGGGGTTCCCGGAGGCGTCGGGCGCGCGGAACTCGATGCGCTTCGCCTTCGGGTTGGTACCCGTGATCGGGATCCGGATGGACGCGGAGCGGTTACCCGCCGAGTAGACGAGGTTGACCGGCGCCTCGAAGCCCGGGATCAGGCGGTGGTACGAGTTGACCGTCGGGTTCGTGAAGGCGAGGACGGCGGGGGCGTGCTTGAGCAGGCCGCCGATGTACCAGCGCGCGATGTCCGAGAGTCCGCCGTAGCCGTTCTCGTCGTAGAACAGCGGTGTGCCGTCGTTCCACAGCGACTGGTGGGTGTGCATGCCCGAGCCGTTGTCGCCGAAGAGGGGCTTAGGCATGAAGGTAGCGGTCTTGCCCCACTGCTCGGCCGTGTTCTTCACGATGTACTTGAACTTCAGGATGTCGTCGGCCGCGTGCACCATCGTGTCGAAGCGGTAGTTGATCTCGGCTTGGCCGCCGGTGCCCACCTCGTGGTGCGAGCGCTCCAGGATGAGGCCTGCGTCGATCAGCTTGAGGCAGATGTCGTCGCGGAGGTCGGCCTGCTTGTCGACCGGGCTGACGGGGAAGTAGCCGCCCTTGTAGGGGGTCTTGTTGCCGAGGTTGCCGCCCTCCTCGACGCGTCCCGAGTTCCACGCGCCCTCGACGGAGTCGACGGAGTGGAAGGCCGCGTTCTGCGTGACCTCGTAGCGGACGTCGTCGAAGATGTAGAACTCGGCTTCAGGGGCGAAGAACGCGGTGTCGGCGACGCCGGTCGACGCGAGGTACTTCTCGGCCTTCTTCGCAACCTGGCGGGGGTCCTTGGAGTAGATCTCGCCGTTGCGCGGGTTGTAGATGTCGAAGACGAGGATCAGTGTGCGCTCGACGCGGAACGGGTCCACGTAGGCGGTGGTCACATCAGGGATCAGCTGCATGTCCGATTCGTGGATGTTCGCGAATCCGCGGATCGAGGACCCGTCGAAGAGCTGGCCGACGGAGAAGAATTCCTCGTCGACCGTCGAGGCGGGGATGTTGAAGTGCTGCTGGACACCGGGGAGATCGGTGAACCGGATGTCGAGGAACTTGACGTCCGTGTCCTTGATGAACGTGAGCACCTCGGAAGAATCTTTAAACATGCAAAGGTCTCCAATGGCGTAACGGGTGGCTGCAGAACGCAGCTGCTCCAGGGTAGTAGACGGGGGGTTTCCCCACCGTGTCCCTGTTGTTTCGGGCATGTTACGGGGCCCGGCTGTACCCGCCCTCACCGCGACGCTCCACTCGCGGTCTCGGGGCCGCTGCGAGACTGCGCGGATAAGATCGAAGGATGCCAACCGCCGATCGCAGGACCTTCGCCGACGCCGCCCCGAGCGAGTACCCGGGAGAGCGCCTCGGCCTCCCGCGCGAGGGCCGGCTCTCGATCGCACGTCCAGGACGCCGCATCGCCGCCCTCGCCGCCGACTTCGCTGTCGCCGCGCTGCTCTCGCTGGCTTTCTTCGACTACGACCGCTGGGCGAGCCTGCTGCTCTTCATCCTGCTGCAGGTGGTCTTCATCCCCACGATCGGGGGCAGCGTCGGCCACCGCCTGCTCGGCATGCGCGTCGTCCGGCTCGGTGGTGGCTGGGTCGGTGTGTGGCGCCCGCTCGTGCGATCCGTGCTGCTGGCGGTGCTTGTTCCCGCGCTCGTTTGGGACTCGGACCAGCGCGGCTTCCACGACAAGGTCGCCGCCACGGTGCTCGTGCGCTCCTGACGGGTGCCGTGCCTGGCGGAGGGGCCGACCGGGCGCGATCCCGGCCGGCTCGTTTTTCAAGCGAACGTCAGCGCGGGCGCTGCGACCGCACCTTGAAGGGGTCGACGCCCTTCGGGATCGGCAGCGAGGTGTTCAGGGAGGAGAGGCGGTTCTTGACCGCGATCACCTCCGCCTTCGTGAGGACCTTCTTGGTCTTCGCAAGGCGGCTCGGTACCCGGTGCAACGGCGTCGCGTCGGCATCGGACCCGACGGTGACGAAGGTGACGGGCACGTTCGGCAGGATCCGCGAGACCTTGCGACGTTCGTCCTCCAGCATCCGCTTGGTACGGGAGGCAGGACCCTCGGCGATCAGCACGACGCCGCCGCGCCCCACCGCCCGGTAGACCGCGTCCTGGGTCTTGCCATTGACGGCGACGGGCATTTCGCCGCCGGTCCAGGTGCCTCGGAGACCGCTGCGCAGGACCGCGCCCACCGCTCCGGGCTGCCCGGCGATCTGGCCGTAGGCGGCGCGCTCGGCGCGACGGGAGAGGACGGCGAGACCGGCGACCAGGCCCGCCATCACTCCGACGACGATCCACAGCGCGATCACGAAGCCGTTGCCGTTTCCGAGCAGGATTCCGAGGAGCACGCCCAGCAGCACGGGGAGCAGGAGGGCGAGGAGGATGATCCACACGGCGTTGCTGTCGTAGCGGCGGGTCATCTGGAATACCTGCCACATCTGCTTGAGACGTCCGGGTTCCTTGACCGCCTTCGTCGACGGATCCGTGCTGCGTGCCATGACCACAAGGATACCGAGCGGGAGGTCCGCGGCCGACCGGGAGAGGGATCTCGCTCCTCCACAGGGGTGGATTCCGATGTTCTCTCCACCGATCGACGACGGCGCTCCCCCTGCCGCGTGACGGCCGGGCAGGCTCTCCCCATGACGAGCAGCGGGACGGCCCAGGGGCGAAGGCGCGGCGCGGGCCGGGTCGACGGAGCGAGCCGCCCGCCGGTGACGGCGGCCTCCGACGAGCCCGGGCTCGCGTCGCGGGTCCTCCGACGTCGGGAGGCGGAGGAGCTGCGGCGTGCGCCCGTCGCCGGTCTCGCCGAGCATCGGCATCGCGAGCGCATCGTTCGCGTGGAGCCGTGGCACGGGAAGCGCCGTGTGGTGACCACTCCTGCAGTCGTCGTCGTCCTTGAGCAGTTCCTGACCGTGGAGCGGAGGATCGGGCCGGGTGCCGCGGTGACCCTACTCGCACCCGTGGTCGGTGCTGTCCGCTCTGCCGCGGCCGGGGGAACCTGGCTCGCTCCGACGACGGACCACATCGGCCTGACCGAGGACGGCTGCCCGGTGGTGCTGCTGACGGCCCCGGCCATCGACACTCCACGGGAGGCGCGCGAGTCCCTCCAGCGAGTCCTGGAGCGCGTCGGCACACACTGCCCGGAGCTTCCCGTCGCGGCGCTCGCCCGGCATCGCGATCTGCTGGCGCTGGAAGGCATGCTCTACGGTCTCGCCGATCCGCAGGGTATCGGGGAAGAGGTGCGGACGCTTCGGGCGAGCGCAGGGACCGTCGTCCGGCCGAGCGCCTCATCGCTGCCGACCAGTCGGCACCGACGTGTCCACCCCCTCGATGGCTGGCCTGATCGCGCGCGTGCCCTCGCCGTGCAACGCCGTGGTCCGCTGGCCGCGGCGCTCGTCATCGTGCTGGGCGCAGTACTCACCGGGCTGCTCGCCGAGTCACCAGACAGGCAGCGCGCTGCGGGTGCGTCGGAGTCCGCGTCGACGAGCAGCGGCACTCCGCGCCCTACTTCGGCTCCGTCGCTGCCTCCGACTCCCGCGGCTCAGACCGCCCCGACCGTGCTCGAGGCGGAGGAGGCGGCAGAACTCCTGCTCGCAGCTGCACGAGCGTGCGAAGACCAGAGCTGCGCTCGCCGCCTCGTCACTGCGGACTCTCCGCTCGGTAGTGCCGGCGACGGAGTCAAAGACCGCCTGCCCGCTCACGGCGAGGTGTCGGCCGTCCTCGCCGATCTGAATGGGGCATCGGCAGTGGTCCACCTCACGACACCGCCGGGAACCGCAGCGGCCTCCGTCCTGATCATCAGGACGGAGGCCGGCTGGCTCATCCGCGACGTCTACGCCGGAGCAACCCCATGAGAGGGCGGCTCAGCGCGGGCGGCTCAGATGCCGAGGTCGTTCTGGAACGAGCCCTCCTCGAGGCGCTCCTTGACCGCGACCAGGAAGCGCGCCGCGTCGGCTCCGTCGACCGTGCGGTGGTCGTAGGACAGCGCCAAGAAGACGGTCGAGCGGATCGCGATGGCGTCGGCGCCGTCCACCTGCACGACGGCCGGCTTCTTGGTGACGATGCCAGTGCCGAGGATCGCGGTCTGCGGGAGAAACACGACGGGGGTGTCGAACAGGGCGCCGCGCGAGCCGGTGTTTGTCAACGTGAAGGTGCCGCCAGCGAGCTCATCGGGCTTGAGCTTGTTGTTGCGGGTTCGCTCGGCCAGGTCGCCGATGGTGGCGGCGATCTGCGCGAGGTTCAGCTCGGACGCGTTCTTCAGGACCGGAGTCAGCAGGCCGCGCTCGGTGTCGACGGCGATACTGATGTTCTCGTGGTCCGGGTAGACGATCGACTCGCCGTCGAGCGTCGAGTTGATCACCGGGTACGCCCTGAGCGCCTCGGCCGCCGCCAAAGCGAAGAATGGGAGGAAGGACAGCTTGGCGCCGGTCTTCTCCTGGAAACTTTTCTTGACGAAGTCGCGGAAGCGAGCGACGGCGGTGACGTCGACCTCGATCACCGAAGTGAGCTGAGCACTGGTCTGCATCGACTCGACCGCGCGCTGCGCGAGCACCTTGCGCAGACGCGACATCGGCTGCGTCGTGCCGCGCAGCGGCGAGGTCTCGAGCGGGGTGCGGCCGACCTTGGCGGCAGCGGCGACCGGAGCCGACACGGGCGCGACGGGAGTCGACTTCGCAGCCTCGACCGCGTCGAGGACGTCCTGCTTGCGGATACGGCCACCGACGCCGGTACCGGTGAGGGCCGAGAGGTCGATGTCGTTCTCACCCGCGAGCTTGCGCACGAGGGGGGTGACGTAGCCGGGGTTGGAGTCGGTCTGCTCCGGGGAGGCGGCGGATGCAGCAGCTGGAGCAGGCGCGGCAGCCGGAGCAGGGGCGGACGGAGCGGGAGCAGCGGCCGCGGGGGCGGCGGGCTTCTCGGCCGCCGGGGCGGGCTCGGGCTCGGCCGGAGCGGGAGCCTCGGCTTCGGTATCAGCATCGACCGACGGCGTCGCCTCATCCGTCGGCTTGGTCTCAGCGGCCTCGACCTCGGGGGCCTGCTCTGCCGGAGCCTTGGACGCGGCTCCGGAACCGTCCCCGATGCGGACCAGCTCGGCGCCGACCTCGACCGTCTCGTCCTCCTGGACGAGAATTTCCTCGATCACACCC
This sequence comes from Rathayibacter rathayi, assembly GCF_004011095.1. Classification (GTDB taxonomy): domain Bacteria; phylum Actinomycetota; class Actinomycetes; order Actinomycetales; family Microbacteriaceae; genus Rathayibacter; species Rathayibacter rathayi. Next base: position 1,272,414 of record NZ_CP028129.1, on the reverse strand, counting down.
GCGATCGGCGACGGGATCTCGGTGTCGACCTTGTCGGTCGAGACCTCGAGCAGGGGTTCGTCCACCTCGACGCGGTCCCCGACGTTCTTCAGCCAGCGGGTGACCGTTCCTTCCGTGACACTCTCTCCGAGTGCCGGGAGGCTGACGGATTCGCTCATGAGCCTGTCTCCTTAAGACGCTTGTGTTTCAATGTTCAGCTTAGTGATGCGGAAGCGGCGGGTCGCCGCCCCGCGGTGGTTCTACAGAACGTGCAACGGCTTGCCGGCCAGTGCGAGGTGCGCCTCGCCGAGCGCCTCGTTCTGCGTGGGGTGCGCGTGGAGGTGGGGCGCGACGTCCTCGGGGTGCGCCTCCCAGTTGACGATGAGCTGAGCCTCGCCGATCAGCTCCCCGACCCGCGCGCCGACCAGGTGGACACCGACGACAGGACCGTCGAGCACGCGCACGACCTTCACGGAACCCGTCGTGCCGATGATCGTGCTGCGGGCATTGCCGCCGAGGCCGTAGTCGTACACGGCGACGCGCTCGGCGCCGTACTCGGCGATAGCACGCGCCTCACTGAGGCCGACGGAGGCGACCTCCGGGTCGCTGTAGGTCACCTTCGGCACGTTGACGTCCGAGACGACCTTCGGGCCGAGCCCGGCGATCTCCTCCGCCACGAAGATCCCCTGCTGGAAGCTCCGATGCGCGAGCTGGAGGCCCGGAACGATGTCGCCAACGGCGTAGATGCCGGGGACCGAGGTCTGCAGTCGCTCATCGGTGAGGACGTAGCCCCGATCCAGGCTCACGCCGACCTCCTCCAGGCCGATGTCCGCGGTCACCGGGCCCCGGCCGACAGCGACGAGCAGCACCTCGCCCTCCACGGTGGCACCGCTCTCGAGCGTCACCGCTACACCGCCGTCGCCCTGCGAGACCGAGGCGACGCGGGAGCCGAGCTGGAAGGCGATCCCGCGCTTGCGGAAGGCCCGCTCAAGCTGCTTGCTGACGCTCTCATCCTCGTTGGGGACGAGATGGGGGAGGGCCTCGACGATCGTCACCTCTGCTCCGAACGAGCGCCAGACGCTCGCGAACTCGACGCCGATCACTCCACCACCGAGCACGACGACCTTCTCGGGCACATGATCGAGTTCGAGCGCCTGATCGCTCGTGATGATGCGTCCACCGATGTCGATCCCGGGGAGCGTGCGCGAGGCGGATCCCGTGGCGACGACGATCGAGCTGCCGTGCAGCACATGCTCACCCACTGTCACGGTGCCCGCCGCGCTCAGACGACCCTCGCCGGTGACGACGGTGATGCCGCGAGAAGACACAAGACTCTGCAGACCCTTGTACTTGCCCGCGACGACGCCCTCGCGATATCGGGTGACCCCGGCCATGTCGATGCCGGCGAAGCTCGAGAGCACACCGTACTTGCCGCCCTCTCGGGCGCCGTCCGCCAGCTCCGCGGCGTGCAGGAGCGCCTTGGTGGGCACGCAGCCGCGGTGCAGGCAGGTCCCGCCGAGCTTGTCACGCTCGACGAGCGCAACGCTCATCCCGAGCTGAGCCGCCCGCAGGGCCGCCGCGTACCCGCCGCTGCCACCTCCGAGCACGACCAGGTCGTAGCGATCTTCCGACACCCAGTGACTCCCTCGCGACGTGCGGTCCCGCTTCCTGGCCGACCGGATCCGGCACCAAGCGCTCGGCGGATCGAGAGGGGGGACGAGGCGGAATTTCCCGCCCGGTCGACCCTACTACGCGCTCGCGAAGCGCTCGGCCAGAACGATCAGCGCTCGGACGGAGGCGCCAGTGGCACCGGCTCCGGTGAAGCCGTAACCGCTGCCTCCGTTGCTCGAGGGCCCCGCAATGTCGAGGTGAGCCCACGGAATCCGGGTCGCGTCGTCCCCCTCACCGCGCGTGCCGACGAACTCGCGAAGGAAATGGGCGGCGAGGAGCATCCCGCCTGCGGTATTGCCCGGCTTGACATTCGCGATGTCGGCGATCTCGGAGTTGAGCAACGGGCGCAGCTCCGCGGGAAGCGGCATCTGCCAGAACGTTTCGCCCGCGGTGCGTGCGGCCTCGAGGACGCTCGCGACGAGCTCGTCGTCGCCCACGGTTCCGACGGTCCGGTTGCCCAGGGCGACGACCGAGGCGCCGGTCAGGGTGGCAACGTCGATGATCGCATCGGGCTGCTCCTCGCTCGCGGCGACGAGGCCGTCGGCGAGCACCAGGCGGCCCTCGGCGTCGGTGTTGAGTACCTCGACGGTGGTTCCGCCGCGAACCGTCACTACGTCGTCGGGCCGGATGGCCGTGCCCGAGGGCAGGTTCTCGGCGATGCAGAGCCACGCGCTCGCGCGCAGCGGCAGGCCGAGCTCGGCGATCGCGCGAACGACGGCGTAGACCGTGGCCGCGCCCGCCATGTCGGTCTTCATGCCGATCATCGACGTCGGCGGCTTGAGCGAGAGTCCACCGCTGTCAAAAGTGATGCCCTTGCCGACGAATGCCAGATGAGTGCGCGCTCCCTCGGGCGAGTACGCGACCTTCACCAGGCGCGGCGGGCGGGAGGACCCACTGCCGACGCCGAGGATGCCGCCAAACCCCTCCTCCGCGAGCGCCTTCTCGTCCCAGACGGTGACCTCGAGGGGCAGCCCCTCGGCGCCGGACTGGACGGCCTCGGCGAGCGTCTGGGGGTAGAGGTGCGATGGGGGAGTGTTGACGAGGTCCTTGACTGTCGAGACGGCGCGGCCGAGCACGAGCGCACGGTCGAGAACGGCGGTATCGGCCGTCTGGGCGGCGCCCAGCACGACGACGTGCTCGACAGCCGGCTTCACCGTTGCGGCGGTGCTGCCTCGGAAGGCGGTGAAAGCGTAAGAGCCGAGAGCCGCGCCTTCTGCGACCGCGGCGTGAGTGCCGTCGGAACCGGCGGGAAGCGCCAGGGCAACGGAGGCGGAGCCGGCCAGCAGGCGGACGGCGGCCCCGGCGGCGGCGCGCAGGGCGGCGTCATCGGGCTCCGCCGAGCCGAGGCCGACGAGAACAACCACCCCCGCACGGACCGAGGATGGAACGCGGACGAACGTGTCGGCGGCACCGGTCGCACCCAGCGCGCTCAACGAGGGAGCCATCTCCTCGAAGCCCTCCGCGCCGACGAGTCGGGGACCGTCGGGCCCGGGGGCGACGCCCAGAACCAGGGCGTCGGTGTCGATGTCGGAGGCGGGGACGCTCGAGTACTCGAGGGAGGAGAGGGGCATGGCGGTAATGCTAGGCGCTGTTCGCTGAGGGCTCAGCGGACCCGGCCGAGGCGTCGAAACCCCCGTTTACACTGGACGCATGCTGGATCCGGAAGACCTGTTCGAGATCGAGGGCGACCTCTCCGAGATCCCGGGCGGGCTGCATCTCGTCGCGGGTCTGACTGGCTCGGCCGACGCCGGCGGCGCGGTAGGCCAACTCGGCGAGTACCTGTTCCAGACACTCGCGCACCGGCAGGTCGTGGTCTTCGACCAGGACCAGCTCCTCGACTACCGCGCCCGCCGTCCCATCATCACCTTCGACCAGGACCACCTGACGGACTACCGACCGGCGACCCTCCGGCTTTCGCTCGCTCACGACGAACTGGATCAGCCGTTCCTCCTGCTCACCGGCTTCGAACCCGACTTCCAGTGGGAGCGGTTCACCCGGGCCGTGGTCTCGCTGATCGAGCGCCTCGACGTCGCTTCGACCACCTGGGTCCAGGCGATCCCGATGCCGGTACCGCACACGCGGCCGGTCGGAGTCACCGTGAGCGGCAACCGCGAAGATCTGATCGACGCGATGTCGGTCTGGAGGCCGCACACTCAGGTCCCCTCGAGCGTCTTGCACCTGCTCGAGCTGCGCCTCTACCAGCGTGGCCTCGCCGTCGTCGGCTTCGCGCTGCTCATCCCGCACTACCTCTCGGACACCGAGTACCCGCAGGCGGCTGTCGCGGCGCTCGAGAGCATCTCGGCCTCGACGGGCCTCATCTTCCCGACCGACCGCCTGCGCGAGAGCGGCCGGGAGTTCCTCGGCAAGGTCGACGAGCAGGTGGGCGGCAACGACGAGCTGCACAAGCTGGTCTCGGCCCTCGAGGCCCGCCACGACACGTATATGGAGGGGACGAGCCTGCGCTCGCCGCTCACTGACGAGGACGGCTTCGTCCCCAGCGCAGACGTTATCGCCGCTGAGCTCGAGAAATTCCTCGCCATCCGCCGCCCCGGTGAGGAGCCCACCGACTCCTGAGCGGCCGTAGGATCGGACGAGTGCGAAATCGTCGAGCCTGGTTCGTCTTCGGTGCCGGAGGGTCCGCCTACCTCGTCGCGGTCCTGGACCGCACGACGCTGGGCGTCGCCGGAGTGGACGCCGCGGAGCGGTTCGGAGTGGCGGCCGCCCTCCTCTCGACGCTCGCTGTCGTTCAGCTGATTGTCTACGCCGGGATGCAGATCCCGGTCGGGATCCTGATCGACCGATTCGGTCCGCGGACGCTCATCCTCACCGGCACAGCCATGATGGCGGCCGGACAGGTCGTGGTCGCGTTCGCACCGAGCATCGGCGTCGCGGTCCTCGGACGTGTCCTGCTCGGAGCGGGCGATGCGGCGATCTTCACCTCGGTGATCCGTTTGATCATCGCCTGGTTCAGCGGGCCGATCGTGCCCCAGCTCTCGCAGTGGATCGGCAACATCGGCCAGGTCGGTCAGATCCTCTCCGCTCTCCCGTTCGCGGCCATCCTGCATGCCTTCGGTTGGGAGCCGGCGTTCCTCTCGGCTGCCGGCCTGGGCGCGGTGTCCTTCCTCGGCGTCCTCCTCCTCATCGCCGACGTCCCGCCGCGCACCGCGCCGATCGTCCTCGTGCCGCCGACACTCCGCGCAACGATCGCGCAGCTCGGAGTGAGCATGCGTCGGCCGGGGACGCAGCTCGGCTTCTGGTCGCATTTCGTGACGCAGTCCTCCGGCACGGTCTTCACGCTCCTCTGGGGCTACCCGTTCCTCGTCTACGCGATCGGCCTGCCGCCCACGGTTGCGGCACCGACGCTCACCATCGTCATGATCGCGGGCGTTGTCGTCGGGCCGGTCCTCGGGATCCTCACCGCGCGCCACCCGACGCGCCGCAGCAACCTCGTGCTCGGCATCGTCTCGGCGATGGCCGTCGCCTGGACCGTCGTGCTGCTCTGGCCCGGCGTCCCGCCGTACTGGCTGATCGTTCTCCTGCTGATCGTGGTGGGCGCGGGTGGCCCCGGGTCGATGATCGGGTTCGATTTCGCCCGCACCTTCAATCCCTCGAGGAGCCTCGGGGCGGCGAACGGCGTCGTGAACGTCGGGGGATTCCTCGCCAGCTTTACGATGATGTTCGCGATCGGGCTGATCCTGGACGCCCTCGCTGGACCGGGCGCCTCCTCCGAGCGGACCTATTCGCTAGAGCACTTCCGCCTGGCGTGGTGCGTGCAGTACGTGGTGATCGGCGCCGGCGTCGCGGGACTCCTCCTCGCGCGTCGCCGAACCCGCCGTCGCCTAGCGGAGGACGAGGGAATAACCGTCGCCCCTCTCTGGGTTGCACTGAATGATCGTCTTCGCCGCGGCCGCGCGTGACGCTGACACGGGCTCCTGCCGACCCACAGATACCGAGCCACTGACTCCGACGATCTGTACACACAGTGTCCTCTAGAGCGGCTCGGACCCCTCGGACCGAGCGCCACTCGCCCCCACCGCACGGCTGCACTACTCAGACGTGCAATAATTGTCAATAGGACCCGTTCGGGTCGAGGAACACCACGCCCACGTCGGGCGTGCGATGTCCTCGACTTGACATGGGTCCTCGTAATGCCCACCGACGGACGACGCCCTCCCTGGCGCCGCCCGCCCCCGGGTCGCAACGGATGGAGAGGTGCCGCCATGGCCACCAGAGCTACCAAGACCGCAACGCTCGACGACGTCAACGACGACGTAACGACGACCTTGAAGAAGCCCGCAGCGCGCAAGCCCGCGGCGGCCAAGCCCGCGGCGGCTAAGACCACACGCTCGCGCGCCACCACCAAGGCGGCTGCGCAGGCCGACACCGAGGAGGAGCCGACGGACGCCGTCGAGGCCGACGAGCCCGAGGTCGCGGAGGATGACGAGACCGAGGTCGTCGCCGAGGAGACCGAGACCGAGGCGAAGGACGACACGGAGACTCCCGACACTCCTGCCGCTGCCGCTACCGCCGCTGCTCCGGTGGAGCCGCTCCCCAGCGGAGCGCTCGTCCTCTCGTTCGGCGGTGAGGACGACGAGGTCCCCGTCTACTCGACCGCGATCACCGGCGCTACCGCCGACCCGGTCAAGGACTACCTCAAGCAGATCGGGAAGGTCGCGCTTCTAAACGCGGCAGAGGAGGTCGAGCTTGCGATGCGCATCGAGGCCGGCCTGTTCGCCGAGGACAAGCTCGCCAACTCGAGCGACCTCAGTCCGGAACTCGTCCGCGAACTTCGCTGGGTCGCGAAGGACGGACAGCGCGCGAAGAGTCACCTGCTCGGAGCGAACCTCCGACTCGTGGTCAGCCTCGCCAAGCGCTACACGGGTCGGGGCATGCAGTTCCTCGACCTGATCCAGGAGGGCAACCTCGGTCTGATCCGTGCCGTTGAAAAGTTCGACTACACCAAGGGCTTCAAGTTCTCGACCTACGCGACCTGGTGGATCCGTCAAGCGATCACCCGCGCGATGGCCGATCAGGCCCGCACGATCCGCATCCCGGTGCATATGGTCGAGGTCATCAACAAGCTCGCCCGCGTGCAGCGCCAGATGCTGCAGGACCTGGGTCGCGAGCCCACGCCCGAGGAACTCTCGCGCGAGCTGGACATGACCCCCGAGAAGGTCGTCGAGGTGCAGAAGTACGGCCGCGAACCGATCTCGCTGCATACCCCCCTGGGCGAGGACGGCGACAGCGAATTCGGCGACCTCATCGAGGACACCGAGGCGGTCGTGCCGGCCGACGCCGTTGGCTTCACCATGCTGCAGAAGCAGCTTGAGTCGCTGCTCGACTCGCTCTCGGAGCGCGAGGCCGGCGTGATCCGCATGCGCTTCGGCCTCGGCGACGGCATGCCCAAGACGCTCGACCAGATCGGTGACACCTTCGGTGTGACGCGCGAGCGAATCCGCCAGATCGAGTCCAAGACGATGGCCAAGCTTCGCCACCCGTCCCGCTCGCAGTCGCTCCGCGACTACCTCGAGTAGGCCGGTGATCCGCTACGCGCCGGCGGTCCTCCTCGGGAGGGCCGCGCGGTTCGCTGCGCGGGTCCGCAAGCCCGGCGGCGGTTCTGCGGTGCCCGGGCTCGTGGTGAATCGGATCGCGCCCGGCTTCCTGCCCGCCGTGCTCGACGGCTTCCCCGACGGCCTCGTCGTCGTGACCGGATCCGCGGGCAAATCCACGACCACCAAGATGCTGGTCGCCGTCCTGCGCGCACACGGACTCCGCGTCTTCACGAATCCGTCCACGGCGAACATCGCCCAGGGCCTGACCTCCGCACTGCTCGAACGCGCCGACCTGCGCGGGAGGATCGATGCGGACATTGCCGTCCTCGAGATGGATGAGGGGCACGGCGCACGGCTCGCGCCTCGGATGCGTCCCCGGGTCGTTCTGCTGACGAACGTCGTCGTCGACCAGATCGACCGCTTCTTCGACCCAGCGATGGTCGCCCGCATGCTCGGCACGATCGCGTCTCGGGCCACTGGTTCCGTCGTGCTCAATGCCGACGACCGCCATGTCGCCGATGTCGCGACCTCGCTCGCGAGCGATCGGATCCGCTGGTACGGCGTCTCCGACGCGGTGCGCGAGGCCGCTGCGGGCGGTCTCGGCTACGCCTCGGAGTCGGAGGGTGGCACCGATCGCGCCACCACCGTCGTCGAGAGCACCCGGGGAGCGATGGCACGGATCGTCAGCGACGGCGATCCGCTCGAGGTGCGCCTGCCCGCCCGAGGAGTGCACTACGCGGTCGACGCAGCGGCTGCCGTCTCGACGGCCCGTGCCGTCCTGGCCGAGCGCTTCGACGCAACGATCACCGCATCAGCACTGTCCGCCATCGACCCCGTCTTCGGGCGGGGCGAGGTCGTGACCCTGCGCGGGCAGGAGGTGGAGTTCGTGCTCGTGCAGAACCCGGCCAGCTACCGTCTGAACATCACCGAGATCCCCGAGGGAACCGAGCAGATCATGCTCGCCATCGGCTCCGATGTGCGCGACCCCTCCTACTTCTGGCCCGTCGACACCTCGGCGCTCGGACGCGTGCGGATCGTCTCCGGGTCGAAGGCGCAGGAGGCGGCGCTGCATCTGCGCTACGACGGAGTCGTGATCGACCAGGTCGACGACGACCTCGGACGCGCGCTGGACTGGTTCCTCGCGCTGCCGACCCCCGTCACTGGCCGGAAGACCATCGTCTTCTCGGCCGACTCCATGCGCCGCACGCGCGCGCACCTGCACCTCGTCACCAACCGCGAGGAGACCGCGTGACCACCCTCCGCATCGCCGTGCTCACGCCCGACGTCCTGGACAGCAACGGCGACGCGGCGAACGCCCGCGTACTCGCGGCCCGCGCACGCTGGTCGGGGATCGCGGCCGACGTGGTGCCGCTGGCCGCTGCCGCAGACGCCGAGGTGCGCCCGCATGTGCTGGTCGCCGGCACCGGAGCGGATTACGACCTCCCCGAGGTTCTCGCACTCCTTCGCGAGATCGCGCCGACACTGCACTCGTGGGTCGCTCAGGGCACGCAGGTCATCGCTGTGGGCGCCGGCTGGGAGATGCTGGCGGGGTCGATCGGCACGTCGGCTGGCGATATCGAGGGCATCGGCCTCTTTCCCGGTGCCTCTGTGGCGGGCGAGCGAGCGACCGACGACCTCCTCATCGAGAGCTCGGACGGCATTCTGGTCGGTTTTGAAAACCACGAACGTCGAATGACCGGCATCGCCCCCGAGGACGCGCTGGGCCGGGTACTGCACGGCACCGGTGACGGAGCCGGGTACGAGGGCTACTCCGTGGGGGGTCTGCTCGCCACCCACTTGCACGGCCCCGTTCTCGCGAAGAATCCGGTGCTTGCCGATGCCATTCTCAGCCGGGCGCTCGGCGACTCGTACTCCGCGTCAGATTCGCGCATCCGCTCGGTCGATGAGACGGCACGAGCCGCCCGCGAAGTGATCGCAAAGCGGCTCGGTGTCGATCGGTAGAGTCGATCGGTAGAACGGTTGATCGGTAGAACGGTTGATCGGTAGAAGTTTCGGTCGGTAGCGGCGCCGACCGATAAAGCTTCGGCGGGTCGACCCGGGCTGACCGGGGACGCGCTACGGGCGCTGCTCCTCGAAGAGCCGGGCGGACTCATCGTGCCAACTCTGAGCGATGCTGGAAAGCTTCTCCTGATACTTCTTGCCGTGGTGTGCGCAGAACAGCAGTTCTCCGTTGTTCACGACCACTCGGATGTACGCTTGCGCACCGCAGCTGTCGCAGCGGTCGGCGGCGGAGAGCTGGTGGGCACCGGCGAGTTCGTCCACGCCGTTCTGGGTTGCTGTGGTCGACATGACTTGGCCTCCTGCACTCGGTCTTCGATCTCTGCTTAGCGGAACCCATCCAAGCACGCGATTGTTTCCGCACGGAGTCGATCGGACGGCATTTCGCTCTGCGCGTAGGGGCCCCCATGTCCCGGAGCCGTCGTGGGGCCGCGGTGCAACGCGCCACCGCGGTCCGCGCCGCTCGCGAAAGTAGACTGACCGGATGGCCTCCACCGACTACAACGCCCGGCACCTCTCCGTTCTCGAGGGTCTCGAGGCGGTCCGGAAGCGGCCCGGCATGTACATCGGGTCGACCGATTCGCGCGGCCTCATGCACTGCCTATGGGAGGTCATCGACAACTCCGTCGACGAGGCCTTGGCCGGGCACGGCACGGACATCAGTGTGCTGCTGCACGCGGACGGCAGCGTCGAGGTCCGCGACCGTGCGCGCGGTATCCCCGTCGACATCGAGCCCAAGACCGGGCTCTCTGGCGTGGAGGTCGTCTTCACCAAGCTGCACGCGGGCGGCAAGTTCGGCTCCGGCTCGTACGCCGCGTCCGGCGGTTTGCACGGGGTCGGCGCCTCGGTGGTCAACGCGCTCTCGGAGCGCCTGGACGTCGAGGTAGACCGCAACGGCCGCACCTATCGGATGTCATTCCACCGCGGCGAGCCGGGCCACTTTGCCGATGCGGGCGAGCCCACTCCTGACGCCCCGTTCACGCCGTTCGAGAACGGATCGGAGCTGACGGTGGTCGGGAAGGTCGCCAAGGGCGTCACCGGCACCCGCGTGCGCTATTGGGCCGACCAGCAGATCTTCACGAAGGGCGCCTCGTTCCAGACGGATGACCTGGTCACCCGCGCCCGACAGACCGCGTTCCTCGTCCCCGGGCTCACCATCGACATCGTCGACGACCGGGCGGAGGAGCGCCGCGCCGAGATGTTCCGCTACGACGGCGGTATCTCGGAGTTCGTCGAGTTCCTCGCTCCCGATGCGCCTGTGACCGATGTGCTGCGTCTGACCGGCTCGGGCACCTTCACCGAGACGGTGCCGGTGCTCACTCCCGGCGGCGCGATGGTGCCCACCGAGGTCGAGCGCACCTGCGAGGTCGACATCGCGCTGCGCTGGGGGACCGGCTACGAGACGGTGATGCGCAGCTTCGTCAACATCATCTCGACGCCCAAGGGCGGGACGCACCAGACCGGTTTCGAGCAGGGGCTGCTGAAGCTGCTCCGATCGCAGGTGGAGGCGAACGCGCGGCGGCTGAAGGTCGGCTCGGACAAGCTCGAGAAGGACGACGTCCTCGCGGGGCTCAGCGCCGTGCTGACCGTGCGCCTTCCCGAGCCGCAGTTCGAGGGCCAGACCAAGGAGGTGCTCGGTACGCCCGCGGTCCGCGCGATCGTCGCGTCGACCATCGCCTCGACTCTGGGCGCTGTCTTCTCCTCCACCCGCCGGGAGGACAAGGCGCAGACCGCGCAATTGCTCGAGAAGGTCGTCGCCGAGATGAAGTCGCGGATCTCGGCCCGTGCGCACAAGGAGACTCAGCGCCGTAAGAACGCGCTGGAGTCCTCCTCGCTGCCGGCGAAGCTCGTGGACTGCCGGAGCAATGACGTTGAGAACAGCGAACTCTTCATCGTCGAGGGCGATTCTGCGCTCGGGACGGCAAAGCTCGCCCGCAACAGTGAGTACCAGGCACTGCTGCCGATCCGCGGGAAGATCCTCAATACGCAGAAGGCGAGCATCGCCGACATGCTCTCAAATGCCGAGTGCGCGTCGATGATCCAGGTGATCGGCGCCGGCTCGGGCCGCTCCTTCGATCTGTCCGCTGCGCGCTACGGGAAGGTCATCCTGATGAGCGACGCCGACGTGGACGGTGCCCACATCCGCACACTGCTGCTGACGCTCTTCTTCCGCTACATGCGGCCACTGGTCGAGGCGGGGCGCGTGTTCGCGGCCGTACCTCCGCTGCACCGCCTGGTTGTGATCAACGCAGGCAAGAAGCCGAACGAGACGATCTATACCTACTCCGAGAAGGAGCTGCAGAGCGTGCTCGCCGCACTCGGCAAGGCAGGACGCCGTTTCCAGGACCCGATCCAGCGCTACAAGGGCCTCGGCGAGATGGACGCGGACCAGCTTGCGACGACGACGATGGACCGCGCCCGCCGAACCCTGCGCCGGGTGCGGGTAGCCGACGCCGAGAACGCCGGGCGGGTCTTCGAGCTGCTGATGGGCAACGAGGTCGCACCACGCAAGGAGTTCATCGTCCGCGGCTCGGAGTCGCTCTCGCGGGACCGCATCGACGTCTGAGCCGCGGGGGTCCGTGGCTCAGAACAGCTCGGGCGCCGCTCCAATGGTCACGATCGGGGTCGCGAGGGCGACTCCGGAGCCGTCGCGCTTCATTCCGGAGTCCGGGAGGGCGGCGACAGAGCCGTCGGCCTCGAGGGCGTGCGCGGGACCGGGGCCGACCCAGGCGACTCCGAGGGCCGTCTCGCCCTTGAGGAACCGCTGAGCCCGCACTCCGCCGGTGGCTCGGCCCTTCGCGGGGAACTCGGAGAACGGTGACACCTTCGCGCTGCCGGTGTCCGTCCCCGAAAGCGCCCAGCTGTCGACGGCGACCGTCGCGACGACCGCCTCGTCCCTGTCCTCGGCGGCGACGACGGCGAAGTGCACGACGTCGTCGGTCTCGGCGAGCTTCACTCCGACCATGCCCGCGGCTGTGCGGCCCTGAGGGCGGACGGCCGACGCGGAGAAGCGCAGGAGCCGCGCCTCGCCGGTGACGAAGACGAGCTCATCCTCCTCGGCCGAGGCGGCCGCTCCGACGACGGTGTCCTTCGGCTTCAGCGCGATGAGCTCGATATCCGGACGGTTCGGTAGCTCGCCCGACGCGACGCGCTTGACCACGCCCTGCTGGGTGCCGAGCGCGATCGGCCGCGCGTCGTCGAGAGCGACGAGGGCGAGCACGCGCTCATCCTTCGCCAGATGCGAGAGGTAGTCGTTCATCCGCACCCCGGCGCCCAGCTGCACGGAGGAGGAGGGTACGACCGGCACATCCACGGGGGAGAAGCGCAACAGTCGCCCGGCGCTGGTGACGGCGCCGATCTCGGCGCGGGTCGTTGTGTCGAGCACGCTCAGCACCGCGTCGTGCTTCGAGCGGCGGGTGGCGCGCTCGGGGTGCGGCGCCGCGTCCGGGTCGCGATCGACGCGCACCATGCGGCCGGTGGTGCTGAGGAGTACCCGGCAGGGGACATCGGCGATTTCGAGGACAGCCGCGGCCTTACGCCCGGTAGTGGCGATGGAGGGGCGCGCCTCGGTCAGCAGAGTCCGGCGTGGGGTGCCCAGGCGCTGTGCGACCTCGTCGAGTTCGTCCGAGACCAGCTCGTCGATCCGCGAGCGACTGGCGAGCAGTGCCTCCAGCTCGGCGATCTCGGCGAGAAGGGTGTCGCGCTCGGTCTCGAGCTCGATGCGCGAGAACCTGGTGAGCCGGCGCAGCTGGAGTTCGAGGATGTAGTCGGCCTGCAGGATGCTGAGATCGAACACCTCGATCAACCGGGCGCGGGCCGCCGCCGTGTCGTCGCTCCCACGGATCAGCTGGATCACCTCGTCGATGTCGAGGATCGCGATCAGGAGGCCCTCGACGAGGTGCAGTCGCTCCTGACGCTTGCGCAGGCGGTAGCGGGAACGGCGGGTGACGACCTGCACGCGGTGGCCGATGTAGACCTGCAGCAGCTCCTTGAGACCAAGGGTTCGCGGTCCGCCGTCGACCAGCGCGACGTTGTTGATCGAGAACGCGTCCTCGAGCGGCGTGTAGCGGTAGAGCTGCTCGAGGACGGCTTCGGGACTGAATCCGGTCTTGATGCCAATCACCAGGCGGAGGCCGTTGTCGCGATCCGTCAGGTCGGTGACGTCCGAGATGCCGCTGAGCTTCTTGTTCTGCACGCCGTCCTTGATCTTGTCGATCACCTTCTCGGCGCCGACGAGGTAGGGCAGCTCGGTGACGACCAGGCCGGACTTGCGCGCGGTGATGCTCTCGACAGCGACGCGGGCGCGGGTCTTGAAGCTGCCACGGCCGGTGGCATAGGCGTCGCGCACGCCGGCGAGGCCGACGATCGTCCCTCCGCTGGGGAAGTCGGGCCCGGGGACGAACGACATCAGGTCCTCGAGGGAGGCATCAGGGTGGGCGATCAGGTGCCGCGCCGCCCCGATCACCTCGACGAGATTGTGCGGAGCCATGTTGGTCGCCATGCCGACGGCGATGCCGCTCGCGCCGTTGACCAGCAGGTTCGGGAACGCGGAGGGGAGGACCTCGGGCTGGTCGTGCGAGTTGTCGTAGTTGGGCACGAAGTCGACGACGTCTTCGCCGAGGTGCTCGGTCATTGCCGTGGCGGCCGGAGCGAGACGGGCCTCGGTGTAGCGCGATGCGGCCGGACCGTCGTCGAGGGAGCCGAAATTGCCGTGGCCGTCGACGAGCGCCACCCGCATGGTGAACGGCTGCGCGAGACGCACCAGGGAGTCGTAGATCGAGGCGTCGCCGTGCGGGTGCAGCTTGCCCATCACCTCGCCGACCACGCGGGCCGACTTTACGTGCCCGTGATCGGGTCGCAGACCCATCTCGCTCATCATGTAGAGGATGCGGCGCTGCACCGGCTTGAGGCCGTCCCGGGCGTCGGGGAGTGCCCGCGAATAGATCACCGAATAGGCGTACTCGAGGAAGGACCCCTCCATCTCGGCCGAGACGTCGACGTCCTCGATGCGCTCGGTGAGCGAGGATCCGGAGGAAGGGGCTGCAGCGTTCATGACTCACTTCGGTGGCGGACGCGGGACGGCGGCGGGGGAGTGCACCGCCGATCGGCGCCCGACGGGACGGGCAGAACGGAAGCGGTGCCTCACGGACGGGACCGGCCTTCCCGTTCACGCGGGCGATCCGCCGCACCGGCCCGGCGGGGGCGGCGGCGCTGTGCGAAACTGGGCGCGATGACCCACATGCTACCGCCAGCCCCCGTCGGGCGGCGGAGCCTCGCCGACGTCCTGCCGGGCGCCCTCGACGCGCTCCTGGGCCGCACCGGGCTCTTCGGATTGCCCCGGGTCGAACGCATCGTGCTCGTCCTGGTCGACGGCCTCGGTGCCGCGAACCTCCGCCAACGCTCAGGGCACTCCCGCGCGCTCGCCCCCGGGCTGGACCGCGGCACCACGCTCGTCTCCGGATTTCCGACGACCACGGCGGTCGCCCTCGCGAGTCTCACAACGGGCCTGCGCCCGGGCGGGCACGGGATGGTCGGCTACCGCGTGCTCGACCGCGCCTCAGACCGCCTGGTCAACCAGCTCTCCGGCTGGGACGAGCGGATGGTGCCCGAGCACTGGCAGCCACACCCCACGGTCTTCGAGCAGGCCGGGGCAGCGGGCGTCCGGGCGGGAGTGATCGGCCCCGCACGGTACGCGCACTCCGGTCTCACGCAGGCGATCCTCCGCGGCGCCGAGTACCACTCCGCGGGCGGCGTCGCCGAGCGCTTCACCGCGGCGCGCGCCCTGCTGGACGAGGGGGGACGGCAGCTGGTGTACCTCTACGTCCCCGAGCTCGACCAGGCGGCGCACGCGCGCGGCTGGGAGTCGCCGGAGTGGACTGCGGCGCTCGAGCTGCTGGACGGCGAGGTCGGCGGCACGGTCCGAGGGCTGTCGGCTCGGGAGGGACTGCTGGTGACGGCCGACCACGGGATCGTGGACGTCCCCGCCTCCTCGCATGTGCTCATTGAGCGCGGCCCGCTGCTCGAGGGCGTCCGGCACCTCGGCGGAGAGCCGCGCTGCCTCCAGCTGCACCTCGAGCCGGGCGTGGACGCTGAGGAGGTGGCGCGGCGCTGGATCGAGGCGGAGGGATCACGCGCCTGGATCGCAACACGCGAGGAGGTCGTGGCGAGCGGCTGGTTCGGCGAGGTGTCACGGGAGGCGGCCGAGCGGATGGGCGATGTGTTCGTCGCCGCACGGAAGGCCATCGCCTACTACGCAGCCGATGACTCGTCCGGGCGCTCGATGGTCGGGCAGCACGGCTCACTCACGCCGGAGGAGACGCAGGTGCCGCTCCTCCGCTTCGGCGCACTGGCCTGAGGGGTACGCAGGCCTGAGCGGTACGCAAGCCTCGGCCGGTACGCACACCTGAGCCGGTACGGACGCCAGCGGGCACCGCTCAGTCGTCCGTGCGGGCCCCGAAGACGATCTCGTCCCAGCTCGGCATCGAGGCCCGGCCACGGCGCATGCTCCCGCGCACACCCGATGGCTGCTCGGGGATCGGGGGAGTGACGCGCGGAGGCTCCGGCGCCTTCTCGGCCACGGGAAGCTCGACCTCGGGCTCCGGTTCCTCGCGGCCTCGGAGGCTCGAGGCGTGATCCCGCTCGCCTCGGCGACGCCGCAGGGCGTCGAGCAGGTCGGCGGTGTCGTTGAGGTTGCGCTCGCGCTGCTCCGTGGTGCTGGTGACAGGGCGGGGGAGTGTCGAGATCGGGCGCGGCTTCTCGGCGAGGGCCGGCTGCGGCTCCGTGTCGGAGGGGCGCACCGCGGCGGGACGCGCGTGTGGCATCGCGGCGGGCCGGCCGGCCGTCGGATGATCGGCCCGGGCGGAGCGGGTCGGAGCCTCGGCCGAGTCGGGGTCGAACCGGGTCGCGAGCTCATCGACCGCGGCGGGGATGACCGCGCGCAGACGAGGGATGAGCGTCGGACGGATCTCGCCCTGCTGAGAGAGCGTGATGGCCTCGGACGTCAGCGGCGAGAGCAGCGCCTTCCGCGGGTCGAAGCGCCAGCGGGCGTCATGGTCGATCTCGTCGGAGCGGAAGAGGAGCTTGACGACCCAGCCTTCTTCTTCCTTCCAGCTCGACCACTGCTCGCCCTCGGCTCCGAGGGCGGCGAGCCGGTCGCGGATGACGCCGCCAAACGGCGTTCCCTCCTCGAGCGGATCGGGGTCGGTGCTCGTGTAGACGCGGACCGCGAGTGCGGAGGCGACGATGTGCTCGCGTTCGGCGGTGACCGGGCCCTCGAAGCGCTGCACATAGCCCAGATCGGCGCCCGTGAGTTCGGCGACCTCCTCAGCGGAGAGTCCGGAGCGAATGTGCGCCTGGATCTCGCGGGGTGAGACGCGCTTCTCGCGCGGGGGGAGGGAGTGGACGCGCGGCCGCAGCTGGCTCTGCAGCGTCTCGTCGATACGGACAGAGAAGCGCTCGCCGCCGTCGGACACGAGCACGAGCGATCCGCCCTCGACGCCGATCACCTTCAGTTCCATCATCGCGGGGACCCTCCTTGTGGACGCGGACCGGGCAAGGATGCCACGCGCCCGGGCTGTTGACCGGGAATACCCCGGGCGGGTCGAAAGTTGGGGCGGAAGGAGGCGGGGCGAGCGGGTGTCAAGAGCCGTCCTCCGTGGTTTGCGAATCGATGCGTCGTGATGCACACTGACCCCGCCGATTTATTGAAGAGCAGAAATAAGAAGTGGATGGGAATGGCTACGGACTACGACGCCCCCCGCAAGACCGATGACGACTCCGAGTCGATCGAGGCCCTGAAGGAGCGAGTTCCCGACAAGATGTCCGGGGTCGTTGACGTCGATGACGCCGACAATCCGGCCGGATTCGAACTGCCCGGTGCCGATCTGTCCGACCTTGATCTGGACGTCGTGGTCCTTCCGCCTCAGGCGGATGAGTTCACGTGCGTGAGCTGCTTCCTGGTGAAGCACCGCTCGCAGATCGACCACGAGGAGAAGCTCGGACCAATCTGTCTGGAGTGCGCCGCTTAAGCGCCACCAGGCTCCGAAGGACGACCGCTCCGTCGCCGTGATCCCTGGATCGCGGCGACGATGTCGTTCGGGCGGCGGGTAGAGACCAGCCAGTACGGCGTGGGGTCGGCCGGATCCTCGATCGGTACCCGCACCACGTCCTTCACCCAGCCGCGAATCACCAGGTACGCCCGCGCGTCCAGCCGGGGCCCCCGCTCGGCGAACGCCTGATCCCCGGTGTACGAGGACGGCTCGCCCACCAGATCGAGCGGGATGTGAGCGCGACCGGCGCGCAGCTCCCCCTCCGTCACCTCGACCACCGGAGACAAAGCGACCAGCGACAGCACGCAGCCTGCGTACAGCACGATCGCGACGATCACTCCGACCCGTAGGTCGATGGGTGCGAAGACCAGGACGCTGGCGGGGATGACGAGGGCGGTGGCGACGAAGAGCCAGGGCGCGGGCCACAGCCTCTCTCGGTAAGACGGCATGACCCTATTGCACCAGACGATGTGGTCTACCCTCATCACGTGCTTGCAACCGTCGACGTTCCGATTACCGCGGACCGGCTCCCCTCCTACGCCCGACCGGGCGATGCCGGAGCCGACCTGCACTCCACCCAGGACGTACTGCTTGCACCCGGCGAACGCGCCAGCGTCGGCACCGGAGTCGCGATCGCGCTGCCCGAGGGTCACGTCGGCTTCGTCGTCCCCCGCAGCGGGCTCGCCTTCACGCACGGCATCACCGTCGTCAACGCCCCCGGCACCATTGACGCGGGCTATCGCGGCGAGATCCGGGTGGCGCTGCTGAACACCGATAGGCGCGAGAGCTACCACGTCACCGCGGGCGACCGGATCGCGCAGCTCGTGATCGTCCCCGTCGTGCAGGCACGGTTCACCACTGTCGAGGAGCTTCCCGGTTCTGTCCGCGGCACGGACGGCTTCGGATCCACCGGGTACGCCGCCGGAGCCCAGGAGACCAGAATTCACGAGGAGAGCGCATGAGCGACATCCAGCCCACGGCCGGCGAGGCCGCCGAGCCGGTTCAGCAGGACTTCGAGAAGTCCGCGCCGGAGGACCGCGCTGAAGCCGGTCCGCTCGACGAGCGCGAGGCCAATCCGGTCCGCCCCTACATTGACCTCGGCGGAGTGAAGGTCCTCCCGCGCGAGGGCATGCACATTCGCCTCGAGGTCGAGGAGGGCACTAAGCGCGTCATCGCCGTCGGGCTCGACTACGCCGGCTCGACGCTGCAGGTGCAGCCCTTTTCCGCCCCGCGCTCGTCGGGCCTCTGGCACGAGATCCGCGGTCAGATCGCCGAGCAGATCGGCCGTCAGGGCGGCTCGACCACCGAGCGCGAGGGGGTCTTCGGCCCCGAGCTCGTTGCCGAGTTACCCCTCGCGGGAGGTCAGACCCGCGTTGCGCGGTTTGTCGGAGTCGACGGCCCGCGCTGGTTCCTCCGCGGCGTGATCGCCGGAGCCGGAGCCGTCGACGAGCAGGCCGCGGCCTCGGTCGAGGAGCTCTTCCGTAGCATCGTCGTGGTGCGCGGCAGTGGGCCGATGCCTCCGCGCGACCTCATCCCGCTGAAGGTGCCAACCGGTAGCCAGACCCAGCAGAGCGCGAGCTGACCGGCATGGACCCTGCGCGGCACGAGGAACCGGCCGGCCGCGAGGAGCCGGCCCGGCCCGAAGCGGGCGACGCTATCGCGCAGGCGGCTCGTCGCTCCGGCCTCGGTGCCGTCGCGGACGGCGAGCCGTTCGACGGGCGTGCGCTGCTGCGCACGATGGGCGGCGTGCGGGGGATCCTCGAGGCCGTCGTGCCCGGCATCGCCTTCGTGGTGCTTTATACGATCACCGCGGAACTCGTTCTCTCGCTGGTCGCCTCCGTCGGACTGGCCGTGGCCTTCACTGTGGCGCGCGTCCTGGGCCGGACGCCGGTGATCCAGGCGGTCGGTGGACTACTCGGTGTCGTGGTCTCGGCGGCCCTCGCTCTCTTCACGGGGCGCGCCGTCGACAACTTCGTGCCGGGCCTGGTCACGAATCTGATCTACGGCCTGGTCTTCCTGGTCTCGGTCCTGGTGCGCTGGCCGCTGATCGGAGTAGCAGCCGGCTACCTGATGGGCGACGGGACCGCCTGGCGCGGCGACCGGCGCAAGCGCCGCCTCTTCGGTGTGCTGACCCTCGCCTGGGCCGGGCTCTTCCTTCTGCGCCTGGCCGTGCAGTATCCGCTGTACCTCGCTCAGGACACCACGGCGCTCGGCACCTGGAAGCTCGTCCTGGGCCTGCCGCTCTATGCGCCACTGCTGGTGCTCACCGTGCTCGCCGTTCGCGCGGAGTACCGAGTGGTCGCCGAGCGCGCCGATGCGGGCGATACTCCGGATCATGCGTAGAATTGTCTCGACGTCGAGATAAATAACGCCCGCCTCCCCGCACAGTCGCGGCGAGGACGTCCGAGAGCTTCGACGTCGTGGAGTTAGGTTCTCCTTGGTGGCAGGTCGCTGTGCGCGGTCGTCAAGATGAGGACGGAGAGCGGCGCCGCCCGTCGGCGGACGCTGCAGTCAGCGAAGGAGAGGGCGACGTGTCCGCGGTAGACAGCTTTGGATCCAAAGACACCCTGACGGTCGGCGCGACCGACTACGAGGTGTTCCGCATCGACCGGGTCCCCGGTCACGAGAAGCTTCCGTTCAGCCTCAAGGTGCTGCTCGAGAACCTCCTCCGCACGGAGGACGGCGCCAACATCACCGCTGAGCACATCCGTGCCCTCGGCGAATGGGTGCCGGAGTCGGAGCCCGACACCGAGATCCAGTTCACCCCCGCGCGTGTGGTCATGCAGGACTTCACCGGCGTGCCCTGCATCGTCGACCTCGCCACCATGCGCGAGGCCGTCGCGGCGCTCGGCGGCGACGCGAACCGGATCAACCCGCTCGCTCCCGCCGAGATGGTCATCGACCACTCCGTCATCGCCGACCTCTTCGGCACCGAGGACGCTCTGGAGCGCAACGTCGAACTCGAGTACGAGCGCAACGGCGAGCGCTACCAGTTCCTCCGCTGGGGGCAGACCGCCTTCGACGACTTCAAGGTCGTCCCGCCGGGAACCGGCATCGTCCACCAGGTCAACATCGAGTACTTAGCCCGCGTCACGATGACGCGCGAGATCGGCGGCGTCGTGCGCGCCTACCCCGACACCTGTGTCGGCACCGACTCGCACACGACGATGGTCAACGGTCTGGGCGTGCTCGGCTGGGGCGTCGGCGGCATCGAGGCCGAGGCCGCGATGCTCGGTCAGCCCGTGTCGATGCTGATCCCGAAGGTCGTCGGCTTCAAGCTCGCCGGCGCGATCCCGACCGGTGTGACCGCGACGGACGTCGTGCTCACCATCACGCAGATGCTGCGCAAGCACGGCGTGGTCGGCAAATTCGTCGAGTTCTACGGAGCGGGCGTCGCCGAGGTTCCGCTCGCGAACCGCGCCACCATCGGGAACATGAGCCCCGAGTTCGGGTCGACCGCTGCGATGTTCCCCATCGACGACGTCACTCTCGACTACCTGCGCCTCACCGGTCGCAGCGACGAGCAGATCGCGCTCGTCGAGCAGTACGCCAAGCTGCAGAAGCTCTGGCACGACCCCGCGGTCGAGCCCGTGTTTAGTGAATACCTCGAACTCGACCTGGGGACGGTCGTGCCCTCGATCGCGGGTCCGAAGCGCCCCCAGGACCGGATCGAGCTCTCCTCCGCCAAGACGCAGTTCGAATCGGACCTCAACAACTACGCGGAGGTCTCGCACGACATCGTCGACCTCACCATCGCCGAGTCGTTCCCGGCCTCCGACCCGGGCGAACTGCAGCCGCAGGACGCCCACAGCAGCCACGAGCACACCCATCGCTCGCACGCGCCGTCCACCGCCTCGAAGCCCACCACGGTCGAGCTCGGTGAGGGCGAGAGCTTCACCATCGACCACGGCGCGGTCGCGATCGCCGCGATCACCTCCTGCACCAACACGTCGAACCCCTCCGTAATGCTCGCCGCCGGCCTGCTAGCCCGCAACGCCACGCAGAAGGGCCTGAAGGCCAAGCCGTGGGTGAAGACCACGCTGGCCCCGGGCTCCAAGGTCGTCACCGACTACTACGAGAAGGCCGGTCTGACCGAGTCGCTCGAGGCGCTCGGCTTCTACACCGTCGGCTACGGCTGCACGACCTGTATCGGCAACTCCGGCCCGCTGCTGGAGGAGATCTCGACCGCGGTGCAGGACAACGACCTCGCCGTGACCGCGGTGCTCTCGGGCAACCGCAACTTCGAGGGCCGCATCAACCCCGACGTGAAGATGAACTACCTGGCCAGCCCGCCGCTCGTGATCGCCTACGCACTCGCCGGCTCGATGAACTTCGACTTCGAGGTCGATGCGCTCGGCACCGACTCCGACGGCAAGGACGTGTTCCTGAAGGACATCTGGCCCGACGCGGCCGAGGTGCAGGCGACGATCGACTCCTCGATCGACAAGTCGATGTTCGACACGCAGTACGCGGGCGTGTTCGACGGCGACGAGCGCTGGCGGGCGCTACAGACCCCCGAGGGTTCAATTTTCGAGTGGGACGAGTCCTCGACCTACGTGCGCAAGCCCCCGTACTTCGACGGCATGACGATGGAGACGACCCCGGTCACCGACATCGCCGGTGCGCGGGTGCTCGCCAAGCTTGGCGACTCCGTCACCACCGACCACATCAGTCCCGCCGGCTCGATCAAGGCCGACAGCCCCGCCGGTCGCTACCTCGACGCCCACGGCATCGACCGCAAGGACTACAACTCCTACGGCTCGCGCCGCGGCAACCATGAGGTGATGATCCGCGGGACCTTCGCGAACATCCGCCTGCGCAACCAGCTGCTCGACGGTGTGGAGGGGGGCTACACCCGCGACTTCACGAAGCCCGACGCACCGCAGTCGTTCATCTACGACGCCTCCGAGAACTACCAGGCCAAGGGCACCCCGCTCGTCATCCTGGGTGGCAAGGAGTACGGCTCCGGCTCGTCGCGCGATTGGGCGGCCAAGGGCACGAGCCTCCTGGGCGTCAAGGCGGTCATCGTTGAGAGCTTCGAGCGGATCCACCGCTCCAACCTCATCGGCATGGGCGTCGTGCCGCTGCAGTTCCCCGCGGGCGAGAGCTGGGAGTCGCTGGGACTGGACGGCACCGAGTCGATCAGCATCTCGGGCATTGAGAAGCTGAACGAGGGCGTGACCCCGAAGACAGTGCATGTGGTCGCCGAGCCGACCGAGCACTCGGCCGAGGGCAAGCAGACCGTCGAGTTCGACGCGGTTGTCCGCATTGACACTCCCGGTGAGGCCGACTACTACCGCAACGGCGGCATCCTGCAGTACGTGTTGCGCTCGCTCGTCTAAGTCGGCCGCAGAACGGGTGTGCGCCTCCCCTTCGGGGAGGTGCACACCCGTTCCCGGGGGCCCCGTGCGTAGACTCGGGAGACCTCACCCACCTCGATCACGACCCGGAAGGCGGCGCGCATGGCTGTTCTCGAGACCATCGCCGGTCCGCGCGATCTCGATCGCCTGACCACGGCAGAGCTCGAGACGCTGGCGCAGGAGATCCGCGACTTCCTCGTGCGCGAGGTTTCGAAGACCGGCGGACACCTCGGTCCGAACCTCGGCGTCGTTGAGACCACCATCGCGATCCACCGGGTCTTTGATTCGCCGCACGACGCGATCGTCTTCGACACTGGACACCAGTCGTATGTGCACAAGCTGCTGACCGGGCGTCAGGACTTCTCGAAGCTCCGTCAGCGGGGTGGCCTCGCCGGCTACCCGCAGCGGAGGGAGTCGCCGCACGACATCGTCGAGAGCTCGCACGCCTCCAGCTCGCTCTCCTGGGCGGACGGCATCTCCCGCGCCTTCACCATGACCGGCCAGACCGATCGCCACGTCGTCGCAGTGGTGGGCGACGGGGCCCTGACCGGCGGCATGACCTGGGAGGCGCTGAACAACATCAGCGACGACAACGCCCGCGGCCTGGTGATCGTGGTCAACGACAACGGCCGCTCCTACGCGCCAACCATCGGCGGCATGGCCCGATTCCTCAACGGTGTCCGCACTCGGCCGACCTACCGCACGATGCACCACGGCTCCCGCGCCGTCTCGGAGCGGCTGGGCGAACCCGCCGCGGCCATGTACCGCGGGATGCGCGGCGGCCTGCACGGATTCCTCAGTCGCTTCATCAACAACGAGGCGCTTTACTCCAACCTCGACATCAAGTATTTGGGCCCCATCGACGGCCACGACCTGACCGCGATGGAGGAGGCCCTTCAGCAGGCGAAGGACTACGGCCAGCCAGTAATCGTGCACGCGATCACGCAGAAGGGCAAGGGCTTCGGTCCGGCCGTTCACGATCTGGCCGACCAGTTCCACGCGGTCGGTCAGATCGACCCCGAGACCGGCGAGCCGCTGAGCGCGGCCGGCGCTCCCTCGTGGACGTCGGTGTTCGCCGAGGAGATCGTCACCCTCGCCGACGAGGATCCGACCATCGTCGGGATCACGGCCGCGATGCTCCGCCCGGTGGGGCTCGACCGTCTCGCCGAGAAGTACCCGGAGCGCGTCTTCGACGTGGGGATCGCGGAGCAGCACGCAGTGACCTCCGCCGCGGGACTCGCCTTCGGCGGTCTGCACCCCGTCGTCGCCCTCTACGCAACCTTCGTGAACCGTGCCTTCGACCAGGTGCTGATGGACGTCGCGCTGCACCGGGCGGGCGTCACTTTCGTCCTGGACCGCGCAGGAGTAACGGGGCCGGACGGACCGAGCCACCACGGCATGTGGGATCTCGCGATCCTCCAGGTCATACCGAACATCCGCCTCGCAGCGCCGCGCGACTCCGTGCGCCTGCGCGAGGAGCTGCGTGAGGCCGTCGGAGTCACCGACGCGCCGACCGTCGTGCGCTTTTCGAAGGGGAGCGTCGGCGGCGAGATCGACGCGATCGAGCGCCTCGACGACGGGGTCGATGTGCTCGCGTGCGCCGAGCGCAGGGACGTGCTGCTGGTCACGGTCGGGCCGATGGCTGCGATCGGGCTCGACGTCGCCCAGCGGCTCGCGGCCCAGGGGATCGGAGCGACGGTTGTTGACCCGCGCTGGGTGGTGCCCGTACCCGCCAGCATCATCGAGCTAGCCCGCGAGCACCGCATCCTCGTCTCGATCGAAGACGGCGTGCGCGTCGGCGGTATTGGCACCCGGATCCGCCAGGATCTGCGCGAGGCAGGCGTGGACACCGCGGTGACCGAACTCGGGCTGCCCGACCAGTTCCTCGACCACGCGAAGCGCGAGGAAATCCTCGAAGACGTGGGACTCACTCCCCAGCACATCGCCCGCGACGTGGTCGCGCAGGTACTGGGTAGCAAGATCCCGGTCGCCCGTCCGCTGCCGGACGAGGTCGCTGCCCGGGACGGCGCCCGCAGCGACTGACGAGGCGGCTCCTGGCGGGCGGCTCTTGAGCCGGAGTGCGATTTGCAGGGGACGGTGCGATTCGCAGGGGACGGTGCGATTCGCAGGGCTCCTGTGTCGGATCGACGATTTTACCGCTCAAGGTGGTCCCGAAGGGCCCGATCCCCTGCTCATGGCATCTTCTCCTGCAGACCGCACGATGTCCTGCAGACCGCACAATTACCTGGTCGAACAAAGCCCTCCACATCGGACGATCCCCTGCACATCGGACGATCCCCTGCACATCGGAGGATGGGATAGGTAGGGCGGAGCGTCGATGCGGCGGCTCAGCGGCTCAGCGACAAAGCGGCGAAGCGGCGA
This sequence comes from Rathayibacter rathayi, assembly GCF_004011095.1. Lineage (GTDB taxonomy): Bacteria > Actinomycetota > Actinomycetes > Actinomycetales > Microbacteriaceae > Rathayibacter > Rathayibacter rathayi. The sequence goes on along the minus strand of NZ_CP028129.1, from coordinate 1,247,403 downwards.
AGCTGGGCGGAGCATCGAAGGAGGGGCGGAGCGGGAGGAATCCGTCCGAGGAGGCGCGAAAGAGCGGCGTCGGGTGAGGGGCGTCGGAGCGGAGGAGGCTCCGGCGCCCCTCCCTGGTCAGTCGACGCCGCGGATGGCCGGGTGGTGGAAGGTGTCTGCGAAGGCACGCTCGCTGGCGCCGGCACGGTCAAGGTAGGGCGTGAGCCCACCCATCTGGAACGGGTAGCCGGCGCCGAGAATGAGGCAGAGGTCGATGTCCTCGGCGGCGTGCACGATGTCGTCGTCCAGCATCCGCTTCACCTCGTCAGCGAGACCCGTTTCGACGCGCAGCCGCAGCTGCTCGGCCGTCATCGGCTCCGTACCGCCCGCGACGATCGCGACCGCGCGCTTGTCGACGCCTTTCACTCGGCCCTTCGCATCCCGCTCGAAGACATGGCCGAGTTCGGCGAGACGGTGCAGGTTGGCGCTTTCGAAGAAGCGGTCGGGGAACGCGGCATGGTGCGTGTCGAGGACGTGCGCGCCGACCTTGAGGCCGACCAGCTCGAGCAGTTCGAACGGGGTCATCGGCAGGCCGAACGGAGCGAGTGACTGCTCGACGACCTCGAACGGGGTGCCGGTGTCGACGGCGTGCATCGCCTCGCCCAGGACCTTCGCCAGCACGCGGTTGACCACGAAGCCCGGGGTGTCTCGGGTGATGACCGCGTTCTTCTTGAGTTTCGCGGCGGTCACCATCGCGGTCGAGAGGGTCTCGTCGTCGGTGTGCGGCGTCCGGACCACCTCGATGAGCGGCATCACCGCGACCGGATTGAAGAAGTGGAAGCCCACAAGTCGCTCCGGATGCTGCAGCCGCTCACCGATCCGCTCGACGGAGAGCGAGGACGTGTTGGTCGCGAGGACCGCCGTCGGCGAGACGTAGCGCTCGATGTCAGCGAACACCTCCTGCTTCACCGACAGCTCCTCGAAGACGGCCTCGATCACCCAGTCGGCGTCGGCGAAGTCGGAGCGGTCGGTCGTGCCGGTGATCAGGGCGCGGAGGCGGTTGGCGTCGTCGGGGGAGATCCGGCCCTTCGCCAGCAGTACGTCGATCTCGGCGTGGATGCCCGCTACTCCCTTGTCGACGCGCTCCTGATCGAGGTCGGTGATGACCACCGGCACCTGGAGGCGACGGAGAAAGAGCAGGGCGAATTGCGACGCCATGAGACCCGCGCCGACCACTCCGACCTTCGTGACGGGCTTCGCGAGCGCCTTGTCGGGCGCGCCGGCCGGGCGCTTGGCCCGCTTCTGCACCAGGTCGAACGCGTAGATGCTGGCGCGAAACTGATCTCCCGAGATCAGGTCGGCCAGCGCCTCGTCCTCGGCGGCGAATCCCTCCTCGCGAGTGGTGTTCTTCGCCGCCTTGAGCAGCTCCAGCGCCCGGTACGGCGCGGCCGCGACGGTGCCGATGCGCGACTCCAGCTGCTTACGCGCGATCGAGATGGCGACGTCCCACTTGACCAAGCGCTCCAGCTTGCCGGGCGCATTCGGCCGCTCCACCGTCACGGAGCCGCCGATCACGCCGTCGGCCCAGCGCAGCGAGTCCTCGAGGAAAGTCGCCGGGGCAAAGATCGCGTCCGCGATGCCGAGGTCGAACACCTCCTGGCCCTTGAGGGTGCGGTTGTTCTTCAGCGGGTTCTCGACGACGACCTTCAGGGCGTTCTCGATCCCGATCAGGTTCGGCAGCAGCCAGGCACCGCCCCAGCCGGGAATGATGCCGAGAAAGACCTCGGGAAGGCCGAGCGCCGGAATGGAGGAGTCGACAGTGCGGTAGTCGGCGTTCAAGCCGATCTCGGTGCCGCCGCCGAGCGCGAGCCCGTTGATGAAGGCGAAGGACGGTACTCCCAGCTCGGCGAGCATCCCGAGGGTGCGGTGGCCCAGCCGCGCCAGCTGGCGGCCGAGCTCACGGGTGGGGATCGTCCCGACCTTGCTGAGGTCGGCTCCTGCGGCGAGGATGAACGGCTTCCCCGTGATGCCGACGGCTTGGATCTCGCCACGCGACGCGCGTTCCTTCTGCGCGATCAGGACGTCCGCCAGCTCGAAGAGCGAGGCCGGTCCGAAGGTGTTGGGGCGGGTGTGGTCGCGATCGTTGTCGAGCGTGATCAGGGCGAGCGTGCGGCCGCTGGGCAGCGGCACGTCGCGGACGTAGGAGTGGGTAACGACCTCGCCCTCGGCGAGGTCCAGGAGGTTCTCGAATCCGTCGAGCATGGGTCAGCGTCCCTTCCGTCGTCCGCGCTTGCCATCGAAGTGCGGGTTCTCCCAGATCACTGTGCCGCCCTGGCCGAGGCCCACGCAGAGCGCGGTCAGGCCGTAGCGCACCTCGGGGTGCGCCTCGAACTGCCGGGCGAGCTGGATCATCAGCCGCACGCCCGAGGAGGCGAGCGGATGGCCGACCGCGATCGCTCCGCCGTACTCGTTGACCCGCGGGTCGTCGTCGTCGAGGCCGAAGTGGTCGAGGAAGGAGAGCACCTGCACGGCGAATGCCTCGTTGAGTTCGAACAGCCCGATGTCCTCGACGCTCAGGTCCGCCTTGCGGAGCGCCTTCTCGGTCGAGGGCACGGGTCCGATGCCCATGATTTCCGGCTCGACTCCCGCGTACGCGAAGCTCACCATCCGCATCTTCGTCGACAAGCCCAGCTCCTTCGCGGCCTCCGCGCTCGCCAGAAGCGACACGGTCGCCCCGTCATTGAGGCCGGACGAATTACCCGCGGTGACGCGGCCGTGCGGGCGGAAGGGAGTGCGCAGCCCCGCGAGCCCCTCGAGGGTCGTCTCGGGCGCGGCGCCTCATCGGCCGTCGCGAGGCCCCACCCGGAGGCGCTGCGCGTGGCGATCGGAACCAGGTCCGGCTGGATGCTGCCTGCGGCGTACGCGGCGGCGAGCTTCTGCTGGCTGCGCAGGGCGTAGTGGTCGGCGCGCTCCTTGGTCAGGTGTGGGAAGCGGTCGTGGATCCGCTCGGCGGTCCGGCCCATGTTGAGCGCGTCCTCACCGACGAGGCGCTCCGAGAGGAAGCGTGGGTTCGGGTCGGCGCCGAATCCCATCGGGTGCCGGCCCATGTGCTCCACGCCGCCCGCCAGGACGACGTCGTAGGCGCCGAACGCGATGCCGCCCGCGGTGGCGGTGACCGAAGTCATCGCTCCGGCACACATGCGGTCGATGGCGAAGCCAGGCACGGACTTCGGCAGTCCGGCGAGCAGCGCCGCCGTGCGGCCGAGGGTCAGGCCCTGATCGCCCTGCTGGGTGGTGGCGGCGATGGCCACCTCGTCCACCCGCTCTTTCGGCAGCGCGCCGTTGCGCTCCAGCAGCCCGATCATCGCCTTGACGACAAGGTCGTCGGCTCGGGTCTGCCAATACATGCCCTTCTCGCCGGCACGCCCGAACGGAGTGCGGACTCCGTCCACGAACACGACTTCGGATCTCTCGGCCACAATGCCTCCCAGGAACTCACGGTCGCCGTCGATGGTAGGAACCGGCACGGCGCGACCGGAATCCTTTGCTGCATCCTACGAAGGGGTTTCCATGCCCTCGTCCTGCACTTGGGCCGCGTCGACAAACGCGGTCGCGATCGAGCCCGAGGTGGCCTTGACCTGCCAGACACGGGCGCCGGCGCGACTCAGCTCGGTGGCGATCGACTCTGCGGTCAGCGGCTCCGGCGGGTTCCAGGCTACCCGGCGCAGCAGTTCCGGAGTGAGCAGGTTCTCGACCGGCATCGAGAGCAGCTCAGCGATCTCGGTGACGACGGCGCGCCCGGCCTTCAGCCGCGCGTCGGCCGCAGGGTTGCGGTCGCCCCAGGCACGAGGCGGAGGGAGCGTGTCGGCCGCCGGGCGAGTCGGGCTCGGCAGGTCCTCCGTCGTCGTTGCGCGCTCGATGGCAGCCCACCAGCGCTCGACCTCGCCGCGACTGGCGCGTCCGGTGAAGTCGCGTCGACCGGAGAGCTGACCGATGCTGGTAGGGATGTTGCGGGCGACGGCGATGATCGAGGCGTCGGGGATCAGACGGCCGGGGGCGATGTCGCGCTCGCGGGCGAACGCATCGCGAGCCAGCCAGAGTTCGCGGGCGACGGCCAGCGGGCGCAGGCCGCGCAGGGAATGCACACCGGAGAGGCGGCGCCACGGGTCCGGCGGGACGATCTTGGGAGCTCGGGCGAGGGTCGCCTCGAACTCCTCACGGGCGATCCGCGTCTTGCGCGCGGCAATGAGCATCTCCTCCATGCGGTCGCGCAGATCGACGAGCAGCTCGACGTCCTTCGCGGCGTACACGAGCCAGCTCTGCGGGAGGGGGCGGGTCGACCAGTCGGCGGCCGAATGCTCCTTCGCGAGGTGGATGCCGAGCAGATCCTCGACAACGGCGCCGAGGCCGACTCTGGGCAGGCCGAGAAGTCGAGCGGCCAGCTCGGTGTCGAAGATCCGCACCGGGTCGAGACCGACCTCGCGCAGGCAGGCGAGGTCCTGACTGGCGGCGTGCAGCACCCACTCCTCCTGCCCGATGACCGCCTGCAGCGCGTCCATCCGCCCAATGGCAGGGGGATCGAAGAGGAATGCCCCGGCGCCGCGCCGATAGACCTGGATCAGATAGGCCCGCTGCGAGTAGGTGAAGCCGGAGGCACGCTCGGCGTCGACAGCGACGGGGCCCTCACCTGCAGCGAGAGCGTCAACCGCGGCGAGGAACTCGTCGGGCGTGGAGAGAACACGGTAATCAATCACGGTTGTTCCGTCGGAAGGCGAGCGAGGTCACACCGTCGCTCGCTACGGGCGGGAGACCCGCAAGCATGCACAACAGCTCCCCCCACCCTTCCATGTGTGCGGCGAGCTGCGCATCTTCCGGACTCCAGGAGGCCCGGATCTCGATCTGGGCGCCGTCGCCCTGCGCGGCGAGCTCGCCGAAGCCGGTGGAGAGGACCTTGGTGGCCGTGCCGGACGCGGCGGAGTAAGCGGCGCCACGCGACTCGAGCGAGTCGATCAGCCAGGACCAGGCGACCTCGGCGAGGAAGGGGTCGGTGCCGATCTCGACCTCGAGCGGCGCCTGGGCGAAGCAGACGACGCGGAAGGGGCCGCCCCACTGCTCCGGCTCGTCGCGGTCGTAGAGCAGGATGAAGCGGCCGGTGCCCAGTTCGGAGTCGCGGCCGTGCGCGGTCGGCGAAACGTCGCCCGAGAGGGCGAGCGCCCACGGGGCGAGGCCGGCGGGCGAGGTGATCTTGGACACGGTGAGCTCGGCGCGCGTCGCAGCGGCGCGGATCGACTCCGTCGCGACCCGGAACTCCTCGGGGAGCTGGGACGACGCTGGGAATTCGGGCACGATCGCAGACTAGGGTTTCGGCGCGCCGGGGAGGTGAAGGCACGCCGGACGCGGGCCGGTCAGCTCGGTCAGTCAGCTCGAGCGACTCCAGCGGGCGTAGACGGCCCCGCGGTCATCAGCAGCCAGCAGAACGAGGCTGTATGCGTCGTCCACGTCCACCGCACCGGTCGCGACCGGCAGGCCGGGGAGGACGACGCGGGGGGACGTGGTGAGGCAGAACTCATCGACCCGGCCGGAGGCGAGGAACTGCCCGGAGAGGGAGGCGCCGCCCTCGCAAACCACGCGGTGCAGTCCGCGAGCGGCGAGCGCGTCCAGCAGCGCTTCTACGCTAAGACGCTCCGAGTCGGAGGGGACGGCGACCACCTCGACTCCGGCGGGGAGCCCCTCGACCGGGCCGCGCGACTCCGGGACCAGCAGCAGTACCCGGGAACCCTCCGCCATCTCGAGGCGGTGCCCGGCCAGATTGCCCGACGTGGAGACGACGGCAAGCGGGACCCGCTTGGGCAGCCGGTAACCCTCGGCG